>JAVBPV010000021.1:0-84973 GCA_031549405.1 Desulfovibrio sp.
AAAGGCGGCGGCCGTGCTTGCCTGGCACATTCTCGGGTTGGGCGCTCAGGGGCTTCACCCGGCCAGAGCAAATGAACATTGAAAATGTTTATTTGCTCTGGCGGCGGGAACCGCCGCCCGCCGCGCAGGCGTAGGCGAAACTTGTTTCGCCGTTAAGCGCCGGAGCGAGCGTCTCAAAGTTAATCACCTCTAGAATACACCAATTGACCGCTTGAACAACTAAAAAGTTGGAGGAAAGGGGTGCGGGGGGAGGGGAAGGCCGCCTTTTTCAAACGGCGGCCTTCCCCTCTCCCGCCGGCTCTTCCTACTTTCCCGCCGCGTTGGCGCGGCGGACAGTGACGGATTCCCCGCCGATGCCCCAGTTGTCCATGTCCACTTCGTCGATGACGACCACAGTGGTGGCGGGGTTTTTACCCAGGACAGAGGCCAGCAGATCCGTGACGCCCCTGATAAGGGCGGCCTTCTGCTCCGGGGTGGGGGCTTCTTTGCCGCCGGTGACTTTGATGTTCACGTAAGGCATGGTGGCTTCCGTTGGTTAAGGTGGAAAAGTCAAAGTCATGCTTGAAGAAATGCGGAAAAAGCCAGAAAAGTCGCATAAATGTCGGCTTTGCTGGAAAGTTCGAAGGGGCTGTGCATGGAAAGGATGGCCGGGCCGCAGTCGATGATGTCCATGCCGTAGGCGGCCAGATGCATGGCCACAGTGCCGCCGCCGCCGCCGTCCACCTTGCCCAGTTCCGCCATCTGCCAGGGAATGCTTTTGGCGTTGAGCACGCCGCGCAGCCAGCCCACGTATTCCGGATGGGCGTCGTTGGCCTCGTACTTGCCCCGGTG
Source organism: Desulfovibrio sp. (assembly GCA_031549405.1). GTDB lineage: Bacteria > Desulfobacterota > Desulfovibrionia > Desulfovibrionales > Desulfovibrionaceae > Frigididesulfovibrio. The sequence goes on from JAVBPV010000021.1 coordinate 832, forward strand.
GCCGGTGAACTTGCAAAAGCACGGTCCGTGCCCGATATAGGCGGCGTTGAGTTTTTCGTGCAGATCCTGCCAGTCGGGGTCCACAGCGGCGTGGACGTCGGCGGAAATGCCCTTGGTGGCCAGCATGACGGTGGAGAAGCGCGTTTTGGGCTCCCAGGCGGCCAGCAGATCCTGCACGCAGTATTCAAAAAACCGCGATTTGGCCCCGGTGGAGCCTTCGGACCCAATTTCCTCCTTGTCCCAGAACATTACGCAGCGGGTATGGGCAGAGGCGTTTTTGCCGGTGTCCAGCAGGGCCTCCAGGGCGATGAACACGTTGATGCGGTCATCCTGCCCGTAACCGCCGATAAGGGAGGAATCCAGGCCCACCCAGCGGGCCGGGCCGGCGGGCACGGCCTGCAATTCCGCGGAGTACAGATCTTCTTCGGTGATGCCGTATTTTTTGTGGAGCAGGGCCAGAATGTGAGCCTTGACCGGCTCTTTGGGCGCATCATTCTTGTCTTTGTTCCTGCCCGAGGGGGATTTGCCTTCCAGCGGCTTGTGCCCGAAGATAAGATTAAGCTTTTCGCCCTCAAAGGCCTTGGCGATGGGCAGTTCGGCCTGGCCTTGGGCCAGGTGGGGCAAAAGGTCGGCAATGGTGAAGACCGGCTCGCCGGCGTCTTCGCCCAGGATCACGGGCAGGGTTTCGCCGTTTTCACGCACGATGACGCCGTGCACGGCCAGGGGGCGGGCCAGCCACTGGTATTTGCGGATGCCGCCGTAATAGTGGGTTTTGGCCTGGCCCACGTGGGCCTGCTCCTGCAGGGGGCGCTGCTTGAGATCCAGGCGGGGGGCGTCGGCGTGGGCGCAGATAAGCCGCAGGCCCTTTGCCAGGGAAGCCTTGCCCTTGCGGGCCGCGAACAGGGTTTTGCCGTGCAGGTGGAACAAGGCCTTGTCCTTGCCCGCGCCTTCGGCGAATCCGGCCTTTTCCAGGCGCCGGCGCACGTAGGCGATGGTTTCGCGCTCCGTTTTGCACTGGCTGAGAAATTCCAGATAACGGGCGGCCAGGGCGTCCATGGCCTTGACGTCCTTGGGAGTGTTATAGACTTCCCAGCAGTTTTTGGGGGCGGTTTCGAGTTTTTGCATGTTAAAATTCCAGGTTGTTGGGCGTGCGGGGAAAGGGGATGACGTCGCGGATGTTGGTGATGCCGGTAAGGAGCATGAGCAGCCGCTCGAACCCCAGTCCGAATCCGGCGTGCGGCGCGGAGCCGAAGCGCCGCAGATCAAGATACCACCAGTAATCCTCGATTTTGTGCCCCAGCTCGCGGATGCGGGCCTCCAGCACGTCCAGGCGGTCTTCGCGCTGGCTGCCGCCCACCAGTTCGCCGATGCGGGGCACCAGCACGTCCATGGCGGCCACGGTTTTACCGTCGTCGTTCAGGCGCATGTAAAAGGCCTTGATGGCCTTGGGGTAGTCGTACACGATGACGGGCCTGCCGAAGTGATCTTCGGCCAGAAAGCGCTCGTGCTCGGTTTGCAGGTCGGTGCCGAAAAAGACGGGGAACTCAAAAACCCTGCCGCTTTTTTGCAGGATTTCCACGGCCTCCGTGTAGCTGACGCGGGCGAAGGGCTCGTTGACAAGCTTGTGCAGGCGGTCCAGCAGGCCGGTATCCACAAAGCGGTTGAACAGATCGATGTCCTGGGGGCAGCGGTTGATAACCCGGCGCACCACCTCGCGGGTGAAATCCTCGGCCAGATCCATGTTGTCTTCCAGGTCGGCAAAGGCCATTTCCGGCTCAATCATCCAGAATTCGGCGCAGTGGCGGGGGGTGTTGGAATTTTCGGCCCGGAAAGTGGGGCCGAAGGTGTAGACTTTACCCAGCGCCAGGGCCATGTTTTCCGCCTCAAGCTGGCCGGAGACCGTAAGGCTGCACTCGCGGCCGAAGAAATCCTCCGCAAAGGGATTTTCCGGGGCGGGGCCGGTTTTGGCGGGGGCATTAAGGGGCAGGGTGGTCACCCGGAACATTTCGCCCGCTCCCTCGCAGTCCGATCCGGTAAGGATGGGCGTGTGCACGTGAAAAAAGCCGTGTTCGCGAAAATACTCGTGCGCGGCAAAGGCCGCCTCGGACCGGATGCGAAACATGGCCCCGTATTTGTTGGTGCGTGGCCGCAGGTGGGCGATGGTGCGCAGAAATTCGTCGGAATGCCGTTTTTTCTGCAAAGGAAACGCATCCGGATCCGCCGGACCCAGCAGATCCAGGGTTTCGGCGCGCACTTCCCACTTCTGGCCTTTGCCGGGCGATTCCACCAGGGCGCCCCGCACCAGAACGGCGGCCCCGGTGTTTACCGGCTCAAGAGCCGCATGGGCCGGGGTGCCGGCGTCGACAATGACCTGGATGTTGGCAAGGCACGAGCCGTCGTTAAGTTCCAGAAAGGAAAGGTCCTTGGCGTCGCGCCGGGTGCGCACCCAGCCGCAGACGGTGACGGCGTCCAGCCCGGCCCTGGCGGTAAGGGCGTCGGCTATGGCAAGGCGCTGGGAACAGGGGGACGGCATGGGGGGCTCCTTGTCGGTTGCGGGAATCACAGGCAGGGGTCCGGGCGCATGAGGTAGCGGCGTACATAGTCGGCGACGCCGTCCTCCAGCCTGCGCATGGGGGCGGAATACCCCAGCGCGCGCAGGCGGTCCATGCGGGCTTCGGTAAAATTCTGGTACTTGCCCGCCAGGTGATCGGGCATGGGGACGTATTCGATGTTCACGGGCAGTTCCATGGCCTTGAACACGGCGGTGACCAGATCGTTCCAGGTGCGGGCCTTGCCCTGGCCCACGTTGAAGACGCCGTTGACGCGCGGATGCTCCAGCAGCCACCACATGACGTCCACGCAGTCCTTGACGTAGACGAAGTCGCGCATCTGGCCGCCGTCGGCAAAAGCCGGGTCGCCGGAGCGGAAAAGCTGCATGGAGCCGGCTTCGCCGATGCGGTGAAAGGCCTTGTTCACTACGCTGCGCATGTCGCCCTTGTGTTGTTCGTTGGGGCCGAAGACGTTGAAGAACTTCAGCGAGGCTATGGCGTCAAGGTGCCCTTCGCGCAGGGCCCACAGGTCGAACAGGTGCTTGGAGTACCCATACATGTTCAGGGGCCGCAGGTCGCGCAGGCGGCGGATGTCGTCGTCAAAGCCCAGGGAGCCGTCGCCGTAAGTGGCAGCGCTGCTGGCGTTGATGAAGCGGGCGTTTTTGCGCAGGGCATACAGGCACAGGCTTTTGCTGTATTCCAGGTTGTTGCGCATCAAAAAGTCGGCGTCGCGTTCGGTGGTGGAGGAACAGGCCCCCATGTGAATAATGGCGGTTACGCGCTCCTCAAGGCTGTCCTCCCGCACCCGCTTTATGAATTCGTCGCGGTGCATGTACGCGGAAAAGGAGCGGTTGACCAGATTTTTCCACTTTTCAGTGCATCCCAGGTTGTCCACCACCAGGATGTTGTCGATGCCCAGGGTGTTGAGCTTCCAGACCATGGCGCTGCCGATGAACCCGGCGCCGCCGGTGACGATGTACATGATGCCTCCGTAGAGCAAAGTAACTCTGAGACGCTCGCTCCGGCGCGTAACGGCAAAACAGGTTTCGCCTACGTGCGCCGCGGGCGGCGGTTTCCGCCGCAGAGCAACGTAGCATTTTCAATGATAATTTGCTCTAAAAGCTGTTGCGGACCCTTGTCCTTCTACGCCCAAACGCCGGGATGTTCAAGGGATGCCGGGGAGAGGGCGGCGGATCTGCCAGAGCAGAGTAACTTTGAGACGCTCGCTCCGGCGCTTAACGGCGAAACAAGTTTCGCCTACGCCTGCGCGGCGGGCGGCGTGGGGCTGGCGGCGGGCCGGTTTGCCGCCGGACGATGAGTGGCGGGCTAAACTTCGCGCAAGGCGTCCAGCAGGGCGTCGGCATCCTCGCGCGGCCTGGCCTGTACGCGGAAAAAGCCGCGCGGCATGCCGGGTATGGTGTCGCAGTCGCGCACGATGATGCGCCGGGCCAAAAGGGCCGCGCACAGTCTTGCCGCGTCCAGACCCGGCGCCAGGCCGCAGCACAGAAAACCCGGCCCCTCAAAGACCCGCTGGGGGTTTACGCGGGAAAGACGGCGCAATTCCCTGCCCATATGCATGACGGCGCCCTGCAAGGCGGGCAGGGTTTGGCGGTACGCGTCGATGTGTTCCAGGAATTTCAGGCCCATCTCCTGGGCAAAGGGGCTGACGGTCCAGGCGGGCCGCCGGGCGGCGATGCGGGCGATTTGGGTGCGTTCGCCCATAAGGTATCCCAGGCGGATGCCGGGACAGCAAAAAAATTTGGTGGCGCTGTGCAGGGTCAGTACGGAAACGCCGGGCCGCGCCTGGGCGGCGTAAGCGTTCAGGTGGTTTTCCCCGTATTCTTCCAGGCCGTACAGGAATTCGCGGTAGCTGTTGTCTATAAGCACGCGCGGCGCGCGCAGCATGCGCAGCAGGGCGGGCATGTTGGGGTAGGTGACGGCGGCGGGGTTGTTGGGGGTGCACAGCACCACCAGATCGGCGCTGGTGTCCCACAGCCTTTTCAGATCCTCGGCGGTGCAGGTGAAATCGTTTTCCGGCAGGGTGGGCAGAATTTCGCAAGGTATGCCCAGGGCTTCGCAGGCGTTGACGTATTCGGAGAATATGGGCCCGATGAACAGCACCTTGCGCGGGGCAAGGCCCTGCATGGTCAGCCAGATAAGCTCGGCCCCGCCGTTGCCGGGCAGAATGCGGTCAGGCGCGACGTTTTCGTATTCGGACAGGGCCTGAACAAGCGCCCCGGCCGACGTGTCCGGATAGTGCAAAAAGGGATAGGGCGTGGCCTTGATCAGCGATTCCGTGATGCCGGCGGCAAAGATGTTGGCGTTGCTGCTGAAGTCCGTGAACCGTCCCGGCTCGGCGCGCATGGCGCGGGCCAGGGCGTAGACCTCGCCCCCGTGTCCGCGCCGGCTCACAGCCCGCTCCTTTGGGCGGGGGATGAAGCGCGCCGTCCCGGAAGTTTTTTTTCGTCCACGCTGTTCGGGCTCACGGCAGCAGCCCCTTGCCGCGCAAAAGTTCCGTGTAGATGCTTTCCACCAGGTCCAGGCGGACTTCAGGACGGTAGCGGTCCCCTTCGCGCAGGGCGGCGGCGGCCATCTCCTTGCGCAGGGCGGGGTCTTCGGCCATGCGCAGCAGGGCGGCGCAAAGGGCCTCCACATCGCCGGGGGGGTAGAGCAGGCCGCAGTTTTCCAGTATTTCGGGCACGGCGGCCACCCGGCTGCCAATGGCGGGCAGGCCCATGCGCAAGGCCTCCAGCAGGGTATTGGGCATGGACTCCTGGGCCGGTTTGGCCAGCGAGGAAAATACGAAAACGTCCATGGCGGCAAGGTGCCCGGCCACGTCCTCTGTATAGGGGACGATATGGACGCGGCCGGCGATGCCCAGTTCGCGCAGCAAGTCCGACCAGAGTTCCCGATTGCAGCCCACGAGGAGCAGCCGGGCCAGGGGCGGTTCCGGCCGCGGCAAGACCCCCCGCGGCTGCCCGGGCCGGGCCGGAAAGGCGCGGGCAAAGGCGCGCGCCAGGCTTTCCACCCCCTTGACCGGGCTGTTGTTGACCACCGCGCCGAAAACAAGGTCCTTTTCCCCGATGCCGAGCGTGCGCCGCACTTCGCCCGGCGGTCCCGCCGGGACGAGGCGCTCGTCGGGCACGGCGTTGGGCGCCACGCGCGCCTTGCGCCGGGGCAGGCCCACGCCGCGCAGCACGCGGGCGCAGGCTTCGGAATTCACCAAAAAGCAGTCGATGCCCGGCGACCAGTAAGGCAGGGGGTTGCCGGGACGGTACAGCACCCCCCGGTGGGCCGCGATCACAGCGCGTTTTTTCCAGAACAGGCCCCACCATGCCACGCGCTTGACGGCCGCGTTATGAAAGGCGTGCACCACACAGGGTTCGCCCTTCGCGGGCATGACGGCCTCGATGCTGGCCCGCCAGGAACCGGCCTCGTCCAGGCTGTGCACCTGGCCGCAGTTTTGGGCGATGTCCTTGACGCGGGAGCCTTCCCGCGTGAAAAAGTGCACGGTGTGGCCGCGGGCGGCCATGCCCTGCGCCAGGTACAGGGCCTGTCTGGCCCCGCCGCTGCGGCTTTTGGTGGAAGTAAGAATAATAAGGTGCATCCGCGTCTTCTATCTTGCACCCCTTTATAAGGCAATACCGTTGCCGGAGCATTTAAAATCAAGCTGTTACAAAATCTTGCCGCGCGGGGGTCTCTGTGGCAGACTGCTGTTCCTTTACGCGCCCCGCCCGGAATATTCCCGGCAAAGTCCCTGCTGCCGTCTCAGGGCAGAGCAACGTTGAAACGCCCGCTCCGGCGCTTGACGGCGAAACAAGTTCCGCCTGCGCCTGCGCGGCGGGCGGCGGTTCCCGCCGCCAGAGCCAATGAACATTGAAAAAGTTAATTGGCTCTCAAACGCGCGCCGGCGCGCGCACGGTAAATCCATGCCCGTATACCGCCTGCACGACACAGGGGCCGCCTTTCCCCCTTCCGAACACGCCGAAGGCGACGGCCTGCTGGCCGTGGGGGGCGATTTGTCGCCGGCCCGCCTGGTGGCGGCGTACGCGGCGGGCATTTTTCCCTGGTACAGCGAGGGCCAGCCCATTTTGTGGTGGTCGCCGGACCCGCGCTGCATACTGGCCCCCGCCGGGATTCATGTGCCGCGTTCGCTGCGCAAGGCGCTACGCTCGGGCGTTTTCGCCCTTACCCTGGACGCGGCTTTCGAAGAGGTAATCCGCGCCTGCGCCAAGCCGCGCAAGGACGGCGGCGGCACCTGGCTTGTGCCGGACATGGTCGAGGCGTACATTGCCCTGCACAGGCTCGGCCTTGCCCATTCTGCGGAGGCATGGCACAATGGCGAACTTGCCGGGGGCGTGTACGGAGTTTCGCTGGGCGGGGCTTTTTTCGGGGAATCCATGTTCCACCGCGTGCCCAACGCGGGCAAGGCGGCCCTGGTCCATCTGGCCCAAAGCCTTGCCGCAAGCGACTTTACCCTGCTGGACTGCCAGCAGGAGACGGCCAACCTGCTGCGTTTCGGCGCCGCTTGCGTGCCGCGCGCGGAATTTCTGGAACGCCTGGAGAGGGCTCTTGAGCAACCCACCCGGCGGGGAAGCTGGGCGGACGGAATTCCGGGGCTGCCGGTTTGACCCGTTCGTCGTGACGCCCCCCTTGGTTCGGGAGCGTTTGGGCGGCGGAACAAAACAGATTCACCACACTGTGTTGCACAAACAAATACAGGGTGCAGGGACGCAAGTCCCTGCCGGAGGGTTGCGGGGAGGCGGAGCCTCCCCGCGCTGCATACCGACAATACACATCTATGAACAGCCTTTCCCCCACACTGCCCCCGGCGGTTTTTGAACTGCACACCGGGTACGAGCCGCGCGGCGACCAGCCCGAGGCCATCGACCTTTTGGCAAGCAACCTGGAGCAGGGGGTGCGCGACCAGATATTGCTGGGCGTCACCGGCTCGGGCAAGACCTTCACCATGGCCCAGACCATCGCCAGGGCGGCGCGCCCGGCTCTGATCCTGGCCCCCAACAAGACCTTGGCCGCGCAGTTGTACAACGAGTTCCGGGGGCTGTTCCCGCACAACGCGGTGGAATATTTCGTCAGCTATTACGACTACTACCAGCCGGAAGCCTACGTGCCGTCCTCGGACACGTACATCGAAAAAGACTCTTCCATCAACGACAACATCGACAAGCTGCGCCACGCGGCCACCCACGCCCTGCTGACGCGGCGCGACGTGATCATCGTGGCCTCGGTGTCCTGCATCTACGGCCTGGGCTCGCCGGAATACTACGCGCGGATGATTATTCCCGTGGAGGCCGGGCAAAGGCTGAGCATGGACTCGGTCATTTCGCGCCTGGTGGACATCCAGTACACGCGCAACGACTATGATTTTCACCGCGCCACCTTCCGGGTGCGCGGCGACGTTCTGGAGGTCATCCCCTCGTACCAGCACGAGCGCGCCCTTCGCCTGGAGTTTTTCGGCGACGAACTGGAAACCGTCAGCGAGGTGGACCCCCTGACGGGTGAAATTCTGGGGCGCGTGGGCAAAACCGTCATCTACCCGGCCAGCCACTACGTCACCGACCGCGACAACCTGCACCGGGCCATCGGGGATATCCGCATGGAACTGCAACAGGTTTTGTCCCGCTACCGGGCGGAAAACCGCCTGCTGGAAGCCCAGCGCCTTGAGCAGCGCACCATGCTGGACCTTGAGATGATGGAAGAGATGGGCTACTGCAACGGCATCGAAAATTATTCCCGCCATCTGGACGGGCGGGGTGAAGGTTCGGCCCCCGCCTGCCTGCTGGACTACTTTCCCGAAGATTTCCTGCTGTTTGTGGACGAGTCGCACATCACCATCCCCCAGGTGGGGGCCATGTACAAGGGCGACCGCTCGCGCAAGGGCACCCTGGTGGAATACGGGTTCCGCCTGCCTTCCGCCCTGGACAACCGGCCCCTGAGCTTCCAGGAATTTCTGGATCGCATCGGGCAAAGCGTTTACGTTTCGGCCACGCCCGGGCCGTGGGAGAAGGAACGCTCGCAGGGCGTGGTGGCCGAACAGATCATCCGGCCCACCGGCCTGGTGGACCCGGAGGTGGAAGTGCGCCCCGTGCGGGGGCAGATGGACGATTTGCTGGGCGAATGCCGGGCCAGGGCCAAGGCCGGGGACCGGGTGCTGGTCACCACCCTGACCAAACGCATGGCCGAGGACCTGACGGAATATCTGAACGGCATGGGTCTGCGCGCCAAATACCTGCATTCGGATATCGACACCCTGGAGCGCATGAGCATCATCCATTCCCTGCGCAAAGGGGAATTCGACGTGCTGGTGGGCATCAACCTGCTGCGCGAAGGGCTGGACATTCCCGAGGTTTCGCTGGTGGCCATTCTGGACGCGGACCGCGAGGGTTTTTTGCGTTCCGCGGGTTCCCTCATCCAGACCTTTGGCCGGGCGGCGCGCAACGCGCGCGGCCACGTCATCCTGTACGCCGACGCCGTCACCGCCTCCATGCGCGCGGCCATGGACGAAACGGCCCGGCGGCGCGAAAAACAGCTTGGCTTCAACGAACTGCACGGCATTACCCCCACGACCATCCTGAAGGATGTGGACACTCCCTTTGACAGCCTGTTTGCCGGGGCCGATCCCGACGCCGGAAACAAGGGGAGAAGCCGTTCCAGGGGCGATGGCAAGGGCGCCGGCAGGGGCGGCAAATCCGCCCTGGCCGAGCCGGAAACTCCGCAGGCCTATGCCTCGCCCCGCGAACTGGCCCGCCTGATCCAGCGGCTGGAGCGCGAAATGCGCGAGGCGGCCCGCGAACTGGAGTTTGAACGGGCGGCGGAGCTGCGCGACCGCATTCAGGCTTTGCGTGGACATCTGCTGCGGACGGAAACCGGCGAGGGCGAAGGTGAGGCCGCGCCGTTCTGACCCTGTGGGGAGTGGAAAATGTGGATCTTTTTGCCGGCGGCGAAAATGCCGCCCGCCCGGCCGGTTCTATGAGCCCTTCCGGCCCGACCGGCCTGTTGCGGGCGGCGGCGGGGGCGTGGCGCGCTGTTGCCGGGACCGGCCCCCTTAAGCGCCGCGCTATCCGCGTGCTGCTGCTGGTGTGTCTGGCCCTTTTTCTGGACGTGGCGCGGTATTTTTTCTGGCCGCCCGTGTCCGGCCTGGCCACGGAGCCTCCCGCCGCCACCTCGTTCATGAAGTTCCGCCAGCGGCAGTGGAAGGCCGAAGGCAAGGGCAAAAAGCCGGTCCACGTCTGGGTGGACTGGCGGCGTATTTCCCCCAACCTCAAGCTGGCCGTGACCATTGCGGAGGACGACGCCTTCTGGAATCATGAAGGATTCGACTTCGAGGGCATGGAGGCCGCTTTGTTCAGGGACATCGAAAAAGGCCGGCTCAGCGCCGGGGGCAGCACCATCACTCAGCAACTGGCCAAAAACCTGTGGTTTACGCCGGAAAAAAGCCTGATACGTAAACTTAAGGAAGCCGTTATGGCCTGGCGGTTGGAAAATTCCCTGAAAAAACAGCGTATTCTGGAAATTTACCTGAACGTGGCCGAATGGGGCGACGGCATCTTCGGGGCCGAGGCCGCCGCCCGCCACTATTTCAACCGGTCCGCCGCCACCCTTACGCCCGGACAGGCCGCCGAGCTGGCCTCCATGCTGCCCGCGCCCCTGTTGCGCACGCCGAATTCCGGAATCGTGCGCAAAAAAGCCGCCATTATCCTGCAACGCATGGAACGCCGGGGCGGGATACGCCGGCCGATGGGCGGTTGATGAAATGAGTGCCGGTCCGGGCATGATTTCAACGGCGGATAAAAACCGCCGCAAGCGCTGAACAACCCTGGAGCAGATCCTTATGCCTGAAAAACAAGCCGCGGCTTTCGCCGCTTCCCCCTTTTCCCGCCTGATTTCCGGCGGGCGGTTCAAGGCCACGCCGGCATTGACGCGGACAAAAGGAGCGCGGGGGTGAGCGAAGGTTCTTCTTTCAGCCGGGGGGACGTGTCGGGCGCGCCTGGGCGGGCCGTGGAACGCGCCGCCGAACTGGCGAAGCTGCTGGAATACCACGGCTGGCGCTATCACGTGCTGGACGACCCGGAAATTCCCGATGCGGAATACGATTCGCTGTTCCGAGAACTGCAGGCGCTGGAAGAACAGTATACGGAGCTGCAAAGCCCCAACTCTCCCACGGTTCGCGTGGGCGGGGCCGTGCTGGCGGGGTTGCCCTCGCGCGCCCATTCCCTGCGCATGTACAGCCTGGACAACGTGTTTGCCGCCGCCGAATGGCATGACTTTGTGCAGAAGATGCTGCGTCTTTTGCCGGGCAAACGGGAAGAGGATCTGGACTTTTGGGTGGAGCCGAAAATGGACGGTCTGGCCATGGAGCTTGTCTACGAGGAGGGAAAGCTGGCATACGCCCTGACCAGGGGCGACGGCGAGACGGGCGAGGTGGTCACGGAAAACCTGCGCACCGTGCGCAATGTGCCGCTGCTGCTGCGCGGGGAGGGGATTCCCCGGCTCATTGAGGTGCGCGGCGAAGTGGTGATGACCAAAAAAGACTTTGCCGCTCTGAACGCAGCCCAGGAGACACAGGGGCAAAAGCCCTTTGCCAACCCGCGCAACGCCGCGGCCGGTTCCGTGCGCCAGTTGGATTCTTCTGTCGCCGCCAAACGCCCGTTGCGCTTCATCGCCTACGGCGTGGGGGAACTGGCGTGGGAAATGCCGGCCCCCTCCTGGAAGACGCAGGAAGCCGTCATGCTGGGCGTGCGCGATCTGGGATTTTCCATCGCGCCGCAGGCCATGCTGTGCGCGGGCGCGGCGCGGGTGGAGGAACGCTACGCGGAGTTCGCCGCCCTGCGCGAGGACTTTCCCTTTGAGCTGGACGGCATGGTTGCCAAGCTGAACAGCCTGGAGTTGCAGGAAAAACTGGGCTTTACCGCCCGCGCTCCGCGCTGGGCCGTGGCGTTCAAGTTTGCCGCCATGCAGGCGCGCACCGTGCTGGAAGACATCCAGATCCAGGTGGGCCGCACCGGGGTGCTGACCCCTGTGGCCGTTTTGCGGCCGGTAAGCGTGGGCGGGGTGACGGTGTCGCGCGCCACCTTGCATAACGAGGACGAATTGCGGGCCAAGGATGTGCGTATCGGCGACACGGTCATCGTGCAGCGCGCCGGGGATGTGATCCCGGAAGTGGTGGGACCGGCGACCGAACTGCGCACCGGCGCGGAAAAAGAGTACCAGTTCCCCAGACAATGCCCGGAATGCAACGGCGAAGTGCGCCGCAGGGCGGGCGAGGCCGCCTGGCGCTGCGTCAACCGGGTCTGTCCGGCCGTGCGGCGCGAGTCCATCCGGCACTTTGTCTCCAAGGCCGGATTGGACATTCAGGGCGTGGGCGCGCGCTGGGTGGAACGGTTCATGGACGTGGGCCTGGTCGATTCCCCGGCGGATCTGTTCCGCCTTGAGGCAAAGGATCTGAAAGAGGCGCGGGAGCGCGGCGTCATTGAGCGCATGGGCGACAAGCTGGCGGAGAATATTGTGCGCGCCCTGGCCGAGGCGCGGGAAACAGCCACCCTGCCCCGCCTTATATGCGCCCTGGGCATCCGCCACGTGGGCGAGCAGACCGCCAAGGCCCTGGCCCGCTCCTTCGGCTCCCTGGACGCCTTGATGGACGCCACGGAAGATCGGCTTTGCGCCGTGCCCGACGTGGGGCCGGAAGTTGCCGGGGCCATTGACGACTTTTTTGCGGAAAAGGGCAACCAGAAGTTGCTGGCGGAACTGCGCGATCTGGGCCTGTGGCCGGTGATGCCCGTGCGCCGGGCCAAAGCGATGGGCGCTTCCTCCGCTTCCGGGGAAGGAGCGGATCGCGTTGCCGGGGCGGCTCCGGAAGCGGCGCGCAAGGCCGGACCGCAGGGCAGCCTGCTGGCCATGCTGGGGGGCGGCGCTTCCGGCGCGGGGACGGATGCCGGAACTGACCGGGACGCGAATGCCGCCGCTTACGCGGGAGGGACGAAAAAGGACCAGGGGACCGCTTTTGCCGCCGCCGCTTCCGGCGATTTTCCGGCGGGTGCGCCCGGCGCGGATTACGGCGGGGCGTCCGGCGTGGATTCCGCCGGGGCGTCCGGGAAGGATTACGGCGCGGAAGGCCCCCTGGCGGGCAAGACCATTTTATTCACCGGCTCTTTGAGTTCCATGCCGCGCGGCAAGGCCGAAAAGCTGGCCGAGGCCGCCGGGGCGGATGTGTTGGGCGGGGTTTCGCGCAAGCTGGACCTGCTGGTGGCCGGAGAAGCCCCCGGCTCCAAACTGGACAAGGCGCGCAAGCTGGGCGTGCGCATCCTGACGGAAGCGGAGTTTTTGGAGATGCTGCGGGAATAGAGCAAAGCAACATTGAAAATGTTATTTGCTCTGGCGGCGGGAACCGCCGCCCGCCGTGCAGGCGCAGGCGAAACTTGTTTCGCCGTCAAGCGCCGGAGCGGGCGTTTCAAAGTTGATCCGCTCTAACGAGGCTGGGGGCGGTTTCCCAATAACGGATTTTGCGTCGAGAGCAAGGAAAGCGGCCCTTTTTGCGAAGGAAGTGTACTCTTATCGTACTCGACCGAAGCAAAAAGGGCCGCTTGACGCAGCTATCGGACAAAAGACGTATTGGGAAGCCGCCCCTACACCCGCGCGCCCAGCATATACAGCGCCCAGGCCATGGCGATGCCGTAAAAAAGCTGCACCGTCACCGGTCCGATCAGGTACCGGAGCAGGCCGCTGAAAGTGACCTTGAAATACTCGCAGGAAACCACCAGGCACACGTGCAGGGGCGAAAGCATCTGCCCGCAGTTGCCCGTGACCATGGCCAGCACGATAAGGGGCAGGAATTCCTCCCGCATGTCCATGTGCTCCAGCACGCCGATAAGAATGGGGAAGCACGCCCCCACAAATCCCACCATGATGCCCGTAAGGATGCCGCACAGCAGGGGCAGGATGATGAACAGCAGGTAAATGCCCGTCCTGCTGTCGCCCATGGCCCCGATGTCCGCCACCAGTCCCGAGGCCCCGACGACGTCCTTGAAGATGAATATGGTGTAAACCAGCAGAACCATGCGGCACATGCCTCTGGAAAAGGCCAGCCGGGGCAGGGGGACGGAGAGGCGGCCCCTGTTCTGGTACAGCGCAAGGCCGATGGCGAGGAACAGGGAACAGATGAAGGCGAACTGAGAGGGAAGGGCCGGGGCGGCCACGTCGATGATCAGGGCAAAGACGCCCGCCCCCAGCAGGGTGACGGCGATGGGCAGGGCCTCCATGAGCACGGCGCCCAGGGAAGGGGCGTTCCGGGCTTCTTCGCAACGGGCCGCTTGCGCTTCTTTGCCCGCATGCTCCGCCTGCGCGGCGTCCCCGGGCAGGGCGCAGTCCGCTGCGTTCCGCAGCAGCCGGGAGCGCCCCAGCGGGCGCATGTAAAAGAACCAGCCCGTGACAAAGGAGAAAAACACCAGGGGAAAGGTGTAGATCCACAGCCGGGAAAGGGGGATGCCCAGCAGGGAGCAGATCAGGATGTAGCCGGGGTACAAAGGCCAGGCCGCCTCCCAGATGTGGCGGAACCAGTAGTTGATCAGGGCCTTGTGTTCCTCGGTCATGCTGATGTCCTTGGCGGCGGCCTTGAGCATGGGGCACGAGAACAGCGCGCCGCCGGGCATGGGCAGCAGCCCCACCAGGGCGGGAAAAATGACCAGGCGGATGCGCGGCCAGCGCAGGTAGCGCTCTATGCCTTCCACCAGCCTTTTGCTCTGCCCCGTGGACTCCTGCACCGAAGACAGCAGCATGATGAAAAAGAGCATCACGGCCAGCAGCACGAATTCCTTGTGGACCAGCACTTCCGCCGCCGTTTTGAACCAGAGCAGCGGCGAAAGACCGCAGGTGAAGGCAATGGCCAGGCTGCCCGCAAGAATGGCCACCCACAGCCCCACGCGAAACCTGAGCAGCGCCATCATGACGGAAAAGGCCAGGGCCAGTTTGCCAAAGCCCAGCAGGGCCGGGGATATTTCCATCATGGTGTGTGTTCCCTAACTTGACTGGGGCTTGGCCCCAAGAATCTTGTCCCTGTAGGCGCGCGCGGCTTCCAGACCGGGGTCGATGGCCAGGGCGGCTTCCAGGTGGTGCAGGGCTTCTTTGGCGTTGCCGAGAAAGAAATGGCACAGCCCCAGGTTCTGCAGGTCCATGACCGAACCTTTGTCCAGCCGGGCCAGAATATGGGCGAATTCCTCCGCCGCTTCGGCGTAGCGCCCGAGCTTGAAAAGGCATACCCCCAGCAGGTTGCGGTATTCCTTCATTTCCGGGCACAGGGAGGCGGCGCGCTTAAGGCCGGGCAGGGCCTGTTCCCACTCCCCTTCCAGGGTGTGCGTGTAGGCGTGGTAAAAAGCGGTCAGGGCGCGGGACTCTTCTTCCGGCTGCAAAGGCTCGGCCCGGGCGAACAGCGCGCGCGCGGCGGGGAAATCTTCCTCGCGCAGGGCCAGCATGCCCCGGAAAAAGGGGATGAAGTGCGCGCCCGGATAGATGCTTTCCAGCACGCCCAGGGCGTGTTCCGCCGTGGATTTGTCCGCTTCTTCCGAGATCATGCGTCCGGCGAACAGCCCCAGCGAGGCGTTTTTGTCCCGCTCGCGAAAACGAAAGCCCGGCACAAAGCTGTAGTGGGTGGGCACGCGCGTTTCCGGGTGGGTGGTCGCGACGCTGTACAGGGTAAAGCCCTTGGCGCGCAGGCCCTTGGCCAGGATTTGCAGTTCCGTGAGAATGTCGTCGGATTCGAGGCCCGGCAGCGAGGCCAGGGGGACGGTTTCCCCGGCCTGCAGCCAGGCGGCTTCTTCCGGGGATTCGAACTTGGGCAGGCCCGAGGCCTCGTAACAGGACGAGGTGCAAAAATCCCCGGCAAGCTGGGCCACCTCGGTCAGGGCGCGGATGGCGGCCTTGGCCGGACCGGCGGCGCATCCGGCGGTGAAGACGATTTCGGACGCGAGCGGAAACGTTGCCGGGTCCAGGGCCAGGGCCGCCACTACCGGGGCGGGCATGCCCAGGGAAAAGTCTTTCAGCAGCACGCGCACGCCGTTTTTCCGGAATTTTTCCGCCAGGTCCGCCAGCACGGGATCGTCCAGGGAAGCGGGATCGATGGTGGGCAGAACGGGCCTGTTCTGGTCGGCGATGCAGCAGGTGTGCCGCTCGATCAGCTCGCAGGCCCCTTGCAGGATGGACTCCACGTCGGTGTTGCCGGCGGAAGAGCCGTTGAATTCCCCCAGACGGCGGAAGAGATCCAGCGGAACATGGACGGTTTTTCCGTCAACGATGCGCGTGGCGGGAAAAAAGCTCCAGCGGCGCAGGTCCATGATGCGCCGGGCGTCTTCCGCGCCGATGCGGTCGTGGCAGGCGCGGACTATTTCTTCAAGGGACATGAGATCGCCGCCGAAGCGGGCCTCGGCTTCGCTCCAGGTGGCGTACAGGGCGCCGGGCATGCGTTCCCAGAAGGTGAAAAAGCCGTAGCGCTCCATCAGTTCCATCAGGGCCGAGGCTTCGGCCTGTTCGGCGCTGGCCCCCTTGCCCATCTGCTTGCGGGTGGGCATGACGGCGCGCGCGTCCGCGCCGCATACGCCGAGATATACGGGAATGCCCAGCCTGCCCGCGTCGATGCGGCGGGTTTCGGCCAGGATGGAGATGTTCAGCCCGGACAGGCGGTCCTTTACTTCCCGCAACGTGCGGGAAGGGGCCACGGCCTTGTCCTGGTCGGTGGAATAGTTTTTGGGGCAGGGGTCAAGACGGATCATGTTCTGTACCAGGGTTGCAATGTCATCGTGGATAAAAAATTCGAGTACGCCCAAAAGATGGCGCTGGCAACCCCTGAACAATACAGGGGGTTTTTACGTCAGACGGAACTATGGAGACAGCCCCTACCGCAGCGGAGCAAGGCGGTGCAGGGTCAGCAGATGACGTTCCGGGTTGTCTTCGTCCCCGGTGCTGCGCGCGCTGATCTGCTTGTGGGCGACGGCGAATTCTTTTTCCGCCAGCTTGAAGAAGCGTTTGGCGTTTCTGCGGTGGTCGGTGGCCAGAAGGGCCTCGGGCGCGGGAACGGCGCTTTTGGGGCGCAGGTGGCGCAACAGGAATTTGACCAGGGGGCGGTACAGATCTTCCAGGTACAGGATTTCCGCGCCCAGAATAAGGGAAAACCGCTCGCCCAGCCGGTCTTCGCGCACGTCCGCCCGGCGCACGTCCACGCGATCTCCCAGGCCGTTTTTCAGCGCGTTGATGCGGGCGAAAAGCAGGGCGTCCTCGTTGATGTCGGTGATGCAAACCCGCTCAAACCCCAGGGCCGCGGCCACCAGGCCGGTAACGCCGCAGCCCGCGCCTATTTCCAGCAGGCTGTGCCCGGCCGGGGGCACATGGCGCAGGCAATGGCCCAGGATAAGCGAGGCGGGCCAGATTTTCGCCCACAGGGGCAGGGTGTGCAGGGCGTCTTCCAGCGCGCCGTTGCGGATCATTTCGTCCAGCCTGGAGCGCATGTCCGCGATTTGCAGGATGGACAGGGTAACGCCCCCGGCGCTGATTTCTTCAAATTCCAGGGCGTATTTTTTCCCGGCAAGGGCGATAAGCTCGTCAAGGCCGGCATCGGGCGGAAAGGGCAGGGAGGCTGTCATGGTGGAATGCTTTGCGCGCCCGGCCCGGGGTATTTCCGGCCGGGCGCGCGGCTGTGTTTTGCGGGCGGGATCAGGCCTTTTTCGTCAGGGGCATGTACAGCGTAAAAGCGCCGGTTTGCATGAAATCGTCGGGGTACAGCTCGTAGCAGGGAGCGTCATAGCGCGGGCCAAGGTCCGGGGGAAGATAGTCCCCCGCGTAAAGGTACTGATAGGCGGCGGGCAGGTCTTTCATGTCCGTCACAAGGCAGGAGGCAAAGGTTCCGGCGGGCAGGGCGGTTTCGCGCAGCCCGGCGGGCAGGGGCTCGTCCGGGTCAAGTTCCACGGCCGCCCAGTAGGTGAAGGTTCCGGCTTCGCCGTCAATAAGAAAAGACGCGCCGAAAGCCACGGCGGGGCGCGTTTTGAACCGTTCTTCCATAAAGGGCACGAAAGGCTCCCACAGGTCGTGGCAGTCCTTGGGGGCCTTTGGGATGCTGGTGCCCACGGATATGCCGGCAAGGCGCACGGCGGGGCGCTCGACAATGGCGACGTTGAACTCTGGCATCTGTTCCTCCTTATAGCTTCAGCCCTGACCTGGGATTCATGCACAGCCTCAGGCCTGACCGGGATTCATGCACAGCCTCAGGCCTGGGCGGCGATCCATCGCAGGGCTTCGCGCAGGTCGAGGGTGCCCTCGTAGATGGCGCGGCCGGTAATGGCGCCTTGCAGGTTGCCGCTTTTGCTTAAGGGGTACAGGTTGCGGATATCGTCCAGGGTGGCCACGCCCCCGGCGGCGACCAGGGGCACGGGGCTGATGCCGGCCAGATCGGTAAGCAGGGCCAGGTTGACTCCGCTTTGCATGCCGTCTCGGTCGATGTCGGTATGGATGATAAATGCGGTGCCCTGTTGATGCAGGCGGGGCAGCACGTCAACAATGGCCAGCCCGGAATCGCCCACCCATCCCTTGGTTTTCAGCCTGCCGTCCTCGGTGTCCAGAGAGACGCCGATTTTGCCCGGCAGGGCGGCGCAGATGCGCCCGTAGGCTTCGGGGTCTTCAAGGGCCAGTGTGCCGATGATCAGGCGGGTAACCCCCGCGCCGATATAGGCGCGGGCCGTGTCCAGATCCCGGATGCCGCCGCCCATCTGCACGGGGATGGAAAGGGCCTTGCACAAACGGGTGATCAGCGGCAGGTTGACGGGCTTTCCGGCAAAGGCGCCGTCCAGATCCACCAGGTGCAGCCATTGGGCGCCCAGGTTTTGCCAGTGCAGGGCGGCCTCCACCGGATCGCTGGAAAAGACGGTTTCCTGGTCGGCGCGGCCCTTTTTCAGCCGTACGCACTGTCCTCCCTTGATGTCGACGGCGGGAAAGACGATCACAGACCCAGCTCCTTGACGGCTTTTTCCATGCCTTCGCGGGCGAGATCGCGGGCCTGGACCCACTTGCCGCCGCGATGGAGGAACTTGCCGGTATCCAGCAGGTTGGTGGTAAGGGCGGACTGGGTCTCGTCATAGCGCGAGCGGGAGATCAAGGATTCCGCGCGCACGTCCAGCACAAAGATGTCCATGACCACTTTGGCGGGAACGGCGGCGCCGTATTCCTTGCCTTCGCGTTCGTGCCATTCCTGCAGTTGCGGAACCAGCAGAATATCCACGCCCATGCAGCGTCCCACGGCGCACCACTTGCGCAGGGCGGCCTGATGACGGGTTGTCTGCTCGGGCAGCTCCTTGCTGCAATGCAGGGCGCTTTGGCGGCTGGCAAAGCTGTTTTGCGAGTCTTTGGCCAGCACTTCGGCCAAAAGGGCATCCATTTCGTTCAGCACTTTTTCGTCGATGCGGGGAACGTCCTTGGGCATGTAGCCGGCCAGCAGGTCCGCCGGCTGTGCGGGCTGGGTGAAGTAGGCGACGCCCAGCTTAAGATCGCCCACGGGCAGGGGGGGCTGTTTGGGGGTGGCGCAGGAAAAGAGGCCCAGAGCAAGAACCACGCAGGCTCCAATACGGAAAATGGATGTGATGCGCATCAGTCTATACTCCCTTTGGTGCTCATGATGGTTGCCCGGTTATGGGTAACGGCGCCGCGCAAGGCAAGCCCCAGGCCCTTGCAGGCCGACTCCAGCAAATGGTGCCCGTTTTGCCCGTACAAAAGGGAAACGTGCAGGTTCATCCTGGCCCCGGCCGCCAGGGACTTGAAAAATTCGCGCCACAGGTCGCGTTCTTCTCCGGCGATGAGCGGGGGCAGCAGTTCGCTGCCCCGCATGACAAGGTAAGGACGGCCGGAAAGGTCCACGCATACGTCGGCCAGGGCTTCGTCCATGGGCACCCTGGCCGCGCCCGTGCGGGCGATGCCTTTTTTGTCGTCCAGGGCCGAATCCAGCGCCTGCCCCAGGCACAGGGCCACGTCTTCCACCGTGTGGTGGGCGTCCACCGAAAGATCGCCCCGGCATTCCAGGTCCAGATCGAACCCGGCCCAAAAGGCGATCAGAGTAATCATGTGGTCGGCCATGCCGAAACCGGTGTTCACCTCTGTTTTGCCCGAGCCGTCAAGGCACAGGCGCAGGGCGATGGCGGTTTCATGCGTCTTGCGGACCACTTCCGCCATACGGGCGGAAGCATGCTTTTTTTCGGCGGACGGAGCGTTGCTCATGCTTTTGCCCTCTCTTTGGCGGCATCCTCTTCATCGTCTTCTTCTTCGTCGTCGTCGTCCTCGTCCTCGTCATCCTCCTCATCATCTTCTTCGGGATCCGGCTCGGGCTTCTTCTTGCCGAATACGGCGGCGATGAGGATGCTTATTTCATACAACAAAAGCAGTGGTCCCGCCATAAGCATTTGCGACATGACGTCGGGCGGGGTAAGGACAGCGGCCACGATGACGTTGACCAGGATGGCGTAGCGGCGGATCTTGCGCAGCCACGCCGCTGTCACCAGACCCAGCCGGGAAAGGAAAAAGACGAACAGCGGCAGTTCGAACACCAGGCCGAAGGCAAGAAGAAGCTGCAGCACAAAGCTGAAGGATTCGTCCATCTTGGGCATGGGCAGGATGTTCGCCGTGTAGTAGCTCATGAAAAATTGAAAGGCAAAGGGAAAGGCGACGAAATAGCAAAAAGCCCCGCCGCTGATGAAGAACAGGGCGGAGAAAAAGGCCACGGGCAGGACGTAGACCTTTTCCTCCTTATACAGCCCCGGCGCGATAAAGGCCCATAGCTGGTAAAAGATCAGGGGGCAGGAGACGAAAATCCCGACCACGAAGGCGGCCTTCATGTACGTGAAAAACGCTTCCGGCGGGGAGGTGAAGATGAACCTGCTGTCGGGCGGCATGGCCTTTTGCAGGGGGGCCAGCAGAAAGTTGAAGATTTGCTCCGCAAAGGGATAGCAGGCGCAGAATCCCAGAACCACAGCCAGAAAGGCGCGGGCCATGCGGCGGCGCAACTCCACAAGGTGGTCGCGCAAGGTCATGGGACGGTCGCCGCGCTCTTCCGCGTCGGCGTCGTTTGTTTCCCCTTCTTCCTTATCCTCTTCTCCCCCTTTTCCATCGTTGCCGGCGGGCGGGGCCGGAGGGGCGGCCCCGGCGGCAA
Organism: Desulfovibrio sp.; assembly: GCA_031549405.1. Taxonomy (GTDB): domain Bacteria; phylum Desulfobacterota; class Desulfovibrionia; order Desulfovibrionales; family Desulfovibrionaceae; genus Frigididesulfovibrio. The sequence continues at coordinate 21,571 of JAVBPV010000021.1, forward strand.
CGGCAAGCGCCGCGGCGGTTTCGGCAGGGGCGGAAGGTTGGCCGTCGCTTTCCGCCGATTCCGTCCCTGCGGGGGCGTTTGCCGATCCTTCGCCGCTTTTTTGAACAGCGGCGGAAGCGTTTTCCGAATCTTCGTCCTTATCCCCGTCCGGGGCGTCATCCGTTCCGTTGTCCGGCCGGTCCGGCGCATCGTCCGGGGCGCATCCTTTTTCCGAAGTCGGGCCTCCGGCGGGGGCTTCGCCGTTTTCCGGGTTCTTCAAAGATTCCCCGTCCGGGCTCTCCTGTCCGTTGCCGTCCGCCGCATGGGCTTGGAAGGCGGCAAAGGAGGCGGCAAGGCCGGGGTGCATGTCCCTGTCAGGATCCCCGGCGTTTTCCGGAAAAGGGGACGCCTGAGGCTCACCCCCTTGCTTGCCGGAGTGATGGGCCGCCCTGGCGTCGTGATCGGGCACGCTGTGGTCATCTTCCCAGTCCATGGAGGAGCGTTCGTCCTCCGGATAGTAGTGGCCTTCAGGGTGTTCGTGATGGTCGGGAGCGGGCGGGGGGGCCGGTTCCGGAGCGGAAGGGGCGGGCAGGGGCCGCGCCGCGCCGAGCTTGGCTTCCAGTTCCGCCTCCAGGTCGTGATCCGTCATGCTGTGGTCGTCTTCGTCCCATTCCATGTGGGAACGGTCGTCGTCCTCGTGGTGCCAGTCATCCGCCCCGGCCTGGGGCAAAACGGCCTGCCCGGCGGCGGCGGCGGACGATTTCAGAACGGAGGAAGGTTCCGGCTCATGGTGGGGCATGCTGTGGTCGTCTTCCCAGTCCATGGAGGAGCGCTCGTCCTCCGGATAATAGCCGTCCTCGGGATGGGCGGGATGGGCGGGATGGGCGTGTTCGTCGGGAACGGAAGGGCTGCCCTCCCGCGTCGCGGAAGGCGCGGGCAGGGGCTGCGCCGCCCCGAGCTTGGCTTCCAGTTCCGCCTCCAGGTCGTGATCCGTCATGCTGTGGTCGTCTTCCCAATCCATAGAGGAACGTTCATCCTCCGGGAAGTAGTTGTCTTTGGGGCTCATGCCTGTCCCCCTTGTGTTTCGGCGGAAGTGGAACTTGCGGCGGAAGCTGCGCCGGAAGTCTCCGCGCCGGGCTCCGCGGCGGCGGAAGCTGCGCCGGGCTCCGCGGCGGCGGAAGGCGCGGCTGAGGCGGATTCGCCGGTATTTGCGGCGGCGGCTGAAGAACCGGTTGTCGCGGCGCCGGCCGTGGACGCTTCCGGCCCGGCGGCTTTATCCGCGGGGGGCTCGGCCCGCCGGGTATCCCGTGAGGTTGGGTCTTCGGAAGCCGCAGGGGCAGGCCCGGGCGTTTCCGTTTTTTCACGGGCCGGCTCTTCCCCGGTTTGCGCGTCGGCGTCCTGCTTCTTCTTTTTCTTTTTGGCGCGGGCTTCTTCTTCCCTCAATTCACGCTGGCGTTCCTGGTATTCCGCCTGGTTGGCCTCAAGGTTGACGGCACGTTGAAATTCCGTGCTCACGCGGCGAAAATCCGACATGACCTTTTGCATGGTGCGCATTATTTTGGGCAAATGCTCCGGGCCCATAACCAGGATGGCTACTACAATGATGACCAGAAATTCTGAGGTTCCAATGCCGAACATGTGTATGTCCTTGCTTCAACTGTACGCGCCGGGCTGTGCGCTTCGAGTTTTGGATAACGGAAATCGCGACGAAAGGCTATTGTCTTGCGGGGCTGTTTTGCCGGCGGGGTTTCCGGCAAAGATCAGCCGGGCCAGGTCTTGCCCGAAGAACCTGTCCTTTTGTCAAACCGGGAAAAACCCGGGGCGGGTCAGATTGCCAAGCCGGGCAAAGCCCGGGCGGATCGGAACATGCCTTTTTGTGGATTGTTCCGGGCGGGCCTTGCCCGCCCCTGAACGGCAATGCGAAAACGGGACGGGGTTGCTCCCCGTCGCGCGGATGAACGCTGAAAAAGCGCCTTCGGCTATTCCCATTCGATGGTGCTGGGCGGCTTGGAGGAAACGTCGTACACCACCCGGTTTATGCCCTTGACCTCGCTGATGATGCGCCCGGACATGGCGGCCAGCAACTCGTAGGGCAGGCGCGACCAGTCCGCCGTCATGGCGTCCACGCTGTTGACCACGCGCAGGGCCACCACGTTCTCATAGGTGCGGGCGTCGCCCATCACTCCCACGGTGCGCAGGGGCAGCAGCACGGCGAATCCCTGCCAGACCTTGCGGTACCAGCCGGAGGCGCGCAGTTCCTGCTGCACGATATGGTCGGCGGCGCGCAGGATGGCCAGGCGGTCTTCCGTCACTTCGCCCAGGACGCGCACGGCCAGTCCGGGGCCGGGGAAGGGCTGCCGCCAGACAAGGTCGTCGGGCAGGCCCAGTTCCGTGCCCAGCGCGCGCACTTCGTCCTTGAAAAGCTCGCGCAAAGGTTCCACCAGTTCCAGGTGCATCTTTTCCGGCAGACCGCCTACGTTGTGGTGGCTTTTGATGACCACGCCCTTGGCGGAATAGGACTCGATGACGTCGGGATAGATGGTGCCCTGTCCCAGAAAGCGGACGTTGGGAAGTTTTCTGGCTTCGCGGTCAAAGATCTCGATAAAGGTGCGCCCGATGATTTTGCGTTTTTCTTCCGGGTCGTCGACGCCCCTGAGCCGTCCCAGAAAAAGATCGGCTTCCTTGAGGTGGTGCAGGTTCAGGCCCGGCATGTGTTTTTTGAACATGGCCGCGACCTCTTCGCCCTCGTTGTGGCGCATAAGGCCGTGATCCACAAAGATGCAGTGGAGCTTTCCGCCCACGGCCCGGTGCAGCAGGGCGGCCACCACGGTGGAGTCCACGCCCCCGGAAAGGGCCAGCACCACGTTGTCGCCGCTGATCTTTTTCCGGCATTCGCTGACGGAACGCTCCACAAAGGAGGACATGGTCCAGTCGGCCTTAAGCCCGGCGACGTTGAACAGAAAATTGCGCAGGATGGCGGTTCCGTGTTCCGTGTGGTGCACCTCGGGATGGAACTGCACGGCGTGGATTTTACGCTTTTCGTCGGACATGGCCGCGATTTCCAGGCTCTGCGTATACGCGGTGGCCGTAAAGCCCGGGGGCAGGGCGGTGACGTGGTTGCCGTGGGACATCCATACGGTGGAGGGCTGGGGAACGTTGTCCCACAGGCAGGTGCTGTTCTGGTGCAGGTGCAGTTGCGCCGCGCCGTATTCCCTGTTCTGGGCGTTGGCAAGTCTGCCGCCCAGGGTGTGGGCCAGAAGCTGCATGCCGTAGCAGATGCCCAGCACCGGCACGCCAAGGGCAAGAATGGCCGGGCTGAGAGTGGGGGCGTCCGGGTCGCCCACGTTGTCGGGCCCCCCGGAAAGGATCACCGCCGAAGGGGCGGCGGCGGCGATGCGCCCGTCCGGCGCGGTGCAGGGAAGGATTTCGGAATAGACGCCGGCCTCGCGCACCCGGCGGGCGATAAGCTGGGTGTATTGGGCGCCGTAGTCAATAATCAGCACTTTGGAATAGTCGGCCATAATCTGTCCTTTGGCATTTCATGCTTGAAACCGCCGCCAGGCGGCGGGCAAAGCCCGCCCGCGCCATTGCGGATGTTGTTCCTCTTCGCTTCGCAATGCCGGAGCGTTTTGATTGGAGAAAGATTTACTGTGAAACGGCCCCTCTAGCTTTTATCCACCTGATAGTTGGGGGCTTCCTTGGTGATGATGACGTCGTGCACGTGGCTTTCGCGCAGGCCCGCCGTGGAAATTTCCACAAACCGGGCCTTGTCCCGCAGTTCCGCAAGGTCCGCCGCGCCCACGTAGCCCATGCCCGAGCGCAGGCCGCCCACAAGCTGATACAGGTTGTCGCTTACCGGCCCCTTGTAGGGCACGCGGCCCACGATGCCTTCCGGCACCAGTTTCTTGCTTTTTTCCTGAAAGTAGCGGTCGGAGCTTCCTTCCTTCATGGCGTCGATAGAGCCCATGCCGCGGTAAATTTTGTAGGTGCGGCCCTGGTACAAAATGGTTTCGCCGGGGCTTTCCTCGCTGCCCGCGAAAAGCCCGCCGATCATCACGCTGTGCGCGCCCACGGCCAGGGCCTTCACGATGTCGCCGGAATACTTGACGCCGCCGTCGGCGATGACGCAGCGGTTGGCTTCCTTGGCGGCGCGGGTCGCCTCGACCACGGCGGTGATCTGCGGCACGCCCACCCCGGCCACGATGCGGGTGGTGCAGATGGATCCGGGCCCGATGCCCACCTTTACGGTGTCGGCCCCGGCCTTGAAGATGGCCTTCGCCCCTTCGTACGTGCCGATGTTGCCCGCGACAATCTGGCAATTGGGCCAGGCGGCGCGCACGGAGGCAATGGCGTTGAGCACGTTGGACGAATGGCCGTGAGCGGAATCGATGACCAGAAAGTCGGCCCCCGCTTCCAGCAGGGCCTCGGCCCTGGGCAGGGTGTCGGCCCCCACGCCGATGGCCGCGCCCACGCGCAGGCGGCCGCCGTCGTCCTTGCAGGAATTGGGGTATTTTTTAATCTTTTCTATGTCTTTCATGGTGATAAGGCCGCGCAGCTGCCTGTTTTCGTCCACAACCAGCAGCTTTTCAATGCGGTTTTTGTGCAGGTGCTCCTTGGCTTCTTCAAGAGTGGTGCCCACGGGCACCGTAACCAGGTTGCGGCTGGTCATGACCTCTTTGACCTTTGTTGTGGCAAGGTCTTTGACGAAGCGCACGTCGCGGTTGGTCAGGATGCCGGCCAGCCGGGAACCGCGCACCACGGGCAGGCCGGAAACGCGGAATTCGCGCATAAGTTCCAGGGCCTTTTCCACGGTGTCGTTGGGGTGCACGGTTACCGGAGCGGTAATCATGCCGCTTTCGGACTTTTTGACCTTTTCCACTTCCAGCTTTTGTATTTCTATGGGGATATTCTTGTGTATAACGCCCACGCCGCCGTTGCGGGCCATGGAAATGGCCATGTCGGACTCCGTGACCGTATCCATGGCGGCGGAAACCAGGGGGATGTTCAGGCGGATGGAAGGGGAAAGATAGGAGGCCACGTCCACCCGGTCCGGGGTTATTTCGGAATACCCCGGCAAAAGCAGCACATCGTCAAAGGTCAGACCTTTGCCCATGGAAATATTCATAAGGAAGCCTCGTAATGCTAGGGGTTGCTGTATCAGGAGCACGGAAAGCGGTTGGAGCAGATCACTAGTACTCATTTCATAAATCGTCCATTGACCGATTTATGAGGATCGCTTCGCCGGAAAACGTGGTTTCCGGCTCGCTCACGCCGCCCTTGGCGGCGCGCCGGACTGCCGCCCGGCGTTAGAAGTCATTTTATAAGGAATTATGAAACGACTTCTAATGAAACGCGCGGATCGTTCCGCGGGGATTCGTCCGCGAATCCCCGCCGCAAAAGCCTTGCGGGCTGGCTTTGCCCGCCGCCGCGCAAGGATCTTGAGCGCGAAATGTTCCGGTACGGCGCGCCGCGGCGAACCGTAATCGGTTAGATTAGAGCGCAAGATAATGCACTGTCAAGCCGGTATCGGTTTATTTTGCCGTGATGCCGCGTCAGGCCGCGCTTTTGGTCCGGGGGCGGGACAAAAGATTCCAGGCCCCGGACAAAAAGTTTGCCTTTCTTGTTTAGCGGCAAATGAAGCCGAGACCGGCGGCTTCCGGCTGAACCTTTCCGGGGATGGAAAACTTCCTGAAACGGCGTCTATTTCATCTGCTTTTCCAAAGTTTTTTTGATGCCGGAATCGAAGGAGTCGGCCGGGGCCTTGGGGGAGCTTTTTTCCTGCTCAAGAATAAAGGCGTCGCGCCTGGATACCAGTTCCGCCAACTGGCGCGAAAGCGCCTCGCGCTCGCCCGCCTTGGCCTCCAGGTGGCTCGCCCGCTCCTGTTCCGTCATCTTCTGCATGTCGGCGGGCAGTTCTTTTTGCGGCACATCGCTGAGCTTTTCGCGCCCTTCCTTCACGTCGGCCACCAGGTCGCCGCCGCCGGTGACAACGGACCGGCCCTTTTCGGACTTGCTCACGTACTTGGCCATGTCCGCCGCCGCCTCCTTGGGGGCGGAAGCGTACATGGCCGCCTTGCCCGAGACTTCCATCTGCCGTTCCATGGAACCGTAAGGGATGAGCGTCAGGTTGAGCCTGCGCTGGATGATCAGGATCTCGTCGTCATAGGGAGTGGCGATGACGACGACCCTGCCGCCGTCCTGGGGAATGGCCAGGTACTCGCCCTTGCCCAGGGCGGCCATTTCCTTCCAGATTTTGCGGGTGGAGTCCATATCGCCCGCCTGCACGGCGTTGACGACGATGCCTTTTTTCACGGCCTCGGCAATGACCACGGGGTACTTGCGGTCCTGCTTGTAGTCCATGTGGGGCGGGGCGTCGCCCACCAGAAACAGGATGCGGTCGGCCTTGACCTGGTTTTTGTCGCTCCAGCCCAGCTTGGTCACGGCCACGTCCAGGGCTTCGTTGACCGATTCCGGCGTGTCCCCGCCGCCGTCGGCCGCAAAGGCCAGCAGTTTGGCGTAGATGCTCTGGAGGTCCGTGGTCAGGCGAAACTCTTTGGTGACGTATTCGTCGCCGATGTCCCGGTAGCCCACCAGGCCGAAGCGGATTTCCGCGTCCGGGTACTGATCCGCGATGGTGTTGGCGATGGACCAGATCTTTTTCTTGGCTCCGTCGATGAGGTTGGCCATGGACCCGGTGGTGTCCAGGACAAAGGCCACTTCCACCAGCCGTTTGGGCTTGGTTTTTTCCTCGATGACGGTTTCCGCCGGGGAGGGGGAGGCGAGAAAGGAGAGCGCGAACAGGCACAGGCCCGCTAGGCGAAGGGGTTTCATGGGAGCTCCTTGGTTTGGACAAGGCGCGCAGGCGCCCCGGAAAGGTTCCCTTCGCCATTACGATATTTTTTACCCGAAAGAAAGGGCTGTAATTATTCGGTGTTGGGCCGGTTTGAATTTTTGGGAAAGGCCGTCCCTTTACCGGCGGGGGAATAATCCCCCTGCCAGAAGGGGGCGGCAGCCCCGACAATCTCGCTGGACCCGGCGCCGGATATTTTCACACCTTGGACAGGCACTCTTTTTTGTGCTTGATGTCCACGCCCCGCACCAGAAAGTACGTGTGTTCCGCGATGTTGGCGGCGCGGCGGCAGATGCGGTTGAGCGCCCGGCAGATAAGAATCCCGTGCATGCCCGCGTACAGCCGGTTTTGCTCGGATCCGCGCTCGGGGCAAAAGTAGTCCATGACCCGGTGCAGGGCCGCCACTTCCAGTTGCGCGATTTCGTCGCCGCCCCGGCAGATTTCGATGGCCGCGTCGATGTCGCCCGCGCGGAAGGCTTCCACCGCTTTTTTGTACAGCAGGATGGCGCTGTCCATAAGCGGGCGCACCGCCTCCATCACCGGCTCCGGCGGGGCTTCATTGAGGATGATGGCGCGCTCGGCGATGCTGGCGGCCTCGTCGCCTATGCGTTCCAGATCGATGACCATGCGCAGGGTGGCCACCACAAAGCGCAGGTCGTGCGCCACGGGCTGGTTGCGCACCAGCAGGGAAAGGGCCATTTCGTCGATTTCGTTTTCCAGGGCGTTGACGGCGGTGTCGCCGTCGACCACGGCGCTTGCCCGTCCCATGTTGCCCGAAGAAAGGGCCTCGCAGGCCTCGTCCACGGCTATGCCCACAGCGGCGCACATGACCAGCAGCCGGGTGCGAAGCTGGGTAAGAGCCTGTTGCAGTTGTGTTTGTTTTCCGTTCATCAGCCGAACCTGCCTGTGATGTAGTCTTCCGTCTGGTTAAGTTTGGGCCGCGTGAACATGACCCCGGTGTCGTCTTCTTCTATAAGTTTGCCCATGTAGAAAAAGGCGGTGCGGTCCGAAATCCGCGCGGCCTGCTGCATATTGTGGGTGACGATGATGATGGTGAGCTGGTGTTTCAGTTCGTGGATGCTTTCCTCGATTTTTTGCGTGGCTATGGGGTCCAGGGCGCTGGCCGGCTCGTCCATAAGCAGCACCTGGGGCTCCACGGCCAGGGCGCGGGCGATGCACAGCCGCTGCTGCTGCCCGCCGGAAAGCCCCAGGGCCGAGGCGTGCAGCCTGTCCTTGACTTCATCGAAGATGGCGGCGCGGCGCAGGGATTCTTCCACCCGGCCGGCGATAAGGGCCTTGTCCATGCCGTTGACGCGCAGGCCGTAGGCCACGTTTTCGAAGATGGTCTTGGGAAAGGGGTTGGGCTTCTGGAACACCATGCCCACGCGGCGGCGCAGGGATACCACGTCGGTGCGGGGGCTGTTTACGTCTTCGCCGTCCAGCTGTATGGCGCCCGTGGCGCGCGCGCCGGGAATAAGATCGTTCATACGGTTGAGGCAGCGCAGAAAGGTGCTTTTGCCGCAGCCGGAAGGGCCGATCAGGGCCGTGACCCGGTTGGCCGGAAAGTTCAGGTTTACGTCAAAAAGGGCCTGGACCTTGCCGTAGAAGAAATCCAGGTTGCGCGTGGTCAGTTTGCATTCGACAGTCATTGGGAATCGGTCTCCGTATCCGCCGCGGGCAGGGTGAACAGCATGGCGGTGGCGGCGTCTTCGTGGGGGCTTTCCGCCCAGATGCGGCCGCCGTGCCGTTCGATGATATGCTTGCAGATGGCCAGCCCTATGCCCGCCGATCCGCTGTTGCGCCCTTTTTCCACCTGGTAGAAGCGTTCGAAGATGCGCGGCAGTTCGTCGGGGGGAATGCCGGGGCCGTTGTCGGCCACGGTGAAGATGACGTTTGAGCCGTCGCGCTTTGCCGCGACGCGAACCTGGCTTCCTTCGGGGGAATAGCGGCAGGCGTTTTCCAGAAGGTTGCGGAAGGTCTGGGCGAGCAGGGCGGCGTTGCCCCGCACCAGGGGGGCGCTTTCCATATCCGAGATGACGCGCAGGCTTTTTTGATCCGTCTGCGCGCGGCAGGCGCTAAGGGCTTCTTCCAGCGCCTTTTGCGGGTCCGTGGGCACAAGGCGGATGTCTTCGCGCGCGTTTTCGACCCGCGCCAGGGACAGCAGGTCGTTGATCACCCTGGCCAGGGAAGTGGCGTGTTTGTGGATGATCCCGGCGAAAAGGCGGTTTTTGTCATCCGTGTTTTCCAGGTCCATCAAGGTTTCGGCGTAGCCGCTGATGGCGGTGAGGGGCGTGCGCAGCTCGTGCGAGACGTTGGTGATAAAGTCGCGGCGCATGCGCTCAAGGCGCATGATTTCCGTGGCGTCGTAAACCACGATGACCGCGCCCAGAGATTCGGTGCTTTCCACGGGCCGGGAAAGGTGCGCCACCAAAAAACGCCCGGCGGGCAATTCAAAGTGCACGGAATCGTCTTCGTTATTTTCCATGAGCGCCGCGGCCTGTTCTTCCCCGTCATCCCTCGCGCGCAGCAGTTCATCCACCCGGCGTTGCAGGGCGGGGACCGGGACGGCCTCGATCAGCTGCCTGCCGTCGGCCCGCGCCACCGCCGGAAAGAGCTTTTCCATGGCCTTGTTGCGGCGCCGGATATTGCCGGAAGGGCCAAGCACCAGCACCCCTTCGTGCATGCTGTTGAGGATGGCCTCAAGCTGGCTTTTCTGATCGCTGGAGGTGCGCACGTATTCCGCGATATCGTCGGCCATGCGGTTGACGGCTTCGGCCAGGGGCACGAACTCTTTGCCCGGAACATCGTACAGGCGGCGGCCTTTGCCCAGGGACATGGACTTCACCACCTCGGTCATGGAGGAAAGAACCTTGCGCACCCTGTCGGTGATGATGATGGAAAGCGCCAGGCAAAAACCCGCCACCCCCGCGATGACAAGGCCCAGAGAGGAAACCTCGGCCTCGAACCCGCGCCGGATATCGGCCACGGGCACGCCCATGCGCACAATGCCCCCGTCGGCAAGGGGCACGGCGGCGTACACGGTGTCGATGCCCAGGCTGTCGCTGTGGCGCATGGATACTCCCTGTCCCGTCCTGCGGGCGCTTTCGATTTCCGGGCGGTCGTTGTGGTTGTCCACCGCCGGCAAAGCCTCCGGAGCGATGTGCGAATCGCGCAGAACATTGCCCGAGGCGTCGGCAAGGGTCATGCGCAGGGCCATGCTTTTTACGGATTCGAAAAGCCGGTTGATCTGGTCTTTCGTGGGGCGCGTGTCCAGCAGGCTTTTGGCGAAACGCGCCTGGGCCAGCCCTTCGTCCCCGGCCAGTCGCAGCCGGTCCTCGTACAGGGCGTTGCGGTAAAAAAGTGCGGGCAGGGCCGCCGCTATGGCCGTAACCAGGGCAAAGGCCCAGAACAGCCTGGACTGCAACGATTCGGTTTCCGGGTTCATTGCTCGGCCCTGGCGCGGTAGCCTATGCCGCGCACTGTTTCCACGGATTCCGCCTCGTCCCCCAGTTTGGCCCGCAGGCGGCGCACGTGGGTATCCACGGTGCGGGCGTATCCTTCGAAGCTGTACCCCCACACGGTGTTCAAAAGCTGCTCGCGGCTGCGCACTTTGCCCCTGTTGCGGATCAGATCCTCCAGCAGGCGGAACTCCGTCACCGTGAGATCCACGGGCGTTCCGCGCACCGTCACGGCGTGGCTGGCCATGTCCAGAACAATGGCCCCGCATTCAAGGCGGACGGCCTCGGCCTGTTCCGTGCCGCGCCGCAGCACGGCGCGGATGCGCAGGACCACCTCGCGCAGGCTGAAGGGTTTGACGATATAGTCGGCCGCGCCCAGCTCAAGGCCCACGATGCGGTCCACTTCTTCTCCCTTGGCCGTGAGCATGATGACCGGAATGGCGCCGGTCCGCGCGTCACGCTGCAGGGCTTTGCACACGCTCAGTCCGTCGGTGTCCGGCAGCATCAGATCCAGCAAAAGGATGTCGGGTCGCTTTTCCCGCGCCAGTTCCAGGGCGCGGCCGCCGTTTTCCGCCTCAAGCACGGCGAAGCCCTCCCGCTTGAGATTAAAGGCCAGAAGCTCGCGGATATCCTGTTCATCCTCGACTATAAGCACGGTTTGCGTCGTCATGGGCGGTCCTGTGTAAAAAGTTCGGCTCTGGTTTCCGCGGCAAACAGATGTTATCATAACGAATACCGGTAATAGTAGCCGGGAGTGGCGCCGCGCGCAATGCCGTCTTCCGCCCGGCGGCGGTTCTTTTGCCGCGATGCCCGTATCGGATGCTGTGGTTAATGCCCGCGTAAGGAGTCGGGCCGGTGAAGGCCGGGTTACGATAGGGTGACAAATATGTCGTTCGCCCTTCGCATGCCCGCCACATTTTTGTAACGCGCGTGCCTGAGTGTGGTCCGCGAAAAAGCGGTCCGGGCGGACAACGCGCGCGCCGCTTTCGTCCGGAACCGTAAAACTCCGGACCCGGCGCAAGCGGTGCGCGGGCCGGACGCAACCGGAACAACCCCCTTAACGGCAGGAGAGAAATCATGAAACGCATAGCCGCATTTTCCCTTTTAGTCGGACTGTTTTGCGCCTCCCCGGCGTTTGCCGCCGACGAGATCATCATTTCCGGCTCCACCACGGTGCTGCCGGTGATGCAAAAAGCCGGGGAAGCCTTTATGGCCGCCAATCCCGACATATCGCTGGCCATTTCCGGCGGCGGTTCCGGCAACGGCATCAAGGCCCTGAACGAGGGATTGTGCCAGGTGGCCATGTCTTCACGCGACATTGAAAAATCGGAAATCGCCGAAGGAAAGGCCAGGGGCGTGAACGCCGTGCGCACCGCCGTGGCCCTGGACGCCCTGATTCCCATTGTGCACCCGGACAACCCCGTGAATGATCTTTCCGTTCAGCAACTGCGCGACATCTACGCCGGACGGATTACCAACTGGAAGGATCTGGGCGGCAAGGACGAGAAGATCGTGGTCATTTCCCGCGACACATCGTCCGGCACCTACGAAACCTGGGAGCAGAAGATCATGAGCAAGGAGAAGGTAGCGGCTTCCGCACTGTTGCAGGCTTCCAACGGGGCCGTGGCCCAGGCCGTTTCTAAAAACAAAAAGGCCATAGGGTACATCGGCTTCGGCTACCTGAACCCGTCGCTGAAAAAACTGAACGTGGACGGCATGGCGGCCACGCCGGAAGCCGCGCTTTCGGGCACGTGGCCCATCGCCCGCGAACTGTACATCTTTACCAACGGCGCGCCCGCCGGCGCGGTGAAAAAACTGGTGGACTATCTGGTGGACCCGAAAAAAGGCCAGAAGGCAGTGGCCGAAACCGGATTTATTCCGCTGAAGCAGCAATAAGCCGCCATAGAGCAAATTACCATTGAAAATGTCTATTTGCTCTGGCGGCGGGAGCCGCCGTCCGCCGCGCAGGCGTAGGCGAAACTTGTTTCGCCGTTAAGCGCCGGAGCGAGCGTCTCAAAGTTACTATGCTCCAGAACCGCAATAAGGATTCCGCCATGCAACCGCCTTACGATGCCGGGAATGCCGCCGCCCCGTGTTCCCTGTCCCCATCCCGCCGGCGCCGCGTATTGCGCGAAAACGCCATCCGCTGGGCGCTGGCGGGCACGGCGGCCTGTTCGCTGCTGTTTCTGGGGCTGATAATGGTGTTTTTGTTCATGGAGGGGCTGCCTGTATTCAAGTTCGCGTCCGTGGCGGATTTTTTCACGGGCATGGGCTGGTATCCCACGTCCGAGCCGCCGGAGTTCGGCATTCTTCCTTTGATGGTGGGGTCGGCGGCCGTAACCCTGGTTTCGTCGGCCATTGCCATACCGCTTGGCGTGATGACCGCCGCCTGGCTGACGGAGATCGCCCCTTCCGGCGTGCGCCGGATATGCAAGCCCCTGGTGGAGTTGCTGGCTGCGTTGCCTTCGGTGGTGGTGGGCTTTTTCGGCATGGTGGTGGTTGCGCCCCTGCTGCAAAACTGGTTTGACGCCGACACAGGCCTGAATCTTTTCAACGCCGGCCTGATGCTGGCCTTTATGAGCGTGCCCACTATCTGCTCCGTGGCCGAGGACGCCCTGTTCGCCGTGCCCGTATCCTTGCGCGAGGCCTCGCTGGCCCTTGGGGCCACGCGCTGGGAAACCACGGTCAAGGTGGTCATCCCGGCGGCTTTTTCCGGCATAGGCACGGCCTGCATGCTGGGCATGTCGCGCAGCATCGGCGAAACCATGGTGGTGCTGATGGTGGCGGGCGGCGCGGGCATCATCCCGACGTCGCTGTTTTCTCCGGTGCGGCCCATGCCGGCGTCCATCGCCGCCGAAATGGCCGAAGCTTCCTTCAGGGGCGAGCATTACCACGCCTTGTTCGCCATAGGCATGGTACTGTTTTTGTTTACTCTGGCCTTCAATATGATTGCCGGGCATATCGCGGAAAAGAACCGCGGAGCCTCGGTCTGACCGGGGAAGGGGCGCTTATGAACGCCGATACGAAGGGAAAGGAAAACCGCGCGGGACTGGATGGCAACGAAAGCCGCGCGGGCCTGGACAAGGCGGGAAGGGAAGGGTGCGCGGAAGCCGGGCCGGTACAGGCGCAAATACCGGGCAACCTGCCCGCGCGGCGGGCGAAGGAATCGGCCATGTTCTCTCTGCTGCTGCTGGCGGCGTGCGTGAACGTGTTCGCCCTGCTGGCGGTATGCGTGTTTCTGGTCTGGAACGGCCTGCCCGCCATAAGCTGGGAGTTTCTCACCGCGCCGCCGCGCCAGGCCATGACCGCCGGGGGCATCTGGCCCTGCATCGTGGGCACGGTGCTGCTGTCCCTGGGGGCGCTGTCCGTGTCCTTTCCCCTGGGGGTGGCCTCGGCGGTGTACCTGCACGAGTATGCGGGCCGCTCGCCTTTCGCGCGGTACATACGCCTTGGAGTAAACAACCTGGCGGGCGTGCCCTCCATAGTGTTCGGCCTGTTCGGCATGAGCTTTTTCGTCATTGCCTGCGGGCTGGGCATTTCGTTGCTTTCCGGCGTGCTGACGCTGGCGGTGCTGAGCCTGCCGGTGATTATCGGCACGGCCGAAGAAGCCCTGCGCCAGGTTCCCGACGCCTACCGCGAGGCTTCGCTGGCGCTGGGGGCCACGCAAAGCCAGACCATCGCGCGGGCGGTGCTTCCCGCCGCCCTGCCGGGCATGCTTACCGGGGCCATTCTGGGCCTGGCGCGCGCCGCCGGGGAAACGGCGGCCATCATGTTCACGGCGGTGGTGTTCTTTACGAAAAAGCCGGTGAGTTCCATTTTCAGCCCGGTGATGGCCCTGCCCAACCACATGTACGTGCTGGCCACCTCCGGCACGGACATAGAAAAGACCATGCCCCTGCAATACGGCACAGCCCTTGTGCTGCTGGCCCTGGTGCTGGGCATGAACCTCGCCGCCATTATCGCGCGGGACAGGCTGCAGAGGAAGCGTGGGCGGTAGGGAAACACTGAGTTTTTCCGTTTGGCGTCGTTGCTTCGCCTTTTTTCAAGGGGGGCAGGCCCAAAGAGGCCAGCCCCCCTTGAAAAAAGACTTGCGCCTGGCCAAACGAAAAAACTCAGTGTTTACCGGGTATTGCGCTGCATTATAAGGCCGGGAGCCGCGGTGCGGCACAGCGGGACAGGCATCCATAACCCGGAGTATCCCCGGAATACAGGGTGCAGGGACGTAAGTCCCTGCCGGGGGAGCCCAAGGGGGCAGCGCCCCCTTGGAGAAACATCTAACTACCGTCTTCTGCCGCCTTTGCCGCCGAGCACCGCCCCAACAACCCCGCCGATGACGGCGTTGACCGCCTGGCGCATCCAGCCGCGGACCAGGCTTTTGGCCGTGGACTGGACCAGCCCGTCGTGCCTGCCCCCGCGCGGGCCGGTGTAGCCGAAAAGTATATCCTGAACCATGCCGCCGGCGGTTTTTTCGCCGCCCTTCGCCGCCGCTTCCTCCTGCCGCTGTCTGCGGGCCCCCAGTATTTCATAGGCCGACTGGCGGTCCACCGCTTCCTCGTACTTGCCGTAAAGGGGCGAGGCGTTGATGGCGGCGTTCAGCTCGTCGGCGCGCAGGGCGCCTATGCGCGAGCCGGGGGCCAGGATGAAAGCGCGCTCCACCATGGACGGCACGCCCCTGGCGTCCAGAAAGGAAACCAGGGCTTCGCCCACGCCCAGTTCGGCAATGGCCTGTTCGGCACTGAAGGCCGGGTTGGCCCGCATGGTCCGGGCGGCGGTCTGCACGGCTTTCTGGTCGCGCGGGGTATAGGCGCGCAGGGCGTGCTGCACCCGGTTGCCAAGTTGTCCCAGCACCTCGTCGGGAATATCCAGGGGATTTTGCGTCACAAAAAATATGCCCACGCCCTTGGAGCGGATCAGCCGCGCCACCTGGGTGACGGTTTCCAGAAAGGCCGCCGGGGCGTCGGAGAAAAGCAGGTGGGCCTCGTCAAAAAAGAAGACCAGTTTGGGTTTTTCCAGATCGCCGGCTTCGGGCAGGCTTTCGAAAAGCCGCTTGAGCAGCCATAGAAGAAAACAGGCGTACAGCCGGGGCGAGGAAAACAGGCGCGAGGCGGAAAGTACGCTGACCATGCCGCGTCCCCCGGCATCCCGGCGCATCAGGTCCGCGATATCCAGGGCGGGCTCGCCGAAGAATCTGTCGCCGCCCTGCTGCTCCAGGGCGAGCAAGCCGCGCTGGATGGCGCCTATGGAGGCGGAGGCGATGTTGCCGTATCGCGTGGTGTAGGTTTTGGCGTTGTCCGCCGCATATTGCGCGGCGGCCCGCAAATCCTTGATATCCAGCAGGGGCAGGCCTTCGTCGGCGGCGATGCGGAAAATGACGGACAACACCCCGGATTGCACGTCGTTAAGGCCGAAAATACGCGCCAAAAGCAGGGGGCCCATATCCTCCACACTGGCCCGCACGGGGTGTCCCGCCTCGCCGAACACGTCCCAGAACACCGCCGGATTTTTCACCGGTTCCCAGTCCGTGATCTTCAAAGAGGCGAGCCGCTGTTCCAGCTTGGGGGTAAGTTCACCCGAGGCGGCGATGCCGGAAAGGTCGCCTTTGACGTCGGCCAGAAAAACCGGAATGCCTATAGATGAAAATGATTCCGCCATCTTTTGCAGGGTCACGGTCTTGCCCGTGCCGGTGGCCCCGGTAACAAGGCCGTGGCGGTTAAGCATGGACGGCAGGATGGCGGGGGAGGACGCGGCGTTTTTGGCGATGATCAGCTGTTGGGCCATGGATGCGTTCCTTATGGCGGGGCTGGGTATAACAGAGTTTCCGGCGGCAGTATCTCAGTCTTTCCGCCTTTTGACAAATTGCTTTTTCAGGAATAGAAGCTGGTAAATTTCAAAGAGGGCGTTTTTTGCGGAATTTGAAGATTTTATGAGGAAATGGCGAAGGCTATAGACGCATTTTTGGGGTTTGTGTATAGATGGGCATCCTTAAATTTTTTTAATGGAGATTTGTATGTCAAAACTGCTTCGCCTTTTCGGAATGTTCTGTGTTCTGGGGCTGGCTCTTACCTTCGCGGCGCCCGTGTCCATGGCCGAACCCCCGGAAGGCAAGGGCTGGAAAAAGAATAAGGGCCAAGAGCACAAGGACGGTAAATACGACAACCGTCACGGCCGCGACGATGACCGCGACTATCGCCGCCATGACCGGGATCGCCACGATCGCGACCGCCGTCATGACCGGGATCGCCATGACCGCGACCGGTATGACAAGGACCGTCATGACCGCGACCGCCACGACAAGGATCGTTACGACCGCCGCCGCGACGATGACCGCCGCCATGACCGGGACCGGGATCGCCGCCGCGACGATGACCGTCGGCGTGACGGGGACCATCGCCGTGACGATGACCGCCGGCGTGACGGAGAC
Organism: Desulfovibrio sp.; assembly: GCA_031549405.1. GTDB lineage: Bacteria > Desulfobacterota > Desulfovibrionia > Desulfovibrionales > Desulfovibrionaceae > Frigididesulfovibrio. Next base: position 38,279 of record JAVBPV010000021.1, read on the forward strand.
CATCGCCGTGACGGGGACAGACGCGACGGGGACCGCCGTGATGGGGACAGACGCGACGGCACTCCCCCCATTTCCGTGCCGGGTCTGCCGCCGCAGCGCAGCTAGAGCAAATTACCATTGAAAATGTTTATTTGCTCTGGCGGCGGAAACCGCCGCCCGCCGCGCAGGCGTAGGCGAAACTTGTTTCGCCGCTAAACGCCGGAGCGAGCGTCTCAAAGTTAATCTGCTCTGGCTGGTTTGATTATTTCGTAAAACAGCCGCGGGCCGCCGTACAGCGGCCCGCAACGTTTTCAGGGCATTTTACAGCAATGCCGGCATTCATTGCCGCCTGCGCGGCGGGCTGTTGCACACTGTCGTCAAAGGAGACGTTGCCAACAGACTCGGTCATTTCATAATGAATTATGAAACGGCTTCTACAGATCATTCTGTTCCGGCTTCAGATATTCCTTCGCGTAGCGCTGCGGGACGCCGGACCGCAGGAACAGTTCGTATACGTCCGGGTCGATGCGGTTGCCGCTTTTGAAGCCTTCCATGATATCCAGGGATTCCCGCAGCGTTTTGCTTGACTTGTAGGGGCGGTCCCAGGCGGTCAAAGCTTCGAAGATGTCGGCCACGGCCATCATGCGGGCGCCCCAGCTCATGCCTTCGCGCGTGAGCCGTCTGGGGTAGCCCTGGCCGTCCATGGTCTCGTGGTGCGCTCCGGCCAGTTCCGGCACGCCGCGCAGGTGTTTGGGCAAGGGCATGGCTTCCAGCATGATGATGGTGCGGGTGATGTGGTCGTTGATTTTGTAGCGTTCTTCTTCCGTCAGCGTGCCCCGGCGGATGCTCAGATTGTGCAGTTCGCCCCGGTTGTACAGGGCCTCCGGGGTGTCCAGGATGAATCCCCAGGGGTTGAGCGGGTCCAGCATGTCCTTTTCACCGCGTTCGATGATATGCTCGGGCGCGTTTATAAGCAGCTTTTCCCGCACGGGAAGGGTGGGCTTTTCGGTCCGCTCCATGCGTTGTTTTTCTCCCTGCGAAACGCCAAGACGCTTGTCCAGGGTACGCACCCAGGTACGCCCGCCGATGGCGATCAGTCTGGCCAGCGCGTTGTCGCTCATATGCTCGCTTCCCTCGTTGCACTGGGCCACAAAGGCGAAATCGTCGTCCAGGGCGCGCAGTTCCTTTTCCAGCTTCCGCCGTTCGGCTTCCTCGTCCGCCCCGCCCAGCACCGCGCGCAAAAAGGCGATTTCCGCGTCGCGTTTAAGCACCTCGAAACGGGTGCGTATTTCGTGAATGCGATCGTACAGGGTTTCCAGCTTGGTGGCCTTGTCCATGACGTATTCGGGCGTGGTCACCTTGCCGCAGTCGTGCAGCCACCCGGCCAGCTTCGCTTCTTCCCAGCCGTTTTCATCCAGCGTGAAATCCTTGAAGGGGCCTTCTTTCGCCTCGCAGGCCGCTTCCAGCAGCATCTGGAAAATGACGGGCACGCGCTGGCAGTGTCCGCCCGTGTAAGGGGATTTGGCGTCGATGGCTCCGGCGATGATGTGGATAAGAGCGTCGCGCAATTCGTTCTGGCCTTTGAGCAGGCGTTGGTTTTCCAGGGCGATGGCCGCCGTGGCCGCAAAGGCTTCGATGAAGCTTACGTCTTTGAACTGGAAGCCGGAGCGCTCGTCCTTTACGGATTTGAACAGCACCAGGGCTCCGATGTGCTCGCTCATGCGGTCGCGCAAAGGCACGCACACCGCGTCCAGCCTGTTCACCTGGGGATCGGCGAAGCCCGGCGCCAGATGCTTCAGGCTGCTGCGGGGGTCATCGCGCGCGATGGAGGTTTGCATGACCATGTCCTGGGCCAGGGACTGGTAGGTGGACAGGGTCATGTCCGGCTTGTTCGCGTCGTCCGAAAAGGCCCACTCCAGGCACGTCGTCTGATGCTCGCCGCCGGTTTTCCAACAGACGCTGCCGTGGTCGAGGATGATTTTTTTCTCGTCGTCCAGCAGTGTTACCGCTCCGCCGTCGGCCTTGGTCACGGACAGGGTCTCCTGGAGCACGCGTTCCAGCAGGTAGTTGAAATCGGGCTCGCTGCTGATGGCGCGGGTGATGGTCAGCATATTTCTGATGCTTCCCTGCAGCCAGCGTATGTTGCCGGCAAGATCGTTGATCTCTGAAACATTGGATCTTACTTCATTTTCTTCGGAACACACGCATCCGTGCAGGTTGGCGGCCTGTGCGCTTAAGGAGTGCAGGGGGTCGGAAATCCTCCGTGAAAAAAGCCAGATAAACGGCGTGCAAAAGATAAGGATGCCCGCCATGCTTACAAGGGCATAGTGTAAAAATCTCATGCCGCCGGAAAGCAGGTCGTTCCTGGGAATGGCCAGCAACATGGCGTTTTTGGCCTCCCCCTTGTAGTCGAATTCCTCCAGCGACACTTCCCAGTCCTGGTCGCCGTCGTTGAAGTCTATGCCCCGGCCCCGCTGTCCCGCCAGATACGCCTGTGCCGCCAATCGTAAGACGGGCGAAAGGTCGTCCACGGTAAGCAGCCTGAACTTATTGTCGTCTTCGTGGGTTATGCCGCCTATCTTGGCAATCAGGGTGCCGTCGGATCGCAGCAGGGCCAGGCGCGCGTTTGGGGTGGGCAGTTCGCGTTCCAATAGCTTGGAAAGATCGGCCAAAAGAATATCCGCCCCTATTACGCACCTGCCGTCCGGGGATCTCTGGGCAAAGGTCGTGATGGGCTCCCCCGTGGTGGGGGTAAGGTAAGGAGCGGTCTCCACTTGTTCGGAAGTCTTCATGGCTTCCTGGTACCAGGCGCGGACGCGAGGATCGTATTGCGTCGAAAGGGGTCTGCCCTGCCACGCGACAGGCTGCAGATCGGAGTCAAAAAGCAGGTTTCTCTCTTTGATTTCCGCGCCGCTCCGAACGATGCTCATGACCAGAAACGCCGTTTGCGGCGGTATATTGAGAGAGTTCCGCATGGTCACCGAGTCCATTTTGTGCACCATGAAAAAGTCGCCGTTGCCATAACCCACGTATATGCAAGCTATGATGGGACGGTTGTCCAGCATGCTTGTCAATATCGGCAGGTAGCTCATCCTTTCCTCATGGGTCCGGTAGCCGGAAAGAAGGCCCTGGGACAACGTGTCGATGGTTGGCCGCACGGGCTGGCGCACCTTGTCTATGACTTCGTTTCTGACAATGGTGGTGGTGTCTATAATCTGCTCTTTGATGCTGAGCGCCTTGGTCTCGATCACCATGCGATAGCCGATGACTGCCAGGAGCAGGCCGGCTATCAGCACAAAAAAGGCTATCAGCAGGCCCATATGGCTTTGAAGCCCGAAAAGCGCTTTTTTGGCGGTAAGTGCTTTGGTATCGTTCATAAGCGCCCCCTTGGCATGGGCGGTTTTTGCTGTCTGAAAGAAAAAAATCCTTGAGAGAGTAGCTCCTATTATGATCTAACATGATTTTTTAATTGAATCCATATAAGATCGGCTTTTTTTACGATATCTACGAAAAAACACTGGCGCCGATAAACGGCAACCAAAGGAGCCGCCTGGAGGCGTGGGAAATATATTCTATTGATGATTTTATTGTGAATATGAATATCGGTTGCCCGCCGTTATGCGAAATGGGTTTGTAGGGATATCGTGATGCGACAGAAGGCGAGAGCTTCTGATGAGTTAAAAAATATTTTCGTATTGCCTTGATTCGTATAAATGTTATATACTGTCCATTGAACGCGGAGAGAGGTCCGCTTTCCGCCCAGTCCGGCCGTCTTTTTTCATTTTTGATAGTGCACGTTTTCCGCGGGCGCGCCGGTAAATACCGTCTGGCGAAAGCCGGGAGCGAAAAGAGAACTTTTTCGCTCTCGTTTTTATTTTTCCACCCCACACAAAAAGTATTTTCCGGAGAATATCGTCATGAAACTACGCCTTAGGAGCAAACTGCTCATTCCCATTCTGGCGGTCACCATCGCCAGCTTTTCGGCGATAGGCTATATAAGTTATACCAGCAGCTATGCGGCGTTGGAAGAATCCATCCTGAACGACGCGGAAGGTTCGGCCGAAGGCATGGCAAACGTTGTGGGCCTGATTTTTAATACCGCCAGGATTGACGCGGCCTCCCTGGCCGGCCGTCTGGCCGTGCGCGACGCGGTTGCGGGCAGGGCTTCGGACGAGCAGACGGCGGCTTTGGAACGGAGCCTGACCGACCTGGTGAATGGCCAGCCCCTGTATCAGACCGTGGGTATTTTCAACGCCCAGGGCAAAATGGTGTATTGCAGCGAACCCAAGGCCAGGGGCGCGGATTTTTCCGACAGGGATTTTTTCAAGGCGGCCATGGATAACAAGTCCATCATCTCCCAGCCGCACATAAGCCGCATCGCCAACAAGTACTTTGTGGCCACGGCCGCGCCGGTCACAGACAAAGGCCAAACCATCGGCGTGGCTTACGTTGCCGTCGACCTGCCCAAACTCAGCGAACTGTATGTCGCCCAGGTAAGCATCGGTAGCGAGGGGTACGGGTTTTTGCTGGACGCCAAGGGCCAGTTCGTGGGCTATCCCAAGGTGGAAAAAATCATGGATCCGCAGCTTGCGGCGGTTCCCGCCGCCAGGATTGTTACGGACTCACGCAAGGACAGGGGGCATTTCACCGCCGAGTTCCAGGGCAAGACCGCCGTGTACAGCTACGTGCACGACCCGGTGACCGGCTGGGCGTCCGTGACGCGCGGCAATCTGGACGACCTGTACAGCGACCTCAACGCCATGGCCCGCAACAGCGTCCTTCTGGCGCTTGCGGGCATAGCCATTACGGCCCTGGTGGTTTTTGTGATGGTGCAAAGCGTGGTCGGCGCGCTGTCCAAGGGCGTGCGCTTTGCCACGGACGTGGCCGCCGGCAGGCTGGACGGCAAGCTTGACGTGACGCGCGGCGACGAAATCGGCAGTCTGGCCGACGCCCTGCGCGCCATTCCCGAGGTTTTGCGCACCATTATCGCCGAGTACGACGGCCTGGGAAAAAAGATTGAAACCGGCCATTTTGGCGCCAGGGGGGATCAGAACAAGTTCTCCGGCGACTTCGCCAACCTGGTGGCGGGCACCAACGCCGTGGTAGGGCAGTTTCAGACCGTTATCGACAGCATTCCTTCGCCGGTGATCGTCCTGAATACGGAGGGCAGGGCGACGTATCTGAACAGCGCGGCCCGGGAACTGGCCGGCCCGGACTATCTGGACAAGACCGGCGACGAACTGTTCCGCCGGGACGACGCCGGCACTTCGCAGGACGCCCTGCGCAAGGCCATGCAGACCGACAGGCCCGCCAGCGCCGAAACGCGCGTCCATCCGCACGGCAAGGACATGGATATCAGCTATACCAGCCTGCCCCTGCGCAACGGGCTGGGCAAAACGTCCGCCATACTGCAACTGTTCACCGACCTGACGGCTATCAAGGACACCCAGCGCACCATTCTGGATGTGGCGCGCCAGGCCACGGAAATAGCCAACCGCATGGCGGCCGCTTCCGAAGAGCTTTCCACCCAGGTGGAGCAGGTCAGCCGGGGCTCGGACATGCAGCGCGACCGGGTGGCCGGAACCGCCACCTCCATGGAGGAAATGAACGCCACGGTGATGGAAGTGGCCCGCAACGCCGGCCAGGCCAGCACCCAGGCCGAGGAAACGCGGCAAAAAGCCCAGGACGGCAGCAACCTGGTGAACCAGGTCATCGGCTCCATCAACCGGGTGCATGCCGTGGCCTCGGACATGCAGACGGCCATGCAGGCTTTGGGCGCGCAAGCCGAGGCCATCGGCGGCGTGATGAACGTCATATCCGACATCGCGGACCAGACCAACCTGCTGGCCCTGAACGCGGCAATAGAAGCGGCCAGGGCCGGGGAAGCCGGGCGCGGCTTCGCCGTTGTGGCCGACGAGGTGCGCAAACTGGCTGAAAAGACCATGAACGCCACCACCGAGGTGGGCAACAACATCCGGGGCATCCAGCAGGCCACGGCCGCCAACGTGCGCCGGGTGGAAGACGCGGCGAAGAGCGTTGGGGAGGCCACGCAGCTGGCGGGCAGTTCCGGCGACGCCCTGAACGTTATCCTGGATCTGGCGAACAAGAATTCTTCGGTGATTACCGGCATTGCCACGGCGGCGGAGGAACAGTCCGCCACCTCCGAGGAAATCAACCGCGCCGTCGAAGAGATCAACCGCATCGCCTCGGAAACCGCCGAAGGCATGGTGCAGTCCGCTGCCGCCGTGCAGGAAGTGGCCGCCATGGCCCAGGAACTGCGCACGCTGCTGCACAGACTGGAACAATAACACGGTTATTTGGCGGCAAGGATTTCAGAGCAAATGGCCATTGAAAATGGGTATTTGCTCTGGCGGCGGGAACCGCCGGAGCGAGCGTCTCAAAGTTACTCCGCTCTGAGACAAATCCTTGCCGGCGGTTCAAGCGTGAAATGCTCCCATACCGGGCGGTCCGCACAAGGCGCGGACCGCCCGGTATGCGTTTTTTCATCCAGGATCTTTTGCGCCCCGGCAGTCCTTTCAAATATCCGAAGGTATGAGCGCCATAGGCGGCAAGATTGTTTTTGTCTTTGTCCCCCAAATGAAATAAGCTATTTATCTATAAATATTTTGTATATCGAACCAGAGTCATATGATTTCCAGTTTACTGTATTTATTGTAATATTTTATTGGTTTGCAACTTCTTGTTCCTTATGCCAAAGTCTCCTCGCTATGTATAACATAGGCGTACTCTGTAAGGGGGATCACGCATCACCCTGGCGATCGTCGCAGGCGCCGCCATTGCTGTCGGCAGGCGTATTTTTGCAGTTATAAGGCAATAGCTACGGAGGGGATATGAAACTCTGGTCCACTTTGATGCTTTCCGTCTTTCTTTTGTTGCCCGCCCAATCCCTTATGGCCGCCGAAGCGGGGGAGGCCGCCGCCCAGCCCGCGGCGGCGGGGCAGAAGCGATTGCCGGTGAAGCTTGAGGGCAAATCCACGCTTCCTTTGCGGGTGCTTACCCGCGCCATGTCTTCCCTGTACAAGGGGCCGGATGAGAACAGCGGCGTGGTGCAGGGCAACCTGCCCGCCTTTGTCCCCTATTACGTCTACACCCGCCCCGGGGGAGAGGAACGGGACAGCGAAAAGGGCTGGTACGAGGTGGGCCCCGACAACCGCGGCACAATCGCCGGCTGGCTGAAGACCGAAGATATCTTTGAATGGCACCAGACCATGTGCCTGACCTACACCCATCCGGAAAACCGCAAGCCCGTGCTGATGTTCGACAGCAAGGACTATGTGTCCGCCCTTGTGGGCAAGGACGCGGCCGCGCGCGGCGCGGAGGTGGAGGCCCTGTACAAGACCATCGAGTCCGGCTCCATTCCCAAGGACTTCCACGTGGTTTCCGTGGAGCCGAAGATGGCGGTGGACTTTACCAAGCAGTTCTACCTGCTGCCCATCCTGCAGCATCAGAACATCTCTGTGGACGGCCGCGAGGGCAGGATGCTGGAACTGGCCGCCGTGGGCGGCTCCGGTGCCGACGCGCGGGAAAAGACCGACATCCGCGAAAACACGCAGTACGCCGCTTCCGCCGCTGTATCTTCCGCCGCGGCCGCCGGTTCGGTGCAGAAGGATCTCAAGTTTGACGTGGTCTGGGTGGTGGACACCACCCGCAGCATGGGACCCTACATCAACGCCACCCGCGACGTGGTCAGGAACGTGGCCAAGCAACTGGCCGCCAACCCGGAAGTGTCCAAACAGGTCCGCTTCGGCGTGTGGGGCTACCGCGACCCGGTGGAAGCCATACCGGCCATTGAATACACCACAAAGAACTTCACGCCCGAACTGCTGGACATCAACGCCTTTGTGCCGGTGATTTCCGAGGTCAAGGAAACCACGGTGGATTCCGTGGACTTTCCCGAGGACACCTTTTCGGGCGTCAGCGACGCCGTCACCAAGACCAAGTGGACGCCCGGCGCCATCCGCGTGCTGATTCTGGTGGGCGACGCGCCCGGCCACGAACTGGGGCACAAGTGGAACGTTTCCGGCTACGACGAGACCACCCTGCGGCAGCTCGCCAGCGAAAACAACGTCACCCTCGTCGCCATGCAGATCCGCCCCAAGGGCGCGGCCAAGCACCAAAAGAAGGCGGAATCCCAGTTTACCGCCCTGGCCCTTAACCCCGGCACGGACGCGGCGTCCTACTATTCCGTCAACGGGCCGGAGATCAAGACCTTTGGCGAAGTGACGGCGACCATGGTGGCCTCTTTGTCCGGGCTTATCGACAGTGCGCAAAAGGGTAAGCTGGCGGACAAGATCTCGGGCCAGGAGGCCGTGGTGGCGGCCCCCTCGGGCGAGTTGGCCGAACTGGAGGAAGCGCCGGCGGCGGCGCAGGCCGCGCCTTCCGCCGAGACCGCGGCCGCGGTCAAGGCCGGCAACGAAGCCCTGGGCAACACGTTGAAGGCCGCCATGGTGCAGTGGATAGGGAGCGAAGCGGGCGCCAAGCCCCCGCGCGACGTCGTGGCCTGGGTGGTGGACAAGGATCTGGCCGACTCCAACAAACAGGCCCTGGACGTGCGTCTGCTCATCAACAAGCGGCAGTTGGACTCCCTGGCGGTTTTGCTGGCGGATATCATCACGGCCGGGCGCAAGGGGCAGATCAGCGGAGACGATTTCTTCACCTCGCTGCAAGCGGCCTCCGCCGTGGCTTCCCGCGATCCCAACATGCTTAAAAACGCCAAATCCCTTGGCGGCAGCGGGCTGATTCCGGAATTCCTCTCCGGCCTGCCCTACCACAGCCGCCTTATGGATATGAGCAACGAGCTGTGGAACAGCTGGTCGCCGGACGAGCAGGACAACTTCCTGAACGAACTGGACGCCCGCACCAAGGCGTACAAGGCGCTGCACGACAACCCCCAGGGATGGGTCAAGCTTAACGAGGGCGCCGACGCCGACGAAAGCGTCTACCCCATACCGCTGGATCTGCTGCCGTGACGGGCGCGGGTACGGAAGCTTCCGTCGCCGGAATTCCGGTACTCGCCGTCAGGAACATGGTAAAATCCCGCGAAAAGGGAGGGATGCGTTTTGAACTGCGCATCCCCTCCCTGGACGTGGGGACGGGGGAGTTTGTGGCGGTGGTGGGGGCCAGCGGGTGCGGCAAGTCGACCTTGCTGGACATGCTGGGTCTTGTGCTTCGCCCTGACTCCGCCGACGCCTTTACCTTGGCCCCGCGCCTGAAAAACCGGGCCGAGGTACGCGTGGACCTGCGCCGCAAGTCCGAGCGGGTGCTGGCCATGCTGCGCCGCAGGGAAATAGGCTATGTGCTCCAGTCCGGGGGGCTTTTGCCCTACCTGACGGTGCGCGACAACATCCTGCTGCCCTGCCTGCTTAACCGCTATCCGGCACAGCCTTCGCTGCGCCAGGCCGTCGCCCTGGCCCGTCAACTCGGCATCGAGGACCAACTGGACAAAAAGCCGGCCCACTTGTCCGGCGGCCAGCGTCAGCGCGCGGCCATCGCCCGCGCCCTGGCCCACGGCCCCGGCCTGGTGCTGGCCGACGAGCCCACCGCCGCCGTGGACAAACTGACCGCCATCGACATCCGCGACGCCTTCCGCGCTCTTGCGGGGGCCAGGGGCGTCGCCCTGATCATGGTCACCCACGACAGGGAGCTGATCCGGGGCTGCGCCGACCGCACCGTGACCTTTGCGGTGGAAAAGACCGCCCCCCGTCACGTCGTGTCGACCCTGACGGAGGCCTCCGATGGCTGAGCACGCCTCCTCTCCCTCCGGCCCCTCGGGCAAGGCCCTGGTTTTTTCCCTGTGCCTCGCGGATCTGCGGCACGAGTGGCTGCTTTCTTTGTGCATGGTCATGGCCGTGGCCTCGGTGCTGGGGCCGTTGCTGATTCTTTTCGGGCTGAAGTTCGGAACGGTGGAAACCCTGCGCGAGCGCCTGGTGCGCGACCCGCGCAACTGCGAAATCCGGCCCATGACCGTGCGATCTTACTCTCCGGAATGGTTCGCCGAAATAGCCAAACGGCCGGATGTGGCCTTTGCCGTCCCCTATACGCGGCAACTGGCCACCTCGGTGGATCTGTATCTGCCGGGTAAAAAGGAAAAGGCTCTTGCCGTGGACGCCGTGCCCACGGAGGAGGGCGATCCGCTGATTCTGGAAAACGGCGGCCTTGTGCCCGCGCAGGGCGAGTGCCTGCTTTCCGCCCCGGCGGCGGAGGAGATGGGCGCCAGGGCGGGAGAGACGGTCACCCTGGTGGCCCGGCGGGTCAAAGGCGGGCGTTTTGAAACGGGCGAGCGCGAATTGAAGGTGACCGGGGTGCTGCCCGTCCGGGCCGGGGCGGTCAAGGCGGTCTTTGTGCGTCTGCCCTTGCTGGAGGCCGTGGAAAACTACAAGGACGGCATGGCCGTGCCCTCTTTGGGCTGGGCGGGCGAACTGCCCCGGGCCTACCCCGTGTTTTCCTCCCTGCTGCTGTCCTGCGCCGAGCCGCTGGGGCCGGAACTGGAGTTTCGCGTCATCAACAACACGGGTTTCACCCAGAGGCTGTCCCTTGGAACGGAGGAAGCCTCCGCCCTGGCCGGGGCGGCCCTGCCGCCCTCGCGGACCTATTACCTGCTGACCACCAAGGGGACGCCGGCCGGAACAGCCAATGTTCTTTCGGTGCAGTACCTGCTGCGGGGCAGGCAGACGGTCCTGTTTCCGCTGACGGACAACGTGGAGCTTGCCCTGGCCGGGGACGACGGCCGCCTTCTCGGCAGAGTATATCCGCGTCCCGCGGCCGCTATGGGCGAGCGGCCTCGGGAGGGGCTGCCCGATGCGCCCCCCTGGCGGGAAAGCCTGTCCGGCCGGGAATCTTCCTCCGCCGCGTGGCGCAAGCTCGCCGTGCCGCGCAAGCTGTACGAGGCCGCCAAGGGCCGGGCCGTGGCCACGGCGACGGCGGGCGAGCATGTTCTTTCCTTTCCCGTGGAGCTTGTGTCGTATGATCCGCTGTCCGGCCCGTCGTCCGGGATGTCGCCCGAGTTGGCGGAAAACCAGGCCCTGGTCCCTTTGCGGCTTTTGGGAACACTGGGGCTGCTGCGCGTCCGCCCTTTGTCCTGGAACGAAGCCGGAGAGGATTTTTTGCTGGCCCGGCGCGGCTATTCGGGTTTCCGGCTTTACGCCTCCGGACTGGAAAAGGTGTCCGCCCTCAAAACCGCCCTGGAAGAGCAGGGCATCACCGTGCACACGGAGGCGGAACGCATCGACGATGTGCTGCGCCTGGACGCATACCTCAGTCTTATTTTCTGGCTCATCGCCCTGGGGTCGCTGATCGGCGGAGCGGCCTGTCTGCTTTCCAACATTTACGCGGGGATAGAGCGCAAACGCCGGGAACTGGCCGTGCTGCGCCTGCTGGGCCTTTCCGGCGGGGCCTTTGTCCGGTTTCCGCTTTATACGGCGTCCATGTTCGCCGTATCCGGCTTCGCCGTGGCCATGCTGCTTTTCGCGGCCATGGCGGTGACCATCAACGTGCTTTTCGGCGGCCATCTGCAACCGGGCGAAAGTCTGTGCCGCCTGGCCTGGTGGCATCCCCTCGCGGCGTTGGGGCTTACCCTTGGCATCGCGCTTACGGCCGGGGGCGTCGCGGCGCGGCGGGCCATTTCCGTGGACCCGGCGGACGCGTTGCGCAACGAGTGATGCTGATTCGAGTAACCAAGCGAGTAACCAAGGGGGAGTTCATGGCTTTCACGCGCTTCGTTTTTGTGTTCCTTCTGGCCTGCCTGCTTCCCTTGCCCTGTCTTGCGGCGGAAAGCTGCCCGCCCAGCCCGGCGGCGGACGACTTTGTCCTGCCCGGCCCGGGTGGGCAGTGCTTTGCCTTCCGCGCCGTAGGCATCGGGGAGGGGGGCGGCTTCTACGCCCAAAAACGCTTTACCATAGGCGACCCGGACAACGGGTTCAAAGGCAGCCCCGTGACAATGACCCTGGGCGGGCATTTCCAGAAGCGGGACGGCGGCGACTGGGTTTACTACATGGGCAAGTACGAGGTCACGGAGGCCCAGTACTACGCCGTCATGGGGCTGCCCAAGGGCGCGGACCAGTCTTTGCTGAAAAGCGCCTACCCCATGGCCAAGGTATCGTACCTGGAAACCCAGATATTTATCGACCGGCTGAACGCCTGGCTTTTCGCCAACGCCATGGACAAGCTGCCGCGGCAGTGGGGATCGCCCGGCTTTGCGCGCCTGCCCACGGAGGCGGAATGGGAATTCGCCGCGCGCGGGGGGACGGCGGTGCGGGCCGACGTTTTCGCCGCGCGCCATCCCTACGGGGACGACACCCTGGCCGCTTACGAGTGGTTCGCGGGGCCCTCTTCCTCGCACAACAAGGTGCAGCCCGCGGGAAAGCTCAAGCCCAACGCCCTGGGCATACACGATATGTTGGGCAACGTTTCCGAGCTGGTGCAGACCCCGTATTATATCGAGTACTTCCAGGGGCGCAGCGGCGGGGTTACCGCGCGCGGGGGGCATTTTTTCACCAGCGAAAAGGACATCCGCGCCTCCCTGCGCACGGAAGAGCCCCAGTATATGGGGGGCGCGCAAAAGGGGATGCAGCCCAACGCCAAGGCCACTATGGGCTTTCGCCTACTTTTGGGCGCGCCGGTGCTGGCCGGGCGGGAGGCCCTGAACCTGGCCGACGAGGAATGGGAGGATTACCGCGCCGGGGCGGGGGCCACGCTGCCCGCGGGCCTTTCCACCGCGCCTACCCAGGTGCAGGTGGACGCCAAGGTGGGCGACGCGGGCCAGTATCTGGCCCGGGTGCAACAGTTCGTGGACGGCGACAAGTCCGTTACCGCCCAGGTGGCGAAGCAGGATCTGGGCTACCTGCAGGCGGCGCTGGCCGACGCGGGCAAGATCCGCATGGAAGCCGACGAGAAAAACGCCCGGGCCTTCGCCCGCGTGGCCACCTTTGCCGGGTTCCAGGCCTGCCAGCAGATCACCAAGCTGGCCATTTTCGACGGCATCCTGCAATCCGGCCCCAACCCTTCCATTCAGCAGCAGCGGCCCATTGTGGAGGCCAACATCCAGGACGCCTGCTCCACGTACTACGAGCAGGTGGAACTGCTCAGCGCCCTGCCCGAGGCCGGAGAGAACAAGGCCTTCGAATGGCTGCCAAAGTATCTTGCCGAAGAAAAACACAACAAGCAGCAGGCGGAATTTGTCGTCCTGGTGCAAAAGCACGCCAAAGAGTTCCGCAAGAACAAGCGGGGCGACATGGCGGCCTGGCGGGCGGACTTTGCCGCCTGGGCGCAGGCGAATCTCGCCAAGAAATAACACGCGTCCGCCAGGGGGCGCGCATACCGGCAACCATACGTTATCCACGTTAAAAGGAGAAGGAAGATGCGAAGAATTATCGTTTTGCTTCTGGCGCTCAGCCTGCTCGGCGCGCCGGCGGGCTGCGCCAACATCCAGGATGACGGCACGCGCACGAAAACCGAGGGCACCCTTACCGGCGCGGCCGGGGGCGCGCTTATCGGCGGCATTGTGGGCGGCCTTGTGGGCGGCGAAAAAGGCATAGTGGCCGGGGCGGCCATAGGCGCGGCCGCGGGCGGCCTTATCGGCCTGATGGTGGGATCGCACATCGCCAACAAAAAGGCCGAATACGCCAGCGAAGAAGCCTGGCTGGACGCCTGCCTGAACCAGGTGGAGGCGACCAACAACAAGCTTAAGGACTACAACAAATCGTTGACGGCGGAAATCGCCAAATTGGACAAGGAAACGAAAAACCTGCAGGCGCAGTATGCCGCCAAAACGGCGGACAAAAAAGCCCTGCTGGCGGAGCAGAAAAAGATCCAGGAGCAGATTTCCGCGACGAATGATCTTATCGCCGGCGTGGACAAGGAAATAGCGGGCCAGCAGACGGTTATGGAAGACGCCAAGGCCAACAACAGAAGCAACGAAGCCGCCCTGCTCGACGCGGAAATCGCCGCCCTCAAGCGCCAGAAGGCCCAGCTTGAAGAAAGCAACAAGCAGCTTGCCAACATGTCCAGCCGCATCTCCGTCTGATGCGATAGCCACAGAGAGGAAAACATCATGAAAAGAATATTCTTGGGGCTGTGCTGCTGCGGGATGCTGCTTCTGGCCGGCGGCTGCCAGACCACCGACGATCCCAGCAAGGGCGGGCTGTTCAGCTACTCGCCCGAAGCCTACGAAAAGCGCAAAGCTGAACGCGAACAACGCCTGAAGGAACTACAGCGCGAACAGATAGCCGAGGAACGCAAAAACGCCCGGCTTTCCTCCACGGCCAAAAGCAAGCAGACAGAACGCGCCTCCATGCAGAAAAAGCTGCAACAGGCCAACAGCGAATCGGCCAAACTGAAAAAACAACTCGCCTCCTTCAAGGCCCAGAACGAAGCCCAGCAAAAGACCCTGGACGAGTTGAAGACGCGCCAGGCTTCCCTGCAAAAGGATCTGAAAACCGCCGGTTCCGGCAAGATGAGCGAGGAAGACCGCCAGGTGGAGGCCGAACGCCTGCGCCGCGAAGTGGACCGCCTGGCCAAGGACATGGAGATCCTCAGCAGACTATGATCCGCTTTTGCCTTTTACTGTGCCTTTTGTGTCCGCCCGTCCTTGCGGCCGCCCTTCATCCGGGGGCGGCCGGGGCGGCGCAGGCCACCGCGCGCCCTTCGGCGCGGGACGGCCCTTCCGCGCGGATTCCCCTGAAGGGGGACGAGCCGTCTTCCGCTCCCGCCGCGCGCCTTTCCACCGGGGGGAAAACGCGGGACGATACGCGCGGGGGCTTTGCCGCCCTGCGCGAAGCCGTGCGGCTGGTGGGGGACAAGGCGCTTGCGCCGCCTTCCCCGGAAGAAGCGGAAAGCCTGGCCGCCAAGGGCTACATGTCCGCCGTGGACGCATATTCCACGTACATTTCCCCCCGTGAGAGCAAACTGCTCAAAGAGCGAAGCGATCCGGCCTTTACCGGCGTGGGCATGGATCTGGTGCAGGATGACGCGGGCGTTTTGTATTGCATTCCCTATGCGGGCAGCCCGGCGGAAAAGGCGGGCATAGCCCACGGCGACGTTTTGCGCTTTGTGGACGGGGAGGCGGCGGAGCCGCTGCCCCTGCCGGTGTTGCAGGGCCGCATACGCGGGCGCGAGGGCGAGCCGGTGCGCCTGGGTGTGCTGGGCGGGCAGGGGCCGCGCGAAGTTTCCGTCGTGCGCGCGCCCATCCATGTTCCCAGCGCGGAACTGCTGCGGGGGGAGGCATTTTTCCGCATCCGCCTCGTCCGCTTCGACGCGCATACGCGCGGACAACTTGAAGAATGCCTGGCCGCCGTGCCCCCCGGGGCGGACATCGTACTGGACCTGCGCGGCAACGTGGGCGGCGATCTGAACGTGGCCCTCGCCTGCGCGGAGCGCTTTCTGCCGGAAAACGCCCTTATGGTCAGCGTGGCTTACCGGGATGGAGAACCCGGGGAACGCCGCGCCGCCGCCGGCGAAAAGGCCGGGGTAGGGCGGCTGGCGCTGTGGCAGGACAGGTTTACGGCCAGCGCGGCGGAAGTGTTCTGCGCCGCCCTTTCCCGCAACGGGCGGGGAAAGACCGTGGGGCAGCGGTCTTTCGGCAAAGGGGTGATGCAGCAGGCCCTGCCCGCGGAATCCGGCGGCATTTTCATACTGACCGTTGCGGAACTGCTGCCCCCTGACGGCAAAGCTTACCACGCCAGGGGGTTGGAACCCGATCTGCTGGTGGCGCGGCGCTCCGCGTCCATCCAGGAAGATTTCATCCGGAGAACGTATGAAGCTTTCGGCAAACGCCCGTAAGGCCATTGCGGCGGGGGCGCTGGCCGTCGCCGTCGCGGCGGGGGGCTGGCTGATGCGAAGCGGAGGGGATCTTCCCTCCAGGGAACTTTTACGGCTCAGGGCGGAAGCGGTTATCAACCTGGGCTGGAACTTCCTGCACGCGGAAGAAATCACGGTGGACGGCCTGGAACGCGGCGGCAAGGGCTGCCGGGCGGATCTGTCGTACATGCTGGTTCTGGACAGGGACGAGGCGCAACTGGCCCCGGAACAGGCGGAGCGGTTCCGCCGCTTTCTGCCCATGTGCGCGGACGTGGAACTGCGGCGCGGCAACCGCTGCTTTGTGCGCGAGTCCATGATCTTTGTCGATACCGAAACATACGGCTGGATGCCGGAGCCGCTGGTGCAACTGCAACCGCAGGCCCTTCCCCTGGTGGCCGGGTACGGTAAAAACGGGACGGCTCCCTGATATTCCGGCGGCGGACGGTTTCCGTTCTGTTCTTTTTCCCGCACCTTTCTGCGGCGGCGCAAGGCCGCCGCGCATATCACGCGCATTCCCGCAAGGAGTACCCATGTGCAAAAATCGTTTTCAACGCATCCAAAGACTGTTCTTTCTTTGTGCCGTTACCGGGCTGGCGTTTCTGCTGTACGCCTGCGTGCTGGAATCCGACTCGCCGGTCATTGAGGAGCGGGAAAAGCCCGGCGCGCTGAACCTGCTGGCGGAAAAGGTCATCGATATTTCGGGCAGCTATGCCATGGTGAGCAAAAACGATGTGGAATTCCTGAACATCATCCGCGATGAAAAGACCGCCAACGCCTTTGTCGCCACGAACTCCAAGAAAAAGGACAAGCCCGTCCGCATCCTGGTCGAAAACCTGCCGGGCAAAAACCGGATGCTGCTGCAGATGAGCGAGAGCTCCAAGGACAGCTACGCGCTGTTTCCCGCGGAACTTAACGACGATGGTCTGACCCTTTACCCCATGGTTTTCATCAACAACATGAAAAAAATGGGGGACAAGGAAGGCACGTGGGACGGGGAACTGTGGAAAAAGCTGCTCGCCAAACAGGGCCTGGAAGGGGGCAGAGAAGGCAACAAAATTTCCAAAGGGACGCTGAGCGCCGCCGACTACAAAACCAAGGTATTGGCGGCCATAAACGGGATGTTCGAGGCGGGCGCCCTGGGCGGCGGCATCAAAATGCTGAAGGAAGAAGTCCACCGGGCCGCGAAGGAAAAGGAGGAGCGCACCAACGCCTTTGTGCAGTCCTGCGCGACCGCCACCCCGGAACAGCTGCGCAAGGCTCTGAGCGACGGCGCGGACCCGAACGGGCGCAACGCCGGGGGCTCCACCCCGCTGATGGCCGCCGCCTATGGCAACAAGAATGCGGAAACGGCAAAAATATTGGTGGAAGCAAAAGCCGAGGTCAACGCGCGGGCCTCCGACAACGCGACCCCCCTGCTGCTGGCGGCGGCAGGCAACCCCAATCCGGAGATGGCGGCGTACCTGCTCAAATCCGGGGCCGACCCCAAGGCGACGGACAAAAACGGACATACGGCCCTGATGCAGGCCAGGAAGAATCCGAACGCCAAGGCAATGGCGCAAACCCTGCTGGCCGCCGGGATCGGGATTGACGCGCGCGACTCCTCGGGGAAAACCGCCTTCATGCTGGCGGCTGAGGACGGCAATCTCGACTTTGCCCAAACACTGCTGGAGGCCAAGGCGGACATCAACGCCCGCGACAGCATGGGCAGGACCGCCCTGTTGACCGCGCTCCAGAACCGCAACGACGCGGCGGCGGAATTTTTGCTCAAGGCGGGCGCGGACCCCAACATCGAGAGCAATTCGGGCGGCAGCCCCTTTGCGCTTATCCTCGGCAACAGCGATTTATCCAAAGAAAAGGACAAGGCGCGCGTCTTCGCCATGCTGCGGGCCGGGGCCGACATCAACGCCACGCTGCCGCATTCCGGCGATACCCTGCTTATGCGCGAGGCGGCCCGGGCGAGAACGCCGGACCTGCTTGTGGAACTGCTGGCCTTTGCTCCGGACCTGCGGCGCAAAAACAGCCAGGGCAGAACCGTGTTCGACGCTTTTAAAAGCAATTACCTCATTGAAGACAAAAACACCCTGCTGCAGTGGGCGCTGCCGAAAATAAGCGACCCGGCCACAGTGGAACAGCTGGTGAAGGGCGGGGACGATGTTAACGCGCGCAACGCCAAGGGAGCCACAGCCCTGATGTCCGCAGCCCGATCGGGCCGGGATATCGCCATCGTCAACAAGTTGCTGGAACTTGGGGCGGACGTCAACGCGCGCCGTGAAGACGGCGCCACCGCTCTGATGTTCGCGGCGGGCAGCGGCAAGGCGGACGTGTTCGATGCCCTGATCAAGGCGGGTTCCGATCCCCTGGCTGTGACGCAGACGGGCGGTAATGCGCTGATGAACGCCTCTCTTAACGGCAATGTGGAAATCGTTGGTAAGCTGCTGGCCGTCGGGGCCGATGTCAATTCCATCGACAAGGACGGCTGGACCCCCTTGCGCAACGCCGCGGTCAACGGCAACGCCGCCGCCGCGCGGGCCTTGCTTAAGGCCGGAGCCGACGTCAAGGGAGGGCCGTACCCGGCCTTTATCTCGGCGGCGGCCCTGACCGGGAACACGGAAATATTCGATGTGCTGCTGCAGGCCGGGGCCGACCCCAAGGTGACGCTGAACGACGGAACCACGGCCCTGATGAATGCCGCTATTTTTAACAAGCATCCGTCAACAATTCTGTACCTGGGCAAGCTGGGGGCGGACGTCAACGCCAAACGCAAGGACGGGCTTACCGCCCTGATGCTCGCGGCCTGGAACAACCCCGCGCCGGAAACAATCACGGCGCTGCTGCAGTGCGGGGCCGACGCCAAGGCCACGGCGAAGCACGAGTATGTAGAAAAAACCGCCCTGCATTTCGCGGCGGAAAAATCGGCAAACCCGCAAGTTATCAAAAATCTGGTTTTCGGCGGGGCCGACATTAACGCGGCGGACGCCAAAACCCACGTCACGCCGCTGATTCTGGCCTCATCCAAAAACCAGAATCCGGTGATCACGGGTGTTTTGCTGGATCTCGGCGCCGACGGCCGCATCAAGGGCGGCGTGTATGAAAAGGAAACCGCGCACAGGGTGGCCCATTACAAACTGAAGGAATCGCCGGTGTACATGCGGTTGAACGACGCCCAGTACAACAAGCCCAAAGAACTGTCGCCGGAACTGCGGGCCGAGTGTGACGCCTACCAGGCGAAGCTGCGCGCCGTTCCCGCCGTGCAGGTGGCGGTCCCGGCTTCGCAAACCGCCGCCCCGTCATCGTCCGTTCCGGCTCAGTCCGCGCCCGTCCCGGCGGCTCCTGTTCCGGCTCCCGCGCCGCAGGCGGCGGCTTCGCAACCCGCCGCTCCGGCGCAGACGCCCACTCCGGCGATTCCCCAGGCCGTTCAGGCGGCGCAGGTTCCCGCTCCCGCCCCGGCGGCGGCATCCTATCCTCCCCTTGTCCTTGCGGCCAACGGCAAACCCAAGGCCGCCGCGCACCGGGTAAGCGTGGCGGGCGGAGCGGTGGAACTGGCCCTGCAGGTACTGGCCCCCGGCAAAACCATTGAAGCCGTGCGCATAGACAACGTGGGCGGGGTTTCCTCGCTGTGGCGCAGCGACGGCAGGGACGGCGGCGCGGCCCTGACCGTCAGCGCGGGCGGCAAAAAACTGGCCGACGGAACCAAGCCCATGGCCTTTGCCCCCGGCGGAGCCGAGGCCCTGCTCTCCTTGTCCCTTAAGGACAACGGGGCCTTTGCCGGAAAGGCCACAGAGTTTCGCGTGACCGTGTTTTTTGCGGGCGGCGAACGCGCCCTGTGCCTGCTGGGCGTAAAGTAGGAACGGATTTTGCCGGGTCCTCTTGAAGCGGGAAGGGCCGAATCCGGCCTATGGAGAGTTCTGACAAAATAAAAGAACACAGGGGGGCGAAACGCCCGCGAACGTTCCGCCCCCGCGGCACAACAGGAGGTTTTTCATGCGACGCACGCCAATGCTTTTCATCTTGTCCGCCTGCCTGCTGCTTATGGGCTGCCCCGCCCAGATGCAAAACGCCTTGAGCCAGCAGGCCGGCGGGGGCAAACCCGCGCGCTTCATGGCCTATCCCGTTTACTACGGCAAGATGGACGCGTCCAATACCATGATATTTTACCATAACCCCCAGTGCCCGTACTCCAGCCAGGCCTGGCCCGCCGTGCGCGCCTTTGCGGAAAAACAGTCTCCGGACGAGTTCAAGCTTGTCGTGATGGGCCACGGTTTCGATGAGAACGGCACCTGGCTTGTCTATTACGGCGGCGTGGTGGCGGAACAGAATCCGGCCCTGGCCCGCAAATATATGACCGAGGTGAGCGCTTCCATCAAAAAGATCAAAGGCAACGCCGGGCACTGGACCAACGCGTGGCAGAAAAAGCAAAAAAAATCCGTCCTGGATCCGGAACGCGCCAATGACGTCATCAGAGACGACGCCAACTCCGCCGCCTATGAAAGCGCCCTTACGGCGGTAAGCAAGAAATACCGTCTGAACAGCACGCCCAGCTTTGTCATCAACGGCAAAAAGTATGAGGGGGAACGCACGGAAAAGGGCTTTGCCGATTTCATGCGGAACACCAAGCCCAGAAGGGCGGTGCCGTGACGGGAAAAGGCTTTGCCGTTTTCATCCGGAACACCAAACCCAGAAGGGCGGAGCCGTAAGCGGCGCCGCGTCCGGAAGGGATATTTTCCGGAAAAACTGTTTTTTTGCGCGCCGGCCCGCCTTGTGCGGGCGCGGCAAACCCGTTTTCCGGCGTGCCGGCGCGTCCGCCGCGCCGCCGAGACAGGAGCGTATCATGAATAAAAACACACTGTTCCTGATGGTCATGTTGTTTTTTGCAACGGCCGTTTCCGCCCTGGCAAAGCCCTTTGACGTCGCCAGCGAGGAAGAGGGACTGCTGGCGCTTAAGACTACGCGGGATATCGTCAAGGACAAGTACGGCATATCCGTGGAGAGCAACGACGGGCTGCGGCATGCGGGCCTGTCCGGAGATATGCTGGGCAAAACCTTTATGGAGGCGATGCAAAAGCAGGGGCTGTCCGTTGACGAGACCATAGCCCTGTACGCAAGGTATCCCAATAAGTACGAGTTCGGAAGGGATTCTTTCAACTCGCGGGCCACAAATGGTCTTGTTCTCGGGACGATCTTCCGGGGCATCATCGAGTACATCCTTGCCAAGCCCCAGGAAGCTCAGGAAAAATACGGATTACAGGCCGGAACCGTAAACAGGCTGCGCTTGTTCCGCAATGCCGATGATATGCTCAGAAGCGCCGATGATCTGGTCATAGCCGGAAAGACGGAACAGGCTTTTGCCGCCTATGACGCCCTTGCCTCCATCGGGCACCCCGGTGGGCATATGCGTCGTATGATCATCTATTTTCGGGGGCTGGGCGTTCCCAGGGACAAGACAAAGGCGGACGACGCGGCCAGAGCCGTACGCCAGTCCTATAACGAGGCGGGTTTTGAGGAATGGGACGGCTACAATGCCCTGACGGATGCCTACCGGGCTTTCAGCGACCCGGGGAATCTGGTTGTCTGGGATAGTGAATTCACCAAAGGAATTATCAACGAGAATTTTTACATGCCGGTACTGGCTCATCATGCCCTTATGACGGGAAACAAGGATTCCTTGAAACTCCTTGAAAAGAACTTTTTTCCTTTTACGGCGGACCAACTGCCCCCTCCCGCCAAGGCGCTTGTGGCGGAGATTGTCCTGCGGGACATGCTGAAGCCGCGCAACGTCGACAAAAAATATATGCTGGAACTGAAAAAGGCGGGTTTGGCCGGCCTGGGCACGAACTGGCGAAAAAACGTCGCGGACAAGGCATCTTTTGAGATGCGCCTGCCCATTCTGTACCTTATCCCGCCGGACGACGAAGTCCGCGCCCTGGTGGAGGGCAGGGCGAAAGCCCCGGACCAGCAAGACTCCGTTACGGCGGCTCAAACCCTGGCGGCGGCGGTTGCTTCCGCGCAATCCGCTTCCACTCAGGCATCAGCGGCCCCGCAGGTTTCCGGCACCGCGTCGGCCGCTTCAACGGTTTCGGCGGAACAGCCCCCTGTTTCCGCGCAGCCCGTCCCGGCGGTCCAGCCCGTCCCGGCGGGTCCAGCCACGCAACCGGCCCCGCGAGCGGAAAACCCGGCGGCTCCCGCGCCCGCCCCCGCGGTTCAGCCCGCCGCCTCCTATCCTCCCCTGACCCTTGGAGCGAACGGCAAACCCAGGGTCGTCGCGCACCGGGTAAGCCTGGACAAGGGCGTTGCGGAACTGGCCCTGCAAGTGTTGGCCCCCGGCAAAACCATTGAAGCCGTGCGCATAGACAACGTGGGCGGGGTATCCTCGCTGTGGCGCAGCGACGGCAGGGACGGGTCCGCGCCTTTGTCCGTCAGCGGCAAGGGGCAAAAGCTTGCCGACGGAACAAAGCCCATGGGCATGGCGGCGGGCGAGGGCGAGTTGTTGCTTTCGCTGTTCCTTAAAGACAACGGGGCCTTTGCCGGAAAGGCCACGGAGTTCCGCGTGACCGTGTTCTTTGCCGGGGGCGAGCGGGCCATGTGCCTGCTGGCAACCGGAGACTTTCCCGCTGTTGCCGCCGCACCCGCCCAAAGCTCCGCTCCGGCTTTGGCGGCGCTGCCCGCCCCGACGGCTTCGGCGGCGGTTCTTCCCGCTTCTGTATCCGTAGTCCCGGCGCAGGATGGTTCCACTTCTCCGCCCCTGTCGGCCAAGGCGCAAAAGCTGAAACTGGCGGGCATCCGTGATTTTAACGCATTTTTCAACGCCTATGCGGAATTGGGCAAAAAGGAACAGATGGAATACGTGCTGTATCCGTTCAAGATGGTATCGCACGGCATGAATGAAAACACGGGCTATACGGTCAACACGGAAAAAGCACTTTCCGAAAAGCAGTTTGCTTCCGCCACGAAAAAATACAAATCCATCATTCTGAATGTAAAAGAGCTGAGGAAGGCGAAATGCCGGTATGAAATACACAAGATAAATGATTCTGAAATGGGCGTTGGGCTTTACCAAGATACTTTCTGGTTTGATGATAACATTTTTGTATGGACGGGAGAGTACTGGGGAGTTCAGACCCAAGTCAGCAATGACACCGGAATATAGAACGACGTTTATACAAAGCGGCGTGCTTCGTTCCGCCACACCAACGCCGCATAAGGAAAAAGATCTGTGATCAGATCCCGCCGTGCCTTTGCCTCTTCATTTTTCGCCGCGCTTCTCCTGTGCGCGGCTCTTGCCGCCGCGCCCACGGCCGCCAGGGCGGATCTGGTCTCTTCCGCGCAATGTCTGCAAAAGAACGAGGCCTCCATACGGCAGTCGAAGCAGCGCAATGACATGACCGCCATGCTGCGGGTGCTGGAGCAATGTATTTCGTACACGGAGGCGGAAGCGCGCGACCCCAGGATGAAGGAGCTGATCAAAACGCGCCTGATGGTGCGCGCGGGGGCGCTGCTGCAAAAGGGGGCCGCGGCGTGGAACAGAGAAAACCTGCGCCTTGCGGCAAAAGAGGCCGCCCTGTTCACCCGGCGGGATTTCGAGCCGGAAGCGCGCCAGATGTTCCAGTCCCTGGGCCTTATGGCGGTCATGAAGGGCGATACCAAAGAGGCCCAGTCGCTGGCGCGCCTGGGGGATCTGACCGCGCCGCCTTCTCTGGGCAAGCCGGGGCTGGTCATTATGCTGCATCTCAACGCCGCTCTGCCGGAATACGCGGCCCGCAAACAGGAATTGCTCAAAGACGCATCCGCCCTGCACGCGTCCCTGGGCGAGGACGACAAGAACACTGTGGGCATGGTGCTGACCCGGTACTACGCCAGCCTGGGCGAGGCGCGGCAGGCGGAAGCCTGGGCGGATACGATCCTGCGTTCCCCCGGCGATGACCCGTGCTTCACCGCCAGGGCCAAACTGAAGCTGGTGACGACCATGATGGACCGGCCGCGGCAGGGGCGGGAACTGGTAAAGGCTTACGGAAGGCTGAAGGAGCTGAAAAACAGCAAGCCCAGTCTGGCCGATATGGTCCTGCCCGCGGAGGCCCTGGAGGCTGAAAAACAGCTGGTGGGCGACTACGGCATTCTCCAGTGCCTGAACGGGCGCATCCTGGCTTACAAGGCGGCGAACAACGGCGATTTTGTGGCTGCCGTGCGGGCCTTTGAACAGGAAACGGCCCGGCGCGTGCGCGTTTTTGGCAAAAACTCGGCCTGCGCGCAGGAGGCCGCGCTGGATCTGGCCAACCTGTTTTTGCACGTGTCCGATACGGAATCCGCCTCCGCACGCGTGGAGGAGGTAGGGAAAAATCCCGCCACACCCCAGACAGTCCTGCAGGTAGAGTGGCTTCGCGCCCAGGTGGCCATGGAGGAGAACGACCCTTCCAAAACGGTGGACATGATCCAAACGCTGATGCGCCTGCACGGCGCGAAAATGGAGCCCGCCTTCCGGAGAGGCCTGGAGGTGATCCTGGCCGATGCTTACTGGCGTATGGACAAGCCGGAGGAGGGGCGCAAACATGCCCGCCTGGCGCAGGAGCAAAGCGGCCGGCAGGAAGACGACAACCTGCTCCTGGACGCGCGGCGCGTCTACCTGGATCTGTTCGAGGGCCGCTACGGGCAGGCCCTGAAAAAGGCGGAAAAGGTAACCGCGCATGAGCGGCGCCTTCGCGGCGGCAACGTGGTGCCTGAAAGCATCTGGCTGCAAATCTACCCTCTGCTCATGCTCGGCCGCCATGCCGAAGCGGCCCCTTTGCTGCTGGAGCTTTTGAACGACCAGACCAGGCGGACGGTGAACCGTTTCCCCTTGCTTTCGGAACGCCAGGCGGAGCGCTTTGTCCGGCAGACCCAGGGGCTTTTGTCCTTTTCTCTGGACCTGGCGGCGCGCGAATACGCGGGCAACCCCGGCCTGCTGTGGGGATTCCATACGGTGTGGCTGCAACGCAAAGGCCTGCTGCTGGAAGCCCAAAGCCGGGTGCAGGCGGCCAGTTCCGGTTCCCTGCCGCCGGACGTAAGGGAGCAGAAAAAACGGCTGGACGATCTGCGCGCGCGTTTTGAACGGTTGCGCGGCTCCGCGCTCCCCCCGGCGGAAAGCGAGACCATGGCCCGCACGCTGCAACAGATGGAGCGCAAAATTATCCAGTCCCTGCCCAGCCTGCTGACCATGGACGATCTGGAAAAGGCCAATCCGGTTTCCCTGGCCGCAAAGCTCCCCCCCGGCGGCGTGCTGCTGGACTTTGCGCGGGTGGTGGACTCCGGAGCCCTGCTGCGCTCGGGCGAGATGCGGCCGGATATTTTTGAGCGCCCCGACTTTGGCCGGGACGTGCCGCATCAGTATCTCGCTTTTATCCTGCGGGAGGGAGAAAAAGGCGGGAGCGGGCGTCTTTCCGTGGTAAGGCTGGGCGATGCCGCAAGCATAGACAGGGCCGTCGCCGCCTTTCGCCGGGCCATTTTGCGCGACCCCGGCGAAAAAGGCCTCAACATACGCCGCACCGGGGCGGACCTGCGCCTTTTGCTGCTGGAACCGCTGAAGGAGCATCTGGCCGGGGCGGAAGATCTGTACGTATCCCCCGACAGCCAGTTGCTTCTCCTGCCCTTTGAGGCCATTCCCGGCAAGGGCGGAACCTGGCTTGTGGATGAGCACATCCTGCGCTATCTGGCCGCGCCGCGCGACCTGCTGGCGCGAAAAAACGGCGCAGCGTCCCGGCAGGCGGTGTTTGTGGGAGCGCCGGACTTTTCATGCTCCCCCGGCGGGGCGGACGCTCCGGCACCGGGCGGGGCGCCGGCCAGCCGCCAGGCGGCGGGCGAGCTGCTGCGCGACATAACTTTCAGCCCTCTGCCGCACACCCTGGCCGAAGTTAACGTCGGCAAGCTTTTTTTGGGCGATTCCGCCCGGGTGTACACCGGCTGCGCGGCGAAAAAGCAAGTGCTGCGGGACCTTGCCTTCCCGCCCAGGATCCTGCACCTGGCCACCCACGGTTTTTTTCTGCCGGACGATTCCGAGCAGGCAAACCCCGCCGACGCGCTGCTGCGCTCCGGCCTTGCCTTTGCCGGCGCCAACGCCCCCGGAGGCGGGATGCGCGGCGTCCTTTTCGCCGACGAAGTTCTGGCCATGGACCTGCGGGGCACGGAACTCGTGGTGCTTTCGGCCTGCGAGACCGGGCTGGGAGAGGTTATGAACGGCGAAGGAGTGTACGGTTTGCGGCGGTCGTTTCTGCAGGCCGGGACGCGTTCGCTGGTCATGAGCCTTTGGGCCGTGGCCGATCAGGAGACGGGCGAGCTGATGAACGGGCTGTACGCGGGTATTTTTTCCGGGGCGTCCCCGGCCGTGGCCCTGCATAACGCCGTTCTGGCGCAGAAAAAGGCGTCCGAACAACGCCACGGTTTCGCGCATCCGCTCTATTGGGCCGGGTTTATTTATCTTGGTAAGGAATAAGGGCTCCATAACCGCGGCAGCTGTATTTTTCGGCATACTTCACCGTGTTTGTACAAAAGGGGAAGATATCATGCATGCATTTCGCACCGGTATCGTTGCGTGTCTTATGGTGGTTTCGTGCGGCGTTTCCGGAGTGTTCGGCGCGGACTGCGTCTGCCGGGTCAAGGCCGCCTCGCCGGGCCTGACGGCCGACGGCAAGGGCATAGCGCCGGGGGCGGAGCTTCCGTGCGGCGCCTTGCTCGCCGCCGGGGAGGAAGGCGGCCTGGAACTGGCGGACGGCATGGTGCTGACCCTGTCCGCCGGGTCCTCCCTGCGCATTCCGCCCGTGCTCTGCGGTGATACGGGGAGCGTACAGGCGCAGGCCCTTTCCGGTGTGGTGCGAATAACGCAGCCGGAAAGCTCTGGAATAAGCATCGGCGACTCCATTCCGGCCGGCTTCCGCTTTGCGGGCGGCAAGGAAGCCGGGTGGGCCGTGGTGGTGCGGGCGGAGGGCGATGTGCGCCTTGTGGCAAAGCGCGAACCGCCCCTCACGGCGGCCAGGGGCACAGTGCTGTACGCGGGGGAATCGCTGGCCACCGGGGCCGGGGGCTTCGCCCAGGTGCGTCTGGCCGACGGCGGGGTGGTGTTTCTGGGGGAAAAGCGGCGTCTTGATCCCCCGGCGCGGGGCAAGTAGCCGCCGTGAAGGCCGGAAGGAAGCTTGCCGGGCCGCTGATGTCCCTTGCCGCCGGAATCGCGGTTTGCGTCTTTTTCCACGCCATGGACAACATGCAGGCGCCGCTGATGCGGCATCTGCAATACCGCTTCTACGACGCGACCATGCAGTGGCTGGCGCAACCCGCGCGGTCGCCGGCCGTACTGATGCTGGATATCGACGAAAAAAGTCTGGAGGAGCAGGGGGCCTGGCCCTGGCCGCGCTATCGGCTGGCGCGCATCCTGCGGCTGTGCGCCGACGCCGGGGCGGCCGCCGTCGGTTTTGACATTTTTTTGTCGGAGGCGGACCCCCTTTCGTTCTCCAGCTACGAAAGGCGCATGGAGCGCGATTTCGGAAGGCGGGCGGAGGCTTCCGTTCCTGAAGATCTGCGCGACAACGACAGGATACTGGCAGCGCAACTGCGGGAGCATCCGGCGGTTCTCGCGGGCTTTTTCGGGGGCAGCGGGCAAGATTTGCCGCCGCTGGCAACGGACCGCAGAAGCCTTGCGCCGGTTACGCTGGCCCCGCCCGGAGCGCCGGATCCGCTGGCCATGCTGCCGGAGGCGGCCAGCGGCCTGCTTCCCTTGCCCGAACTGCTGGACGCGGGCGGGCGCGTGGGTTTCATCAACGTGCTGCAGGCGCGTGACGGGGTGGTCAGACGGGTGCCGCTGCTGTTCCGGCAGGGCCGCCGGGTATATCCTTCCTTTGCCCTGCGCATGCTCATGCTCGGTACGGGGAACGAAGGGTTCGTCCTCATGGGCGGGGCTTCCGGCCTGCAGGCCGTGGGCGTGGGAACGCACCGCATTCCGGTGAACCCGCAAGGGGTGTTTACTCCCTGGTTTTCCCCGCCCGGCGGGGAAAAGACGCTGAGCGCCGCCGATCTGCTCCGGGGCGGCGTCGACCCGGAGGAACTGCGGGGAAAATATATCATCATAGGCTCGTCGGCGGCCGGCATCAAGGACATCCGCTCGACCCCCATGCAGCATCAGGCGGCGGGCATGAGCATCCACGCCACGGTGCTGCAAAACTTTCTTGAGGGCAAATACCTGCGCATCCCCGCCTGGCACGAAACGGCCCGGGCGGGCGCCCTGGCGGTCTGCGCGCTGCTGGCGGCTATGGCCGTGCAGTACCTGCCCGCCTCGGCCGCGCTGTTCGCGGCCCTGCTGCAAGGCGTGCTGTTGTGGAGCGCAAGTGTGGCGGCCATGCGTTTTGGGGGGGTGTATCTGTCCCCTGTGACGCCCATCCTGGCGACGTTCTTCTGCTTTTTTTCCATGGCCGCGCTTAAGCTGGGACAGGAATCCAGACAAAAGCGCCTGCTGCGCAGCACCTTTTCCCGCTACATAGCCCCGGACATGGTCACACGCATTCTGGAAAATCCGGACGCCGTGGCCTTGACCGGAGAAGAACGCCTGCTGACCATTTTTTTTGTGGATATCCGTGATTTTACACGAATATCCGAATCCCTGCCGCCGGAAGCGCTTGTCCGACTGCTGAACCGCTATTTTTCGCCTGTAACCCGGATCATCCGCGCCCATTCGGGCACTGTGGACAAGTTTCTGGGCGACGCCTGCATGGCCTTCTGGAACGCCCCTCTGGACGTGCCGGAGCACAGCCGGAAGGCGGCAGCCGCCTCCCTGGAAATCCTTGAGGCCATCAGGAAACTGAACGAGGACGCGGCGGAGGGAGAAACAATCCAGGCGGGCATAGGGCTGCACCGGGGAACGGCCCGGGTGGGCAACATGGGCACGGAAGATCTGGTCAACTACACCTGCATCGGCGACAGCGTGAATGTGGCTTCGCGCCTGGAAGGGCTGTGCAAGCGCTACGGCGCGCCCTTTGTCACCTCGCGGGCTGTGGTGGAGGCCTGCGCTTCGCGGGTGGAAGGGCCTGTGGTTTTCACGGAAAGCGATACTTTTATCTGGATGGACCGGGTCATGCTCAAGGGTCACCACGAGGCCATGGATATTTACACCTGCATCCGCGATTCCTTTGACGAAGGGGAGGAGGGCGGCTACGCCCTTGCGGCGGAAGCTTATCTGGCCGGAAACTTCGCGGAGGCCGCCAGACGATACGAGGCGTTGGCCGCGCGCAACGCCGGTCTGCCGTTCCTGGCGGTTATGGCCAGCCGCTGCGCGCGGCTGTGGCGGGAGCCTACCCCGCCGGCGGACTGGCGGGGCGTGTGGCGGCATACGGAAAAATAGCGCTACGGCCGGGCGCGAACCAGAGCATAGTAACTTTGGGACGCTCGCTCCGGCGCTTAACGGCGAAACAAGTTTCGCCCACGCCTGCGCGGCGGGCGGCGGAAAGGAGAAGGGCGCATGGAAGTGACGATTTGGGGTTCCAGGGGGTCCGTGCCGGCGGCATCGCCCCAAACAGCCGCTTTTGGCGGCAACACCACCTGCGTGGCCATAAGCACCGACGCGGGGGATCACATCATCCTGGACGCGGGCACCGGCATACGGGGGCTGGGGGAGCGGCTGCGCGCCTCCGGCGCGCGCACCTGCACCCTGTGCCTTACCCACGCGCACTGGGATCACATACAGGGCCTGCCCTTTTTCGCCCCCCTGCACGACAGGGAATGGTTAGTGCGCGTGTTCGGCCCCGAAGGCATGGGCGGGCAGGGCGTGCGGGCTTCGCTGGAGTATGTGCTGAACGGCCGCAACTTTCCTCTCCTGCTTGCCGATACGGCCTGTTCCCTGGAGACGGCCGAATTTACCCCCGGCACATCCTTCCGCGCTGGCTCCGCCCTGGTGGAAACCTGCCCTGTCAACCACCCCGGCGGCTGTGTGGCCTATCGCGTCACCGCCGACGGGTGGAGTTTCGTCTTTACGGGCGATCACGAATGGGACGAGGAAGAAGGGACCGCGCAAACCCGTGCGGCCCTGGAATCCTTCATCACGGGGGCGGACGTGCTGCTGGCCGATGCTCCTTATACGCCCGAGGAATACGGGAAATACCGGGGCTGGGGCCATTCCTGCATGGAGGATTGGCCGGAGGCGGCGGCGCGCGCGGGTGTGAGGCGCCTGCTGCTGACCCATCACGCCCCTGCCCGCACCGACGGCGAGTTGTTCCGCCTGGCGGAGGGCATGGTCCGGCGTTTTTCCCACCTGCCCCTGAGCGTCGACTTCGCTTTTGAGGGCATGCGCGTCGGCGCGCCGGCCGGGAAAGAGTCCCGGCCGCAAGCGTCCGGCGCGGTGGAAAACCGGCCGGAGACGCCGGGCGCGCCACCGTCCTGCTGGCTGTGCGCCCTGTCCGGAGATCTTGCGCGCTTTACCGACGTGGGAACGATTCTCGACTGCATTCTCAACGAGTCCTGCCGCCTTTCCGGGGCCGACGCGGGGACGGTGTACCTGGTGGAGGACAAGGAACTGGTGTTCGCCTATACCAGAAACGACACCCTGTTTCCCGGCTCCGCCGCCATGCGCCACGTGTATCAGAGTTCGCGCCTGCCCGTGAGCACCGCCTCCATAGCCGGATACGCCGCCGTCACGCGCCGCTGCCTGAACATCGCCGACGTACGCGTCATTCCCGCGGACGCTCCGTATGCCTTCAACGACGCCTGGGATAAAAAGTCGGGCTACCGTACGGTTTCCATGCTGGCGGTCCCCCTTGTGCTGAAGCGGCGGCTGCTTGGCGTGCTGCAGTTGATCAACAGACTGGGGCCGGGCAGGCGGCCCGTTCCCTTTAGCCCCGACAACGAGGACGGGATCGCCCGTTTGGCCGGCATGGCGGTGACCGCGCTGGAAAGAGGCCTGATGGCCAACGAACTGATCCTGCGCATGCTGGAAATGGCCGCCCTGCGCGATCCCCGGGAAACCGGCGGACACGTGCGCCGTGTGGGCGCCATGGCGGCGGAAGTGTACCACCGCTGGGCCGAGCGGCGGGAAACGGAACCGCAGGAACTGCGCCGTTTCAAGGGACAGTTGCGTTTGGCCGCCATGCTGCACGACGTGGGCAAGGTGGGCATAGCGGACGCCATACTCAAAAAGAACGGGCCGCTTACGGAAGACGAGCGCCGCGTCATGGAACGGCATTGCAGCTTTGGCGGCGCGCTTTTCGCCAACGTGGACTGGGAGGTGGATGCCATGGCCCGGGAAGTGGCCCTGCATCACCACCAGCGTTGGGACGGCAAGGGCTATGCGGGCGGGGAAGAGCCCCTTCTGTCCGGGGAGGGTATCCCCCTGGCCGCGCGCATCACTTCCGTGGCGGACGTCTACGACGCCCTGGTTTCCCGGCGCAGCTACAAGGACGCCTATGACGGCGGACGCGCCCTGGCCCTTATCAGGCAGGGGGCGGGTTCTCAGTTCGATCCGGAGGTGGTCGCGGCGTTTGAGGACATTATCGACGTGGTGGACGCCATCCACGAGCGCTACCCGGACGGGGAGTGAGATAGGGCCAAAAAAAATCCCCTGAACGGAATCGTCCGGGGGATTATGAGGCTGGTGGAGCGGGAGACGGGATTTGAACCCGCGACTTCAACCTTGGCAAGGTTGCACTCTACCACTGAGTTACTCCCGCAGATGGAGGCGGCATCCAGATTTGAACTGGAGATGGAGGTTTTGCAGACCTCTGCCTTACCACTTGGCTATGCCGCCATACTCGGAATGTCGTGAGCCGGAAAGCATCCCGCCCTCACGTGCCGGCGCTCTGAAGCTACGGCGGCCTGCCGCGCCGCCTGGGTTTGTCCGGCGGCCTTCATCGAGCGAATTCTGGAGCGGGAGACGGGATTTGAACCCGCGACTTCAACCTTGGCAAGGTTGCACTCTACCACTGAGTTACTCCCGCTCAATGAAGTATCGCTGTTTACGTTAGAGGATGTCTCCTGTCAATAGGGTAGTGGGTCAGTTTCGTGATACCGCGTCAGGCAGCGTTTTTTACCCTGGTCGAATACCATAAGAATATGCTCCCCATCACA
This sequence comes from Desulfovibrio sp., assembly GCA_031549405.1. GTDB lineage: Bacteria > Desulfobacterota > Desulfovibrionia > Desulfovibrionales > Desulfovibrionaceae > Frigididesulfovibrio. Next base: position 70,133 of record JAVBPV010000021.1, read on the forward strand.
AAAAATTTGCCTTCCTTTATGGGGGGGCTGTTTTTTTATGTGTTCAGACTCCGGCAAAGGAAGCGGCCACTAAGGATTTGGCTTCTTCCTGCAATTGTGTGAGATGGCTGGGGCTTTCAAAACTTTCAGCATAGATCTTGTACAGATCTTCCGTGCCTGAAGGTCTGGCCGCAAACCAGCCCGCGCTGGTGATCACCTTAAGCCCGCCGATAGCTTCGGTATTGCCCGGAGCCCGGGTGAGCACTTGTTCAATGGGGTTGCCGGCCAGTTCTTTTTGCCGCACGGCATCCGGAGTCAGGTTTTTAAGGGCCTTTTTTTCCTCAGGCGTGGCCGGAGCATCGATGCGAGCATAAAAGGACTCGCAAAAACGCCCGGTGATCTCCGCATACAGTTCCGCCGGGTCTTTTCCTGTAACAGCGGTGAGTTCCGCCGCCAGCAAGTTCATGATGATGCCATCCTTATCCGTGCTCCAGGGGCCGCCTTTGGCCCGCAGGAAAGATGCTCCGGCGCTTTCTTCCCCTCCGAAAAGCAGGCTGGAGTCGCCAAGGCCCTGCACAAACCATTTGAATCCCACAGGCGTTTCATACATTCCGTACCCCAAAGAAGCGCAGACCTTATCCAGAAGGCTCGTGGTGACGATGGTTTTACCCACGCGCGCCGCCTTGGGCCAATGGGGACGGTAGCGCAGCAGGTACCATACGGCCGCGCACAAATATTGGTTGGGGCTCATAAGGCCCCGCCGGGTGACAATGCCGTGCCGATCCGCATCGGGATCATTGCCAAAAGCGATGTCATAATCTTCCGCCAATGCGATCAAGCCAGCCATAGCTTGCGGTGAAGAACAGTCCATACGGATTTTACCGTCGTGATCAGGAGGCATAAATCGGAAAAGCGGGTCTAAAGATGAGTTTACCAAGGTAAGAGAGATTTTATAGGAGTCCGCTATAGGCTGCCAGAAAGGCAGAGAGGATCCGCCCAGGGGATCCGCCCCCAGGCGTAGGCCGGAATCCGCTATTGCTTTGACATTAATAATATTTTTTAAATCATCCACATAGGGACGAATAAAGTCGATTTCCTGGATGCAGGAACATTTGCGGGCTTTGGAGCTATCCATCCGCTGAACGCCTTTATTTTCGGCTTTAAGATAGGCATTGGCGCGCTGTTCAATCCAGGCGGTGACATCAGCTCCGGCCGGGCCGCCATGACTTTCATTATATTTGAAGCCCCCGTCTTCCGGCGGGTTATGGGAAGGGGTGATGACAATGCCGTCCGCGATGCTGCTCTTACCCCTCGCATTATGGGTTAAAATAGAGTGTGAAACAACAGGTGTGGGCGTGGGGTGCCCCTCGCCCTGAATGCGGGTTTCCACCTCGTTGGCGGCCAGAACTTCGAGTGCCGTATCCAGAGCGGGGCCGGATAAGGCATGCGTATCCTTGCCCATGAACAGAGGGCCGGTAATGCCGTGCATCCGCCTGTAATCGCAAACAGCCTGAGTGACGGCCAGGATATGGCTTTGGGTAAACGAACCCGACAAGGAAGAGCCACGGTGCCCTGAAGTTCCGAAACTGACATGCTGGGCTGGGTTTTCCATGTCCGGAACGGTATCATAATAGGCCGCGAGCAATGCGGAAAGTTTATCGTTTGTACAGGAGGTATCGGCGGTGGAATGAGAGGTGGTATTCATAGGCATGCTGTACCTTGTAAAAGAGTGGAGATATTTATCATGGTAGCAGGAGGAAAACGAAAAGACAACGCCGGCGCGATGATAAAGTGACGACGCGCGGCGCATGCATACGCAAACAATAACACACTTACGATTGTTTTGAGGGAGGCCCATTGTTGCAAATAAAAATCCCCAGCATAGTGATGCGTGGGGATTTTGAGCACAGCATACGGCGCTTTTTTGTGGGAGAGGGGGGCTTTTACTTTCCGGTAACTTTATAAATGGCGGAAGAGTCTTTGTCCCCATAGCCTGCTTCAAGAGCGCGCTCTAAAAGAGTAAGCCCTACCTGGCTGAGGGGCATGGGGAGAGCAAGCTCTTTTGCCATGGCGTCCACGATGTCCATATCTTTGCGGTGCAGGGCGGTTTTGAAGCCCGGGGCGTAATTTTCATTAAGCATGCGCATGCCGTGCATTTCCAACACCTTACTCGCGGCAAAACCGCCGAGCAGCGCTTCTCTGATGGGCAGGGGATCCACCCCGGCGGCTTCGGCAAAACGAAACGCCTCGGCCACGGCGGCGATGGTTCCTGTAATCACAATTTGATTGCAGCTTTTCGCCACTTGCCCGGCACCGCATTCGCCAATACGGGTCACGCTTTTGCCCATGCACAAAAGTATGGGCTTGATGCGCTCGAACGTTTCCGGCGAGGCCCCCACCATGATAGTGAGCGTGGCGTTTATCGCGCCCGCTGTACCGCCGGAAACCGGAGCGTCCACCAACTCCATGCCGAGTTTGGCCAGATGCTCAGCCATAGTTCGGGTGGCGGTGGCGGAAATAGTGCTCATATCCACAACCGTCAAACCTTTGTTGTTGCTGTCGGCAACGCCCTGGGGGCCAAACAGAATAGTCTCTACATCCGAGGTGTTTGTGACGTTGAGAAATAAAATATCACAACGAGCGGCCGTATCCGCAATGCTGGCGCACACAAAAGCGCCTTTTTCCGCTAATGCGGCGGCGGCTTCCTTGCGCCTTGCCCAGACAAATAGCGTGTGTCCAGCTTTTATGAGGTTGATAACGCAAGGGGCGCCCATAAGGCCAAGGCCAATGTAGCCGATTTTCATATATAAAGTCCCTCACTGCCTTTCCGTCATGGCGCGGACGAATATGACGGCTTCTTCCCGTGTGCGTACTTCTTCGGCGATCTGGGCTGTCAGCAAAGAGTCGCGGATCTGACCCACCAGAGGGCCGGGCTTTAAACCGGTAACTTCCATAATTTCATTACCGTTCAAGAGAGGTTCCAGCATCTGCACCGGCGTTTCCGCCCGCTGCAGATATTTGTTGTTATGGTTGAAGGCCGTGTAGTTGTCCTCCCGAGCCTTAATGTTGGCGCGCGACATTTCTATCAGGCGCGGATACTCTTCTAGGGACTTAAAACGCCGGATCCCCCGATCCGTCATCATAAATTGAAAGCGCATATGATTGCGCACAAGATGGCAGATCAGCTCTATATCATTGGGATCCATATGCAGGCGGCGCAGAATTTTACGCGTGATCTTGGCCCCTATGCGGTGGTGCTGATAAAAAGTCCAGCGGCCTTGGTAGAATTCCGCGGTATAGAGCTTGCCCACATCGTGGAAAAGCATGGCAAAAGTCCCGTACCAGTCGTAATGAAACTCTCCTTCCGGATAGCAGCGCACGCACTCAAGCGTGTGCTCCAGAACGTTTTCTTCCGCCCCACTGTCGTTTCTGGTTTGGCGCAGGCGGGAAAGAGCCGCGATTTCCGGCAAGATGCCGTGCATAATTTGACTATCGAAAAGCATGCGCACGAATTTCCACATGTTTTCCGCCTCAACCTTGCGCCACTCATCCATGATATGCTGGATGGGCACATAATCAAGAATGGCCTGGGCCGCACGCACAATGCTGTTCCACGTGTTAGGCTCTATCGGCAGCTCATAGTTGGCGGCATAGCGAAAAGCCCTGATGGCGAGCAGGTAATTGCTGCGCAAGGTTTCATCAGGCAAGCCCTCCAGCTTGATGAAACCTAAAGAAAATGTATCAAAGCCCTCTTTGCCGTCCTGAGAAGGAGGGGCCAGCGCAGTCATGCCGTTTACCAAAGACGGAGGCAGGGGGCGAATTTTTGCCATGCGGTGCAAAATAGTGGGCGTTAGACGGGTGAGGCTGTTTTCAGGCAGAGCCGCATCCGCGACGTTCATACCGTAAAAACGGTAGAGGTAGTCGTTCTCTCTTAGTGTGGCCAGAAGGCCGGGAGCGTGTATATCGTCAGCGGAGGAGAGGTTAGGAAATATTTTGTTCAATTCTTCCAGGGGGGCGTCCGTGGCAAGGTCGATCTCCTGAATGCCCAAAGCGGTTATAAGCTCATGCTGTAAAGAGGTATTGACGATATGAGCGTCAAAACCGTTGCGCATGATGGATTTGCATATGGTGATGGCGTCCTTGAATGAAGGCTGCGGCATCAGAACCCTCCCGGCATTGAGGTTAGGGCGGCAGGCAACAGGCCATGAAATAAACAGCAGGCGCCCGCCACGCCGCCGTCAGACTTGATAGCGGAGTGCGGTTTTTGGGACATCCTGATAAAACTCTATCACAGGACGGCTCGGCCTCCAAGCCAGTGAGCCGTTACTTTTCCTCGCAGTGAGCAGCCCAAAAAAGGAGTGTTGAGGCTTTTGGAATGTAAAGAGCTACGTTCCACAACCCATACCGCGTCAGGATTAAAAAGGAAAAAATCCGCAGGATCTCCTTCGGCAAAGTTATTGACAGCAATATCAAACACGCCAGCTGGGCCGCTATGCCACATACGAGCGAAGGTTTGTTCGGAAATAAGCCCCTGACGCACCAAATCATAGGTGAGGGGCAGGGCTGTTTCAAGCCCGATGAGGCCGTTGGGCGCTTCATCCAGAGGCGTTTCTTTTTCATGCGCGGCGTGGGGCGCATGGTCAGTGACAAACATGTCGAACAGCCCATCGCTTACCGCCCTGCGCAAGGCGGCTACGTCCTCAGGCGTACGTAAAGGGGGACAGACCTTGGCGGAGGTGTCGTACCCTTCCAGGCGGCTGTCGTCCAGTATAAGATAATGGGGGCAGGTCTCCGCCGTGATTTTAATGCCGCGCTCTTTGGCAAAGAGAATCAGCTCCACGGATTGGCGGCAACTTATATGCGCCACATGTACAGGCAAATTTAGGTATTCCGCGAGCAAAATATCCCGAGCTACATGCAACGCCTCCGCCACAGTGGGTTGCCCTTTGACCCCCATGCGGCTTGAGGTTTCGCCCTCATTCATATGCGTGCCCTTAGCCAGAAACTCATCTTCGCAGTGATCTATGACGATGCGTCCCCATTGGGCCGCATATTCCATACCACGACGAAACAGTTCCGTATTCGTAACTGGCCTGCCGTCATTGGAAAAGGCGACACAGCCGGCTTCGGCAAGTTCTCCCATAGGGGCAAGCTCCTTGCCTTCAAGCCCAACGGTCAGAGCGCCCACAGGCAAAAGGCGTGGTCCGAAAGGATGATGCAACGCGGCTTTGGCCAGCATAGCCAGAGTGACCGGAGCGGCATCGTTTACCGGAGAGGTGTTGGCCATGGCCATAACTGCGCCGAATCCCCCGTGCGCTGCCGCTGTCAGACCGGAATGGATATCCTCTTTATACTCAAAGCCGGGCTCGCGTAAATGCACATGGGCGTCGATAAAGCTGGGAAAAAGGCGCTGTCCCGACGCGTCCACAATGCGTATGTCAGCGGGAACATCCAAAAGCCCGGATGGCGCGCAGCTCCGGATTCGTCCCTGGAGAACCAATACGTCGTGAACCCGTTCTGTCCCTAGGCTGGGGATAACAGCGGCGCGTACCAGGAAAGAGGGCGCTGGCGTGTTGTCGACAACATGCATACACTTATCCTAATTATTGAATATTTAAATATGTTTACCCCAAGCAAGTCAAGGTTAGAGTCGTTCCCTGAGGCTATATTGTCATCTTTTTGTTGCGCGCTTTATTTTTTATCCTGTCCTTGAACTACAAAATAGCGTTAAGTTTACGCTGGTTCAAGAGAAGACATCTCGTTGCGTGTTCCCAAAGTAAATAAAATAGCCATGCGTACAGCCACGCCTGCGGAAACTTGATCTAAAATTCGACTTTGGGGCGCGTCCGCGAGCTCTGACGCTATCTCCAACCCCCGGTTAATCGGTCCGGGATGGAGTACCGGCGCGCCGGGAGCGGCCATAGCCAGATGGCGCATGCTAATACAGAAACGCGCGGCATATTCAGAGAGATTCGGCAACAGGCCCGCCTGCTGCCGTTCAAGCTGTAAGCGAAGGCACATGATGGCATCCGCCCCTTTTACCGCTGTATCCAGATTTGAACAGACTGTGACAGGCCAGTTATGCACGCCTCTTGGCAAGAGCGTACGCGGGGCAAACAGCCGCACTGCAACACCTAGTTTGGTCAAAAGATGCACATTGGAACGCGCTACCCGGCTGTGCGTAATATCGCCCACGATGAGTACGGATTTACCGGCCATCTCGCCCTGCCAATACTGGCGCAGGGTATAGGCATCAAGCAGCGCCTGTGTGGGATGAGCATGCCAGCCGTCTCCAGCGTTGACCACGGAGCAAGTGAGGCGTTCGGCTAAAAAGCGCGCCGCGCCGCTGGAAGAATGGCGAATGACGATGATGTCCGGATTCATGGCTTGCAAGGTCAGGGCGGTGTCTTTGAGGCTTTCGCCTTTAACCAGGCTACTGCTTGATTTAGTCAAGGAAAAGGTATCCGCGGAAAGACGCTTGCCCGCCATATCAAAAGAAGTTTTAGTACGCGTACTGGGCTCAGCGAAAAATAGAATAACGCCTTTGCCGCGCAAGGTGGGAATTTTTTTTATGGATCGGGTGTTGATTTCTTGATGGTGGACGGCTTGATCCAGAAGGTAGAGGATTTCAGCGGAAGAAAGAGTGTCGATGTCCAGTAAGTCTTTGTGGGGCCACTGCGTGATGCTTGTGGTAGTCATGGATAGAACCCGCGAGTAAATATCATGCATATTTAAAAACGTCTTATTCTGGCACAGGATAGCGGCAGAGTCCAGCGGATAATCGTAACGGCGAGTATTCGTGGGGGAGCATTAAATAGGAGTCATTTTATAATTCATGAGGGAATGACTTTTAACGCCGGACGGCAGTCCGGCGCCTCGCGATAAGCGGCGTGAGCGAGCCGAACAGCGTGGTTTTCGGCGAAGCGATCTTCGTAAACCGGCTATTGGCCGGTTTACGAAATCAGTACTGGTATGGCTCCAAGCAAAAATGTCAGAGCACCAGCTAGCCGCAAAGCCACAGATGGGATTTTTACTTGTATGTCCTACCGCTGAATACTGGGATATCGCTTATTGCATTTGTTGTTTTGTTTATCCAATCGATAAAGATTTGTACTCTATTCGTCTATGTTGTTGCATAGCGCATTATCTTTTTTTTATGTTTAATTGAAAAATCTACTTTATACTGTTTAAGAGAATGAAAAAATGTTTTTACTTTCAAAAAGTAATAGTAGTAATTTATTGATACTGCTAGTAATTTTTGAAAAAATAACGCAAAAATAATTGTTTTTAGCGGGAAAACGTCCATATTCTTGGCTTGGTTTAGCAAAGTTGGAGAATTAAGAAAAAGCTTTTCAGACGTAGTCTCCTACCATTTGCATGCTCCAAGTTAGGGGAAATTATTACTATATAGCATATTGAAACATGCTAAGGTATAATTGTGTGGCATAATTGTTTATTTTGAAAATGTTACGGAAAAGTTTTTGCGTATGGTGGCGATTAAGGGGATCTGTCTGGTTACACAAGAAACTTAGCCTAAAAAGTCGTATACAAGAGCAATTTGTTATAGTTTTAACAAAGCTGTTCTTCGTTATGCTAAGTTTACTGTGTAATCAGGTAGTTGTGTCTGCGGGCCGATTAGGGGATGCCCGTATGTCAGTAATTTTGTTTGTTAACTAAGGGGGGGCTCATGGCTCGCGCACCTAAGTCCGGAAGGACTTCGTCTACTTCTGAAAACAATATCCGCACCACAATTTCTTTTCCTGAACTTAATAGTACGGTTACTATTAAGTCTGAGCCGGGCGCAAACTTTTTCTTTGATTTTGACACCAGCACTGCGCTTTTTAATCGCAATGGGGCCAATTTAGAAATCCGGCTGGAGAATGGGGCTGTCATCAATCTTCTTGACTATTTTGCTGTGGGAGAAAATGCGGTTCCCGGTTTTGAGCTGCAAAACGGCACACAAGTTGCGGGTATAGAATTTTTGAAAGCTAACGCGCCGGATATGGATCTTTCCACAGCGGCGGGGCCGTCTTCTTCTGCGAGCCGGGGTGGGGGCGCCGGCGAATTCAGGGATGACGCAGGGGAGCTCATTGGCTCTGTTTCACGTCTTGGGCAGGGGACTCCCGGTTTTAACCAGTGGAGCAATTCCACTTTGGGAACGCTTGATATAGAGACCACGCCATCAGATTTGGCGGACATCAGTATAGATGCGCCCTTTGGCAGCGGGCTTGGAGGAGCTCTTGTCCATGAGGCTGGTTTGGGGCAGGGCACGGCGCCTGGGCAGGGAGTGTTGTCCGACTGGCATGCTATGGTTTTGCCTGACGGCATTACAATTGTGGGGGTGCCTGACGGAGGCAGCGCCGTTATCCAAGGGCCGCATGGTCTTTTAACCATACGGCATTTGGGGGGCAGCTCGTATGAATACAGATATGAGTTGCAAAAAGCGTATCAAAGCGCTGACGGCGACGGCGTTCGCAATATAGAAATTGACGCGGAAACAATCACGTTTGAGATTACCAACGGCACGGTCAAAGGTACGGCCAGTGTGGTTATCGATATTGCGGATGATATGCCTGAAGTTGCGGTGGGCATGGGGAGTGGACCGGCTGGCCCGGGCGCGCCGTTGTATAGCGGTTACGACGTCACAGGCACATGGCAGGTTCACTTTGGCGCGGATGGCGCAAAAGCTTCCGGCGGGTTGCAGATAAAGGTTTTTGACGCGTCCGGAAAAGCGCAGGTGTTTGAGGTTACGCCTGATGCTTTGGTGAATATTTCTTTGGGCGGCAAAGAGTATGGCACTATTGTGTTTAAAAGTGACGGCACGTACGTATTTACGCCGGCGAAAAATATCACGGCGGATATTTCCATTGTTCTTGGCGCGACAGACAGCGAAGGCGATTTTGTTGCCGACGGGAACGGATCCGGCATTACCTTCCATATAGAAAAGCCGCCTTTCCCTGATGGTTTTCCCACGCTTGGGGGGAAGGTTGACGAGTGGTTCAGCGAATCCAACCTTGCCGAGGGGACTGCCGCAAGCAGCTCTCAACTTACGAAAGAAATCGCGTTGCCGGACGGTTTCGCTGTGGCGGTTTCCGCCAACGGCTGGGTTCCTCATGCCGATGCCAAGGGCAACACGTATTATACTCTGGAAGGCGCGCACGGCATATTGACCTATTATCCGCCCGTTGAGGCGACGGGAGGGGCTTTATATGAAGCCCCCCGTTTGACCTATACCCTTACCGATGTGGCCGTGCATGGTATGGAGCCGGGTGTTGCCGATACGGATACCGTCTTTTTTGACAAGACCATCGGCAAAATCACTCTTGTGGACGCGGTGGGCAATGAATATGAAATCGGCACCGGCTTTAAAATTTATGATGATGAGCCGTTGGTCACCTTCAGCGGCAGCGGAGCGGATTCCGTACAGAGCGGGCATGAGTTTAAAGGCACCTGGAGCGCGGTGTTCGGCGCTGACGGAGCGGATAAGGCTGATGGCGTTTTTGTTACGGTTTCGGTCAACGGGCAGAGCGTTGATTTCCCGGTGGAGCTGAATTCCAAGTTTGCAGTGGAAATAGGCGGCAAGACCTATGGGGTGCTGGTATTCAAGAGCAATGGTGATTTTGTGTTCACTGCGGCTCCGAATTTAAAGGCGGATTTGCAGTTTTCGTTGAGCGCTAAAGATGGTGACGGCGATATCTCCACTGCTAAAGACGGGATTCTGGCGATTACCGTCACACCTCCTGCTCCTCCGCAAATTAAAGAGTTATTTCCCAAAGACGGCTCACCGATTAAAGAGTCCGCGCTTGGCGAAGGCTCGGATCCGCAGCCAGAAATTTTGGTGCGTGAAATTTCCCTGCCGTCCGGATATCAGGTTGACACGAAAGCTTTAGGCTGGGAAAGCCGACCCGGCGATCTATTTGTCAAGCAGAGCGATAGCGGCGTGCTGACATACAATGCGAAAACCAATACGTTGACCTATACTTTGACCACGGCTGCGGATCATCCGGCCCAGGGCCGCGATATCGTGCATGAGCGCATTGAAGGTCTGACGCTCAAAGACGCGTACGGCAATACGTTTGAGAACATAGCCGTTAAAGTGGGCATTCAGGACGACATGCCTGAGGTCGAATTTACAACCGATTCCAATACGGTGGTCAACGGCCATGATGTGAACGGGTCGTTTGGTTTTAATTTTGGCGCGGACGGTCCTGCCGGGAATGCGCCGCTGGTGATTGTCGTCACTGTGGACGGCGTCAGCAAAAGTTTTGCCCTTCAAAATACGGAAGGGCTTCAAACGATTCTTTTGGACATCAACGGCCAAAATTACGGCGATCTTATCGTGAGCGTGGATCCGCAGTCCGGACGTGGGGATTTTGTGTTTGCCACAGCTCCTGGGGTTGGTGGAAGCGATGTGGAGTTTGTTTTTTCCGCCAAGGATGCTGACGGAGATAGTATCAGTTCCCCAAGTTCGTTGATTTCCATAGTCAAAGAAAATGGTCCTGGCATCAATTTTTTGGGTGGTGGGGATGACGAATGGTTTTCTGAAGCCAGTTTGCCCCAGGGCACTCACTACGCCAATGATATCGGGCTGACGAAAAGCATTGCTCTGCCGCAGGATTTTGTCATTGATGTCACCCGGGACGGCTGGCAGCTTGACTCGGCCAGCGGCAAATATGTGCTGGACGGCAATTACGGCTATTTGAGCTGCGATGTAAACGGAAAAAATCTGACCTATACCCTTACCGATGCCGCTCGTCATGCCGACGGGCAGGGCGCCAACACGGTGCAAGACGTTATCCCCCAGGTCAGTTTGAAGGACAGCGGGGGCAATATCCATGAGCTGCCCGCTAAGATCACTATTTATGACGATATGCCTGAAACCTCTTTTACGGGTACGGGCGGCAGCATCGGTAGCGGCAAGACCTTTGAAGGCAACTGGCAGGCCAATTTTGGCGCTGACGGTGAAAAGCAAGGCGGCGGATTGAAGCTTGAGGTGTCTGTCGACGGCCAGAAGGGTTTGATAGCTGTTGCTCCTGACAGTTTTGCGGATGTGGTGGTCAACGGCGTTAAGTACGGCTCCATTATTCTGCACTCAGCCACGGGAAAATATACTTTCCAGGCCGCTCCCAATACGAGCGGATCCTTAAATTTTGTGCTTGTGGCGACAGATGGCGATAATGACGTGGCTTCTTCGGGGAGTGGCTTTACCATTACAGTGGACACGCCCGTCGGCCCCGGCATCCCCTATCTTGGCGCTCAGGGCGAGCATGTGGATGAAGCGAACTTGCCGGGCGGCACAAAAGGCCATGCCGGGGAATTGACCCAGAACATCACCGTGCCTGATGGCTATACAGTGGACGTCACCCAGGGCGGTTGGCAGCGCCAGGGCACGAGTTCTGAATGGCGCGTTGCCGGCACAGACGGGCCTGGGTATCTCAGCTACAATACCAGTACAGGCAAGCTCAGTTACACTCTGACCGAAACCATGGAGCACGCCGGCCAAGGGCGGGATGTAGCCCAGGACGTGATTGTCGGCATCGTGCTTAAAGACGCGAACGGCAACAAGTTTACCCTCGATGCCAGAATCGATATCACCGATGATGCGCCGCAGGCTTCTTTTGATGCCGGGCAGGGGGTTTCCATTGAAAGCGGAGCCAGCCACAGCGGCTCTTGGAACGTGAATTTTGGGGCTGACGGCGCGGCGGAGCAAGGAGCGCTGGTCCTTATGGTTACGCGTCCCGGCCATGGCGATTTTGCGACGATTGTGGATACGGCGCACCTGCCCGGTTCCACCAATATCGTTATTGACGGCACAAATTATGGAGTGTTGACGCTTAACGCCGACCATACATACACCTTTAAGGCCGCGCCCAACCTTCCCGGCGCATTGCTGAGTTTTGAACTTAGCGCCAAAGACGGTGACGGTGATGTCGTCACATCCGAAGCTTTCCGCATTGCCGTGACTGAGGCGGATGGGCCGGAGATCGGCTTCCTTACGACGAAAGACGGTTCCGCCTTTAAAGAAGCGAATTTTGCCTCCGGCACGGCGCCGGATCAAAATTCTCTGACCAAAGTGCTTAATCTGCCTGATGGCTTTACTGTGGATGTAAGCAAAGGCGGCTGGCAACCCGAGTTTGGCACGAGCCGCTATACCCTTGCCAGCCCTGAGCAGATGGGCTCTGACGGCCACCTTATTAACGGATTCGGTAAACTTACCTACGATGCGGCAAGCAATACGCTTACTTATACCCTTACCGGACGCGTTTTCAACGAACCCGGTTCGGATGTCGGCTTTGACACGGTAAAAGCAGTCATTCTTAAAGACGACAACGGCAATAGCTTCGCTTTGGACGTTGTTGTTGATATTACCGACGATGCCCCTGTGCTGCAGTTCTCCGGCCAGGGAGATCTGAACAGCGGCGCCTCTTATGTGGGGGATTGGTCCTACATGTTCGGCGCTGACGGGGCGGCGAGCTCCAACGCTATTGTCATTACGGTCAAAGATGAGCAAGGGCACAGCAAAAGTTACAGTCTGGCTGTGGGGAGCGAAACGGAAATCGCCGTGGACGGCGTGCGTTACGGAGCGTTGAAGCTTGGCAATGACGGGCATTTCACGTTTAAAGCCGCGGCGAATGTGGAAGGGAAAATTTCTTTGTCCATGTCCATTACGGATAAAGACGGCGACTCATCCACCGCATCTGCTCCCTTTGAGCTGGAATTTACCAAGCCGACGCTCCCCACGGACTTCACCATCGGGGGCGGGGCCAATGAATGGTTCAGTGAAAGCTTTCTCCCCAAAGGCACGGACGCTTCCACTCCTGGCGCGTTTGTAACTAAAACGCTTGCTCTGCCCACCACAAGCGCGGGCGGCGTCTGCACGCCCGATGTCACGGATTGGAGCGCTCAAGGCAACGGCGTGTATGTGAAATATGGCTCTTTCGGCCATCTGACCTGGAGCGAATCTACCGGCAAATTGACCTATACGCTTGATAAGGCCGCCATGCACAGCTCTCCGGCTAAGCACGGCGCTCAGGATATTGCCACAGAGTCCATCAGTGTGACTCTTAAAGACGCCCTGGGCAATTCCTATGCGGTCGACAGCCAGATAAAAATCCATGACGACGCGCCGGAATTCAATATGCGTCTTGACCAAACGCAGGTAGAGAGCGGAGGTGCTATCTCCGGCTCCTTGGGGCTGATCTACGGGGCTGACGGCGCGAGCACGGCCAAAGCCTTGCAAATGGAAGTGACCGTCAATATAGGCGGCAAAGATACTTCATTTATGGTGCCTCTGACTCCTGGCGGCGTAAGTCAGGTTACTCATGACGGGGTTGTTTACGGAGTGTTCTCTTTGAAGGGAGACTACACCTTTAGTTTCACCACCGCCCCGAATATGGCCCATGATCTGAAACTGAATTTCCAGGCCATAGACAAGGACGGCGACATTGTTCGTTCGAGCGGCGATGCCGGTACGACAATTACAGTGACGCCGCCTGTGGTTACGCCTCCTTCCACATTTGGTAATGGCGAAAATGAATGGTTTTCTGAAGCGAACCTGCCCGGCGGCACGGCTGAAAACGCCGGTGCTTTGGCCAAGGCCATCGCCATTCCCAGCGGGTTCCTCATTGACACGAGCACATGGACGCCCGTGGGCGGCGCCGGCTCAAAAGTCTTTGAACTGGATAGCCCGCAAGGATACGGCAAGCTGACCTATTATGTGACCAACAACAGTCTGACCTATACCCTGACGACAACGGGCAGCCACGCTGATCCGAATGCGTCCGGCGCAAAGGACAGCTTGGATGATATTTTTGACATCGTGCTCAAAGATGCCAGCAGCAACACCTTTAATGTGCATGCCGCCATCGCCGTGCGCGACGACGCGCCGGAAGTTTCCATGGGCATATCGGGCAGCACGGCCGCAACGGGCACAAGCGGCGGAACGTACGCGGGCCAGTGGGGCGTGGACTTTGGCGCTGACGGAGCGAAAAGCGCGGGCGGGGCTTCGGGCATGGACCTTGCGGTGGACATCACCTTGTATTCCATCAATGCCGAAGGCCAGGTGATTCCGGGCAGCACGCCCACGCAGTTGCACTTGAACTTTGCCGTGCCCAAAACCTTTGGGTCCATTGACATAGTTGACGCGAACAACGTCAAGTACGGCACAATCACCTTTACGGAAAGTCCGGCCGGTTCGGGCCAGGGCAGCTTTAGCTTTGTGCCCGCGCCGAACATGAAGGCGGACTTTGACATGCGCTTCGGGGCCACGGATGCGGACGGGGATCACCGCATCGCCAACGACAACGGCGGGTTCCAGTTTACGGTAACGCCTCCCGCTCCTCCGGGCGACCCCACAGTGCCGGTCACTCCCAATGACGGGAACGTGTCGGAAGCGAATCTTTCCGACGGCACCAATGCGGATCCGGCGGCCCTTGTGCGGCATTACACCCTGCCTGTGGACAGCACCGGCGCGTCCTGCACCATAGACACCTCCGCGGGCAATTGGGTGGCCAAAGGCAATGACGTCTACACCTGGACGCAAGGCGGCGGTCATCTGACCTATGACGCCAAAACCAACAGCCTGACCTATACGCTGGATGACAGCTTCAGCCACGGAACAGCCGGCAGCCCCACGGACACGAGCCTTGGCCAGAGCTTTGCCGTGACCTTTGTGGACAGCGCCGACAATACCTGGGGACGTACCGTGTCCATTCAGATGGGCGACGACGCGCCGGAAGTTTCCTTTGGCGGAGCGGGTACGGAAGCCGAAGGCGGGCATGCCTTTACAGGCGTGTGGGAAGCGCATTTCGGGGCGGACGGCGAATACGGCGCGAATAATGAAGGGCTGATCCTCTCCGTGAG
>JAVBPV010000037.1:0-67127 GCA_031549405.1 Desulfovibrio sp.
GCCGCCCTGGTCGCCCTTGGGCGGCTGGACAGCGCCTCCACCATGCTGCCGAGCACGCCGCTTTTCCTTTATATGTACGTCCGCAAAGAGGCCGTGCTTTCCTCCATGATCGAGGGCACGCAGTCATCGCTTTCCGACCTGCTGCTCTATGAAATCGCCCAGGAACCCGGTGTTCCGCTGGCCGACGTGCGGGAAGTAAGCAATTACGTCGCCGCGCTGGATCACGGCCTGAAGCGCCTGGCTGAGGGTTTTCCGCTTTCGTTGCGCCTCATTCGTGAAATGCACGCCATTTTGCTGGCTGAAGGCCGGGGACAGCATGCGGATCCGGGCGAATTCCGGCGCAGCCAGAACTGGATAGGCGGCACCCGGCCCGGCAACGCCTATTTTGTGCCGCCGCCTGCTGAAAGCGTGCTGGAGTGTCTAGGCGAACTGGAGAAATTCCTGCACGACATGCCGCAGGCCACGCCGCCGCTTTTGAAAGCGGCCTTGGCGCATCTTCAATTTGAAACCATCCACCCCTTCCTTGACGGCAACGGACGCCTTGGCCGTCTGCTGATCACGCTTATTTTGTGCGAACGGAAGGTCTTGCA
This sequence comes from Desulfovibrio sp., assembly GCA_031549405.1. Classification (GTDB taxonomy): domain Bacteria; phylum Desulfobacterota; class Desulfovibrionia; order Desulfovibrionales; family Desulfovibrionaceae; genus Frigididesulfovibrio. The sequence continues at coordinate 591 of JAVBPV010000037.1, forward strand.
GGAGCCCTCGCTCTACCTGAGTCTCTACTTCAAGGAGCACCGGCAGTATTATTACGATCTGCTGAACAGCGTTCGCACCACCGGCGACTGGGAGGCCTGGCTGCTGTTCTTTGCCGAAGCCGTGGCCGCGACCGCCACTCAGGGAGTGGAATCAATCAATAAGCTGGCGAAAATGGCGGAAGAGGACAAAGCACGCATAGCCGGGCTTGGCCGTGCCGCTCCCTCCGCCGGGCAGGTGCATGCCGCCTTGTTGGAGCGCCCGATAGTTACCGCGACATGGCTTGCCGAGAAAGCCGGCCTGACCGTGGCCACGGTGAACAAAACCCTGGCCAACCTGGAAAAAGCAGACGTCGTGCGTCAGCTGAACGACAGCAAGCGCAACCGACTTTTCGCCTACGGGCAGTATATGGATATTCTGAACGCCGAGATCCGGTGAGGGAAGCCGTCTATTACCTTGGATAATAGGATTCAAGTGAGGTAGTTCCGCCTTCGGTCCACGGTTTTCAGCCCCGCCTTCGGCCGGCGGTTTCTTTTCCGCCTTTTTGAGCCGCGATTTTCTTTTGGGCGTCCGTTTTCGGAGCGGGATCCGCATATCCCTCGCACGCGCCGCCCGCGAGCGCCCAAAGATAGAGGCTGGCGACCGTTGAATACGGGGAATACCTTTTTTTATATTTCGTGAAGAGCGCGGGGGTGATTTTGCGGTGCCGGTAAAGCATCCTGAGCCCGCGTTGGATGGCCAGGTCGCCCCGGCTCAAAACATCCATGCGCCGCATGGAAAAGATCATCAGCATTTCCGCCGTCCATACGCCGATGCCCTTTATTTCGCTCAGGCGCTTGCACACCGCCTCATCATCCATGGAATGCAACTGGACAAGATCAAGGTTTCCGTCAAGGACGGACGCGGCGATCTCTTTGATGTATCCGGCTTTTCGCATGGATATGCCGCAGGTTTGCAGCGTTTCGGCGGGGATGGAAGCAATATTCTCCGCCGTCAGCGGCGAAAACATTTTTTGCGCGCGTTCCCACACGGTCATGTGCGCCTTTGTGGAAATCTGCTGGCCGATGATCGCGTTGACAAGAGCCATGAACATGTCGGGAATAACTTCCCGGCTTACCCGGCCCACCTTGCCCATGACTTCGGCCAGCGCGGGGTCTTTCGCCTCAAGGTGCGCGATTGCGGCTTCGCCGTATTCAAAATAGTGTGTGTCCCGCATGCATTTTCCGGCCTGGCCCATTTTTTCAGGTTATGGGGGTCCTTTACAAAAGATAGAGCTGGACCGCTTTGTGCGATCCTTTTGTCCGGTCTGTTACGATTTCGGCGCCGGTGGGGCGGCCGGTAAGCATGGGCGCGGACGGATCGTGCGCCGCCAGACCGCGCGCCGCCGCTCCGGGGCTGGAAACGGCGTAGCAATACCGGCAGCCGTGCGGGCAGGTGTTGTATGCGCCAACGTCGACGGCTTCGGCGCACAGGCACATTTCGCGCTGGTTCATGTCGGTTTTCACGTCAAGGCGCGCGCCGATGACCTGCTCGATATGCTTTTTATCCACGCAGGCCCCATGCCCTATGCCGAATTCGTCAAGGTCCGCTTCTTCCGCGCAGGTCGAAAGAGCGATGCCGTATCCTCCGGCCACCCGGGAAAGCCCCGCCGCAACGGCGCGCATTTCTTCGCGGATCACGGCCCGGAAGGACCCGGCGATACTTTTGTACGGATCGACAAAGCTCACCATGCAGCGATGAGCATGGGGGTGCAGCACCCCGCATAAGGCGTCGAACCGCTCTGTATGCCACGCGGCGGAAAACCTTCCGTCAACAATTATCGGGTCGTACCGCCATACCACGCGCTGCGGCCCTATCCGCCTTGCCAGCTCGATAAATGTTTCCAGAAGCGTATTTTTGGGCGGAAGCCCGCTTTCAATGTCACGGCCGTAAGGCGTCAGCGTAAAATGGACAATGAACGGATAGCCCAGGCTTTCTATCTCCCCGAGCCGCTCGAACATCGGGGCCGGATTTTTGGACCAGAACACTATGCAGTCAACGATTCGCGGCGAAAGCTCGACCCGGCCCAACCGTTGCGGATTGCGCGGATTGGGCACCAGGACATGTCCGGCTTTCAGCCTGTTCAGAAACCAGGCCGAATAAAACGCCGGAATATCCGTTCTGCGGCTTGCCGTTACTATCATAGATGCTGCCAAAGCCCTTTTTCCGGACGGAGCCGGGCAAGGCGGATGTACCTACAGGGCCGTGCCCTTGGATGGGATGAAGAACCTGGACGTGTCTACCCCTTCGTGCTTGAGCAGCGTCACCTTCTTGCCGATGCCCCCGGCATACCCCGTCAGGCTGCCGTTTGCGCCGACTACCCTGTGGCACGGGATGATGATGGAAATGGGGTTGTGCCCCACCGCGCCGCCGACGGCCTGGCCGGACATGCTTGCTTTGCCCATACGGGCGGCCGTCTTTTTTGCTATTTCCCCATATGTCGCGCATTGGCCGTAGGGGATTTCGCACAAGATGTTCCAGACGGCCTTTCTGAATTCGCCGCCGGCGGGAGCCAGCGGCAATTGGGAAATGGCGGGTTTTTTACCGGCGAAATACGCGTCCAGCCACTTTTTTGCCGCGGCAAAAACCGGCAGACCGGGCTGTTGCTCAACAGCGCCCGTTACCGTCGCGGCAAAATATTTTTGCCCGTCCAGCCAAAGGCCCACGAGATTTTTGCCGTCGCTGGCCAGCATAATCGTCCCCAAAGGAGTCGCATGGCCGGTCGAATAAAACATGAAGGCACCCCCTGTTCCCGGTACTCGTTTCATAATGAATGATGAAGCCATTTCTATAAAGAATTCCACAAATTGATCGCCGCGTAGCCGCGCCATGGACGCCAGGCTTCCGCAGCCTTCAGGATTTCATTCCCCGATAACGGAGCAAGCGCTTTTGTAACGCCGCTGTCCGTATGCGGAAAGGCATCGGGCCAGTTCATGGCCCGCATGGCGATGTATTGGGCTGTCCAGTCGTCTATGCCCGGAATGGACAGCAGCTTTGCCGTTTCCGCTTCCGGCTGAAGGCAAAGGGTAAAATCAATCTCGCCGTTCGCGACGTTTCGCGCCAGGGCCAGAATGGCGTTTGCCCGAGAGCGCGAGATGCCGAGAGGACCCAGACGATCCGCAATGTGGCCGCCCAAAGCCGCCATGTCGCAGGCGGAAGGAAAGGTGCGGGCCAAACCTTCCACGCCCGTCTCCACAGGCGTGCCGCAGAGTTCCGCGAGCCTTCCGGCCAGCGCGCCCGCCGCTTTCGCGGTTGTTTGCCGGCCCAGCACCGCCCGGACGGCCATTTCAAAGGGCTCGAAACAGCCGGGGAGCCTGACCCCCGGCACACAAAGTCCGGGCTTGGCATTGTTCATCACGGACAAGGTTTCGTAAACCGAGTCCGGGCAGCAATGCAGGTCAAACAGGTTGCGGACGCGGGCAAGCAGCCGGGGCAGCGCGGGCAACAGCGCCGAACTGACGGTGACGGCCAGCGCGTTCTTTTGAGGGCGGTGTTCCACCCGCACCCAGCCGCAAACACGTTTTTGCCCTCCATTCTCATAGTAAGCGGTCCGCATGTAGCTGTCATCGCTGACAGCCTCCACGCCGGGGATGGCCCGCCCGGCCAAAAAATCGATCAGTTGCCGCCATTGATACGGCGGGCGGTAAGCCAGGGCCAGCGTAACGCCGCCGTCATTCCCCCTTGTGCCCGAATCCCGCTTGCGTAAAGCGGTGGGCGACAGGCGGTATTGCTTCCTGAACAGATCGTTGAACCGCCGCAGGCTGCCGAATCCGGCCGCCATAGCAACGTCCGTCACCGAAAGATCCGTATCCGTCAGCAGGTTTTTGGCAAGCAGCAACCGGCAGGTCTGAAGATACCGAACGGGCGAAACCTGAAACGCGGCAGTAAAAGCTCTGCGAAAATGCCGTTCCGAACACCCCAGCCGGCGGACGTATTCCCCCATGTTTTGCCCGCTCCCGCAGCTTTCCTCAAGCAGCCGCGCCGCCTTGCGGGCCAGCGCGGAAGTGGCGTCGACGGGCGCGGAACCGGGGGCAAGCTCGGGCCTGCACATCAGGCATGGCCGGTATCCGGCCCGCTCGGCGGATGCGGCGGACGCGTAAAACGTGCAGTTTTCTTCCCTCGGCAATTTTGCCGGGCATATGGGGCGGCAGTATATGCCCGTGGACGAAACCCCGACGAAAAAGCGTCCGTCGAAACGGGGGTCTTTCGCTTTGAACGCGGCGTACCACACGCGGCTGTCCGTGATGTGCATGGTCCACGCCTCCCTTTCCGGCAAAGTATCTTTTTCAGCCAAAGAGCACTCGCCGTTTTCGGACATACATGTTTTTTATCAGAACAGATGCATGTCCGCAAAGAGGATTCAGGGCCTTGCGCGCCCGGCATAATGACAAACCCCGCAAGGACGGGGTTTGTCATTATGCCGGCTCCGGGGCTTAACGGCGGCTTCGCCGCCGCGCCGCCGGAATCCGGACGAAGTTGGAATCCGTATAGCTGTATGATTGTGATGAGAAAACAGCTTCTATTCTTTGGGATGAACGGTCACCGTACAGGTCATGCCTATGGAAAGGGGCGGCCGGTTGCCGGCCGGGCGGATGCGCACGGGAATGCGCTGGGCAAGGCGTACCCAGTTGTAAACCGGGTTTACGTCGATCAGCAGTTTGCTGCCCGTGGGGTTCTCGCGTTCGCCTATACCCTTGGCGATGCTTTCCACCTCCCCTGAAAAAGCGGGGGAGCCGTCCAGCATCTCGATGGACACCGGATCGCCGGGATGCAGTTGGGGCAGTTTCGTTTCCTCAAAGTAGCCGCAAATCCAGAAGGAATGCTCGTCAATAACCGCCAGGCGCGGCACCCCCACGGAAACGTAATCGCCGGGAAATACGTTAAGGTTGGTTACCCAGCCGTCCACGGGAGAACGCACCTCCGTGCGGGCCAGATTAAGCGCCGCAAGATCCCTGTGCGCTTTGGCCTCGTTAAGGCGTGTTTCAGCGGAAACAGAGGCGATCCGGGCCTGTTCGTGCCCCTCGATGGAAAGGACGTCCGTTCCCACCCGTGCGCGGCGCACGGCCTCGTCGCGCAGGCGCCCGGCCTCGGCCTCCGCCACGGCCACACGGGCTTCGGCCTGGGCCAGGGCCAGACGGTAGCGTTCCTGGTCGATACGCATGAGCAGGTCGCCTTTTTTCACCCGTTGGTTGTCCTTCACCGGCACCTCGGTTACCAGCCCGGAAACGTCGGACGCCACAGTGACCACGTCGGCCTGCACCCTGCCGTCACGGGTCCAGGGCGTGTACATGTAATGCCGCCAAAGCAGCACGGCGACCGCCATGGCCGCCGCCAGCACAATGCCGGTGATCATAATACGAAGCAATGCGGTAATGCGCATGAGACCTTTCCTGGGAAACGGTTAGTAAATAATAAGTCCCGCACAGCAAAACAGCACGACGAACACGGCAATGCGGAATAACGGCGGGCAGGCAACATGTCTGTACACGCGCAGGGGGACAAAAACGCGCCTGTCCACCAGCCACAAAAGCACAAGACACATAAAGAACACCGGCACCAGGGTGGGCATGCACAAGCCGAAAAAGATACTTTCACGCGGCATGGGCTTTCCTCCTTTCAGTGTCGGGCCGCCGGGCCGTGAACATGCGCAGTTCTTCCGCCATGCGCATTAATGAACGCTGCAGAAGGCGGGTAAGCGAAGCGGCGCTGCCGTGGGCAAAAGACAAATTTTTGCCGGCAGCCTGCTCCTCCAGCTTACGGGCCGTGTTCTGGATTTTGGCCAAAAGCGCGCGGTAACGCGTAAAGTCCGGGTTCTCCAGTATCTGCCGCAGTTCCGCCATGATGGGGCGCAGCAGGACTTTCTCCCCGGGAGAAAAGCTTCCGCCCATACCGTGCCGGATTTCGATAATCACCCGGCCCAGATTGCCTATGGCCAGAGCGCGCTTAAGCATGGTCTGCTTTTCTTTGTCGGTGGGAAAGAAACTGGTGACATGCTGCAGCAGGATATCGCGCACCCCGCTTTCAAATTGCGGCAGCAATCCGCCCGGCCGGGCGCGGCAGGCGCGGCCGGCCTCGCGCAGAAGCCCCCGATGCAGGCGCCGCTTCCACCACCCGCCGCCTGAGGGCAAAAAAACATACAGCATGACGGCGGCAACAAAGATGCCGGCAAGTTTGCCCAGGCCCCCCCCCGTCAGAAAAGCGGGATCGATATGCAACACCAGACCCGGATTGGCGAAAGAGGCGAACATAAAATTATACCCCCTGCCCAGGCCGGAGACCGGCGGAATGGTCATCAAGTACGGCCCTATCACCAAAAAGGGAAAAAGGGCCGCGCACATGGGCACAAAGTCGGATATGCCCGGCAACACCATAAAGCTGTAGACCATTCCCAGTATTACCCCCAGCATGCTGCCGCCCGCGCTGAACAAAATGGAGCGTATGGGGTTGGGGGCCGCGGCCTGAAAGCCGCAAAAAACCACGGCGAAGATCGCGGCGTCGGCGCCCGCCGACCAGTCCGAACACTGCCAGAATACAAGGACCATCGCCAGTACCAGCGCCGCCCGCAAACCGGAAACAAGCGCAATGCCTTTGTCCGTGCCCACGTTGAAACGGGCGGAACGCGGGGAGGAGACGGCGGGCGGATCGTCCAGGCCCGCGTAATGCAAAAGATACGCCCGCATGTCGGTAAGAAAGCGGTGCAGCAGGTGCATGCCGCTTTCAAGCAGCCGGCGCTCCTCCGGCAAAAGAGGGGTTCGGGCAAAAAGATCGGCCAGATGCGCCTCGGCCTTTTCCCGGTAACCGGCAAACGCCGAGGCAACCGTCCGGGCCTCTTCGGCCGTGCGGGGCGGTACGCCCTTCGGGGCAAGAAGACCGGCCGCTTCCGTAAGAATATTCCGGAAAAAAATCCGAAGGGGGTCATTCTCGTCCCGGGGCAGATGCGCGGCAAAAGCGTACAGGGCGTGCAGGCTTGTGGAAACCGTCATGAACCCGGTGTTGAACAGGTGCGCTTTGTTGCTGTCCAAAGTTTCCCCGGCCTCAAACGCCGCCGAGGCCCCATAGCTGTCCAGTCTGGCCACGTCCTGAAGAAACCGCAACTGCATCCGCTCCATCGCCTCGGTCTGCAAGTCCCCGCTCAAAGCCGTGCGCACCAGGCCGCCAAAGGCGACAAAGCAATTTTCGGCGGCGGCATAAAGCGAATTCTGCACAAACTTGGGAAAAATGCTTTCACTGGTCAGGGCCACGCAGAGGATACCCACAAACACCTCGGAAATACGCATGGAGGCGGCGGTAAAAATCTCTTGCGGCGTATTGAGAATGGGCAGGGCGATAATACAGGCCGTGTATCCCGCCAGCACAAACCCGTATGACCGGGCGTTGCGCCAACGGGCGGAGCCGGCTATGCAGACGCCCACCCACAGGCACATCCCGGCCAGAAGAAGAACCCGCTGCTGGGGAAACACCGCAAAAAGCAGCACCGCCACCGCGCCTCCGGCACAGGTGCCCAGCGCCCGGTAAAAGCTTTTGGACAGCACCGCCCCGCTTTGGGGCTGTATGAGCACCAGGGTGGTGATCATGGCTGTGGAAGGCTGGCCCAGCGATAAAAACATGGCCAGCCACAGGGACATAAAAGCAGCCAGGGCGGCGCGCAGCACAAAGCCCCAACGCGCGCCTTCCTGCCGCAGAACCCCGGGCAGTTGCGCCAGGATCGCCTCCCGAGGGGACAAGGACTCGGCGCCGCCCCGGCCGTAAGAACTCATGACCGCTCCCTCGCCGGACCCGCCGCGCCCGAAGGGGCTTTCACCCCCCCGGCGGCGGGCGGCACGTCGACGGCCGAAGCCGGAAGGACGGAAGGCGTGTCAGCGGCCGGGGGAGCCGGAGGGGCAGGCGGCGCGTCGACCGCCGAAGCCGGAGGGGCGGGCGGCGCGGGAGGAGCGTCAGCGGCCAGAGGGGCGGGGAATGGCGGCGCAACCGGGTCGGGATCCGCCCTGTACCCGCCGCCAAGCTCGTACATAAGCCGGGCATAGGTGTCCAGACGGCGGGCGGCAAGGGTTACGGAGCGTTCCTCTTCCACAAGCAGCATGCTTTCGGCCGTCAGCACCCCGGTATATTCCGTAAAGCCCGCGCGGTAGCCGCGCAGACTGATATCGTAAGCCCGCCTGGCCAGGCTCAGGGCCTTGCCGGATTCTTTGGCCCGGATTTTCAGCGAGTCCATTTCTTCCACCCGGCCGGCCACCGCGGAAAGGGCGGCAATAACCGTTTTGTTATACGCTTCCACAGCCGCGTCATAGGAGGCGGTACTCGCGGCAAGGTGCCCGCGCAGGCGTCCGCCCTGGAAAAAAGGCAGTGTCACGGCCGGGCCCATCAGGGCGGTGTGGGAGCCGGGGGTGATGAACCTGTCCAGACCCACGGCAAGGTACCCGCCGGAGGCGGCCAGATTGATGTTGGGATAAAAAGCCGCCTTGGCGGCGACTATGCCCTGCCCGGCGGCCAGTACGCGCAGGCGCGCGGCTGTAATGTCCGGCCTGCGCCCCGCCAGTTCGGCGGGCAGGGACGCGGGCACGCCCACGCTTTCCGCCGCTGCCAGAACCGGTTTTTCCAGCGCCTCGCCCGCGCCGGGTCCCCGGCCCACAAGCGCGGCTATCTGCTGTTTGGTGACGGCAATGGCCGATTCCAGCTCGGCTATGCGCATCCGCCCCACGGAAACAGGCACGGCGGTCTGGCTGACGGCCAGTTCCGAGTCAATGCCGGCGGACGAAAGTTCGCGGGATATGCGGTACACCTGTTCGCGCTGGGCCAGCGTCTTGCGGGCCACGCGCAGCAGTTCGTACCGCTCGGAAAGGTTGATATAGGCGCGCACCACGCTGGTTTCCAGCACCAGCCGGGCGGCCTGCGCCTCGGCGGCGGCGGCGGCCGCCGCATCCAGCCCGGCTGTATAAATCGCTTTTTCCCTGCCCCACAAATCCAGAATGTAAGAGGCCGCAATCAGCGCGGAGTTATCCCAGAGCGTATGCCCCCCCTGTTCCTCGGCAAAATAGATGTTTTCGCTGTAGTGCGTACGCGCCATCTCGCCGGAGACGTTGACAGAGGGATACAGGCCGGCCCCCGCGGACATGGCCGCGCCCTGCGCCATGCGCACTCTGGCTTTGGCCTCGCGCAGGGTCGGACTGTCACGCAGGGCCTGTTCCACCAGGCGATCGAGTTGCGGGTCATGGTAGACTTTCCACCAGCGATCCTCGGGCCAGACGGCTTCATCCGCAAGCGGCAAAGCCGATCCGGTTTCCAGCCCGGCCACGTCCAGGGGCGACGCCTGGGGAACGAGGTCACGCGGCGCGCAGCCAAAGGCGGACAACAGCACAGCGGTCAGGACCCAGATCAGGGGCATGGGGAGGATATGGGAAAAACGAACGTTTCGCGCCAAAAAGCGAACGGGAACACGTGGGGATATCGTTCTATTCATAAAGCCGACTTCGAAATGTTGCTGTTCTTTCTTGAATCTTGTCTCTTTTCATCTGGCCAGAGCTGTGAATATGAGCGATTCACCAACGTTTGTAAACGCCCAATGACGCGGGCAGCAATCCCGTTGCAGCAAAAAATCGCGCGCGCTCCGGCGCTTAACGGCGGCGTGGCCATGCCGCCGTTAAGCGCCGGAGCGCGCGGGGCTTATCCGGCAGCGCCCTTTATTTTTCGCACACGGCCACGGTTACAAAGGAATCCCCGTCATGGGGTTCGCCCTGAAAGCCCCCGTAATACTCGACGCCGGCGTATCCGGCGCGTTCGAGCAACAGCCCCAGATCATCCTTGCGCAAAGGGCAAAGAGGAATATCCGAGACCAGCGTCTCTTCGCTTTCCTTCACTTCAAGCGTCGTCACAAAATGCATGACGCCGTTTTTCCAGGCATACCGCCGCTTGAACAGGACGCGCTCCGTGTCGATTACCGGCAGATTTTCCACGTTGCGGGCGATGATGCGGTCATAGTTCAAGATTTGCAGGACAAGCGTTCCTTCCGGGGCCAGAAGCGCATGAGTCTTGCCCAGAAGCCCGCCGATGGAAGCCGGGGAATCAAGATGCACCAGGGTGTTGCCAAGGCAAAGCATGCCGTCGAACGACGCCGGGACGAAATATTCGTCAAGGGCCAGCATGTCCATGACTTCATACCGTATGTTGCCGCGGGCGTGCGTTGCCCTGGCTTTGGCGATCATGTCCGCGTCAAGATCGATGGCGACGATGCTGCTTGCGCCCTCGCTGAAATGGACGGTCTTGTTCCCCGTGCCGCACCCGATATCAAGAAGGCGCCTTTTTCCGGAAAGACGCGCGGCGAAAAAACGCAGTTCGTCCGGCCCCACCGCGAAAATTTCGTCGTAGTACTTGCTTAACTGCTGATAAAAATTCATGCTGCCTCCTTTACCGTTCTGTACAACTTCACGAGGCCGGGCGCAAATCCGCTGCGGATTTGCCAGCGAAAACCACCAATTTTGCTTCCGCTGGTAGCGGACTTTTTTGCGTGGTATTGACCAAGCCCACGGATTGTGAAAAAAGACACTTGAGGGGAGTTTTCAGCAATGCAGGGGAACGCGTAATGACCGCCAAGTCTTCTTTATACTTCGACGCCAAAGACCGGGAATTGCTCAAGGTGGTGAACACCTTTCTTGAGAGGGACTCCCGCGTGCCGCAGCAGGAATATCCCCATTTTTTCCACCCGTCCCTGCACCCGCACGGCATCAAGGAACTGGCCGTGTCGCAGGAAATCCGCGTGGCGTATTCGGTGATCAACCTTCTCGGCTCTCTGGAAGCCGGGCAGGTGCAGGATCGCATTACCGCTTTGCGGGCGCTGCGCGACGAGGTGCTTTATTCGTCCACCACGTCCTTCCGGCACAACACCGGTCGGGTGCTCATCCAAATCATGAAAAGCCTGATCCGGGCCCACGGCAACCGCGAAGAGCAACTGCGCCTGGCCCACGACTTTCGCCGGGCGGCCAGCGGCAGGCGGCGCATAATCCGCAAGATGCTGCGCCGCTATTTTCTGCTGGAGATGCCCGAAGCCTGGAACCAGATTGCTTTCGACCACCACGTGCACGACGCCAACACCAAGGGCCGCAAATCCCCCACCCACCTGATCATGGACGCCTGGATCAAGGGCATCCGCAAGCTGGACGTGGTCTATTACAATTTTGTGGAACCCCCGGCCGTGCTGGAGCTTTTACAAGCCGCTGAAATAATGGATATCTCCGTGCGCGTGGGCGTGGAGTTTCAGGCGCGCTTCCGCAACCGGTACGTGCAGTTCATCTGGGAACCCCTGGGCTTTGCCAATTACCGGGACATGCTGGCCTTTCTGGAGGAAAAGCCCACCCGGCACCTTATGCGCATGGGGCGCGAAGCCTCGTTGTATCACCACAACTATGTACTGCTGCTGCTCAAAAAATACAACGCCGCCCTGCGCTTTGACATCGGCCGGGAATACGGGGTGGAGATTCCGGAAATATCCGAGCGGGAAATCCTTTCCTTCGTGGGCATAGGTCAGACCTCGCGCACGCATCTTTCCGAACTGATCATGCGCCGCATTACCGCCGCTTTCGCGGAGCGCTTTCCCGCCCTGCGGGAAGAGCTGGCCCTTGCCCCGCCGGAACGCGCCGCGGAAGTCCGCGCCCTGGCCGACAAAGTCAACGCCCTGAGCACCGAAGTAATCATCTCCCAGTGGCTGGCGGAGGCGAAAAACCCCGACGTTCCCCTGCCCCACCTGACCAACGACACCAAAAACGTTCCGGAGATACTGCGCCTTCTGCCGGCGACGCTTATCGACTGGCTTACCTCCATCCGCTCCCCCTGCAACATCACCCTGAACCTGTGCTGCCTTTCGGTGGAGGACGTGCTGGAACTTTTGTACGAAAGCCAGGGCATGATCACCCACCTGGAGCTGTTCAACCTCAAGAATTACCATTCCGGGAAGATGGAAGACATAGAGTCCATCAGCGAACTGCAGACGGCCATCAACGAAGGCAGCACCATCGCCCTGAAGCGCCTTATACGCAACATCATCAAAGAGGCCGGCTGTTCGGAAGAGCCGGACGCGGGCGAGCGCTGCCGCCTGTTCATGCACATCCTGCGCAATATTCCCAGCCTGCAAGGTTTTTACGCCGTCAAACCGCTGCGTTCGCGCATCGGCAGCGACTCCACCAGCCGCTCGTCCCGCCTGCACGGCATGGGCTTTGTCATGCCCGAAACCCTGCCCGCGCGGACCCGGGCGGCCCTGAAGGAAGAAAGCTCCCAGCGCTCCACCATCCCCCTGTCGCAGGAGGTGTATTCCTGCACCTACCATTTCCGCAGGAGACACCTGCCCCTGGGCAGACCCTTCACCCGCCTGCTGCGCAAAATTCCCGGCCTGGAAAAACTGGGCATGCGCAGAAAGGACGAATGGATGGTGGACGAAAAAACCGTGCGCTACAGCGCCGAAGGCAACATCGTCACCCTGGGGGGCTTTCAGCGCAACCCGCAGGCGGACTTCCAGCTTGATCCCCAGGCGGAGCGCAAGGCCGGGGGGCTTGGCTTCGACTATATGAACACCACGGCCAAAAACGCGCTGAAGGTGGCCTTTGGCTTCGCCCTGGCGCTCGGCACGTTCCTGTACACGCAGACTTGGTGGTTTCTGGCCTGGTTCGGCCCGGTGATCTGGTTCGGCATAACCGGCTACCGCAATATTCTTCAGGCCACCCTGGGCGGCGGCGGGCTGCGCCGCACACCCCTGCTGAGTTGGAACGCCTATTTGAGCTGGTCGCGGCTATGCGATTCGCTGATGTTCACGGGCATTTCCGTGCCCCTGCTGGAGTTCGGCGTGCGCTGGTTCTTTCTGCGTAAGGTCTGCCAGCTGGACCCGGTGGAAAACGCCACCGTTTTCTACACCGTCATCTCGCTGATCAACGGCCTGTATATCTCGGCGCACAGCACCTTCCGGGGTCTGCCGCGCGAAGCGACCGTCGGCAACCTCTTTCGCAGTTTCCTGGCCATTCCGGTATCGGTGCTGTACAACTTCATCCTGTACGAGACACTGATCCTGCTGGGCCTTGCCTCCTTTATTCCCCTGCTGAAGGAAGCGGCGGCCGTCATTTCCAAGCTGGCCTCGGACTCTGTGGCGGGAGTGGTGGAAGGGCTGGCGGACAAGGCCGAATACCTGCGCATGCGGCACTGGGACTACCGGGCCAAACTTACCGAACTTTTCAACTGCGTTTCGCGCCTGGAAATACTGCTGCCCGAAGAAGACGTCATCGAACTGCTGCGCCGCCCCAAGGACTTTATCAAGGCCGCGGGCAAGGAGACGGAAGACCTGGAAAAGGCCATCATCGTCAACGCCCTGGATCTGATGTACTTCTGGATGTACCAGCCGCGCGGGCGCAGTACGCTCAAGCGCCTGCTGGCCACCATGACCGACGAGGAAAAGACCATATTCGTCAGTTCCCAACTGGTGCTTACCCGCGTGCAGGAAGTCAGCCAGATGCTCGTCGACGGACTGGCCGGGGCCAACTTCGCCCGGCCCCTGGCCTTTTACCTCGCCCGGCATGATGAATACATCGATGACATGTCGCGGCTGACCGGCGTCGACCTGCGCCAGCATGCCGCCTGACGCCGGGCGGCGCCCGGTTTGGGGCGCCCGCTCCGACGTTGGCGAAGGACCGGAAAAAACGCCGCGTCCCGGCGGGTTCGCGGACCCGCCGCGTTCATATCCCCCGCCGCGCCCCCGGCCTTTGCCCGGCAGTTGTCTATGCCAGGGCTGTGTCCCCGGCGCCCTGCATGCCCGCAAGACTGTGCATCACACCGACGGGTATGCGCCTGTAATAAAAATCCGCCACCAAAGTGCCCTCCTCCGGCCGCCAGCGGCCGCTCTGCTCAAAATAACGCAATATGTCCTCCTGAACCGCACGGAACGCGCGGCCCTGTCGCAGCACGGCTTCGCGCATCACCATGGCCAAAGCCTCCACCAGCATGAACAGCACGTCCTCCAGCGGCTCGGCGCATTTGTCCGCGCACAGCAGCGTGACATATCCGGCAACTTCCTGCATAAACGGGGACGCCGTCGATACCAGCGACCTATATTCCGGGTAATGCTCCGCAACCTCCTGCAAGCCGTCGGCGCACAGGACCGCCAATTGCGGTTCCGGGACACTGGGCAGCGCCCGCCTAAGCCGTTCGGCCGCCTCGCGGCAAACCTGATCGAGATGGCGCTCCATAATAGATTTACCTCTTGTTAAGCGTGTATCAAATATTTATTTTCCTATATATAAATCGAAACACAATTACAATACTTGAGACAACACCATGAATAAAAAGCTGTTCGCGCCGGCATCACCTCTTTTCCCGGCATTGTCGTTACGGCTTCTGCTTTCGTCTCTCGCGCTGTGCCTTTTCCTCGGCGCCTGCGGCGACAAACAGCCCCCCGCGCCGGCACAGGCGCCGGAGCGGCAAAACCTCATGGGGCTTTCCGGCAAGGTGTCGCCCGAGGCGGAAACCCTGTTCTCGCGCGCCCGCGTCCTGTGGCGCGGCTCCCAGGCGTCTTCTTCCACGACGGCCGAAGTCTGCTCCGACCCCGAGGAGGCGGTGGTTCTTCTGGACAAGGCCATCGCGCTGGAACCTTCGTATGCGGAAGCCTTTGTCCGCAGGGGCCTGGCCAAAAGCGAACTGGGCATGCGCGAAGAAGCCTTCGCCGACGCCACAACGGGCATCCGCCTGCATCCCGCCCCGGAATTCTACGCCTACCGGGGCCTGATCTCCATGCGCGCCAGGGCCTTTTCTGCCGCCCGCAAGGATCTGGACTATTCCCTGCAACTCGCCCCTTCCCAGTATCTGGCCTGGAACCTGCTGGGCGCCCTGGGGCTGATGGAGGGCGATCCGGCTGCGGCCTGCCGCGCCTTTGACAAAGGCTGTTCCGCCGGCGACTGCTCCCGTTTTGACGTCGCCCGCAAGGAAGGCGTGTGCAAGTGATTGCTTTTCCCGTACCCCGTCGCCTCCCCCAAAAATAGTTTAGTTCTTGTATCTAAGTCGGAATATAATCTATCGCGTCGCCTGTTAAACTTTCGCGCTGTTGGCGCGTAAGTTGCATTCCCTTTGCCACGTCCGGAATTTTGACGAACCTGCGAGGTTCCCCATGCAGATTTCCATGCCCAAACCGCCCGCAAGATCCCGCCTGCGCGCCCTTGCCGTACCGGCCCTGATTCTGGCCGCCGCCGCCGTTGCCGCCCTGTTCTGGCACCTTTCCGGCCGGGTGGCCTTCACGGGACGCGTGGAATCCCCCGTTCTGGTCTTCAGCCCCGACATTGCGGGAACCGTCGCCAAAGTGTTTGTGGCCGAAGGAGACGCCGTCAACCCCGGCCAGGAGATGCTGCGCCTGGAAGACGCGGACCTGCGCGCCGCCCTGGCCCGCGAACGGGAAAAGCTGGCTGTTCTGGAGGCCGCGCTTCCGCCGGAACGCATGCGCAGCGAGCCTTCCACCACGGACCCTGAAGGCCGGGAAAGCCGGGACCAGCGCCTTGCCCGGCTGACCGGGGGCGAGGAAGAAGCCCGGCTGGCCATGCAGGAGGCTTCCGCGGCCGAGGCAAAGGACGCCTTCGCCTATAACCGGGCAAAGATCCTCGCGGCCCAGGGCAAGACTACCCCCGCCGAGCGGGAAAACGCCCGCCGCGCGCACGAGGCCGCCGCCCAGCGCCTTGACGCCGCCAAAAAGGCTTTTGAGCGCCAAAGCCTTGCCAGGGCCGCCACAGAGGCCGAAATGCGCCGCGCCCTTGAAACGAGACAGCGGCCCGGTACGGACGAAACCCCGGCCAACGTGCGCATCGCCGCCTTCGAGTCGCAACTGGCCGCCACCCGGCAGGCCGCCGCCGAACTGGCCGCCGCCGTCCTGCGCGCCCCCATGGCGGGCGTTGTGGCCGGCGTGGCCGTGCATCCCGGCGATACCGTGGCCCCGGGCCAGCCCGTTCTGCATGTCTTTCCCGCCGGAGCCCCCGTGACCGTCGCCGCCCGCGTCGACGAAGCCGACGCCGCGAAACTTCAAAGGGGGCAGATCTGCACAGTGACCGTTCTTTCCTCGTCCCAGGGGCCCTTCACGGGGTATATCCGCAGCGTGCTGCCCCGCGTCGCCCCCCCCGGCATGAACGCCACCGCCAGGGCGGAATTCGACCGCCAGCGCATGCAGGTGCGCATCCTTCTTGATCCGCCCCAAAATCCGTCCGCGAGCCCGCTGATTTTGCCGGACCTTGCCCCGGCGGAAATCACCGTGCACCTGCGCCAACCCCTGCGCGGCGAAACCCAGCCCAAAGCCTCGCCCGCAGTCACGCCCGAAGCTCCGGCCGAAGTTCCGGGAGACGCCGCCGTAAAGCGGAATGCGCCCGAAGCTCCGCCCGCGCCTTCCGCCGGCCCATAACGCGAACAGCGGAAAAATCCGCAAAGAGCGTAACCCCAAGATAAGCCGCCGCTTTTCATAGCGATCCTTATGACAGCCGACTCTTGAAGCGCGCAGGAGCCTGTTTATCAGTAAAGTTTTAACGTACATACGCAGCCCCTATTGACCTGAAAAACCGACTTGCGTTGACGCTTTCATATTTCTGCATTTATACTCTCATATTTCAAAGAGCTTTTCGACTATTTTTATTAATAACTATTAACCTTGAGCGGCAACGTTTTAATTCTTTCCCCGCCCGGAATCAGGCGCAAAAAACTTCCGAAAAAAAGAGGAAAGCCGCCGCCGCGTTTCTTCACGGCTCGGCTATCTCGGCCAGGATACCCACGTCGGCGGGAAGAAAAGGCAGGGCGCGCGCCTCTTCCGGCGTTACCCAGCGCAAAAGCTGCCCGTCACGGGCTTCCGGCTCCCCGGAAAAGACGGTGACGTGCATGAAGTGCAGTTCCACGCGCAGTTCCGGGTAGGTGTGAAGCAGCGTGCGCCAGGGCGTTACCGCCACGCAGGCTATGCCCAGTTCCTCCGCAAGCTCGCGGCAAAGGGCCTGCTCCATGCTTTCGCCTTCTTCGCGCTTGCCGCCGGGAAACTCCCAAAAACCGGCAAAGGCCTTGCCTTCGGGCCGCCGCGCCGCCAGAAAGCGCCCTTGCCTCCAGATAAGTCCCGCCGCCACCCGCACCAGGGGACGGTGATCCGCGCCTTCCCCGGCCTGTTCCAAAACGCTCCGCGTTTCCCTGCTCATAGCGTCTCCCATCATCTTTCGGCCATACGCCGCCCCATTCCCCGCCCGCGTCCTACCTTGGCAATATCCGCACAATACCTTTGCGCGCCAGCATATCCAAAAAATCGCACAAGGCTTCATACGTCAGCTCGCCCCCCTTTTCCCTGGGAAAGAAAAGCGTCCCGTCCACATCTATGGCGGGAAACTCCCGCGTCCCCACCCGGGCCAGATGGCAGGCGCCGAAATTGGAAATGCCGTTGGCCGCAACTCCCCTGGCGGCGATAGCGGCGTCCAGGGCCGCCTCTTCCCTGAGGCACCGATCTTTATCCGGATCGAGGATACACAATGTGGGATATTTCATTATGAAAGACTCCTTCAGTTTTTTACATCATTCTCCAAAAAAAAATTTCGGGAATGTCGCTTTTGCGACGTTCATCATAATTCATTCGCTACATATGTGAATTAAGGAACAAGCGCACCCGCGCGCTCCACCCCGTTCAGGCCGCCGCGCCGGCCTTGCGGGGAACAACCCGAGAACCAGGCATGGAGAGTGACATGAAGGAATGCTCAAAGCAAAAAATCAAAAACGTCGTTTTCATTATGCTGGACACCCTGCAGTTCAACTACCTGGGCTGTTACGGCAACAAGGTTGTGAAAACCCCCAACCTTGACCGCTTTGCCCGCAACGGCGTCCTGTTCGAAAACGCCTACAGCGAGGGGCTGCCCACCGTGCCGGTGCGCCGCGCCCTGGCCACCGGGCGTTTTACCCTGCCCTACGGCGGCTGGCAACCCCTGAAGCAGGAAGACACGACCCTGGCGGACATCATGTGGGGCCGCATGCTCCAGACCGCTCTTGTGTACGACACCCCGCCCATGCGCCTGCCCAAGTTCGGATATTCACGCGGGTTCGACTACGTCAAGTTTTGCCGGGGTCATGAGCTGGACCACACCACGTACAGGGACGTTCCGGCCGACCCGTCCCTGAAACCCGAAAATTTCACCTCTCCCAGCCAGCTCTACAAGAACGGCAAGGACGGCGAGTTCATCGATGACGACAGCAAGGCCCTGTATGAGGAAATAGACTGCTTCCTGCGCCTGCGCAAAGAATGGCGCGGCGAGGACGACAACTACATCAGCCAGGTGACCATGGCGGCCGATCACTGGCTGCGTAAAATCCGCGACAAAAAGATGCCCTTCTTCCTGTGGCTCGATTCCTTTGATCCTCACGAGCCCTGGGACGCCCCCTCCATGTTCAAGGACGAACCCTGCCCCTACAACCCGGACTACAAGGGCAATCCCATGCTCCTGGCTCTGTGGACCCCGGTGGAAGGCCGCATCAGCGACGAGGAATGCGAACACGTGCGCGCCCTGTACATGGAAACCATCGAACTGGTGGACAAGCGCGTGGGCATGCTGCTCGACTCCATCCGCGACCAGGGCCTGTGGGACGAAACAATGATCGTCATCACCTCCGACCACGGACAGCCCATGGGCAAGGACGAGCACGGCCACGGCCTTATGCGCAAATGCCGCCCCTGGCCCTATGAAGAACTGGTGCACGTGCCCCTGCTCATGCACATCCCCGGCGTGGAGGGCGGCAGGCGCGTCAAGGGCTTCGTGCAAAACGCAGACGTGCCCGCCACCATCCTTGACGCCCTGGGAATCCTGGGCGCGGACAAGGCCGTGGACGGCGGCTACGGCTTCCCCGTTTTCACCTCCGAAGACATGCACGGCCAGAGCCTGCTGCCCCTTGCCAGGGGCGAGGTGGACAAAATCCGCGATTTCGCCGTGGCCGGGTACTTCGGCATGTCCTGGTCCATCATCACCGAGGACTATTCCTTCATCCACTGGCTCAGCAACGACGCCGACAAGCTGAACCAGACCCAGTACGTGCGTCTCAGCGAAGACGTGATGAAGGATGAAATGTGGACCTGCACTGTGGGCGCCAAGGTGGATGTGCCGGAAGACGACGAACTGTACGACAGAAAAAACGATCCCTTCCAGCTCCACAACCTGATCAAGGAGCACCCCGCCAAGGCCGAGGAACTGCTGCAGAAGCTCAAGGGCTTCATCGGCGAACTGCGCACCAGCTAGAGCAAATTAACTTTAAAAAACGGCCGCTCCGGCGGCGGAAACGCCGCCGGAGCCCCGGACCTGAAACGGGAGAAGACAATGAACGCGCGCCCCTCCATCCGCATACTCGACCTGGACGCGGCCAGGGGTTCGGCCGCGGCCGACCGCCTGCGCGTTCTCGCCCGGGAATACGGACTGGATGCGGAAATATGGTCCGTGGGCTGCATGATGGAAATCGCCCGATGGGGCTTTGCGGGCAAGTCCCCCGCCCTTCTTGTGGACGGCTATGCCGTTTGTTCCGGGGGACCCGTTTCCGAAGGCATGCTGCGGCGGCTCGTGCTGGGTCTTCTCACGCTGCAGGGCCGCGAACCGAAAAACGCCCCTTTGTCCGAAGCAAGGGTGGAGCAGGTCCCCCCGTCACCCGCAACCGCGCCTTCGGCCCCTTTTGCACAGGCCTGGGGCGCGCCTCAATCATCCGGAGATCACGCCATGTTCACCCCCCTTACCACGGCGAACTACAAAGAAGCCATAGCCGCCACGGAAAGCGGCGTGCTGATCTGCTTCAAGAAGTTGTGCCCGCATTGCAAAAACATGGAAAAGGTACTGGAAAAATTCGCCGCCAGGCAGCCCGGCCTCAGCCTGTTGCAACTGGACAGCGAGGACGAGCCGGAAGCCTTCAAGGCCCTGGGCGGAGAACGCGCCCCCACAGTGCTGGTCATCAAGGGCGGCAAAGTGGCCGCCGTCAAGGCGGGCCTTATGAACCCGCGCGAAATGGAGGCCTTTTACCGTTCGGCCTGACACGTCATTGCCCTTGACTCACAACGCTAAGGAACAGCTATGAAACCGGTAAAATCTTTTGACATCGTCATCCTCGGCGGCGGTATGGCCGGAATGACGGCGGCGGTATACGCCGCCAGGGCAAACCGTTCCTGCGCCATTCTGGAAAGCGCCATTACCGGCGGTTTGGCCAATTCCACCTATACCGTGGAAAACTTCCCCTCCTACATTGAAGTGCACGGCATGGACCTGATGCAGAAAGTGCGCGACCAGGTGGACGCCCTGGGCGTCGAGGTGGAGGAAGTGTGCGAGGTGCTTTCCATCGATTTTTCCGCCCAGCCCAAACGCATCGAAACGGAAGAAACCGTTTACGAAGCCGGCGCCGTCATCGTCGCCACCGGGCGCAAACCCATTCCCCTGGACGTGCCCACGGAATGTTCGCAGGTGCACCACTGCGCCATTTGCGACGGCGCCCCTTACAAGGGCAAACGCGTCCTTGTGGTGGGCGGGGGAAACAGCGCCTTTGACGAAAGCCTGTACCTGCTCCAGCTCGGCGTCGCGCACCTGACCCTGGTGGAAATCATGGACCGCTTTTTTGCCGCCCAAAGCACCCAGGACAACCTGCACGCCCGCGCCAATACGCAAACCTTCACCCGCACCAGAGTCGCCGACCTGGAGGTGGAGGGCGACGCCCTCAGGGCCGCCGTTCTGGAAAATCTGGACAGCGGCGAAAAAAAACGACTGGAAGTGGACGGCATATTCGTCTTTCTCGGCCAGTCGCCCAACTCGGAACTGTTCCGGGACGTGCTCACCCTGGACAAGACGGGCTACGTGGCGGCCGGACCGGATATGAGCACCAACATCCCCGGCGTTTTTTCCGCCGGGGACATCAACGCCAAAGCTTTCCGCCAGCTTACCACCGCCGCCGCCGACGGAACCATCGCCGCCCTTATGGCGGACAGGTACCTGCGCGGTTTGTAGGATCTTTTTTGCACCTGAGACTCCCGCTTGCTCCCGTTCCTCCACTTTAACAACCGAATCTCCCAGGAAGTTCCGATGAAAAAAGCGCTTGCCTCTCGTCTCCGTCACGTCTGTGCCGTCTTTTTTGCCGCGGCGTTCTCGCTTGCGTGTCCCGCCTCCTTTGCCGCGGAAGGCGAATCCCCGCCCCCCTCTAAAGGCCCCAGCAAATTGCTGGGCGCACCCGTCAACACCGCCATCGCCGGGGGCTCAATCCTGCCCGAAGGCAAGCTCCTGACGGCCCTGAACTGGTCCCTGAGGGATCGGACCGACCAAATCCACGGTTCTCAAAAAGACAACGGCCGCACCCCGGACATCTTCACCCAGGTGTGGCTGATGAAAATCCGCTACGGCCTCATGGACCGGCTGGAAATCAACACTGTCGTGCCGTACGTCAACAACAGGCGCGACGACCTGAGCCCCGAGCACATTGAAGGTCTGGGCGACGTTTCCGCCGGCGCCAGTTGGGCCATATTAAGCGAAAGGGCGGGCGATCCCCTTTGGGTCACCCTCAGCGCGGCCGTTCTCATACCCACCGGGCCCTACGGCAAAAACCACCTGCCCGGCAACGGAGCCTGGGGGGGCCGCACCGCCCTTAGCCTGACCAAGATGCTCACGCCGAACATCAAAAGCGACATGGATTTCGCCATGCAGGGACCTTTTGAGCGCGGCAACCAAAAAGTCCGGCGCGGCGCCGAATATCAATGGAACGCGCAGGTGCGGTATCTGTTCGAATCCATCCCCTTTGACATCGGTGTGGAAAGCAGCCTGACCAAGGTGGAGTCCGGCGACAAAGATCTGCCCAACGGCAACAACATCAACACTTACAGCGGCACAACGGAATGGGTGGTCGGCCCCTCCGTCAACGTGGCCATAGAGCCCCTGGGCATGTGGGCGGGGGTGGGCGCGTTTTTCCCCGTCATGCAGGAAGCCAAGGGTTCCACCAAGATGGAAGACGTGCGCTGGGAATTCAAAATCGGCAAGGTCTGGTAACACGGTTCGACCCTTCAGCAGAAAGGAACGCCCACTATGACGACAGCCTACACGCAAACCGACATACAAGAAAACACGGACAGCCTCCACGGCGGGGCCGCGGAGGCACCAGCCCGGCAGTACACCCCCGCGCAAAAAGTGAAGAACAACTACTTTGACGGCCTCGCCGTAACGGGGGGGCACCGGGTTGTATTCTTCATCATCATGCTGGCCTACTTTTTTGAGCAGATGGACAACTGGAATTTCGGCTTCATCGCTCCCGCTCTCATTGCTTCCAAGTACATGACGATGCAGCAGATAGGCTTCATCAACTCCTGCTATTTCATTGCCATGACCACAGGCGGGGTTCTGGGCGGGGTCATCTCGGACATCATAGGCCGCAGAAAGACCTTTCTTATCTCCATCGCCATTTTTTCCGTATCTTCCGTGGTCAACGGCCTTACCGACAACTTCTACCTCTTCACCTTCGCGCGCGCCATGACGGGCTTTGGGGTGTTCTGCCTCATGGTCACCTCCCAGACCTACATCGCGGAAATGGCGCCCTCGGAAAGCCGGGGCAAGTGGCAGGGACTGGTGGCCGCTGTGGGATTTGCCGCCGTGCCGGTCATCGCCGCCGTGTGCCGATTCATCATTCCTATGTACGAAGACGCCTGGCGGCTGATCTTCTACTTCGGCGGTCTGGGCATTATCGGCTTTATTTTCGGCATCAAGTACCTGAAGGAATCGCCCCGCTGGCTGGTCAGCAAGCATCGCCTTGAGGAGGCCGAAGCGGTGGTCCAATCCATCACGAATCGCGCCATCGATCTCTCGGATGCCGCCAAAAGTATCCCCCAGCGCGAACGCTTTATCGACGTCCTCGGCGGCATGTTCCAGCCCCAGTACATCAAACGCACGCTGCTGCTTATGCTGGGATTCATGATCTCCGTTCCCGCCCAGTTCACCTTCACCGTGTTCGCCCCCACCCTGATCAAGTCGCAGGGCTTCACGCTGGAAGACACCCTTACCGTGTCCATGGTCATCAGCATCGGCGTGCCCGTGGGCTGCTACCTCTCGTCGCTGGTATCCGACAGGGGCGGGCGCAAGATCCCCCTGGTCTGCCTGTTTGCGGCGGGTTCGGTCCTTTCCCTGATATTCGGGCATCTGACCGGGTATTTGAGCATCATGCTTGTGGGATTCGCGCTAAGCGTCTCCAACATGGCCAGCAGCTTCATCCTCTTTTCCTACGCGGCGGAATCCTATCCGACCAAGATGCGCAACACGAGCACAGGCTTTCATAATGGCCTTGCCCGGCTGTCCGTCTCCGCAATGATGTCGATTATTCCTCTTATTTCAGCAAGCCACGGATTTTCCGGGGTATTCAATACAGCGGCCTCCCTGCTTATTATACCCGTCCTGCCCATACTTCTGTGGGGTATGCGCACAGGCGGCAAGTCGCTGGAGGAAATAAGCTAGGCTATGTAACGCTTACAGTGCTTGCAGGCGGGCGGAGCACAGCGCCTGTGCCATCCGCCGGCCTGCAAGCATTCCCTGATTAAGCTTTGTTCGCAAATCCTTGTAAAAAAATCCACTTATAACGTTGGCGAACTGTTCCAATAACCTGTTTTTACACACGCAAACATATATAATAAGCCGAGTGTATATTGACTATCCTTATCTGAAATAACTTGCAGCGCGGGGCGGGCTCCGGTAGACAGAAGCCAGGCATGATCGCATGCCCGTTGCATAAGGAAGGTTGGCATTGAAGAGCAAAAGGGGTTCCCATGTCGCCGTCAGCAAGAGGTGTAGGCCCCATCATCCTGACTGATTTGAACACGCCCTGGGAGCGGGTGCTGCATCTTGGCGTACCTGTGACATTTCGGCCAAAGCAGATGATTTCTTTTGACAACGGTGACGCTTCCGGCTTCTTCTATGTCCGCAAGGGCCGGGTGCGCCTGTCTTATATTTCCGTCTGCGGACAGGAAAAAGTGCTGTTTTATGTGGGCAGGGGCACGTTCTTCCACGACATACCCGCCCTTATCGCGTCGGAATGCATTTTCACCTGCATGGAGGCCACCAGCGCGGTTTACTTCAGTAAGCGGCTCATTACCCTGAGCTTCGCACGCGAGCATCCCGACCTGATCCTCAACTGGGTGGAGTCAACCGCCAAAAAAAGCAATAACTTTTTCAACCAGATATGCGGAGCCGGTCTTTTCGACTCCTTTGCCAACGTGTGCCGAGCCCTGTACAGCATGGCCCTGCACAACCGCGAGGGGGACAGGGTGGTGCCCCACCTGACCCACCAGGAACTGGCCTCCCTGCTGGGGATTCATCGCGGTTCTCTGCACAAGGCCCTCAGCCGGCTGAAAAGAGAAGGGATCATCAACGAGTACAGCCGCCACAGGCTGGAGATTCTGGATCTGGAAAAGCTCGCCGCCCGCGCCATGAGAAGCGACTTTGAGCAGACGCGCCCGCCCCGCTGACCGCCGGTTCTTTCCAAAGGCCCCCCGGCGAAAAGGCGCACAAAAAAACAGGCCGGCCGGATATACGATTTTCCGTTTAAAATTCGCCCCTTGCATGCTCAACGCATTCTAAACAAAAGGTTGCTCCGGAACAGATTATTGCTTATCGTCCGCGAAACCAAGGTGATGAAGCATGGAAACCATAGTGATCAGCAAGCCGGATACCGCCTTCATACGCAAGGTGGAGGAGGAAAGCGGGCAGGTGGTGTCGCGCTGCTACCAGTGCGGCAACTGTACCGCCGGGTGTCCCATGTCGTTTACCTACGACTATTCCGCAAGCCGCCTGATGCGCCTTATCCAGGCGGGGCAAAAAGAAACCGTCCTTTCCTCCAAAGCCCTGTGGATGTGCGCCAGTTGCGAGACCTGCACCCAGCGCTGCCCCAACAACATCGACGTTGCCAAAATTCTGGAGACCTGCCGCCACATGGCCCGGCGCGAAGGCAAGGGCGGGGTGTTCGCGGTCAAGACGTTCTGGGACTCTTTCCTTACCTCCGTGGGCCTGAACGGCAAGGTGCACGAGATAGGCCTTATGGTTCTGTACATGCTGCGCACCGGCAGATTCTGGACCGACGTGGATCTGGCTCCCAAGGCCCTGCCCAAGGGCAAAATGTCCATTCTTCCCCACCGGGCCGAAGGCAGGCAGGAAGTCGCCGACATTCTGCGCCGCTTTAAAGAGGGCGCCGCCGACGAAGCCGTGGTGCGCGCCAATCTCGCCGCCCGGGCCGGCAAAGGGCGCGACGCCGCCGCGGCCCTTGAGCGCCGGCCCGTGCCCGGATCCTTTGCCGCCGCGGCCCCGTCCGTAAATTCCCCCGCCGGGGCAGCTTCCCTGCCCGCCGACGCTTCCGGCGCGCCCGCCCCCGGCCCTTCCTGCGGCGACTCCCCTACCCCGGCGGGCTGGACAGGACCGGCCGCCGGAGCAAAACCGGACGGCGCCGGCAAGCATACCGAGGAGGCCCGCTCATGAGCGGTATCACCATAGGCTACTACCCCGGCTGTTCCGGCCTTGGCACCTCCATGGAGTACGAGGCTTCCACCAGGGCCGTGTGCCGCGCCCTGGACGTCAACCTTCAGGAAATCCCCGACTGGAGCTGCTGCGGATCCACCCCGGCCCACACCGTGGACTACGCCCTGTCCGGGGCTCTGGCCGCGCGCAACTTCGCCCAGGCGGAAACGGCGGGCATCACCGACGTGATCACCCCCTGTCCCAGTTGCCTGAAAAATCTGCGCAACGCCCTGGACCACATGCACGACCCCCTGTTCAACGCCAGGGTCGAGGCTCTGACCCTGCGCCCCCTGCAAATGGAGCACAGCGTCAAGTCCGTGCTTCAGGTCATTGTGGAGGACGTGGGCCTTGACGCGGTCAAAGCGCGCGTGCGGCGGCCCCTGACGGGCCTTAAAGCCGTGCCCTACTACGGCTGCCTGATGACCCGCCCGGCCTCCATGAACTTTGACGACCCGGAAAACCCCGTCAGCCTGGACAGGCTGCTGGAGGCCCTGGGAGCCGAGGTGCTGCCCTTTCCCCTCAAGGTGGAATGCTGCGGCGCGTCCTTCGGCATTCCGCGCCGGGACGTGGTGACGCGCCTTTCCGGCAAGCTGGTGGGCCTTGCGGCGGAGCTTGGAGCCGACGTCATGGTGGCGGCCTGCCCCCTGTGCCAGATGAACCTGGATTTGCGCCAGGGGCAGATAAACCACGCGGGCGGCACGCGCCACGCCATGCCCGTGCCCTACTTCACGCAGCTTATGGCCTACGCCTTCGGCCTTACGGACGCGGAGACGGCCTTCAACAAGCTGGCCGTCAACGTGAACCCGGCCTTTGACTGTATGCGCCGCCGCGCCGTCGCCATCGAAGAAGCCCGCCGCGAGGCCCAGGCCAAAGAAGCCGCCAAGGCCAAAGCCGCCGCTGAAAAAGCGAAGGCGGCCGCCGAAAAGGCGGCTAACGCCGACCTCGAAAAGGCGGCTAACGCCGACCTCGGAAAGGCGGCTAACGCCGACCTCGAAAAGGCGGCTAACGCCGCCTCCGGCGGGGACGCAGCAACAGCAAATACCGCCCCGGCGGGAGGTGAGGCATGAGAATAGGCGTCTTCATCTGCCACTGCGGCAGCAACATCGCGGGCACCGTAAACTGTCCCTCTGTGGCGGAGCAGGCCCGCGCCTTTCCCGACGTGGTCTTTTCCACCGACACCATGTACGCCTGTTCCGAGCCGGGCCAGGACGCCATCATCGCCGCCATCAGGGAGCACAAGCTTACCGGCGTGGTCGTGGCCTCCTGCACGCCGCGCATGCACGAGCCCACCTTCCGCCGCGCCGTCGAGCGCGCCGGACTGAACCGCTACATGTTCGAAATGGCCAACATCCGTGAACACGTTTCATGGATCGGCAAGGACATGGCCGCCAACACCAACAAGGCCGCCGAACTGGTGCGCATGGCCGCGGCCAAGCTGCGCCTGAACGCCGAACTAAGGCCCAAGGCCTTCCCCGTGACCAAGCGGGTGCTGGTCATCGGCGGGGGCGTGGCGGGCATTCAGGCCGCTTTGGACGCCGCCGACGCCGGACTGGAAGTGGTCATGGTGGAAAAAGAGCCCACCATCGGCGGCAAGATGGCCAAGCTGGACAAGACCTTTCCCACCGTGGACTGCTCAAGCTGCATTCTCGGCCCGCGCATGGTGGACGTGGCCCAGCACCCCAACATCACGCTGTACGCCGCGGCCGAGGTGGAATCCATCTCCGGCTACGTGGGCAACTTTGACGTGAACGTCCGCAAAAAGGCCACCTGCGTGGACTGGAGCAAGTGTACCGGCTGCGGCCTGTGCACGGAAAAGTGCCCCGCCAAAAAGTCCTTTGACCGCTTTAACGAGGGCGTGGGCCCAACCACCGCCATCACCATCGCCTTTCCCCAGGCCATCCCCAAAAAAGCCGCCATCGACAAGGCCTACTGCCGCCAGTTCCTGACCGGCAAGTGCGGGGTATGCGCCAAGGTCTGCCCCTGCGGGGCCGTGGATTACGACCAGCAGGACGAAATCGTCAACGTCAAGGTGGGCGGCATCGTGGCCGCCACGGGCTACGACCTGTTCGACTGGACCGTGTACCAGGAATACGGCGGCGGCCGCTATCCGGACGTCATCACATCTTTGCAGTACGAACGGCTGCTGTCCGCCTCCGGCCCCACGGGCGGGCACATCAAGCGCCCTTCGGACGGAACGGAGCCCAAAAACGTGGTCTTCATCCAGTGCGTGGGGTCGCGCGACCCCTCCGTGGACCGGCCCTACTGCTCCGGCTTCTGCTGCATGTACACGGCCAAGCAGGCCATTCTTACCAAGGATCACATCCCGGATTCGCAAAGCTACGTCTTTTACATGGACATCCGCTCGCCGGGCAAGGGCTATGACGAATTCACCCGCCGCGTGCAGGAGGAATACCAGGCCCAGTACATCCGGGGCCGGGTGTCCCTGATCTACCCCAGGGGCGGCAAGCTTGTGGTGCGCGGGGCCGACACCCTGATGGGCACCCAGGTGGAGGTTGAAGCCGACCTGGTCGTTCTGGCCGTGGGGGGCGAAGCCGCCAAAGGCGCGCCGCATCTGGCGGAAAAGCTGCGCATCTCTTATGACAAGTACGGGTTCTTCATGGAAGGGCACCCCAAGCTCAAACCCGTGGAGACCAACACCGCCGGGGTATTTCTGGCCGGGGCCTGCCAGGGGCTTAAGGACATTCCCTCGTCCGTGGCCCAGGGCAGCGCCGCCGCCGCCAAGGCCATCGGCCTGCTTTCCAGGGACATGCTGGAGTCCGACCCGGCCATCGCCCAGGTGGACGTCCGCCGCTGCATCGGCTGCGGCAAGTGCATCCAGGTGTGCCCCTTCAAAGCCATCCGGGAAATCGACATGCGCGGGCAGCCCAAGGCGGAAGTTATCGAAACCGTCTGCCAGGGCTGCGGGCTGTGCAACGCCACCTGCCCGCAGGGGGCCATACAGCTTTCCCACTTCACGGACAACCAGATTCTTGCGGAGGTAGCGGCCCTATGTCGGTTCTGAAAGGCAAGGAACTTCGCATCATAGGTTTTTTGTGCAACTGGTGTTCCTACGGCGGGGCCGATACCGCCGGGGTTGGGCGCTTTGCCCAGCCCACGGACCTGCGCATCGTGCGCGTGCCCTGCTCCGGCCGCATCAACCCCCTGTTCGTCATGAAGGCCCTGACCGCCGGCGCCGACGGGGTGCTGGTCTCCGGCTGCCATCCCCGCGACTGCCACTACGCCGAAGGCAACTTTTACGCCCGCAGGCGGCTTGAAGTCATCAAGGGCCTTTTGCCCACCCTGGGCATCGACCCGCGCCGCTTCGAGTACACCTGGGTCTCCGCCTCCGAAGGCCAGCGCTGGCAGCATGTCGTCGACGCCTTCACCAGACAGATCCACGAACTGGGACCCGCCAGGCACCTGCCCGACGCCCCCGAACTGGACGCGTTGGTGATGAAGGCGTTGGGAGAGTGAGTTTTTCGGGGGAGCGCGTGACGGGAGAAAGCCGCCGAAAATGAACCGCAGCATAAAGTAGCGGGTGGTGTCCTGCAAAATGCTGTTGAACGTAACGTTGAAAATGGCCTCATAAAAGGCAGAGCTCGGAACAACAGAGGATTAGGCGATGAGCGGCGCGGTATTTCATGAATGGCGGCCCATAGCGGACCTTCCGGAAAGCTGGAAGAGTCTCGCCCTGCCGCATCTGCATAATATCGCGAAGGTTTGGCGCGAACGGCTTGACGATATGGCCGAGGGGGACAAGTCCGGTTTTGTCGAACGCCTGAAGCGCGAATGGGCCATTGAGACCGGGTTGATCGAGCATCTGTACACTCTGGACGAAGGCACCACCAAGACCCTGATCGAAATGGGCCTCCACGCCGACTACGTCAGCCACGGTTCCACCAACAAGAACCCCGTGGAAGTGATACAGGTCATCGGCGCGCAAAAGGACGCCCTGGAAGGGCTGTTCGCCTTTGTCAAAGGAGATCGGGACCTTGGCACCTCGTACATCAAGGAACTGCACGCGGTCCTCACCCGGCATCAGGACGAAACCGTGGCCGTCGATCTCCAGGGAAGCACGGTGCGCACGCGCCTGCTGCGCGGTGAATGGAAAAAGCTGCCCAACAACCCTACCCGGCCCGACGGTTCGCTGCACCTGTACTGCCCGCCCGAACACACGGCGGCCGAGATAGACCGCCTGATGGATCTGCATCGGCGTCACCGGGAAGCCGGCGTGCCCCCGGAAGTGGAAGCCGCCTTTCTGCACCACCGTTTCACCCAGATCCACCCCTTCCAGGACGGCAACGGACGCGTGGCCCGCTGTCTGGCCGCCTTGGAATACCTGCGCGCGGGCCTGCTGCCCCCGGTGGTGCCCAGTTCCCGCCGCAAGGAATACCTGCACACCCTGGAAAAGGCCGACAAGGGCGATCTTGGCCCCCTGGTGGACTTTCTGGGCGACTGCGCCGAAAAAGCCCTGACCGCCGCCATGAACTACCGGGAGCACCCGGAAGATATGACGCCGGAAGAGGCGGCGATGAGATATGCGCAGACTATCGCGGCGAGGGAACAAAAAAATATTGCTGCCCGGGACAGTCTGCAAGCAAACGCTCAAGCGCTGTTAGTTGTCGCAGCGAAGCGAGTATCCTCGCTTAATAAGGGATTGACGTCGGCCTTCCAACAGCGGGGAATAGAGCCGATCGAGCCTAAAATATCGCCTCTTAGCCGCAAGCAAGACATCACTCTAGCGTGCGGAACACTCTCTCTAACAGAGTTGGTCGTTCCTTTAGCACATACCGTTGTCCACATATCTCCAGAAAGCATTAATATTCTTAAAAACACTATAGCTATTCGCTTTCTTCTTGACTATGAACCAACCCCAGAAACCTTCACCATAACCCCGGACGATACACTGGAAGATTTACTCCCGCCCTTCAACAAATGGCTGGACAAGGCCCTGGTCCGGTTGTTCGAGACATTACAGGCAAAACTCTGAGCGGCTCGTAGCTCCGCCCGGATACATGCAGGCCCACAAGGAGACAGCATGTCCATACAAGACGAACTCAAATCCGCCATCAAGGCCGCCCTGCCGGACGTATCGTGCGTCATCGGCTGGGGGCCGGGGCCGGACGCCCTGCACGGCGCGCCGCTTTTCATGCGCGGGGAAGCCGATGCGGAAGCCTTTTCCGCCGGGTTCTTTTCCGTGAACAACCCGGCCCTGTTCCTGCCTGAATACCGGGGGACCAGGGTGGCCGTGGTGGTCAAGGGCTGCGACGCCCGTTCCGTGGGCCAGCTTCTGGCCGAAGGGCTGATCAAAAAGGACGAGGTCCGCGTCATCGGCTTCCCCTGTTCCGGCGTCGTGGATCACGACAAGCTGGCCGCCGCTCTGGCCTTGCTTGAAGGCGGGCCGGTGGAGCCCGGCCTGGCCTCGGCCGTGCGGGAAGAAGGCGCGGAAGTGGTTCTTGGCTTCCCGGGCCGGGAAATACGCCTGAAAAAATCCGAGATCACGGCGGACAAGTGTACGCGCTGCCTGTACCCCAACGCCCTGGCGGCGGACGTGTTCGTGGGCGAAAAACGCGAGCCCTTTGCGGCAAAGGACGATTACGCGGATCTGGCCGCCTTTGAGGCCCTTTCCCTGGAAGATCGCATGGCGTTCTGGGAAAAGGAAATGTCGCGTTGCATCCGCTGCTACGCCTGCCGCAACGCCTGTCCCCTGTGCGTCTGCCGCGACCACTGCATCGCCGCGAGCCGCAGCCCCCAGTGGGTTACCCAATCCGACGGCGTGCGCGACAAGATGTTTTTCCAGATCATCCACGCCTCGCACCTGTCCGGACGCTGCACCGGCTGCGGCGAATGCCAGCGCGCCTGCCCGGTGGGCATACCCGTGCTGCTGCTTAAACGCAGCCTTTCCCGCCGGGTCGAAGACCTGTTCGCCTACCGCGCCGGCATCGACACGGAAGGCACGCCCCCGCTCCTCACCTTCAACGTTGAAGAGAGCCGGATCAAAGAGAGGGACTGGTAATGGCAAAGCAAAAAGCACCCAAGGGCAAAGCCCAGGCAAAGGCCCCCGCGCAAACAGCCAGACCCCAGGCGCCCGCCGGAGCCGCGCGGCCCTCCGCGCCCGCTGCCGCTGCCGAGGTAAAGGCCGCCGCGCCCGCTGCGGAAAAAATCCCGGCCGCACCGGAAAAAGCCCAGCCCGCCGCGCCCGCTGCCGAGGTAAAGACCGCCGCGCCCTCCGCGCCCAAAACCGCCGCCCAGGCAACCGCCAAGCCCGCGGCCGAAGCAGCCGCGTCCCAGGCTGCCCCGCTTTCCGCCAAAGCCGCTGTCCCGGCTTCGGAAAAATCCGCCGCGCCCGGCCCGTTCCGGCCGGTGGACCCGCCCCTCTGCGGCGAAGGAAAGTTCCTGCCTCTGGAATCTCTGAACGCATGGCTGGCGGAACTTTCCGCCTCCCGCGCGGTTTTTGCCCCCCGGCGCGAAGGCGCGGCCGTCGTCTACCGGCCTTTTGTCCGGGAATGCGCGGTGGAGCTTGCCGTGCGGCCCACGGAATCCGCCAAGCACACCGTGTTTCCCCGGGGCGAGGAACTGTTCCGCTTCGAGCGCCAGGGCGATCCGGAAAATCCCGGCAACCGGAATTTGACCTTGCAGGAGCCGGCCGAGCCCGGTCCCGCCGTTATTTTCGGCGCGCTTTCCTGCGACGCGCGCGGTTTTTTCTCCTTTGATCCGGTGTACGACGGCTGCGGCACCCAGGGACTGTCCAAGGACACCTATTACCTCAAGCGCCGCGACGCCACGGCCCTGATCGTGCGGCCCTGCCGCGCGGCCCTGTCCACCTGCTTCTGCCACTGGACCGGCGGCGGCCCCGCCTCCACCCAGGGCGCGGACATGCTGGCCACGGACGTGGAAGGCGGATTTCTGCTCCAGCCCGTCACGGAAAAAGGCGAATCCCTTTTGTCCTCGACCCTGCTAAGGCCCGCCGACGCGGCCAAAGCTTCCGCCGCCGAAGCGGCCCGCGCCGCCGCCACAAAATCCATGGGCGAAGCCCCGGATCTTTCCGCCGCTCCCGCCGCCCTTTTGGCGCTGTTCGACAACCTGGATTTCTGGAAGGCGGAATCCGCCGGGTGCATCTCCTGCGGGGCCTGCACCTACCTGTGCCCCACCTGCTACTGCTTCAATATCACCGACGAAAGCAACGGCATCTCGGGCGTGCGCCTGCGGTCCTGGGACACCTGCATGTCCTCGCTGTTCACGCTGGAGGCCAGCGGCCATAACCCCCGCACCAACAAGGCCGCGCGCCTGCGCAACCGCGTGGGACACAAGTTTTCGTACTACCCGCGCATCCACGGCGGACGCTTCTCCTGCTCCGGCTGCGGCCGCTGCATCAAAAGCTGTCCCTCGTCCGTGGACATACGCAAAATCGTGCTGGACGCGGTAAAGACGGGGAACAAGTGATGGGAGAAAGTAACATGTATACGCCTAACGCGGTTCCCGCACGTCCGGCCTTTGCTCCGGGCATGGCAAACCCCTATTTGCCGCACCTGGCCACGGTTACCGAAGTGCTGGACGAAACCCCGAACATCAAGACCTTCCGCGTGGTTTTCAAGGACGAAAAGCTGATGCGGGACTTTCATTTCGAGCCGGGCCAGGTGGGACAGCTTTCGTTGTTCGGTACGGGTGAATCGACCTTTGTCATCAACTCCCCGCCCACGCGCAAAGAATATTTGCAGTTCAGCGTCATGAAGGCCGGGGAAAATACCGCCGCCCTGCACACGCTGACCGCCGGGGACACCATCGGCGTGCGCGCGCCGCTGGGCAACTGCTTCCCCTACCAGTCCATGAAGGGCAAGGACATCGTCTTTATCGGCGGCGGCATCGGCATGGCCCCGCTGCGCACGCTGTTGCTGTTCATGCTGGACAACCGCAAGGACTACGGCAAAATCAGCCTGCTGTACGGCGCGCGTTCGCCCCAGGACATGGCCTTTTCCTACGAACTTCCCGAATGGCTGGGCCGCGCCGACCTGGACTGCGTGCTGACCATCGACCGCGAGGCCGAAGGCTGGCAGCACAAGGTGGGCCTTATCCCCAACGTGCTGCTGGAAATGGCCCCCAAGGCGGCTAACTCCGTGGCGATCACCTGCGGCCCGCCCATCATGATCAAGTTCACCCTGCAAGCACTGGAAAAATTGGGATTCGCCCCGGACCAGATCATCACCACCCTGGAACGGCGCATGAAATGCGGCGTAGGCATCTGCGGGCGCTGCAACATAGGCGACAAGTACGTCTGCGTGGACGGCCCGGTGTTCTCCCTGGCCGAGTTGAAAGAAATTCCCAACGAGTTGTAGCCGGGACTCCGCCCCGGCAGGCACCGCCCCCGCCTCCTCAGGCAGGGCGCCGTCCCAGGCCCCTCAAGGCAGGGCATCGCCCCGCACCCGCCAAAGGGGCTTTGCCCCTTTGGAATCCCCACAAGGGACTTACGTCCCTTGACCCTATGTATGGGATATGGGCCGGTGCGGCGGATTGTTTTGTCCCGCCTTTAGACAGCTCTCGGGGATAGAAGGGTGTTTTGCTCCAAAGTTCAAAAAGCTCAGGAACCAAAGCGGAGCTTGAATCCACCGTTTCTCAAGACGGTATCGATTCAAGCTCCGCTTTGGTTCCTGAGCTTTTTGTCCTCAAAGGCTGGACCTGCGCCGGGAGCCCGGGTGCGGCACGACAAGGAAAGCTTCCGGTAAGTCGCGTATTCCCCAAATACAGGGTCAAGGGACGCAAGTCCCTTGCGGGTGCAGGGCAGCGCCCTGCCGGGAGGTCCGGAGGGGCGGAGCCCCTCCGGTGGGGGCCGGGAGGCAAAGCCCCCGGACGGGGGGCCGGGGGGGGGCGGAGCCACTGCCCGCCGCGGGCATTTACATGCGCAAACTTCCCCGGAAGGATTCCCAGCTTTCCACGCCGTAGCGGGCGGCGGCGGCGGGCAGTTCGCGCGCGATGCGAAAGGCCGTATCGGGCCGGATAAAGTTGGCGGTGCCGATCTGCACGGCCCAGGCTCCGGCCAGGATGAATTCCAGCACGTCTTCGACCGAGCAGATGCCTCCTATGCCGATGACGGGAATATCCACGGCGCGGCTGACCTGCCACACGCAGCGCAGGGCCACGGGCTTGACCGCCGGTCCGGAAAGTCCGCCGATGCCGTTGGCCAGCAGGGGCTGACGGCTGGCAAGATCCACGGCCATGCCGCTCAGGGTATTGATGCACGAAAGCATGTTGGCCCCGGCATCGGCGCAGGCCTTGGCTATAAGGGTAATGTCCGTGACGTTGGGCGAAAGCTTGACAATGACCGGCTTGTGGCCGGCCCGCTTGACCACGGCGGCGGTGACGGCGGCGGCCATGTCCGGATTCTGGCCGAAGGCTATGCCTCCCTGGCGCACGTTGGGGCAGGAAATGTTCACTTCCAGAGCGGCGATGCCTTCCTGCTCCGCCAATACGGCCGCCAGTTCGGCAAACTCGTCCTGGCTGGTGGCGTACAGGTTGGCGATGACCGGCACGTCAAACTCCCGGAGACGGGGCAGCTTTTCGCTGATGAATGCTTCGACCCCGCAGTTTTGCAGGCCGATGGCGTTAAGCATGCCCGAAGGCGTTTCCGCGATGCGCGGCATGGGGTTGCCCCTGCGGGGCAGCAGGGAAAGCCCCTTGACCGCGATGCCGCCCAGGCTGTGCAGGTCGCCGTAGGGGGCGAATTCCAGCCCGTAGCCAAAGGTGCCCGACGCCGTGAGCACCGGATTTTTCAGTGCCAGGGAGCGGCCGTTGCCGCGCAAAGTAACGTGCTGCTTGTCCATATCAGATACTCACGGTATGGGCCCAGAAATTCGGCCCGCAGGTGCAGGTTTGCACGAAATGTTCCTCGCACTCCCCACCGTGGGGGGAGGCCGACGCGACCGCGGCCGGTTTCTTTTTGGAAGGAGAAGCGGCGGGCGCGGAAACCAGAAGCTCCGGCGCGCGATCCCACGACTGGGCCTGGCACTGGGCCAGCACGCTTGCGGGGACAGTGGACTTGACCACGCAGCCCAGACACGCCCCTATGCCGCAGGCCATGCGCGTTTCCAGGCACAATTGGGCCCTGGCTCCATGCCTGAAGGCAAACGTTTGCACCGCCCGCAAAAATGGCGTGGGCCCGCAGGCCAGCACCAGGCCCTTGGCTTCGGCGTGGGCGGCGACGCGCCGCTCCACAAGGGCAAGAAAGGCCGCCAGATCTTCCGGGCTTTGTTCGCGATGGGCATCGGCCATGACCTTCTCGTTCAGGCCGTCGAACGGGTAAAAGCTCAGAGGCAGCCGGTGGCCGAACTCCAGGGTCAGCTCCCAGGGGGTGGGATGAGCGTGGGCGTAGCCGACAAAAGGCGCGATGCCTATGCCGCCGGCCAGCAGCAGGGTGGGGGTTTTGGCCTCCATGGCCAGGGTATTGCCCAGGGGACCCCACACGTCAAGCTCGTCGCCGGGCGCCAGGGTAGCCATGCGCGAGGTAACCCGTCCCCGCACCTGGAAAAACAGCACCAGATCGCGTTCCGTGGAGCGGCAGATGGAGAAGGGCCGCGCCCAAAGCACGGAAGGGTCGCCTTCCACGGGGCGGATCATGACAAATTGGCCGGGGGACCAGCCGCTCCAGGCGGGGGGACTGAGGCGCAGGGCGAAGCAGCCCTCTTTCGGGGGGGCGCCGCCGTCCACGTTTCCGCCCACATTTCCAAAAGGCACCAAATCCAGCACAGTCAGCCGCGTAAGTACAGGTTGCGTCATAACAGCATAATCCGGTATGAGACTGTTCGGGCGGGCCGCGAGGGACGCCCGGGGTTGACGGCCGCGATCGGCCGAGAAATTGCGCCGCAGCATCTTTTGCCGCGCTGGAACCGTTACAATCGTTTATTCAGTAATCCCGGCGGCCGGGGCGGGCGCCAAATGTAAAAGCGGCGCTCAATAACCCAATCGCCCTTGTGCTTCTAGCATTCTATCCACATGTGATGATTTGCACAATGAATTTTATTGAACAGCGTGGAAAAAAAGCCCGGACAGATACCGCGCCGACGCCGGCCGCCACGACCGCTTGCCCGGCAAACCCGAAAATCCGGCTCAAAAGCGGTTGCTCCGCTATCTTGCAATGGACATCAGTATGATAAATTTTTCCCTTTCTTCCGGCGCGGCCCCCGAAGTCCCCGGCGCGCATAATCATAACGACGCCGTCGAGCATGATGCCGAAGCCGCTGCCGCGCATGATGCCGAAGCCGCCGGCGCGCGTGAAAACGAAGCCGCCGGCGCGCGTGCAAAGCCGGAAATCCTGGCCCCGGCGGGCGACGTCGCCTGCGCCCTGGCCGCCTTTGCCGCCGGGGCCGACGCCGTGTACCTGGGGCTGAAGCATTTTTCCGCGCGCATGCAGGCCGAGAACTTTTCCGTCACGGATCTGGCCCGTCTGGCGGATCTTGCCCACGCCGAGGGCAGGCGCGTCTACGTGGCCATGAACACCCTGCTCAAGCCCGGCGACCCGGCCCACGCTTTTCGCCTGGCGCGCCGCCTGGCCCTGGACGTTTCGCCCGACGCCCTGATCGTCCAGGATCCCGGTATGCCGGATCTGGCCCGGCAGGCGGGGTTCACCGGCGAAATCCATCTTTCCACCCTGGCCAACGTCACCCACCAGAAGGCCCTGGAAGCGGCCAGGTCCGCGGGCGCGAACAGGGTAATCATCCCGCGCGAGCTGTCCATTGACGAAGTGCGGCAGATGAACGACGCCTGCCCGCCCGGCCTGGACCTGGAGATCTTTGTCCACGGGGCGCTTTGCTGGTGCGTTTCGGGCCGCTGCTGGTGGTCCAGCTACATGGGCGGCAAAAGCGGCCTGCGCGGCCGCTGCGTGCAGCCCTGCCGCCGGGTATATACCCAGAAAGGCCGGGAGGGACGCTTTTTCTCCTGTCTGGACCTTTCCCTGGACGTTCTGGCGCGCAACCTGCTTTCCATGCCGCGCCTGCGCTCGTGGAAGATCGAAGGCCGCCGCAAAGGCCCCCATTACGTCTACTACATTACCTCCGCCTACCGCCTTTTGCGCGATGATCCGGATAATCCCGCCGCGCGCAAGGAAGCGGAGCATATCATCGACATGGCCCTGGGGCGTCCGCGCACCCGCGCCCTGTTCCTGCCGCAAAAACCTCGCTCGCCCGCCTCGCCCCCCCCTTCGGCCGACAAGGACACCCAGTCCGGCTCCGGTCTTTTGTGCGGCAAGGTGGGCCGGGGCGCGGGGGGCAAATTCGAGTTGCGCCCCCGCCTGCCCCTGCTGCCCAGGGACTACCTGCGCGTGGGATACGAGGACGAACCCTGGCACTGCACCGTTTCCGTGCCCAAGTGGGTGCCGCAGGGCGGGGCCTTCACCCTTTCTCTGCCGCGCGGCAAAAACCCCAAACCCGGCACCCCGGTCTTTCTCATCGACCGCAAAGAGCCGGAACTGACCGCCCTGATCGCGGAATGGGAACGCGACCTTGCGGCCCGCAAGCCCCGCAAGGCCAGCCGCGACGAGGACATGTCCACCCTGTTTCCGGACATGCCCGTTCCCCTGCGCGCGGCCTCCGGGCGCGGCCCGGCCCCGCGCAAGACCGACATCGTGGTGCGCGGCTTTCTTCCCCACGGCAAGGAAGGCAAGGAAGGCCTGCGGCCCGGCGTCATGCAGGGATTGTGGCTTTCGCCCAAGGCCATGCGCGAGGTTTCCCGGACCCTGTACGACCGCATTTCCTGGTGGCTGCCGCCGGTGATCTGGCCGGACGAAGAAGACCTGTGGGGCCGCCTGGTCTTTCAGGCCGTGCGCTCCGGCGCGCGTCACTTCGTCTGTAACGCGCCCTGGCAGGTTTCCCTCTTTTCCGCCGCACGCTCCAACCCCGCCGATCTCGCCCTTACCGCCGGGCCGTTCTGCAACGTCGCCAACGCCCCGGCCATCGCCGCCCTGGCGCGCCTGGGCTTTTCCGCCGCCGTCATCAGCCCGGAACTGGGCGAAGAAGACATCCTTTGCCTTCCCGGCCAAAGTCCCCTGCCGCTGGGCATTGTCATCGCCGGATTCTGGCCCGCCGGAATCACCCGGCACACCGCCGATCCCCTGAAAACCCAGGAAGGATTCCAAAGCCCCAAGGGCGAGGAATTCTGGCTGCGCCGCTACGGCCAGAACACCTGGATCTACCCGGCCTGGCCTCTGGACCTGACCGCCCGCCGCGCCGCCCTGGAACGCGCCGGATATTCCGCCTTCATCACCCTGGAAGAGCGACCGCCCAAGTCCGTGCCCCCGGCCAAGCGCGCCAGCGAGTTCAACTGGGACATCGGCGTGCTGTAACGGGCGCTGTCAGAAGCCGCCGGGGAGGTTCCGCCGTACAGGGGCTCCCTGGCGGAACATTTCGCGCTGGCCTCAACCACGCGCCCCCCTAAAAAGGGTCAAGGGACGTAAGTCCCTTGCGGGGGATATCCGAGGGGGCGGCGCCCCCTCGGATATCCCATATTATGCGTAATCCTGATTACTCTTCGGCAGCGGCTTCTTCAGAGGCCTGCTTGAGCAAATCGCCCAGGCTCTGTCCGCCGGCTTCGGCCGGACCGGAGCGGAATTCCTTGGGCTTTTTGCGTTCCTCGTCTTCCTTGAGCTGCTTGATGGAAAGGCCCAGGCGGCGTTCCTCGGCGGAAACGTGGATGACCTTGGCCTGGATGGTGACGCCTTCCTTGAACATTTCAGAGGGCGACTTCACCTTTTTGTTGCTGATTTCAGAAACGTGGACCAGGCCTTCGATGCCTTCTTCCACTTCGACAAATACGCCGAAGTCGGTGATGTTGGTGATCAGGCCTTCGATAAGGGAGCCCACGGGGTATTTGTCAGGCACGTAGGACCAGGGGTCTTCGGTCAGCTGCTTGATGCCCAGGGTGAACTTTTCCGCTTCCTGGTCCACGGTCAGCACCTTGGCCTGCACCATATCGCCCACCTGGTAGGCTTCGCTGGGATGGCGGATCTTTTTGGTCCAGCTGATGTCCGAAACGTGGATAAGTCCGTCGATGCCGTCTTCGATGCCGATGAACATGCCGAATTCGGTGATGTTTTTGATGGCCCCTTCAAGGATGGTGCCTTCGGGGAACTTTTCGGCCACAACTTCCCAGGGATTGGGCTTGACCTGCTTCATGCCCAGGGAGATGCGCTTTTTGTCCTGATCGACGCCCAGGATGATCACTTCCACTTCCTCGCCCACCTTCACCATCTGGGAGGGGTGGCGAAGCTTGCGGGTCCAGGACATTTCAGAGATGTGCACAAGGCCTTCCACGCCGGGTTCCAGTTCGACAAACGCGCCGTAGTCCACCAGATTGGTGACCTTGCCGGAAAGGCGGGCGCCGGAGGGGAACTTGAGGGTGATGTCCTGCCAGGGGTCGGCCACAAGCTGCTTGAGGCCGAGGGAGACCTTCTGGTTGTCCCGGTCAAAGGAAAGAACCTTCAGTTCCAGTTCCTGTCCCATGGAGACCATTTCTTTGGGATGGCGGATGCGCTTCCAGGACATGTCCGTGATGTGCAAAAGGCCGTCCAGGCCGCCAAGGTCCACGAATACGCCGTATTCGGTGATGTTCTTGACGCGGCCCTTGACCATCTGGCCTTCGGCCAGGGTGCCCAGAAGATCCTGGCGCTTGGAGTCGCGCTCTTCTTCCAGAAGGACGCGCCGGGAAACGATGACGTTGCTGCGGCGGCGGTTGATCTTGAGGACGCGGAATTCGAACTCCTGATTCACCAGGGCGTCCATGTCGGGCACCGGGCGCAGGTCCACGTGCGAGCCGGGAAGGAAGGCCTCCACCCCGCCCAGATCCACGGTGTAGCCGCCCTTGATGCGGCGCATGATGCGGCCCTTGCAGATGCCGTTCTTTTCCTGCACGTCTTCGAGCTGGTCGAAGAGCTGCATGCGCTTGGCCTTTTCGTAGGAAAGGCTGATGGTGCCTTCCATTTCGTTCTTGCGGGCGACAAAAACGTCCACCTTGTCGCCGACGGCCACGGCAATGACGCCCGAAGCGTCACGGAATTCACTGGCGGGGATTTGGCCTTCCGATTTAAAGTTCACGTCCACGAGGATATGGTCCGCATCGATGCGCACCACCTCGCCCTTGACGATGGAACCTTCTTCCAGATCGCCGAAATCCGGGTTCAGGTAGTTTTCCAGGGCGCTTTCGAAGCTCATTTCGCCATCGAAGCCCGATTCCAGTTCCGAAGTTGTTGACATACACGTCCTCCGACCAACAAAAAAATTCCCGAAAATCACGGGTCCGGGTTGTCTATCAGACTGCGGGGGGGAATACAAGTGCGAAATCCGCCTCCGTCAACGAAAAGCGGATGAAAACTCCTGTCAGAAAGGCCGCCGGAGCCATGCGGAAAAAAACGCGCAAAGGGCGGCTTACAGCGCGGCGATGGAGTCCAGCACGGCCTGCAGCCGGGAGGCGTCCATGGCCGGCTCCGCCTCCAGCAGTTCCGCAAGGGTATTGATGCGCCTTTGCAGCACGGCCACCGTTTGGGAAAAGGCGGCCCTGACGATTTTTTCGCCGCCCCGGGTCAGGGCCGGATCCGGCATGGCCCAGTGGCTGCGCGCCACCTTGCCGAAATACAGGGGGCAGGCCTCTCCGGCTATGTCGGCGCACAGGGCGACGGCCGCGTCGGGCTTTTCCGGCAGGTTATCCCAGGATTTGCTGTACAGGCCGTCCGTGGCGATTCCGGCCTCGTTCAGGGCTTCCAGCGCGCGGGGGTGCACGATTCCCAGGGGCCTGCTTCCCGCGCTTTGGACGCTTACGCCCGCCGGGGCCGCCGCCCTGAACAGCGCTTCCGCCATTATGGAGCGGCAGGAGTTTTCCGCGCACAAAAAAAGAATGTTCATGACAGCCTCTGAAGCATTTTTACCTTGCGGTTACCGCTTGCAGCGGGCAAAACGCAAAACCGGGGATCCCGGCGCGGGACCCATGTTCCGGCCGCAAAACCTGCGCCTCAGTCCAGGCTCCTGCACTCCCGTCAAAGGGACCGGCCACGGCCCGCCTTCTCTATTTTCGGGCCTCGACAGACAGACTGACCACGTAAGCGGCCAGATTTTCGCCTTCCGGCAGGGCGCCGGCGATTTCCGCGTAGAGCGGATCGTTCCATTCCAGCATATTCCGCACGTATTCCGGCCTGGGCGTCAGGATGACGGAATGAAATCCCGCCCGCTCCAGCATGGATCGGGTTTCTTCCACCAGCACGGCTCCGGCCACGCATCCCACCAGGGCCGCCGCCATCGCGCGCACACGCTCGGGAAGGGGCCGCAACAGCGCCAAATCCGAAACCGACACCTTGCCGCCCGGCTTCAGAACGCGGTAAATTTCGCTCCACACCCGCGCCTTGTCCGGCGACAGGTTGATGACGCAGTTGGAAAGCGCCACATCCACGCTGTTGTCGGCCACCGGCAGGTTCTCGATTTCGCCCAGGCGAAACTCCACGTTGTCCAGGCCGGTCCGCTGCCGGTACTGAGCAATGTTGTTGCGGGCCCTGGCGAGCATCTCCGGGGTCATGTCCACGCCGATGACCCGGCCCGGCGCTTTGACTTTTTCTCCCGCCAAAAACGCATCGAATCCGCCTCCGCTGCCCAGGTCAAGCACGCTCTGCCCTTCCTTCAGGGCCGCTATGGCCACAGGATTCCCGCAGGAAAGCCCCATATTCGCGCCCTCAGGCAGCCCGGCAAGGCTGTCCGCGTCATATCCCACGGCCCGGGCCAAGCGGGCGGGATCGGCCTGCCCGCTGCGCTGCCCTCCGCAGCAGCAGGAACGCTGCCCCACGGCAATGGCCGCATACCCGGCGCGCACGGTTTCCCTGATCTCCTGTTCCGCCTTGTCCCGCGTACTCATGAACGACCTCCTTGTCCAGTGCTGTGATTACGTGTCTCGACGGCATACGGCGAACATTCCGCGACGCAACCGCTTTCTTTCTGGGATTTCCCGCATCGGCCCGGGACGCCGGTACAACACTCCGCCGTCAGGTAGGCGATGATTTCCAGCATCAGGGAAATGTCGGCCCTGTAGCGCCAGAAACGCCCCTCCTTCTCCATCCCGACAAGTCCGCTGTGCAGCAGGGCCTTCAAGTGAAAGGACAGGTTGGTGGAAGGGATGGCGAGCTGTTTCGCGATTTCTCCCGCCACCAGCCCGTGCGGGGCGGCCTTGACCAGCAGGCGGAACACA
Organism: Desulfovibrio sp.; assembly: GCA_031549405.1. Taxonomy (GTDB): domain Bacteria; phylum Desulfobacterota; class Desulfovibrionia; order Desulfovibrionales; family Desulfovibrionaceae; genus Frigididesulfovibrio. The sequence continues at coordinate 43,347 of JAVBPV010000037.1, forward strand.
TCCAGGCGGGCGCCCGACGACAATGCTTCAAAAATCACGACGGCTTGCTTCGTTTCCATAAATATAAATGTTCAACATCTTTTGAATCATGTCAAGCGGCCCGCCGCATGCGGCTCCCCTTCCCTTGCCGTATGGGGATAACTGCCCTCCCGTGTGAAAATGCCGGGAGCCATTTCATGCGGAATGACGAAACAGCTCCCGGCGGCGGGACGCGTCTGCCGCGAAATTTCCTCTGGCGCGAGGTTTCCTCTGGCGGGGCGGCAATCCGCCCTGCCTCCGCGTACCGCCTCAGCCCCGCGCCGGGGCCGCCCTGACGCCGCGTACCGCCTCAGCCCCGCGCCGGCGCGCGCAGCATCTTCACGGCGCAGAACCCGCCGCACATGGCGCAGGCTTCCTCGCCCTCGTGCTCGGCCCGTTTGGCGCACAGCAGCGCGGGATCCAGGGCTGCTTCCCGCATGGCCCGCCAGTCCAGGTTTTTCCGCGCCACGGTCATGGCTTTCTCGCGCCGCAGGGCAAGGGGCCTGCCAAGGGCCGTTTCGCCCGCCAGCGCCGCCACGCGCGAGGCCATGACCCCGGCCCGCACGTCCGCTTCGTCCGGCAGGGTCAGGTGCTCGGCGGGCGTAAGGTAGCACAGAAAATCCGCCCCGGCCCGCACGGCCAGCGCCCCGCCGATGGCTCCGGCGATATGGTCGTGGCCGGGGCAGGAATCCGTCACCAGCGGGCCCAGCACGTACAGGGGCGCGCCGCCGCAAACGGACTTGACGCCCCGGATCTGCGCCTCCACCTGCTGCATGGGCACGTGTCCCGGCCCTTCCACCATGCACTGCACGCCCGCGTCCAGCCCCCGCCGGGCCAGGCGGCCCAGCATGACCACTTCTTCCCACTGGGCCGCGTCGCCCGCGTCGGAGCAGGCCCCCGGCCGCAGGCCGTCCCCCAGGGAAAGGGTCACGTTGTGCTTGCGGGCTATATCCAGAATGCGCCCGTATTCTTCAAGCAGCGGGTTTTCCCGCCCCCGGTCGCGCATCCAGCGGGCCAGGATGGCGCCGCCGCGCGACACTATGCCCATGACCCGCCCGCCTTCGTCCGCCCAGGCGGCCGCCCGCGCGGTGATGCCGCAGTGCACGGTCATAAAATCCACGCCCTGTTCCGCCTGGCGTTCTATTTCCTCGAAAATTTCTTCCGGATCAAACAAAGCCGGGTCCTTTCCGGCCTCTATGTAACGCTGGGCGACGGCATACAGGGGCACCGTGCCCAGGGGGCGGGGACAGGCCGACAGCATGCGGGCGCGGATATCCTCCAGATCTCCGGCCACGGAAAGATCCATGACCGTGTCCGTTCCGGACTCGAGCGCGGCCGCAAGTTTGCGCAGTTCCGTCTCCACATTGTTGCGCAGGGGCGATGTGCCGATGTTGGCGTTGATCTTGACTCTTGCTGGCTGGCCCACAAGGACGGGGTCAAGCCCCTGGTGGGCCGGGTTTCCCAGCAGGACCATGGACCCGGCCTCCAGGGCCTTTGCGACGGCTTCCGGGGCAAGGGCTTCTTCCCGGCACAGGGTGTCCTTGTACCGTTCCCACAAGCGGGCCAGGGCAGTGTTATCCGAAAAAACAGACATGGATGCATCCTTTCGGACGCGTCATACAAAGGCGGGACAGAGGCGGGACGGCCCCGCGCGCGAAAAACCCTCCCGCGCCCGAACCGGACCCCGAAGAACCGCCGCGAAACGCCGGAGCTTTCCGGCGCGCGGCTTTTCCGCGGCAACTATCCCTACGGCAGTATGAACTGCGTCAGGTTCAAAGGGTCTGGGAACCATTCCCACTCTCAGCCCGCCTATGCGGACCCCCCTTAGTTACGCTGGTGTTGTAACGCCGCCGGGATTGCGGCGCAAGGGATTTTCTGCCGTGCGGCCGGGCTTCAGACCAGCGCCGTGAGATCGTAATCAGAAGACTCCACGATATCCGCGTCCACCAGTGCGCCGGGCACGGCTCCCGGCCCGCTGATGTAGGTCACGCCGTCGCTTTCCGGCGCCTGGAACCAGGTTCTGCCCACGTGCAGACCCGGCCATTCCTCGTGGGGGGCGTCCACCAGAACGGAAAGCCGCTGCCCCGCGTACCCGGCGAGAATCTCCCCGCTGATGCGCTTTTGCAGGGCCATAAGCTCGCCCCGCCGCTCCTCTTTAAGCGCGCCGGGGACCTGATCCGGCATGGTCGCCGCCGGGGTGCCTTCTTCGGCCTGGTAGGCGAAGACGCCAAGATGATGAAAGCGCGCTTCTTCCACAAACCGGCACAGACGGGCGAAGTCTTCTTGCGTCTCGCCGGGAAAGCCGGTGATGATGCTGGTGCGCAGGGCCGCTTCGGGAAAATGCCCGCGCACCCGGTCCACGACGGCCATGGGGTTTTGCGCGAAGGGCCGCCCCATGCGGGACAGAACGCCGGGCGCGGCATGCTGCAGGGGAATGTCGAAATAGGGCACAAAAGGCGGCCCCGCATCTTTGAGAAAGCCCAGTAAGTCTTTATCCAGCCCGGCCGGGTACAGGTACATAAGGCGCAGCCGCGCAAGCCCCGGCAGGGGCAGCAGGGTTTCCAGCAGATCCGGCAGCTTTCTTTTGGGCTTGGAGTCCGAACCCCAGGCCGTGATGTCCTGGGCCACCACAATCAGCTCTTTGACGCCGCCTTCCAGCAGGGCGCGGGCTTCGGCCGCAAGAAAGTCCGCCGGGGTGGAGCGCATGGCTCCCCGGATGGACGGTATGGTGCAAAAGGAACAGGCGTGGCGGCAGCCGTCGCTGATTTTCAGCCAGGCGTAGGCAGGGCCGGTGGACAGCAGACGCGCGGGGGACGGCGGCGCGGCAGGGGCCGAAAGCTCGAGGGCCGGCCCAGGGACCGGCGCGGGGGACGTCCCAAATCCCGGCGCGGGGGCCTGGCCGGAATCGCCTGCCGCGCGGGCGGCGCGTTGCGGCAAGCGGCGGGCCAGGGCGGCAAGCATCCGGCCGGGCCAGGACTCCAGGTCGCGGTTATCAAGAAACAAGTCAACTTCAGGCAGCTCCGCCGCCAAATCCCTTTCGCCATAGCGTCCCACCAGGCACCCCGCCACCGCCACCAGGGGGGCGCGCGCCGGGGCTTTTTCCGCGCCCGCGCCTCCGGCTTTGCGGGGGGAGCGGGCGGCGGGGCGGGAGGCGTCCAGGCCCTTGGCTTCGTGCAGGGTGCTGACGATGACGCGGACGGACTCTTCCACCGCGGGGGCGATGAAGCCGCAGGTGTTGATAAAGACAAGATCCGCCGTTTCCGGCGTGTCGGCCGCGCGCGACGGCCCCAGAGCGCCCAGGGCGCGTTCCGTGTCCACCCGGTTTTTGGGGCAGCCCAGGCTTATGGAATAAATACTTATCATCCGGGAAAAATCTCTGTATAAAGTTCTAACGGAGCATGGAAGCGGACGGCCCACGGGCTTTTCCGCCCGCGAAAAGCTCTATCCGCTCCGGGCGGGGGGCGCAAGCGATTTCACCTTCAGGGCGGCTTCAAAGCGAAATTGCTGCTGAAGCCCCCGCGCGGGCGCGGGCGAAAGTTGTTTCCCGTTAAGCGCCGGAGCGAGCGCCCCAAAGTTATTATGCTCCAAGATACACGTTGATCGAAGCGCCGCGCTGTCTTCAGCGGCCGGCGGTTCAGATTGCCGATCGTTTTTGCGCGGGAACGCCCCGCCGGAGGAACCATGCCCTTGCAGAGCTTACAGGACTACAACACGCCGGGAAACAAACGCTTTCTGCTCGGCCTTGTGGGGCAGGGCCCCGCTCTGGGGGCCATTGTGCGCGTTCTGGAGCGGGAGGATTTCGTCAAGGCCTTTCCCCGCGTGAAGGTCGCGGGATGGGTTCCCCCCGCTTCCGGCGGAGACGACGCGGCCGTTCCCGCCGCGTTGCAAAGCCAGCATACGTTTGCGGACGTGCAAAGCATGTTCGCGGCCCGCCCCGGCATTGATCTCGCCCTGGATCTCAGCCCGGACGCGCGTCATATGGCCGAACTGCGGCGCCATGCGCCCCCGCAGACGACCCTGGCGGCGGCCAGCTCCATTTTGCGCTTCTGCCAGGCGGCCGAGGACGGCAAACTGGCCATCGGCGGGGGCGAAAGCCTGCGCAAGGCCCACAGCCTGTTCGCCCTGCTGGTGGACCAGATGGACGACGACGTGCTGATCATGGACCGCAACGGGGTTATTCTGGACATAAACCGCCACGCCGCCGAAAGCCGGGGCGTGCCGCGCAGTTCGGTCATAGGCCGGCACTGCCGCGAGCTGGACGCCAGCTTTCCCTGCTGCGACGAGGAGCAATCCTGCCCGTACAACGAAGCGCGCGAAACCGGCAAAAAGGCCGATCACATCTTTACCCAGGTCATGCCCAACGGCAAGGTGCGGTATCTGCACACCTTCTGTTTTCCCCTGGCCGATCCCTTCGGCGACCCCATGCAGTTTCTGTTCATCCGCCGCGACGTCACGGACCAGCAGCACCTTGAGCAACGCCTGCAGCAAAACGAAAAAATGGCCGCCATCGGCGAACTTTCCACCTACATGGCGCACGAGATCCGCAACCCCCTGTTCTCCATAGGAGGATTTGCCAACGCCCTGCTGCGCAACACCTCGCTGGACGAAAACGCCCGCGAAAAAGCGCGCATTATCTTTGACGAGGCGCGCCGCCTGGACGTCATCCTTACCAGCATACTGAACTTTGCCCGGCCCACGGAACAGACCATGGGCATCTTCGAGCCGGAAACCGTGGCCCGCCAGACCATGGACCTGATGACCCTGGGCGGCGAGGAACGCGGCATCCACGCGCACACCATCATCGCCCCCAACCTGCCCAAAGTGCGGGGCAACGCGGAAAACCTGAAGCAGTGCCTTATCAACCTGGTGAAAAACTCCATGGAGGCGGTGAACGCGGGCGGACACGTGACCATGCGCCTTGCGCGCAGCAACGGGCAGGTGGTCATCGACGTGGAAGACACCGGTCCCGGCATTCCCCCGGAACTGCACGATCAGGTCTTCAGCCCCTTTTACACCACCAAAAAAGGCGGGGCCGGCCTGGGGCTGGCCATGACCCGCAAGGTCATCGAGGAAATGGGGGGCAAAGTGCTGCTTTCCAGCCAGCAGGGACAGGGTACGCGCGTCACCCTGATGCTGCCGGCCGCCCTTAACATAGACGAAGGAAACTGAAAATCGCCATGCATACCGACGCTATCGTTCTTGCCACGCACAACAAGGGCAAGATCGCCGAACTCAGCCTGCTTCTTGCCCCTTTCGGCCTGTCCGTACTCGGCCTGGACGCCTTTCCCGACGTGCCGGACGTGGAGGAAACCGGAACCACCTTTGCGGAAAACGCCCTGCTTAAAGCCTGCACCGTCAGCCGCCTGACCGGGTACGTGGCTGTCGCCGACGATTCGGGCATCGAGGCGGACGCCCTGGACAAGGCGCCGGGCGTGTATTCCGCCCGTTACAGCGCGACGCCGGAGCAAAAAGCCACGGACGCGCGCAACACCGAAAAACTGCTGCGCAATCTGGAGCACGTGCCCGACGAGGCGCGCACCGGGCGTTTTCGCTGCTGCATGGCCGCATGTTCCCCCGGCGGGGACAGCGTCGTGGCCGAAGGAAGCTGGGAAGGCCGCATCCTTCGGGAAAAGCGGGGGGAAAACGGCTTCGGCTACGATCCGGTATTTTTCGACCCGCGGATGAACCGCACCGCCGCCCAGATGAGCCGCGAGGAAAAAAACACCCGCAGCCACAGGGCCAAAGCCGTGCGCAACCTTCTGGACCTGTGGCCGGACTTTTGGAGCCGCTGCACGTCCGGAAAGTAAGGCCAGGGCCTCCGCACCTTTGACTCCCGCCGCAGGACTCCGCCCTCCGGACCTCCCGGCAGGGCGGAGTCCCTGGCAGGGGGTACGGGGGACGGAGTCCCCCAAGCGCTACGGGGCCGGATTACTTTTTGAACGTGCGGATAAAGGAAGCGCACTCGTCGGCGGGGACGGGCTGTGAGAACAGGTGTCCCTGAAAGGTGCTGAAGTTGAGTTCCAGCAGGGTTTCCAGCTGTTCGTTGGACTCCACGAACTCGGCGGTGGTCTTGATGCCGAGCTTGTAGCACAGTTCCTGTATGGTGGCGATGACGTCCTGGCAGCTTTTATTGGTGGCGATGTCGCGGATCAGGGCGCGGTCGATTTGCAGTTCCGTAAGGGGCAGGCGCTTCAGGTGGGAAATGGCCTGGTAGCCCTTGCCGAAGTCATCCACGGCAATGCCGATGCCTGTGGCGTGGATGGCCCTGAGGGCGGAAAGGTAGCGCGCCTCGGGGTCCAGCGCCAGGGATTCGCGCACTTCCAGCATGACGGCGTCGGCGGGCAGGGCGTGGCGCGAGTAAAGCGCGTCGATAAGGGCGGGAAAGTCCTTGTCGCGCAGCTGGCTTTCAGAAACGTTAACGGAAATGGTGGTGAAGATCCGCTCTTCCCGCCATTTTTTTTGCTGCTCGAAAGCCAGGTGCAAAATGATATTGTCCAGTTTGCCGGTCAGTTCCGTGTCTTCGGCAATGGCGATGGCCAGGGCCGGAGGAATCATGCCGTACACGGGGTTATTCCAGCGCAGCAGGGCTTCGACGCAGGGCACCCTTCTGTTCACCAGATCCACGCGCGGCTGGTAATGCAGCAAAATCCTGCCGTCGCCGGCGGCAAGGGCCGCGTGCAAGTCGTTGGCCAGCGCGCGCGCCAACGATCCCAGGCTGCCCTGGCGGTCGATGCAGCGTTTGCCGCTGGGGCCGCGCGTGCCGGTAACGGCTGTGCGCACCAGGTCGTCAAAGGCTTTTTTGCGGTTTTCTTTCTTGGCTTCGTCCGCCAGGCTGACAAAGGGCATATAAATAAGAGTGGACAGGCCAAGATTGAAAAGCTGCAACACCACGGCCCGCCATGACCCGGTGGAAATCAGGGCGCTGATGACGGGCGGTGTGGTCCAGTCGGTCTGGAACACCGGCGGCGGCACCAGGGACGAGGCTATGGCCAGATAGGTCGTGGTCAGCAGAATCAGGGGCACAAACAGAAACGGCAGCAGAAAGGCCGGGTTGAACACGATGGGCAGGCCGAAAATGACCAGTTCGTTGATGTTGAACATGCCGGGAATGATGGAAAGAGCGGCGATGCGGCGGCTTCCGCTGTCGCGGCTGCGCAGGAACACGGCCAGCAGCAGTCCCAGGGTCGCCCCCGATCCGCCCATGTAGATGTAGACGTCGAAAAGGTACTTGGTGAAAATCTGCGTGGGCGCCTGGCCGCTGTTAAGGGCCAGGCTGTTGGCGGCCACGCCCCTGGTGAAAACGTCGTGGGTGATGGGGTCCAGCAGGTCCGGCCCGTGGATGCCGAAAAACCAGCTTATCTGCACCAGCAGCGTATAGACGGCGCCCAGGCCGAAGCTGTTCTGCGCGTCGGCGAACGGGGCGCGCAGGGCGTCGTAAAAGGCCTGATGCAGGCTGTGGATGCCGGCAAGGTTGAGCAGTTCGCGCAGCAGCAAAAAGATGCCCATGGTGCAGAAGGCCGGCCCCAGGGTATCAAAGATCTGGGGCAGGACCGGGTCGGTTCCCTCGCCGTAAAAGCGCAGGCGCAGAGCCTTGATGGAGCAAAGGGCAAGAAAGACGCGGCAGGCCAGCCAGGTGACTACAAAGGTGCCGAACAGGCCGCGCAGCCCCGACCACTGCATGATGATGCCGTCGGCGGTGACTTCGGGGTTAAAAATGATGAAAAGACAGGAAAAGGCCGCCAGCGCCCCTATGGACGGCATGATGTCCTGTCCGGGGTGGCGCTGGTTATGCAGGGTCATGAAGCTGTCGCTCAGACTGAAGCAGACGGCCAGGGCCATAATGTGGATGGTGGAGTTAAAGACCAGCGCGCCGGGATTTTTCCAGCCGGGGCCGAAGGTGGCGAGCATGAAGTCTTTGTAAGGCTGAAGAGGAAAATTGTTGATCAGGATGGCCACGGCGGCGGCGAGCAGCAGGGGCATGGTGACCATGACCCCGTGGCGCAGGGCGCGCAACGTGTCGTTTTCAGGCAGCGTCAGTAAAGCGAGCAGGCGCCCGCTCCACGGACGGCGCGCGGAACCCTCGCCGTATTGCGGGTGCGCCTGGCCGGCTTCAGGATGCTGCTGCGTGTCGGGCATAAGTTTTGCCGGAAATATTTCGCTTGCTATATATCTGAAGGAGGACAGCGTATAGCTGATAAGACTGTTTCATACGGGGTTATGTGCGCTTTCGTCAATGGAGGTATTTTTTATATGGGTATATTTACAAATACTCACAGAAACATAAGACATTGCGGTCCGCTCCCGCATCAGATCCGCCCATCGCCGAAAACCGTTTCATAGAGAATTATGAAGTAGTCCGGGCTGCCGACAACGTCCACGTTGTCGGCAGCCCGTCCGCCGGCGGCGAAAGCGCCGGGCCTTTACCGCGCCACGCGGTCGTGGTGCACAAAATAATCCATGGGCTGTTTGTGACAGGCCGCGCAGTTGCCCTGCGCCCCCAGGGGGGCGGCCAGATGCTGGTACTGCAGGGGCTGGATCACGTCACGATCGTCGCCCAGCGGGTTCTGAGCCGGGTACACGGCATGCACCGGGCCGTGGCAGGACGAACAGCGCACCTTGCCCGTGTTGTCCAGGCCGTTGGGAAAACGCTCCGCCGCGTCCTTGGTCCACTTGCCGTAAGCGGAGGCCGTGTCCGGCGAGGGTTTTTCCGCAAAATTGTGGCAGCCCGAGCAGTGGGGCATGTTCACCCAGGCCTTGCGCGCAACGATGTCCCCGCCGCCCGCCCAATCGGGCGCAAGAAGCCGCATGCGCCGCCCGGCGGCCTTTTTGCCGGCCTCTTTTTCGGCCAGCAGCAGCGAAAGGGCGTGCTGCTCCATGGAGCCGTGGCAGCGCGAGCATTCCAGTCCCCACTGGGCATGGATGTCGCGGAAAAAGCGGGTCTGGCCCGTTTCCGACGCGGCGTGACACGCGGAACAGCCCTCCGGCCCCTTCAGATCCATGGCGGCGTGAAACCCGTGCACGGCGGCGGAAAGGTTCGGCAACTCCGCCCTGCTCTCGTGGCAGGAACGGCAGTCCGCCGGTTTGCCTTCGGCGGCGTCCCGCGCAAGGCGGGTGCGGTTGCGTTTGTCGTGGACGCGCAGAATGTCGGCGGCCGTGGCGTCGCTGATCCCGGCCCCGCTCTCCTTCCACGGTCCGGTATGGCAGTTGCGGCAGCCCATCTCTGTGGAAACGGGCAGCACCGCCTTGGTGAAGGCTATGGGAGAAGATCCCCGGGAAAGGGGGGACGATTCCGCAAGGGCAAAGGCTTCCACCGCCACCAGGGGATAGGGGTTGAAGCCCCCGGAGCCGGTGTACGGCAAAAGGCCCAGGGGGGCGGAGGCAAAAGCGGTTTCGTCCGCGCCGGGGGCAGGCAGATCCTGTTCCAGAAGCGTCTTTCCGCCGCCCGGGGGAACCATGCGCATGTCGGGCTCCAGCTTCAGCCGCAGGGAAACGCCCGTGGTCAGCACTTCCGGGGTTTCGCCGCGCCGGATGATCTGGGCGGCCAGCACGCTGCCGGGGGGCAGCAGCGTAAAGGCCGCCGCGTCGGTGATATGGCGCATGCCCTGGGTGGGGAAAGCGGCCAGCAGGTATTCCGCCGTCTCCGCCATGGCCGGGGGCATTTCCAGGGGCGCGGCCCCGGGGTCACCCGGCGCGGCCCTGGAAGCGTGGGAGTCGGCGCTGGCGGAGGCGGCGTCCCCGGCGGGCTTTTCCGAAGTCCGGACCGGGGTATGGGCCGGGGCGGACCGCTGCGAAGAAGCCGGGCCAAGGACGGTCCAGGCGGCGAACAGGCCCAGGCAGGCGGCCAGCACCGCGCACAGCCAGAGCAGGTGCAGACGTTTCAGAAAAGCATACGCGGCGGGGACGGGCATAGCGGGTTCCTGTCGGGTTATTTCGTGGCGGTGACGGCTGCAAGCCACTCGGCCAGGATGCGGCGTTCCTCGGCCGTGCCGGCAAAAGGCGGCATGTAGGGGCTGATGACGCCCTGAGCCGCCAGCAGCGCCTCTATGCCCTTTTCGCCCCTTCCGGCCACGCGGGGTTTGATGTCCAGCATGGGCGAACCCAGGCCGTGACACGAGGAGCACTGCCGGGCGAAAAGAAACCTGGCGAAGGCCGCGCGCTGCTCTTTGCCCAGGCTGGCGGCGTCGGGCGTTTTTCCGGCGGCGGCTCCGGCAGCGGCGGCGGCGGTTTCCGCCGTCAGCAGCCCGGCCCGCAATTGCCCCCAGCCGGAGGCGGCCAACGCGCCATGCTCGCGCATCCAGTTGTTCTGTTCCGCGGTGATGCCGCTTGAGTACATGTGGCCGTGAACCAGCCAGGGGCGGCGGGCGGTTTCGCGTATCCATTCAAAAGACCCGGCCACCACCAGGCCCAGGGCCAGAAAGGCGAACACCACCGGGCGGTAGGCCTTCTGGGGCAGACGGATGAACAGCAGCATCCCGGCCAGGAAAAGCAGCGGCGCGGAATCAAGGAACGAGCGCACAAAGGGGCGGATGTCGTCGGTGCGGCGCAGCATGGAAACCTGCACCTCGCCGGGCATGGCGGCCGCGTACCATATGCCGCCCGCCGCCATCAGCAAAAAGGGCAGGCAAATCCATTTGGCGCAAAAGCGCACCAGGGAAAGCCGCGTGGGCTCGTGCTTGACGGCGGTGGCGGTAAGCAGGCCGAACAGCCCGGCCAGCACCAGGCACAGGCCGAAGCGAAAGACCAGGGCGGGCCAGAATCCGGGGTTGAAAAAGGCGGCGAAAAAGCCCTCCTTGGGGTACGCGCCCGGCGTCAGCATAAACGAAATAATGCCGTTGATGATGAACAGCGAAAGAAAGGCGAACAAACAGTATCCCATGCCCAGGATCATGTGGTCGCGCGGAGCCATGCGGCCCCGGCGGCAGCGGGAAAAAGAAGCCGCGTACAGCAGCAGGGCGATGATCTCCCCAAGGAAAAAAACCCATTCCGTGGCCCAGGCGTAAAGAAACTCGCGCACCAGAAGGGCCGTGCCCGCCGGGCTGACCAGGGATATGACCAGCCAGATGCCCACCCCGGTCATCCCGCCAAAAACCATGGTCAGCAGCAGAAAGAACTTGGTGTGCCGGTGCGCCCACCTGAGAATGCGGGCCGAGCCTTCGCGGTGGCCCTTGGCCTCGGCCATGACCAGAAAGAACCCGCCCCCCACGGCGAACTGGGCCACAAACACGTGAATGACCGCTATGGCGGCTATAAGCAGGCCGCCGTTGATGCCGGAAAACTGCCATACGGGATAATCCCACGGGATATGCGCGGCAAGGGCGGGCATCAGGCGTTCCTCCCCCGGGGGCCGCCGTTGCCCGGCGCATCCCCGTCCTGGCTGTTCGGTTCTTGCGGCCCCGGCCCCGCGGGGCCTTTCGCGCCGCCGTCAGGGCCTTCCGCGCCTTCGGAGGAGTCTTCCCGCTCCGCGGCCTCCCTGGAATTCAGTTCGTCAAACGGCATTTCGGGCAGGGCGTCTTCCGGAATCTCTTCCCCGTAGGCGGACAAGGCCGGTTCCGGCTTTGCGGGCCGCGCGGCCGGAACCGGCAGCGGCGGCTTCAGGTACAGAAGCGCCAGCCGGTACAGTATGTAAGCCGAAACAAGGGCGCTGCCGCCGAACAGCAGCAGGGCGGAGAGATCAACCGGCAGGACCACGGGTTTGTACCAGGGACTGATCGTGAAGGCGCGCAGCAAAAAGCGCATGCCCGCCATGCACGGCACCACCAGCAGCGCGGCGCAGGCGGCCCGCACGGCGTTGCGGCGGAAAGCCGCCATAAGCGCCGCCCCGGCCAGGGCCAGGGAGGTGAAAAAAAGCGCCGTCGCCGCGGTATCGCCGCCGAACAACAGGGCCTGCTGCTCCCTGGGCAAAGAAAACAGAAACCACGCGCCCACAGGAAACTGGGCCAGGGTGGAGTGCGAAAACCAGCGCAGGCCGGAACGTTTGCGGCCTTCCTGGCAGGCCAGCGATTCCGCCGGGCCGTTTTCCCGCTGCAACGCGCGCAGCCGCAACTCGGCTGGGACGGCGACGCACAGCCCGCCCACGGCCAGCGAGGCCAGCAGCACGTGCAGCCAGCGCGGAACCACCTGCGGATCCGCCAGGTTCAGCAAAACGCCCCCGGCGGACCGGGCGTAAGCTTCCCAGCGCCCGGGGGCCTGCATCAGGGTAAGGTTGTTCACAAAGATGAAGGAACATACGACCAGCAGCGCCACAGAGACGCCCAGCGCCAGGATGCGCGCGCCCCGGGTGAGGCCGCGCGCCGTCATATTCAGGTACAGTCCGTAATAGGCCAGCATGACCAGGCCCATGACCGCCAGCCACCACATCCCCATAAGGATGGAACTGCTGTAGATAAAGGCCCCGTAAAGCCCCTGGAGGATCAAAAAGGGCGGGATGGCGAAGTTTACCAGAAAAGCCACGCCCTTGGGCAGCAGGGAGCCTTGCAGGTCAAGGTCCGCCACGCGGGCGGGGGAGCGGTCCGGGTTAAGCCAGGCGCACAGGGTGATGAATCCGGCGCCGAGCACGGCGTTCACCAGCAAAAGGTGCAGCACAAAGGTAATAAAGAGCAGGACCGCCAGGAAGCCCCAGGGGCCGGGGATTCCCTCCGCCATGGGGATAAGCGGGGCCGGATCGAAAGAAGTGGGCATGGTGCGCTTCCCTGCGGGCCGCCGGGGGCGGTTTTGCGGTTATAGGATGATGCTTCGTCATAGCACTTGCGCGCCATGATGTACAGCATGAATATAGAAATATCGTTATTTTTGGAAACGGACCGGGCGGCGGGACAAAAAGGCAAAGCGGAAAAACGACAAAACGACAAAGTGAAAAAGCGCGCTCCCCGTCCGGGAAGCGCGCTGAGGCTGTTGACAAAGTCCCCTTGGGTCTATTTCATCAGCAGGCCGTACAGCATCTGCGCGGCCATGACATACAGCAGGCAGGCGAAGAACTTTTTCAGCCTGGGCACGGGCAGGCGATGGGCCAGACGGGCGCCCACAGGGGCGGTGCACACGCTGACGGCCGCGATGCCGAACAAGGCGGGCAGGTAGATGAAACCCAGGGAATAGGGCAGATGGTCCACGGGCGTCCCGTTAATGACAAAGCGCAGGGCGGGCGCTTCGACAATGCCGTTGACCAGGTAGCCCACCGCCCCGGCCACGGCTATAGGAAAGCCTATTGCCGCCGAGGTGCCGATGGCCTTATGCATGGACACGTTGCACCAGTTCATATAAGGCACGGACAAGGTGCCCCCGCCTATGCCCACCAGGCTGGAGACGAAGCCGATGACTCCCCCGGCCAGCGAATTGCCCCAAAACCCCGGAACCTCGCGCGAAGCCTTGGGCTTGATGTTCAGCAGCATCTGCGTGCCCACATAAAACAAAAAGGCGACGAAAAAGCCCTTGAGCAGGGGCAGGGGCAGGTGCGCGGCCACCTTGCTGCCTATAAAGGTGCCGAGGAGGATGCCTGGGGTGATGAACCTGACGATGTGCCAGATGACCGCCCTGTTGCGGTGGTGGGTCATGAAGCTGGAAATGGAGGTGAACATGATGCTGGCCAGCGAGGTGCCCAGCGCGATATGGTGGGTGTAGGGGCCCTGAATGTTCTGGATCATCAGCGCGTAGTTGATCATGGGCACGATGACCAGACCGCCGCCCACGCCCAGAAGCCCGGCCAGGATGCCGGCGATGCCCCCGAAAAGCATATATAATGCCAAAGCCGTCAACATGCGATACTCTCCTTAACCGGTAATGGCGCGACAGTGCGGCAGCCTTGAACTTCCACGCAATGGCGGGTAGTTGTTTCGTGGTACACCCGGGGGAATTCTTTTGCAACAAACGTGATGGACTGACTCCGAATAAAATAACCGCGCGGGGCGACGCTATGAAACTGATGGGACTGATCGGCGGCATGAGTTGGGAAAGCACGGTGACGTACTACCAGGTGATGAACAGGGTAGTGAAGGAAACACTGGGAGGGCTGCATTCGGCACGCTGTCTGCTGCACAGCGTGGACTTTCACGAGATAGAGGAGTGCCAGGCCAGGGGCGACTGGGACAAAAGCGCGGCCATTCTGGCCCGGGCCGCCCGCGGCTTGCAGGCGGGCGGGGCCGAGGCGCTGCTTATCTGCACCAACACCATGCACAAGGTGGCGGACGCGGTGCGGGACGCCGTCTCCATCCCCCTGCTGCACATAGCCGACGCCACGGCAACGGAACTGCGCAAGGCGGGCGTCGCGAAAACCGCCCTGCTGGGCACCCGCTACACCATGGAACAGGATTTCTACACAGCCCGCCTGCGCGCCGCCGGTCTGGAAGTCCTTGTGCCCGAAGCCGCCGGCCGCGCCGTCATGAACGGCATCATCTACGACGAGCTTTGCCTTGGCCGTATCCTGCCGGAATCACAGGATAAGGTACTGGGCATAATCGAAGACCTGCGCCGCGCCGGAGCCCAGGCCTGCATCCTGGGCTGCACGGAAATCGGCCTTCTGGTCCAGCAGCGGGACGCCGCCCTGCCTCTTTTTGACACCGCCCTCATCCACGCCCGGGCGGCGGCGTTGTATTCAATGGAGTAACCCTGGAGGGCGCGCCCTGCCAGAGGGACCGGGGGACGGAGTCCCCCCAGGTAAAAAACATTTCATAATTCATTATGGAATGGCACGAATAAATCCGATCTTAAGGAGATCACATGAAAATCTACATCGCCGCCTCATGGAAGCACCAGCACGCGGTGGAAATGCTGACGGAAAGGCTGGAGGCGGACGGACACGAGATACTTTCCTGGCTGCGCGAAGGCAGGCCCGAAGAAGCCTTTCTTTCCCGCCGCGAGCTTGCCCACTTTATCAATTCCGAAGAAGGCAGAAGAGTGTTCGACTTCTGCGCCTCTTCCGCCACCGGGGCGGATTTGGTGATCTACCTGGGACCTTCGGGCTGCGACGCCTGGGCCGAGGTCGGCGCGGCCTACGGACGCGGGGTGCCCGTGCTGGGGCTTTTGGCCAAGTCCGAGGACGTGGGGCTGATGCGTCACATGGTGCTTTCCTGGCATACTTCCGTGGGAGGCCTGTGCGAAGCCGTCGGAAGCATGGAAAGGAAATAATACAGTCATAGCACGGGAAAAAAGTATTATAGATATAGGGTAATACTCTTGCTAAAAAAACTTTATTAAGATAGCTTCCTGTTAATAGCTAATAAATATTGAACAAGCTATTCAGGAGGTTCACATGCCCAAGAAACAACATCCGTTGACGACAGCCTTTGGCGCTCCCGTTGCGGAGGACAACACTTCCCTGACCCTTGGCCCCGGCGGTCCCGTTCTTATGCAGGACGTGGTTCTTCTGGAAAAACTGGCCCATTTCGGACGCGAACGCATTCCGGAAAGAGTGGTGCACGCCAAAGGGGCCGGAGCCTTTGGCTGGTTTGAGGCGACGGCTGACGTCAGCAAGTACACCTGTGCCGACTTTTTAAGCAAACCGGGTCTGCGCACCGAGGTGTTCGTGCGCTTTTCCACTGTGGCGGGCGAACGCGGCGCACCCGACGCCGACCGCGATCCGCGCGGCTTCGCCGTAAAATTCTACACCCGCGAGGGCAACTACGACCTGGTGGGCAACAACACGCCGGTCTTTTTCATCCGCGACCCCATGAAGTTTCCGGACTTCATTCATTCGCAGAAACGCCTGTCGCACAACAATCTGCGCTGCGGCAACGCGCAGTGGGACTTTTGGTCTCTGACGCCCGAATCGCTGCACCAGGTGGTTATCCTTTTTTCCGACCGGGGCATTCCCGGCGACTTCCGCCACATGAACGGCTACGGCAGCCATACCTTTATGTGGTACAACAGCAAAAAAGAGCATTTCTGGGTCAAGTATCACTTCAAAACCGAACAGGGCCACAGCTACCTGGGGCGCGAAGAAGCCCTGGCCATGGCCGGCAAGGATCCGGATCATGCCACCCGCGACCTGTACAAATCCATCGGGGAAAAGAATTTCCCCGCCTGGAAGCTCGAAGTGCAGATCATGACCCCCGAACAGGCTAAAGCGTTCCCCTACGATCCCTTTGACGTCACCAAGGTCTGGCCGCACAACCTGGTGCCGCCCATGACCATCGGGCGCATGGTGCTGGACCGCGCGCCGGACAACTACTTTCAGGACGTGGAACAGGCCGCCTTCAACCCCAGCAGCTTCGTGCCGGGCATCGGGGCTTCTCCGGACAAGATGCTGCAGGGGCGGCTGTTCTCGTATCACGACACCCACCTGCACCGCCTTGGCCCCAACTACCATCTCATTCCCGTCAACCAGGCCAAAAACGCCCGTGTGGACAACTACCAGCGCGACGGCTTCCATTCCACCGGTCCTGCCCTGATCGGCCCCAACTACTGGCCCAACAGCATGGGCGGTCCGGCCCCCGCGGGCAGGAGCGAGCCGGAAGTGACCTACGAAGGCGCGACCGGACGCTTTGTGCAGCCCGTTACCGCCGTGGATTACGAACAGCCCGCCGCCCTGTATAACAAGGTAATGACCGACGCGGAGCGCGAGCGCTTTTTGGGCAACGTGGCCGCCTCCATGAACGGAGTAATGGACCGCATTCGTCTGCGCTCTGTGGTGATGTTCTGGAAGATGGACGCGGCCTTCGGCGAAAAGCTGGCCAAGGCAGTGGGCGTGGACCCGGAAAAGGCCGGGACTTTGGCGAAGGCGGCCTACGCCGAGCTTGTCGAGGCCACCAAAGAGTAACCACTTTATAACAGGACGGCTTGCCGCCCGGGGCTGTTGGCAAAGTCCCCCTTTGTCAACAGCCCGCCGCAAAGGCGCGGGCGGCGTTCATTGCCGCCGTTCAGCGCCGAAGCGGGCGTGCCTCTACAAACCCCGCCCCGCGGGGTTTGTCATCAATCTGAGGCGGCTTACCGCCCGCGTGTTTTTACAACCCTCGCGAGGCAGTCTGAAACGCGCTTCAGCCCGCGGCTTTGAAAAAGCGCAGGCGCAAGGCGTTGCTCACCACCGAAACGGAACTCAGGGCCATGGCCGCTCCCGCCAGCATGGGGGAAAGGGCCGGACCGCCGAAAAAGTAAAATACCCCGGCGGCAAACGGAATGCCCACCACGTTATAGGCAAAGGCCCAGAAAAGATTTTCGCGGATATTGCGCATGGTGGCCCGGCCAAGCTCCAGGGCCGTCACCACCGTGCCCAGCCCCTGGCGCATCAGCGCCACGTCGCCGGTTTCCACCGCCACGTCGATGCCTCCGCTCATGGCAAAGCCCACGTCCGCCCTGGCCAGGGCCGGGGCGTCGTTGACGCCGTCCCCCACCATGCCCACCACTCTGCCCCGCCCTTGCAAAGAAGCCACGGCCCGCTCCTTGCCCTCGGGCAAAACTTCCGCGATGACCCGGCTTATGCCCGCCGTCCTGGCCACCGATTCCGCCGTCAGGCGGTTATCGCCCGTCAGCATGACGCTTTCAATGCCCATGCCCGCAAGGCGGCGCACGACGCCTGCGGCTTCCTCGCGCACGGGGTCGGCAATGGCGAACACGGCGGCGGGCGCTCCTTCCAGCAGCAAAATCACCGGCGTCTGCCCCAGCGCGGCGCGCGCGGCCAGCATGCCCTCCAGTCCGCCGTCCGTTCCGGCATGCTCGCGGGCAAAGGCCGTGTTACCCACGGCGGCGGGCACGGGGCCGTTTTCCATCAGCACGGTGCCGGAAACGCCCCTGCCGGGCACGGCCAGGAAATTCTCCACCGGCATAGGCGCAAGCCCCCGTTCTTGCGCCCCCCGCACCAGGGCGCGGGCCAGGGGATGCTCGGAAGACGACTCCAAAGAGGCGGCGATGCGCAGCAGGAAGTTTTCGCGTTCTTCGCCGGAAACATCAAGCGGCGCGCCATGCCCCGGGCCGGAAGAAGCCGGGGAAGAGGCGGCGGCGCGTTTGCCGCCTTGCGATCCCGGAATTCCGCCAAGCGGCAGTACGGCGGCCAGGGAAGGCCTGCCCAGGGTGAGCGTGCCGGTCTTGTCAAAAACCATGGCGTTGATGCGCGAGGACTGCTCAAGGGCCTGCCCGTTCTTGAACAGCGCCCCGAGCTGCGCCCCGCGCCCCGTGGCCACCATGATGGACATGGGCGTGGCCAGCCCCATGGCGCAGGGGCAGGCGATGACCATGACGGAGACGAAAATGCGCAGGGCGAACGCCCCGGATCCGCCGTGAACCCACCAGAACAGCCCGGCGGCAAAGGCCATGGCCATGACCGCGGGCACAAAGTACAGGCTGACCCGGTCGGCCATGCCCGCGATGGGCGCCTTGCTGCCCTGGGCCTCCTGCACAAGGCGCACGATGCGGGCCAGCACCGTGTCGGCCCCCACCCGCTCGGCGCGCATGGCCAGAACGCCCTGACGGTTCATGGAGCCTCCGGCCAGGGGATCGCCCGGTCCCTTTTCCACGGGCATGCTCTCGCCCGTAAGCATGGACTCGTCCACGGCCGAGGCCCCCTCCAGCACCACCCCGTCCACGGGAATGCGCCCGCCGGGGCGTATCAGCAGAACGTCGCCCACACGCACGGCGGCCAGGGGAATCTCTTCCGCCGGCGAGGAAAGCGGCGGGGAGGAAGTTACTCGCAAAGCCGTTTCCGGGGCAAGATCAAGCAGGCCCTTCATGGCCTCGGAGGTATGCAGGCGCGAGCGCGCTTCCAGATACTTGCCCAGGGAAACCAGGGCAATGACCACGGCAGCGGACTCGAAGTACAGCTCCACCCCGTGCATGGCGTGCCCGGCGCCGAAGAACATGTCCCAGACGCCGGCAGATCCGCCCCCCGCAGCGCCGCCCCCTGCCGCTTCCGCAAGGGCGTGCGCGCCCCCCGGCGGGAGCCCGTGCCCCGCCCCGGGCGGCAGGGCCAGAAGAACCGTGTTCCACAGGCTGAACAAAAAGGCCGCCCCGGTGCCCAAGGCCACAAGGCTGTCCATGGTGGGCGTCCCGCGCCGCAGCGCGGGCAGGCCCAACATGAAAAAACGGCGGCCCGACCAGAGCACGGGCAGGCAAAGCGCAAGCTGAGCCAGGGCGAAGCCCAGAGGCGAACGGGCGGGAGAAATGAGCGCGGGCAACGGCATGCCGAGCATTTCCCCCATGGACAGCACCAGCAGGGGCAGGGCAAAGGCGAAGGCCGGGATCAATTCCCGGCGGCGGCGGGCAAGCTCTTCGCCCTGGGCGGCGCGGCGCTCCTCCCAGCGGAGGGCGGATTCGGAAACGCCCCCGGAAGCCGCCTCCACAAGCCGGGCGCTGAAACCGAGATTGGCCACCGTCTCCACAATCAAAGCGGCGGCTTCCTCGCGCGGCAAAGGGGCCGACAGGGCAAGACGGGCGGAATTGTCGGCAAGGCTGACGCTGACGGAGGCCACCTCCGGCAACGCGCCCACCACCCGCTCGATGCGCGAGGAACAGGCGGCGCAGTGCATGCCGCCTATGGAAAATTCCAGCGTTTTTTCACTCATGCCTTCGCCCCGGCCGCAGCGCCCGTTATTTTCGTATACTGATCATGGAATGACTTCTACTCAGCGTCAAAGCCTATCTTCTTAATAGCGGCGATGACGGCCTCCGACCGCACCGGGGTCTTGGCGTCGGCGTCCTCCCAGGCGGCGGAACTTTCGGCCAGACTGACCTCCACGGACGCAACCCCCGGAATCCCGGCAACGGCTTCGGTTACGGATTTACGGCAGTTTTCGCAATGCATGCCCTGCACTTTTACTTTGGCCATGACAACCTCCTTGAATGGCGCGGGGAAACGCGGCCCTTCCGCATCCCGCAAGTGATAATATAATTCATTTGGTTCAAAATGACCATAGCCCCGCTCCCTTGAAATTCCCGCGCGCCGCCTTCCCGCGCCAAATTCCGGCAGGCGGCGGCCGCGGCCCCAGGCCTCTTTCGCGGCCTGGGGCCGCGAACGTTCCGCATGCCCTAAAAAATGCTTTTACTCGCTTTGGCCTCTTGCGGATGCCGGAAAAACGATCTATATATCCGCCTTCCCAAGCAGCCATGACATATGGGGATGTAGCTCAGCTGGGAGAGCGCGGCGTTCGCATCGCCGAGGCCAGGGGTTCAATCCCCCTCATCTCCACCATTTTCAGGAATATCAGGGGGTTACCCCGATTTCCGCGTGACCTGCCCGTCAAAAGGCGTGTGGATACACAAAGCGTGTCTACACATTCACCCAAGCTGGTGAACTTTTGAAGGCGCAGGTCATGTCTTTTTTTCCCGCCACCCATAGCCCTTACGTCACCCGGCACAGGGCCGCCCTTACTTTCCGCATCCGTATCCCCCTGGAACTTCAAGCCTGCCTTGGCCGTAAGGAATACCGGCGCAGTCTCGGGCGTTGCTATGCCACAGAGGCAAAGCTCCGCGCCCTTCGGCTGGCAGCGGCGGCTCTTGAGGTCTTCGCCTTTGCCCGTGAAGCCGTCCAGGGCCGCGCCACCCGCCCCCCATTGACCCGGCAAGCCTCCGCCGGGTACACAACAGCCCCAGCCAACAGCGAGGAAAAGCCCATGCCCCAACGCAAAAATCCCTCACGCCCTGTGTCCACACAGCGGGCAAAAGAACCTCAAAGCCCTTCCCCCGCCGCCGCCCCCCCGGCCTCTACCTCCGCCGCCACCGCCGCCGTGGTGGACAGCCTGACCGACGAAGACATCCGCGCCATAGCGGAGGAATGGCTTCTTGCCGCCCTCAAGGGGCATGACGCCTTGATGCTGCAATCGGCCCGCGCCCGCCGGGACATTGCCGCAGCCATGAGCACGGCGGAGGACGGCGAAGAGGGGGAAGAGGAGGAGGAAGCCGCAGAAGCGGCCCGGCAAACCCGCCAGGGCCTCAAGGGGCTGTACAAAAAGGCCCTGCGGCAAGGCGATATGACCAGGATGCGGCCTATGGCGGATAAGGAATTGAGCCTTCACGGCGTCCGGCCCCCGGCCACGGAGGAAGGCAAGGAAGCCTCCCTGACCTATCTCAAGACCTGCCAGGAGCTCGCCAAGGCCCAGGTCACGTATCTGGATATTGTGGACCAGAACAGCCAGGGCGACTACACCGCCTATGACGCCACGGTGCAACGGCTGGAAGAACGCCAGCAGGCCCGCAGAGAGAAGCGCCGCATCCGGGTAGAGGATAAGCCCGCCGCCGCCCCTGTAGCCGCCGCCGTCAACGCGGAGGGAGGGGAAAAGCCCCTCACTGTCTCCGCCGCCGTTGACCGCTATATGCAAGACCGCATCATGGAACGGGTATGGAGCGAACATACCCGCATCAAGCACCGGGACAAGTTCAGCCTGTTCCGTGAACTGGTGGACCCTGACAACGCCTTCCCCCTGTCCCGGCTGGGGGCGGAGCACATGCGCAGCTACAAGGCCGCCCTGTACGGCTGGCCCGCCAACCGGAGCAAGGTCAAGGAATACCGGGACATGCCCACCGCCGCCTTGCTGGAAAAGGCCCTGGCCGGTGCCATCCCCGAAGGTGAACGCCTGGAACCCGGCACTCTGCGGAACCACTTCCAGCAGATAAAGGCCTTCCTGAACTGGGCGGCCCGGAACGAATACCACCACAACCCCGCCATTGCCGCTTTGCTTGAGGTCAAGCTGACCAAACAGGCCCACGAATTACGCGACCCCTTCACCAGGGGGGAGCTTGCCCGCATCTTCAACCCCGCCGTGTACACCTCCGCCAGCGACAAGGACGGCCACCACCAGGGCGGCGGAGGGGAACCTCACCGCTTCTGGCTTCCCTTACTGGGCCTGTTCACCGGAGCGCGAATTGAGGAACTGGCCCAACTGCACACAGAAGACGTGATTCTCTTTGACCCGCAAAGCGGGGAGTCCCGGCCCTTTGTCACCTTAGCCCCGCAGGAAGCCGCCGCCGTGCTGGTAAGGCCCCCTTCGGCTCCAGAGGCAAACGCTCCTCCCGTACTCTGCCTGGACATTCACAAGGGCCGCCCCTGGCAGACCTTGAAGAACCCGGCCTCCGCCCGCCTTGTGCCGCTCTCCCCTGTTTTGCTTTATGATCTCGGCTTCCTGGCCTATGTGGCGGAAACGCACAGACAAAGTCGAAGCTTCGCCCTCCCGGCAGGGGCGGCGGGTGACGCTGGCCGCCTTTTCCCCGAACTGAAAAAGACCGCCGCCTTGCCCCGCTTCTCGCACCATGCCTCAAAGTGGTTCGGCAGATACCGCAAGGCCATAGGGCTTACCGCCCAGGAAGGGGGAGGAAAAAAGGACTTCCACAGCTTCCGTGATACCCTGGCCCAGTGGTGCGACCATAACCAAGTGCCGGAAAAGGCGGCCTCCCGGTATCTTGGCCACAGCCACGGCACCATGACCTATGGCCGCTACTCCACCGATACCCCGCCCCAGGTGCTCTATGCCTCCGTCACCGCCCCGTTTACGGAGTACCTCCGGGGCATTCTGGACATTGAGGGGCTGAAGCGCGGCCACCGGGCCAAAAGTGGCGAGGGCAGATAAGGCCAGAAGACCCCCGGCGCGAAACGCGACAGTGAAGTGGTAAGCCTTGCCCTTGCCCCCGGAACGGCTTATCCTGTCCCATAGGTAAAGAAAGAACCCTTCCGACGGAGGAGCTTTGCAGATGGATTTCATCCTTGAACTGGAGCAGGAAACGGACGGCAGGTGGATAGCCGAAATAACCGCCCTGCCGGGCTGCCTGGCCTATGGCGCTACCCCGGCCCAGGCGGCGGCAAAGGCCAAAGCCCTGGCCCTGCGGGTACTGGCGGAACGCATGGAAGAAGAAAGTTCCCTGCCCGGCATCAGCCATATCGCCTTTACCGAACACACAGCCCCGCAAGCCCCATGAGCAGCCCGTGGCCTTCCACCAAAGCCTCCGCCGTCCTGGCCGCCCTCCTGCGGCTTGGCTGGACCGTCAAGCGGCAGGCGGGATCGCACAAGACCCTTGCCCGCCCCGGTTGGCCCGATACGGTCTTTGCCTTCCATGACCGGGAGGAAATAGGCCCCCGGATGCTGGCCCGCCTTGCCCGCCATACCGGCCTGAAGCCGGAAGACCTGTAAAGGGTGTCAGGGTTGCCTGCACCCTTTCCGCCGGGGCTGCTGCTGGAAAACCCGCTTCCCCCGTCTTCCCGGCGGGTTAGGCAATTAACCCTGCGTAACGGAGAGAAGGGGCGTTTTGCCTGTTTCTTCGCGGGGTTGGGCAATTAAGTTGTCGTAAACGAGAGAAAGGGCCTTTAGCCTGTCTTTCCGGCCCCTTGGAATTTCCCCCTCGTAAACGAGAGAAGACCGCTCCCGCCGCCCCTGCCCCCGACGCCGGGCCTGGGTAGGCCCTTGGCGGGCTGAAGGTGGAAGACGCGTCGCACTGGCCGCCTTTGGCGGCTCTCAGCGCCTATTTTTTTGCCTAGAGTGAAAAGTGAAGTGAATTCAGGGTGTTTTAATTAACCCTCCGTAAAGGAGAGAAGAACGTGCCAGGGACTCTCTCATCCTCCTTGTGCCAAGGCCCCGAAGGTTTCTTACCGCCTTCGGGGCGGAAGAAAAGTGCAGGGGATGAAAACGGGTGTTTTGGTTTTCATTTCAAAGGGTTGGGCAATTAAGTGCCCGTAAAGGAGAGAAGGGGGCTTTCCCCCGTCTTTTCGCTGGGTTAGGCAATTACTGATATCCGCATTAATAATTAAACATATTCTACTCTCTTGAAGCACCCGGCGATTACCTGCTTTCGCGAGCGGAGAGTCCGAATTGCCCTTTTCAGTTCGCGTTTCAGGTGGGCCAGGTCCGTACAGCAGATATT
>JAVBPV010000009.1:0-13553 GCA_031549405.1 Desulfovibrio sp.
TGTTGTACTTGATCACCGTGTCGCCCACGGCGAAATCCTTCAGCGCCACTTTGTGCCCGATGGGAATGTCGCTCAGGATCTTGAAGGTGATCATTTTATCTTCCTGCATGATCCACCCGTTGCATTCCGTTCCGGCTTTCAAGCCTTCCACCACTACCACGCCGACTCCGTCGACTTCTTCGTGGACTACAAAATCGATTGCCATTGTAAAGAGTCTCCTTATTAGGATGGTTGCGCTTTGGGCCGGGGCGAAGAGCCCGGCCCGCCTTTGCGAAAACTCGTCTTCCTTGTCCGACGCCGGACAGCTCCCGCCGCCTTTGACGGCGCGTTGCGCCGATTGTTCTGATTGTATACATAACATCCTGTGGGATGCCGACCTGCTAGCATAGGGGGCCGGGTTCCGCACGGCGGACCGGGGGGTGGCGGCTTCCCGTTCCGCCCCACCGTCGGGCGTGCCGCGCCGGAATGCGCGCGGCGCTTTCCATGCCTACGCCTTGGTGGGGGCGGCCTCCTGATCTTCTTCCTCTTCCTCGTGGTGGATAAGCACTTCTTCGGGCGCGTCGGATTCCATGCCGCCGCTGCCGCTGATCACCTTGTTGAAACGCTCCATGTCCACGGAGTCTTCCCACTTGCCCACGGCCACGGCGGCCACGCCGTTGCCGATGAAGTTGGTGACCGAGCGTACTTCCGCCAGGAACCGGTCTATGCCGAGCAAGAGCGCCATGCCGGCGATGGGCAGTATGTCCATGGAGGCGATGGTCGCCGTAAGGGTCATAAAGGCGCTGCCCACGACGCCGGCGGCGCCCTTGGAGGTCAGCAGGGTGACCAGCAGAATGGTCATCTTCTGGCCCCAGGTCAGATCGATGTTGAAGGCCTGGGCGATGAACAAAGCGCCCATGCACAGGTACAGGCAGGTGCCGTCCAGATTGAAGGAATAGCCCGTGGGCACCACAAGGCCCACAACGCCCTTGGACACGCCCGCGTTTTCCAGCTTGGACATCAGGCGCGGCATGGCGGGCTCGGAGGAAGCGCCGCCGAGCACGATAAGAATTTCTTCCTTGATATACCAAAGGAAGCGGAAAATGCTGAACCCGCACATCTTGCCGACAGCCCCCAAAGCCA
The DNA here is from genome assembly GCA_031549405.1 of Desulfovibrio sp. GTDB lineage: Bacteria > Desulfobacterota > Desulfovibrionia > Desulfovibrionales > Desulfovibrionaceae > Frigididesulfovibrio. Next base: position 1,123 of record JAVBPV010000009.1, read on the forward strand.
CCACCACGTACAGGGCGCACAGGCCGTACACGCAGGCGATCATCTGGCCGAGCTGCACCAGGGAGTGCAGGCCGTACTTGCCGATGGTGAAGCTCATGGCGCCGAAGGCCCCTATGGGCGCGACGCGCATGGCATAGCCGATAATGGTGAACAGAACGTGCGACACCCAGTCGATGATGCGGATAAGGCCCTTGCCGTGCTCGCCCAGGTGGGAAAGGGCAAAGCCGAACAAGCAGGCGAAGAAAAGCACCTGGAGCATGTCGCCCTTGGCGAAGGCGTCCACCACCGTGTTGGGGATGACGTTCATCAAAAAGTCGACGGTGGTGGGCGAAGCCTTGGCCGCCCTGGCCGTAAGGGAGGCTACCTCGGTGGCGCTGATGCTGGCGGGGTCGATGTTCATGCCCGCGCCGGGCTTGAACACCTCGCCCACCAACAGGCCGGCGGCCAGGGCGAGAGTGGTCATTATTTCAAAGTAGATCAGGGCCTTGAAGCCGACCCGGCCCACTTTTTTGATATCGCCCATTTTGGCTATGCCGCTGACGACGGTACAGAAAATGATGGGGGCCAGCACCATTTTGATGAGCTTGATGAAGGCGTCGCCCAGGGGTTTCATTTTTGCGGCCGTGGGCGGGTCCACAATGCCGAACACTATGCCCAGGGTGATGCCGAGAATAACCTGGATATACAAAGACTTAAGAAGCTTCATACATATCCTCCGAGATGGGTCAGGTGACGAAAGGAGCGATGGGCGGGACGTGTGAAACTGCTTTGCTGCCGTGCATTTTTTCCTCCGAATTACAGGTTGACGTACTGCGCGCCGTTTTGAAGCCTTTTGATTTTGCAATGCCCCGATTTTGCGCGGCGCGGCCCTGAAGCTTGATACTTGTCCTGAAATACTGTGGTTACCGGACCAGCAGACCGGCCCCGGTACACATGATGAGAAGCAAAACCACCATCCGGAAAATCCGCGGGTCGAGCCGCCTGTTCAGCCAGTTGCCCAGGGCGCTGCCCGCGTAAATAAGCGGGACAAAGGCCAGCACCGCCAGCGTGGCTGAAAGGGTAAGCAGGCCAAGCTGCATGTAGGCCCCAATCTTGATCAGATTGCTCAGAAAGAACATGACGATCATGGACCCCACAAAGACGCGCTTTTCCACCCTGTTCACCATGTACATGGACCAGACCATGCCCCCGGCATGAGCCAGGATGGTGGCCACGCCCCCCACAGCGCCGTACAGAACCGAGGCCAGCCAGTCGCCCCGCTCCGCCCCGGCAATGGCCGGGGCGGGAGACGGAGCGGTTTTGCCTTTGCGGAGCCAAGGGGAGAACAGGCTCCACAGGGCAGAACAGATGGCGAATATGCCTATGCCCTTTTTGAAGGCTTCGGCCGGGATATGGGCCAGAAAGACGCCGCCGACGGCTATGCCCACGGCGGCGGCCGCGATCATGCGCAGAAGCAGCTTTGTCTCGCCCCATTCCTTCCAGTAATAGCGCAGGCCCAAAAGGTCGGAGGCCAGCATCACCGGCGCGCCCAGGCCCAGCGCCAGCTTGGGCGGAAAAGCCAGCGCCAGCACCGGCAGCAGGAAGATGCCCGAGCCCACGGCCGCCCCGTTCTTGATGACCGAGGAGCAAAAGGCCGCCAGGGCGAGAATGGCTATCTGATAAACTTCCATCTTCCGCCCGCCTACACCCCGATGCGGGCGTAAATGTCGGGCAGGCGGCGTTCGGCTTCGGCCAGGACGTCGGCGTAAAGGTTGCCGCCGTGGCTGTCCATGGCCACGGTCAGGGGGCCGAAGTCCTTGACGCGGAAGCGGTACAGGGCCTCCGGGTGCAGGTGCTCCCAGTACACGTTTTCCACTTCCTCGATCTGTTTGGTTTCAAGGGCGGCGGACCCGCCCACGATGGCCAGGTACACTGCGCCGTGCTCTTTCATGGCGTCCAGGCTGCCCTGGTACAGGCCGCCTTTGCCGATAATGGCGCGCACGCCGTACTTGCCGATCAGGCCGGGGGTAAAACGGTCCATGCGGGTGCTGGTGGTGGTGCCCACGCAGATTTTTTCCCACTTGTCGCCGTTTTTGCGCAGGCTGGGCGCGGTGTGGATGCAGGGCGCCCCTTCAAGGCTGACGGGCGGTTCGTTGCCCTGGTCGAACATGTATATCTGGGTCAGATCGCGGATGCCGAAAAGCAGCCCGTCAAAGGTTACGATGTCCCCCACGCGGAGCATGCGGATGTCTTTTTCCGAAAAAGGCGACTGCAAATGGTAGGTTGCCATGGGGAACTCCTTAATAGCCGTAGGTTACGGAGCCGTCGGGGCGGATGATCGCCCGGGCGCGGCGGGCGGGCCAGCACTGGGTGTTGATGGCCACCGGGTTCTGGGTGATGTGGGTGTGGGCCGTTTCGATATGCACGGCCAGGGTGGACACGTCGCCGCCCAGACCCATGGGGCCGCGCCCGGTGGCGTTGATGGCGTCTTCCAGTTCCTGTTCCATGGCGGCCACCCGCGGATCGGGATGGCGCTGGCCCACGGGGCGCAGAATGGCGTCCTTGGCGAGCTTGGTCACCAGGTCGGCGGTGCCGCCCAGTCCCACGCCGATGATGCCGGGAGGACAGGGGTTGGCGCCCGATTCCATCACGGCGTCCAGCACGAATTTCTTCAGGGCCTTTACGCCGTGCGCGGGATAAAACATGTGCATCTTGCTCATGTTTTCCGAGCCGGAACCCTTGGGAGCCATAAGGATGTCCAGGGTGTCGGCGTCGCCGGCAAAGTCGTAGTAAATGACCGGCAACCCTTCGCCCACGGAGGTCTGGGGGTTGATGCGGGTAAGGGTGTGGGTGGAACTGCCGCGGAAGGGAAATTCCAGGGTGGCCCTTTTCGCCCCTTCGTTGAGGCGGGTTTTGATCTGGTAGCCGTTCCAGGGGAATTTCGAGCCGATTTTCACCTTGTAAATGGGCAGGCCAGTATCCTGGCAAATCAGGGTCTTGTCGCGGTCGGCCACTTCGATGGTCTTGAAGATGGTTTCAAACACGGCGCGGGCCGTGGGTTTGGTTTCGCGCTCATAGGCCTTTTTCAGCGCGGCGCGCACGTCCGGGGGCAGGTCGCACAGCGCCTTGATGTACAGCTGCTTTGCCGCTTCCTCGACGATGTTGTAATCGAATTCCATCGCGGTCTCCTGGGACGAATTGACGTTGCAATGTTGCGTGGGTCGTGTCTTGTCCCCGCCGCGCCGGGGCGGCGGGGATGAGCGTGGATTACTGTTGTCGGGGCTCTGCCTCGGCCGCCCGGGCGCTCTTGAGCACTTCGTCTCTGGTCAGCGTCTTCATGGGCCCCTTGCGGGAATCCACCGCCAGGATAAAGGCGGCCAGGGCTTCCAGGTCTTTCTTGGGCAGATCGTACTTGGGCATGATGGAGGAGGCGTCAACAGCCGCGGGGTTTTTGATGTATTTGGCCATGTACTCCACGGTGCGGCCCTTGCGCGCCATGTTGGCCATGTCCGGCCCGGTGCGCACGCCGCCCCTGCCCTCAATCTGGTGGCAGTAGGCGCATTCCTTTTCATTGTAGACGACCAGGCCGCGCTGCTCCGAAACGCTCATCTGCCGGTCGGGCACCGGGGTGATCAGGCCGTAGGGCTTTATGCCCATAAAGCCCACCCAGGTCAGGTACACGATGCACACCACCCCGGCCGAGCCCGCCGCCAGGGCGACGGGGCGGTTGGCGATGCCGTGCAGGGGGTTGCGGGTCAGAAAGGGCACCGCGAACAAAAATATGCAGCCGATGACGGGTATGCCCAGGCTTCCGACCACCTCCCAGGAGCCGGGAAAGTACGTAAGCAGCTGGAACAGCCACATGTAGTACCATTCGGGCCGGGGAAGGTAGTTTTCGATGAAGGTGCCCGCGATGTCCTCGCGCGGGATGGCGCCGTACACGGCAAGCAGCAGGATGGCCGCGAACACGCAGCCGAAGACGATGCAACTGCGGTTCATGTGCTCCGGGTAGAAGCGGTACAGGCGGCGCAGGCGCTCCTTTACGCCCGGCCGGGCGGCGGCCGGGGTTTCCTGCCCGTCGGCCGCGGAGGCCCCGTCGGCCCCATTGGCAAGGACGGCCAGTTTGGCGGCTTCCGTATCGCTGGCGCGCTTCGCGCCGGCTTTGGGGTCGGTGTCTTCGGCCAGGCCGTGCACGCGCACCATGTAGATGTGGAAGATGGTGAAGGCCATCAGCAGGGCCGGAAGCAGCAGGGTGTGGATGGCGTAAAAGCGGGTCAGGGTCAGGCCGGAGACCGTATCGCCGCCCAGCAGCACCTGGGACATGAAGTTGCCCAGCACCGGTATGTCCTTGGGAATGTTGGCGCTGACCACGGTGGCCCAGTATGCCTTCATGTCCCAGGGCAGCAGGTAGCCGGTAAAGCCCAGCATCAGGGTGATGATGAACAGGGCGGCCCCGGCTATCCAGGTGAACTCTCTGGGAGCCCGGTACGCGCCGGAAAAGAAGTTGACCATCATGTGGATGAAGACCACGGTGACCATGGCCCCGGCGCCCCAGTGATGGATACCGCGCAGGACCGAGCCGCCGGGCACGTCCCGCATGATGAAGTCGATGGTCTGGTACGCCTTGTCGGGCGAAGGGTTGTAATAGACGGCCAAAAATACGCCGGAAACGGCCATGACCATAAACAGCAGGGCGCACAGGGTGCCGAGCGTGGCCGACCAGCCGGTGGAGGAAGGCAGTTCCTTGTACAGGAAGGGCTTCAGATATTTTTCCCAGCCGATGCGGTGACGGAATGTGTTATTAGCCATATCAGCCCACCTCCACCATCAGAAAATCGCCGGTGATTTTAGTGACGTAACGGTCCAGGGGGCGCGGCGGCGGGCCGTCCAGCACCCTGCCGTCCTTGTCAAAGGCCCCTCCGTGGCAGGCGCAGCGGAAACGCTCGCCCGCCTGGTCCCACTTGACCACGCAGCCCAGGTGCGTGCAGGCCGACTTGAAGCAGACGACCTCCGGCCCCAGGGTGGAAACCAGCACCGGGACGTTCACGTTCTGGGTGTAAGGGCCGTCCTTGCGCTCGTAGCGCAGGGTGACGGCGCTGATGGCGCCTTGCTTCAGATCGCCGGTCTTGAGCAGGGGCACCCAGGTCTTTTCGTTTTTGGCCATGCTGGGGCCGACCAGGGTTTGCAGGGCCAGGCCGCCCAGGATCAGGGCGCTGCCCACGCCGACGATGCCGATGCCCGCGTTGCTCAGAAAAGAGCGGCGGTCCATCACGTAAGCATCGTCCCCCGCCGCACCGGAGGAGGAAGACGGCGGGGGAGTCTGCGCGCGGCGGCAGGGGCAGTCCGCTTCCGCGTTGGAGGAAGAGGCCGGGAATGCGGCCGCGGCGGAGGGAGAGGCCGCGCCGGGACGCGCATCTTCGGCCACGGCCTGAGAGGCCGCGCCGGGGGCCTTTTCCTCAAATTCCAGGGAAGGTGTGCGCTTGCCGGACAGGTGTTGGGCGGCCAGACGCTGGATGTGCTTGATGGCTCGTGTGCCGCTGATCTGCTTGGGGCACACTTCCGTACAGTTGAATTCCGTGCGGCAGTGGTAGCAGGACTCCACGGCGCGCTCCAGGCGCTGCATGAACAGGCCGTCGCGGCTGTCGCGCAGCAGGGTGAAGGCCCGGGTCAGGGGGGCGGGCCCGGCGTAGTCGTCCCGGTAGCACACCATGTCGCAGCTTGAAACGCAGCAGCCGCACCAGATGCAGTCGGTGTCCATGCCTATGTCCGCGCGCTCTTTGGCGTCCGGGGGAATGACCGCCGGCTCCTTGTACTCCATTTTGGGCTCGTAAAAGGGCAGCACTTTGGCGAACTTGTCGAAAAACGGCCCCATGTCCACCACCAGATCCTTGATGACCGGAAAGTGGTTCAAAGGACGGATGGTGATGTCCTGCCGGGGGGGCAGATGCGATACGTTGGTTTTGCAGGCCAGGCCCTCGCGCCCGTTGATGACCATGGCGCACGAACCGCACATGTTCACGCGGCAGGCGTAGCGGAAGGCCAGGGTGGGGTCCTGTTCCTTCTGGACGCGCAGCAGCACGTCCAGGATGGTGGTGGTGTTTTCGTCGGGGATGTTCAGGACGTACTCGTCAAAGCGCCCGTCCCCGCCCTTTTCCGGGTCATAGCGGAATATCTTTACTTTTCTGGCATTTTGTCGTTCGGACATGATTCACTCCTGCCGCGCGAAAAGCGCGCCGGACGGCCGTTTCGCGCGGGTCGCCGTCGGTTCTGGGGCCGTTTGACTTTCAGACGCTCCACTCGTCGTGTACGGCGGGCAAAAGCCCGCCCGCTCCTCGTGGGCGCGGCCGACGCTGGCGCTGTCGGCCGTCAGGGCAATTTCACTTTGAAATTGCCCTAGTAAATGGAGAAATAGGTGATGCCCATGACCACCAGCCCCAGCCCCACCAGCCCCCAGGCCAGCGCTTTCTGGTACTTGACGCTGACAAGGTTGAAGTCCAGCAGAATGACGCGCAGGCCCAGGGCCGCGTGGAAGGTCACCGACAGAAGCAGCAGGAACTGGATCAGCGGTTTATAGGTCAGCACCACGTGCAGGGACAAAAAGATCACGATGGCCAGGGCCGAAGCCCGCTGACAGATCCAGGCCCACATGCCCATGCGGGCGTTGGCGTAGCGGTAGGGGTCGTGCTCGCCGGTTTTCAGGGCTTCCCTGTAGGCAAGGCGTACGTTGCTCAGCATGCCGTTCTCCTTAAGTTAAACCATTTGAATGTTCATCCGTTCCGGGCGCGCGGGCGGAAAGCGTCTTTCCCGCGTTCCGGGGGCGGGCGGAATGCGCCGCCCGGCCGTTTTTGTCATTTTTTATAGTTCTGGCACTGTTCCAGCGTCTTGTAGGTGAACCGCACCGGCTTTTCCGAGATCACGGGCCGCTCGTCCGCGCCCCGGAACAGGTGGATGTTGAACAGGCCGTAGTCGTCGTTTTGCCCGGGGAAGTCCTGGCGGAAGTGCGCGCCGCGCGTTTCCTTGCGGTGCAGGGCGGAGGCCGCTATCATCCTTGAAGCGTCGATCATGCTGCGCAGGTCAAGCGAGGCGGTGAACAGCATGTTGTAGGAAAGCCCGCCGGTGACGCACATGTCGGATTCGGCGCGGGCGGCGATGTCCTCGAATTCTGCCAGGGCGGTGATAAGGTCGTCTTCCTGTCTGGCCACGCCCACCTTGTTCCAGTTGATTTCCTGGATTTCACGGCGCAGGGCGAAGGGGCTTTCGCCCTTGGCGCGGCGCAGGGGGGCGGTGATGCGCTCGATGATTTCCTCGGGCATGCCGGCGCGGGTTTTGGCGACAAAGCGGTTTTCGTCCCGCGCAAGGTACTTGGCCAGGGCCTTGCCCACCTGCCGCCCGTACACGCACGAGTCACAGATGCCGTTGCCGCCCAGGCGGTTGGCCCCGTGCACGCCGCCGGTATCCTCGCCGGCCACAAAGAGCTTTTCCAGGGTGGCCTTGCCGTCTTTGTCGATGACCGCCCCGCCCATGAAAAAGTGGGCGGAGGGAGAAACCGGCACCTTGCCCCGGGCCAGGTCGTAGCCGAACTGCCGGCAGCGTTCGGCCATACCGGGAAAGTTCTTGAGCACGAATTCCGGTCCGAGGTGCTCGGCGTAGATGTGCACGCCGCCTTCGGGGCAGGCGCGGCCGTTGATCATTTCAAGGTACGAGGATCGGCTGACCACGTCGCGGGTGGCGCGTTCGGCCACGTCCGGGGCGTAGGTCTGCATGTAGCGCTCGCCCTTGCCGTTGAAGAGATGCGCCCCGGCGCCGCGCAGGCCTTCTTCCAGAAGCGCCCCGGCCACCACGCTGCCCGGCACGATAAGGCCGGTGGGGTGGAACTGAAGCATTTCCATATCCTTCATTTCGGCTCCGGCGCGGTACAGCATGGCGATGCCGTCGGCGCTCTTTTCCGGGCCGGGCGCGTGGAAGCGGTACTGCGTGGGGCCGCCCCCGGTGGCTACCAGGGTGGCGGCGGCTTCCACCACAAGGAACTCGCCGCGCGGCACGTTGTACATCAGCGCGCCGGTGACGGTTTTGCCGGAATCGTCCAGCAAAAGTTCCACGGCGCGGCATTCCTCAAGCACCGGAATGCGGTGCTTGAGCACCTGTTCGGTAATGCGGCTGACGATCTCGATGCCGGTAAGGTCGCCCTTGTGCACGGTGCGGTCGAACGACTGCCCGGCAAAGGCCTTTTGGTGGATGGTGCCGTCGGGCCAGCGGTCGAAAAAGCAGCCGAACTTGGTCTCCAGCTCTTTCACCGTGGGCGTGGCCTGTTCCACCAGGGTTTTGGCCAGTTCCTGGTCGTTCAGGTACTGGCCGCCCTTCAGGGTATCCATCAGGTGCTTGTCGTGGGAATCGTCCTTGTTCAAAACGACGTTGAACCCGCCCTGCACCATGCGGCTGCATCCGCCCTTGCCCTTCAGGGCCTTGGTGGCGATGATGATGCTTATGCCCGGGTTTTCCTCCAGGGCGTACAGCGCGCCAAGCTGCGCGGCCGCTCCCATGCCGATGATCAGCAGATCCGTAGTGTATCGTTGCACCACTGCCACCTCTTTCTCCGGAAAATTTCCGCCTGCCGGAACAACCGGCCGCGTGGCCCTCAGGCTCTGTTTCGCGGATTAAGAGCAATGGCTGTGCCAGATATGGACATGGCGTTAATATACGGATATAATAAGAGGTTTCGCTTGAGAGGGGCCGGCCGAAACCGGCTTTGGGCCGAAAAAACGGGCCGGATATTCGGCCCAAGCCCAATATCCGGCCCAAAAACAGGGGTATGGCGCGTTCAAAATTTCACGAAAAGCGGAGGAGGGGGGACCGGAAAAAAGAGCAGGGCGGAAAAGCGGTATGGTGAGGAAGAGAAGACGCTTACGCGGGAAGGGTCGCCGGGGCGGCTCGGCACTTTCTCTTTTCCGGAGCAAGCGACACCGCACAGGGGACTCTCGTTGCCAAGCCCGAAGGAAATAGCAGGTTCAAGTCGCTTGCTCCGGAAAATCCGAAAGTCCTCGCCGCTTCGGGGCGGACGTCGGCGCGGGGGGGAAGGTAGGGCGCTAACGGCACGAGAGAATCGTATTTTTGAGAATTATTTTTTTGTATAGTACTATAATTATAGATTGAAATACCGTGTCCATGGATCTATACTACAATTGCTATGGAATTTTAGTATGTTCACTCTTAGCCAGTGGGGAGGGGAGATATGGATTTTTCAGACTCGATTAAGGCTTTGGCGGATAGAGCGCAGAAGATTAAAGGCAGCCTGACTACTGAAGAGGCCACAAAGACAGCCCTTGTAATGCCTTTCATCCAGGCGTTGGGGTATGATGTATTTAACCCACTTGAAGTTGTGCCGGAATTTGTGGCCGATGTGGCGGGCCGCAAAGGTGAAAAGGTAGACTATGCCATCATGCATGATGGAAAACCGATTATAATTATGGAATGCAAATGCTGCGGATCCGTGCTGGATGCGGATAAATGTGAACAATTGCATCGGTATTTCATTACATTGGATTCAAGTATTGGCGTCTTGACGGACGGACTACGTTACCTGTTCTATTCTGGTAATGAAGACGGCAAAAAAATGGATACCCGGCCCTATATGGAATTTAGCCTGGATAACATAGATCTCACGTTGATTCCCGAGTTGCGGAAGCTCTGTAAAGGAAAATTTGACCTAAAGGCTACCTTGGATGCGGTTAACGAGTTGCGCTTCAACCGGCAAATTAAGCGTTTACTGGTTCATCAGCTGGAGGATCCCAGCGAGGGATTTTCTGACTACTTCATCCGGGAAACATACGGAGGTCGGGCAACGCAAAAGGTACGGGAACAGTTTAGTGGATATGTCAAGCGTGCTTTCAGTGAGTTTGTGGCGGAGCAAATTGATGAACGTTTGAAGAATGCTTTAGCTGCTACTTCCAAAAAGGAGGAGCCCGCTCCCGTTACACCTGTAGAATCAGATGAAAAAATAATAACTACTGAGAATGAATGGCAGGCATACTACTTAGTAAAATCTTTACTTATGGGTACGGTGAGCACAGATAGAGTCGTTATACGCGATGCACAGAGCTATTGTAACGTCCTTTTGGATGATAGTAGACTCAAGCCTCTTATTCGTTTTCATTTTAACAATCCTGAAAAATTGCGAATTGAACTGATTGGGGAGAATAAAGAGAAAAATTACCATGATATAGCCAGAGTTGATGATATTCTCAATTATGCTGAGGAAATTCGCGCCACAGCCCGGCGGTATCATGCTGGAAAAGACAATTAACCCACTTGCATGACGATGCTGGCGGCTCTGTTTTGTATGGGGCCGCTTTTTTGTGGTCTATGTGTGAAATTTGCCATAACCGCGCGGTTTTTTGTGGTGTATGGAGGCACCGATCGCTTCTAAGCGGCGAGGACTTTCGGATTTTCCGCCCGAAAAGCGACTTGAACCTGCTATTTCCTTTGCGCCCGGCAACGAGAGAGGGCTGTGCGGTGTCGCTTTCGGGCGGGAAAGAGAAAGTATCGAGCCGCCCTGGCGAGACCTTCCTGCCGGGATGGTTTTTCCTTCGTCCCGCCTTGGCGAAGCCGCCCGGCATCCGCCCCCCGCCCGCTTCCCCCGCAACGCCCCGGCGTTCAGTAAATTCCTTGTTTTATGGTTCGGCCTTCCGTATAGTGCCCGTGCAGCCATGATCCACGTACGCCATCTTTCCCACAGCTTCGGGCCGCTCTGGGCGCTGAAGGATTGCACCTTTTCCCTGGAAAAGGGCGACTTTCTTTTTTTGTCCGGCCCCTCCGGCGCGGGAAAAACCACGCTGCTGCGCCTTCTTTACGCCGCCCTGCCCATTCAGCGCGGCGAGGCCGAAGTGGCCGGCATGAACGTCCGGGATATCCCCGCAGGCAAGGTGCCCGAACTGCGGCGGCAGGTGGGGGTGGTGTTCCAGGATTTCAAGATTCTTCCTTTCCGCTCGGTGCGTGAAAACATCGCCCTGCCCCTTGAGGTGCGCGGTCTGGCCCGGCAGCACATCGAACGCCGGGTGCGCGCCGTTTCCCGCGCGCTGGGCCTTGACGGGCGGCTTAATCTTTCATGCGGCGCCATCTCCGGCGGCGAACAGCAGCGCGTGGCCATCGCCCGCGCCTTTGTGGTCAATCCCCAGGTCCTTCTGGCCGACGAACCCACGGGCAACCTGGACCCGGAACTGTCCTTTCGCCTGATGGAACTGTTCAAGCAGTTCCAGGCCTACGGGGCCACCGTCATCTTTGCCACGCACAGCACCGAGCTTATGCGCCGCCACCCCTCGGCCCGCGTCATGCGGCTGGAAGGCGGCATGATCATCCAGGCCAACTGGCCGGGCGCGCGGATATTCTCTTTTCCCGATGAAGCCGCCTCGCCCCTTGGCCCTCTTACGCTGGACGGGGGCGGCCGATGATCCGCGTGATCCTGCGTCTGTTCGGCCAGGGGTTCCGCGATCTTTCCCTGAACCCGTGGGCCCAGATATTCACCCTGGCGGCCGTGACCCTGGTGGCCTTTTTGTCCGGGCTGTTTCTTATGGCCCTGACCACCCTGAACCACCAGCTTGGCACGGCCAGGGGGGAAACGGCCTTTCAGGTCTACTGGCATCCCGGCACGGAGCTTGCCCAGATTCGCGACCAGTGGGAAAGCTTCCGCAAGCTGCCGGGGTTTTCGCACATGTCCGTCTACACCCCGGACGAGGCCCTGCAGGAACTGGGCGCGCGCCTGGGCCGCGCCCACGGGGATCTGGCGCACAACTTTCCCTTTCTGGCGGAAAAAAGTCCCCTGCCGGCCACGGCGCTGCTTTCTTTCGGCCCGCGCGACGCGGACATTGAACGCTGGATAGCCGAAACCTCCCACTTTTTGAAAAGCCAGCCCGGCGTGGACCGCGTGGTGGTCACCCCGCTGCGCGACGAACTGGGCCAGGCCTGGCGCAAGGTCAGCAGCTACGTCATGTGGCCTTCCGTGACCTTTCTGGCCCTGGTTCTTGGCCTGGTCGTGGGCAACACCATCCGTCTTTCCCTGCTGGCGCGCTCCCACGAAATAGAAATCCTGCACCTGGTGGGCGCGCGCAACTGGTATATCCGCCTGCCTCTGGTCGTGGGCGGAGCCGTGCAGGGCCTGGCCGGAGGCGCTCTGGCCCTGGTGCTGCTGCGCGTCATCCACATGCAGGTGCGCGACGTGCTCAACTTTCCGCCCCTGCTTATGGAAATACGCTTTCTGCCCTGGGAGCTTTCCCTGGCCCTGGTTCTTGTGCCCGGCCTTATGGGCGTGGCGGCCAGCTGGCTGGCCGTGCGGCAGGGGTAGCGGCCCGGTTTGCCGTGATACTTCGTCAGGCTTCGTTTTTGCTCGGGGGGCAGGACCAAAGAGTCCAGCCCGCCCTCGCAAAAACTCGCCTTTCTCGTCTGACGGCAAACCGGGCCGC
>JAVBPV010000051.1:0-26403 GCA_031549405.1 Desulfovibrio sp.
TCTGGTGTGGGGGGTTTCGCGCAACAACCTATTAGAAAAATGGGGGCCCCCCCCCCCCCCCACGCCCCCATCCCCTTTCCCCCAAAACTTTTTAGTTTGGGGTTATGATGGGTTGAATAATTACGCTGCTGATACCGAGGGGCGTCGTTTTTACCGTTGCCGATTCAAGATCCGCCTCGGCTCCTGGGCTTTTTGAACTCAATGGCTGAACGTATGCCGGGAGCCGCGCGCGGCGGAACAAAACAAGTTCGCGAAATCCGGCATATCTCCCAAATGCAGGGTCAAGGGACGCAAGTCCCTTGCGGGAGGTCCGGAGGGCGGAGCCCTCCGGATGATCTTATCCCGTAAAAGCCTCCGCCTGCGCAAGATTGCCGACGCCGGCCACGGTCCAGGCGGGGCTTTCGGCGGAATGCATGGCGGCGGAAGCCGGATGTTCCTGCAGAATGGGGCCGACCATTTTGCCGAGAACGCCCTTGGGGCCGCATTCGACAAAAGAGCGCGCGCCGCTGTCGAACAGGGCGGCGACGGAGCCGGTCCAGTGGACGGACGAGGTCATCTGCCGGGCCAGCAGGGCTTTGATGGCGGCGGGACTGGTTTCCGCTCTGGGGTCGGCGTTGCAGTAAAGGGGAAAGCGGGCCTTTTCCCAGGCGCCTTTGCCTATGGACTCCAGGGCCTTGGAGAATTCGGCGGCGGCTTCGGCCATCAGTGGGCTGTGAAACGCGCCGGAAACGGGCAGGGGAATGGCGCGGCCCTTGGCGGCCTTGGCCAGATCCTGGGCGTGGGCCACGGCGGCGCGGGTTCCGCTGATGACGTACTGGGCCGGAGTGTTGTAGTTGGCGACCACCAGAACTTCGCCCGTGGCTTCGGCGCTTTGGGCCACGCATTGGCGCACGGCCTCAAGGGGCATCTTGACCACGGCGGCCATGGCTCCCAGACCTTCAGGATCGGCCTGGGCCATAAGGCGGCCGCGCAGGGACACCAGTTCCAGCACGGTGTCCGGGGGCAGAACCCCGGCGGCGGCAACGGCGCTGTATTCGCCCAGGCTGTGTCCGGCGGCCCCGCAAACCAAAGGGCCAAGACGCGGGGCAAGGCGCGTCCACAGGGCCAGGTTCACCACGGTCAGGGCGGGTTGCAGGTTTTGCGTGGCGGCCATGTCGGCGTCGCCGCCCTCCCAGTATATGGCGCGAAGGGGCAGGCCGCTGATGCGTTCGGCCTTTTTCCAAAGCTGCATGGCGCCGGAATCGGCTTCGGCAAGGTCACGGCCCATGCCGGGTTCCTGCGATCCCTGGCCGGGAAAAAGAAGGGCTGTGGAGGACATGGAATCTCCAGGGTAGGGATGAACGTTCAGGTGGGGTTGTACATGAAGGGCGGGCACTTTGTCTAACTGCAAACTGAACCGCCGGGCCGGCGGCCCGGTTTGCCGTGATACTTCGTCAGGCTTGTTTTTCCTCCGGGTCATGGACCAAAGAGTCCACTCCCCTGCGGAAAAAGCAGCGCCTTCCTTGTCTGACGACAAACTGAACCGCCGCCGGGACCGCCGCGCGCGCGGGAAACGGGCTGGCGTGCCGTCAGACGAGGAAGGCGGGTTTTTACGGGGGCGGCTGGGCTCTTTTGCCCTGCCCCCCCCCGCAAAAACGAAGCCTGACGAAGTATCGCGGCATGCCAGCCCGTTTCCCGCGGCTTGCCCTTTTGCGCGGAACACGATAGCAGGTACAGCGCGAAGGTTGGTCAAGAACCCATAGAGAAAGGGAGATCGCATGAGCGGCAGCATTGAGGAACTTACCGTCAACTACGAGGAAGACGGCATCCTGGTGGTCAAGGAACTGGACAAGGCGGTGCTGACCAAGGGCACCTGGGCCACGCTGGTGTTCCGCTACCAGCAGTGGGAGCCGGCCAAGGAAGCGTACAGCGAGGACAAGTACACCATCCGCCGCTACCGCAAGATGGGCGGGGAATACCGCGCCCAGTCCAAATTCAATATTTCCGGGCAGGAACAGGCCCGTAAGCTTATCGATATTCTGGGGGAATGGATCAACGGGCAGGGGTAGAGCAAATTACCATTGAAAATGTGTATTTGTTCTGGCGGCGGGAACCGCCGCCCGTGGCGCACGCGGGCGAAACCTGTTTCGCCGTTAAGCGCCGGAGCGGGCGTCTCAAAGGTAATCCGCTTTACGCCTGGACCCGCGCCGCGCGGATTCTTTCCTTGAAGTGCAGGGGCTTTTCCCGGCGAAGGCCGGGGGGAAAGCCCCGGCTTATTTTTTGGACCAGGCGGCGTACATGTCGTCGAGTTCCGCGTCGCTGTGGGTGGGGGAATCGTACATGCCGGCCAGGCGGCGCTGGCGGGCCGCTTCGGCCAGCAGTACGGCGGCGGCCACCGAAACGTTGAAGCTCTGGATCATCCCGTACATGGGAATGTATACCTCGCCCGCCGAAAGCTCCGCCAGTTCGGCTTCCACGCCCCGGTGCTCGTTGCCCAGAACAAAGGCCACGGGCCGGGTAAGGTCAAGATCATGCACGGGCCGGGCCTTTGGCGAGCAGCTTGTGGCGTACATGGCTATGCCCCGGGCGGACAGGCAGGCGGCCAGTTCCCGCGCGTCGGCGTGGCGCACCGTATTCACCCATTTGCGGGCCGAGGCGGAACTTTTGGCCCCCAGCACGGGAAAAGCCGTGTCGGTGTAATGCAGATGCACCTCGGCCACGCCGAAGGCATCGCAACTGCGGTAGATGGCCGACACGTTGTGCGGGTCGTGGATGTTGGATAAAACCAGGGTAAGGCCCTTCTGGCGCATGGCGAGCACGCGGCGGATCTTTTCCTCGCGCCGGGGGGTCAGGCTGGTGCGGACGTTCTGCACGGCGGTTCCTTCAAGCGTTGAGCGTGCGGGCCGGTCGGCCCGGTTTCGCGACAAGGCGGGTTTCCGGGGTTCCGCCCAAGGCGCGCCGGGGCGGACAAAGCGCGCCGGGGCGGGCGGGGCGGTTTTTTGCAGGACCGGCGGGCCGGGCCGCCCGCGGGGGCGCGCAATCATGGGGATTCCTCGCGCAGCAGGCCGTATTCCAGGCGTAGCAGTCTGCCGCATACGCGCCGCAAAAAATTTTCGTCGTGGGAAACGGCGATAAAGGGCAGGGATTGTCCACGCAGGACTTCCACAAGCCGCTCCAGGCTTTCCGGGTCCAGGTCGTTGGTGGGTTCGTCCAGCAGCAGCAGGCGCGGCCGCATGGCCAGCACGGCGGCCAGGGCGGCCAGCTTGCGCTCCCCGCCCGAAAGATCGCACCCGGCCCGCGGGGCAAGGTGGGCGACGCCCAGTTCCTCCAGAACCTCCCGGGCGCGTTGTTCCGCCGCTTTTGGCGAAAGGCCCAGATTCAGGGGGCCGAAGGCCGCGTCTTCAAGCACGGTGGGGCAAAAGAGCATGTCCTCCGTCCGCTGCAACAGATAGCCCATGCGCGGGCGGGCGGCGCGGAAGGACGCCTCGCCGGAAAGGACCGCGCCGTCAAACAGCACGTTTCCCCGATCAAAGGGTACAAGGCCGGTGATGCCGTGCAGCAGCGTGCTTTTGCCGCAGCCGTTGGAACCGCGCAGGCCCAGGCCTTCCCCTTCTTCCAGGCGCAGCGAAAGGCCGCGCAGCAGCGGGCGGCCGCTTGCGGGATAGGAAAAATGCACGTCGGACAGGGTCAGGACGGCCGTCATGGCAAGCCTTGTGTTTCAGCGGGGCAGCGCGCGCCTCAGGGCAGGACGCGGGGCAGCAGACTGTCCGCCGCCACAAGGGCGATGGACAACCCCAGGCTTGCGGCCACCGCAACGGAACCCAGGGAGGAAATACGCTTTTCGGCGGGGGGAAGCAAGGGCAGCAGACCGGCAAAGCCCCTTAGCAGCATGGCCTTTTCCACGCGGCGGCTTTTGTCGTACGCGCGGACAAAAAGCATGGCCGCAAGGTAGGCCGTGGCGCGCCATGTGCGCGGGTCAACGCGGGGGGTGAAACCGCGCAGGGCGGCGGCGGCGAACAGGGCGCGCATTTCGCGGCGCATCTCGGCGGCGTGCCTGGCCACCAGTTGCAGCAAGGTGACCAGTTTGGGCGGCAGGCCTATGTCCAGCAGCGCACGGCAATTCATGCTCAAGGGTTCCGTGCCCGGCAGGGCAAGAAAGACCAGCAGGACGGCGTTGCCCTTGAGGGCGGCGCGAAAAGCGGCGGCCAGCCCCGGAAGGGTGAAATGGACGGCACCCAGGGAGGCAAGGGTTCCCTCGGGGGCGGGGCCCAGGGCCAGGGGCATGGTCAGCAGCAGAAAGAGAAAAAAAACGTTCACCCGGCGCAAGGCGGGTAACACGGAACGCCAGGACACTCCCGCGCACATGAGCAACAGGGCGGACAGAACCAGAGACGCCCCGGAAAGGGTCAGGCTGGAGCAGGAAGCGACGGCGCAGGCCGGAAACAGCGCCGCCAGAAGCTTGTGCCGCGCTGAAAGGCCCCGCGGCCGGGACCCGCGGCCGGTCATGCGCCCCGCGCCACCGGGGAAAGGGCCAGGAATTCCGGGCGCACGCGGGCCAGAAAGCTTACCACCGTCAGGGTAATCACGCCTTCAATGAGGGCTATGGGCAGGTGGGCGGTAAGCAGGGCCACGGCCGAGGTCCAGAGTCCTTCGCCCGAAAGGGCCAGAGCCAGGGCGGCAAGGCACCCGGAGGCCAGCACGGAAAGCGATCCGCAGGCAAACGCGGTGACGGCGCGCACAGCCGGATTGGCCGAGGAAAGCGGGGCTTTGCCCAGGTACCAGCACAGCACCGGCGGCAGGGCCATGACCACCGTGTTCACCCCAAGGGTGGTGATGCCCCCGTACTGAAACTGAAAGGCCTGCAAAAGCAGCGCGATGAACACGGCGGGAAAGGCCGTCCAGCCGAGGGCCAGGCCCATAAGGCCGTTCAGGATAAGGTGGACGTTGGAAGGCCCCAGGGGCACATGGATCAGCGAGGCGACGAAAAAGGCGGAGGAAAACAGCGCCGCGGGCATCATTTGTTCCGGCTTCAGGCCGCGCAGCCCCGCCGCCAGGCCGGCGGCGGCCAGCGCGGCCCCGCCCGCAAGCACGGGAACGGAAAGAACCCCTTCGGATATGTGCATGAAGCCTCCCTGGGCGATGCGCGTTCGCGGCGCGTTGTTCCATGCGTGTGTTTCCGGCGTCGGGGCGGGGAAGCCGCATACGGTAAAGCACGCGCAGCAACGACACTACCCCAGAGGGTACTTCTGGTCAACGTGCCACGAAACAAAAAAAAATATACCCGCAGGGTATAAAAAATGGAAATAACACAGGGGCCGCCTTTTGAATAAACGCCGCCCGCGAAAAGCCGGACTTTTCGCGGGCGGCGTTTATTTTGAAACAGCCTTTAGAAAAATATCAGTGTCATCAGGACAAACAGCGGGACAAGGATACCCACGGACCAGGCCATGTAGCCGAAGAAGCTGGGCATCTTCACGCCCATGTCTTCGGAGATGGAGCGCACCATAAAGTTGGGGGCGTTGCCTATGTAGGTGTTGGCGCCCATGAACACGGCCCCGGCGGAGATGGCCAGCAGGGTGGGGGCCATGTCTGTCATCAGGTGTCCGGCCACCAGCTTGGGCTCAAGGCCCGATATGCCGCCGGCGGTGTTGAAGAACACCAGGTAGGTGGGGGCGTTGTCCAAAAAGCTGGAAAGCGCGCCCGTAAGCCAGAAGAACATGGCGTTGTGCGGCACCCCGTTGGTGCTGACCAGATTGATGACGCTTGACAGGGCGCCTTCGCTCCCGGCCTTAAGGATGGCCAGGGCCGGAATCATGCTGATGAAGATGCCCAGGAACAGCTTGGCCACTTCCTCGATGGGCCCCCAGTTGAAGTCGTTCAACTCGCGGCTGCGGGGATCGGTCAGCTTCAGGGACGCGGCGGCGATCAGCAGCAGCAGCAGGTCGCGGGCGATGTTCTGCCATTCCAGCTCTATTTCGTAAATGTGCAGGGGGTTGCCCGGCTTCCACATGCCGCTCATCAGCACCGCGCCCACAATGCAGCCCAGCAGGGGAAAGTTGACCAGCCCTTCAAGGCCCAGCTTCTCGGCATGGGCGGCGCCTTCGGGGGCGGGGGGCACGGGTCTTCCTTCCTTGCCGTACAGCACGGTGTCGAGGATAAAGTATATCCCCAGCAGAATGGCCACGGCCAGGAGCATGGGCACAAAAAGATGCGTCAGGGTCCAGAAAAAGTCCACGCCCTGCAGAAAGCCCAGAAACAGGGGCGGATCGCCAAGCGGGGTAAGGGAGCCGCCGATGTTCGCCACCAGGAAGATGAAGAACACCACCGTGTGCACCTTGTACTTGCGGTGCGCGTTGGCGCGGAGCAGGGGGCGGATCAGCAGCATGGCCGCGCCGGTGGTCCCCATCCAGCTTGCCAGGGCCGTGCCGATGAACAGCAGGCCCGCGTTCACCACGGGCGTGCCCACAAGGCTGCCCTTCAGCCGTATCCCCCCGGCCACGGTGAACAGGGCGAACAGCAGAATGATAAAAGGAATATATTCCAGCAGCATGGCGTGCAGGAATTCATACAGCGCAAGGGCCGGGCCGAAGCAGGCGGCGAACGGCACAAGAAAAGCCAGCCCCCAGAAGACCGCCGCCTTGCCGAAATGATGATGCCAGAAGTGCGGAGTAGCCAGGGGGCATATGGCGATGGAAAGCAGCATGCATACAAAGGGGACGACCCATATTACCCCAAGCTGCTTGCCCAGTTGCTCGCTCATGGAGTGCAGTTCCGCCCCGAAGCCGACGCGGGGCAGAAGAACCACGAGCAGCAGACCCGCCAGCAGGGGCAGAGCCTTGCGAATGTGAAAACCAGTCACCGGAAACCTCCTCGTGTTACAAAAGGGGGAACAGGCAAGCGTGAATCTCCTGTCCCGTGAACAAAAAATCCGCCAGTACAGGCCTCTCTCCGGCGCAAACGTAGCCGTTTTGACCATGCTTAACAAGATCCCGCATGAGGAAAACAGGAATGTCTTTTGTTACAACTCTTGAATATAGCTGAATAAAAATTCATTCTTTCTTTGCGGCGCGTGAACAATGCAATCGATTACAGTAGTAGTGAAAGCGGATCTGTTCAGTATTTTGCTGTTTGTAATGGGCGAGTATAATATTTATATATATTTTTTTAAATAGCCATCTGATATAACTGCAATTATTCTGACTACTGCGAACGTTGCCGTTTATATGCTTGCTATACCTGGCTGTTCACTTTGCACTTTTTGAAAAATTATTGGTTTTTTTAAAAAGTTTGCATCTTCGTATCCTGTTATGTAATATCTGATGCATGGAATAGTCTTACCTAGCCGCAAGCTATAAGGAGGCGCTATGCAGCAAAGACAAAAATCCAATGATGTCCTGGGGGTAGCCAACCGGGGCGCTCCGGCCGAATCGGGGCTGTGCACCCTGTGCCGCGCCGACTGTGCCGGCAAGTGCGAAACCTGGCTGTCCTGCCTGAAAGGCAGGGAGATGCTCTACCCCCGCGATTTCGGCGTGGTGACGGCGGGCAGCGGCAACACCGACCCCCAGGGGGTCAGCTACAATTCCCTGCGCATCCAGGGGGGGACGCACGGGGCTTTGGGCGCGCCCGGCAAGGCGGCAACGGGTGACGTGCTGTTCACCGACGTAAACCTGGAAACCACCATCGGGGCCGCCAAGCCCGTTGTATGCCGCTATCCTTTCATCACCGGGGCGCTGGGGTCCACGGCCGTCGCCGCCAGGTACTGGGACTCTTTCGCCGCCGGGTGCGCGGTGTGCGGCATTCCCATGGTGGTGGGGGAAAATGTGGTGGGTATCGATCCGCAGGCGGAAATTTCCGGCGGCGTCATCATAAAAGCGCCGGAACTGGACCGCCGCATCGCCTCGTACCGGCGCTGGCACAACGGCTACGGGGCCATTTTCGTGCAGATGAACGTGGAAGACGCGCGCAACGGCGTGGCCCGCTACGTCATTGACACGTACGGCGACGACGTGGTGCTGGAACTCAAGTGGGGCCAGGGCGCCAAGAACATCGGGGGCGAAATCTCCGTCCGCGACATCGATTATGCCTTGTTTCTCAAGCGGCGCGGCTACCTGGTGGACCCGGATCCGGAACAGCCGCAGGTACGCAAGGCCTACAACCGGGGATCCGTTACCCATTTCGCCCGGCACAGCCGTCTGGGCTACACCGGAGCCAATTCCGTCGAAGACGTGCGCGAAAGTTTTTTGCGAAGCGTGGCGGAATTGCGAGGCATGGGTTTTGCCACCATTACCCTGAAAACAGGCGCCTACGGCATGTCGGGTCTGGCCCTGGCGCTGCGCCTGGCGGCCGAGGCGGGCATCGATCTTGTGAATATCGACGGCGCGGGCGGCGGCACGGGCATGAGCCCCTGGGACATGATGGAGCATTGGGGCGTGCCTTCCATCCTGTTGCACGCCAAGGCTTACGAATACGCCTCCCTGCTGGAGCTGCGCGGGATGAAGGCGCCGGATCTGGCCTTTGCCGGCGGCTTCGCCAGTTCAAGCTCCATTTTCAAGGCTCTGGCCCTGGGCGCTCCGTATACGAAGCTGGTGTGCATGGGCCGGGCCATGATGATTCCCGGCTTTCTCGGCGCGAACATCGAAGGAGTGCTCAGGCCGTCGTTCAAGACCGCCCTGCAAGGCAACTGGACCGAACTGCCCAAGACCGTCCTGGACCTGGGCGGTACCCCGGAGGAACTGTTCGCGGGCTACCATTCCCTTGAGCATCACATCGGCGGCGGGGCCATGGCGGAGCTTCCCTACGGGGCCATGGCCATGTGGACCCTTTTGGACAAGCTGGGAGCGGGCTTGCAGCAGTTCATGGCAGGGGCGCGCAAGTTCGACCTGCAGGAAATCAGCCGGGGGGACATTGCCTCGGCCAACCGCGAAACGGCGCGCGAGACAGGCATTCCTTTCATCTGCGACGCGGATGACGAGGCCGCCAGGATGATTCTGACCGGGTGACCGCTTTCCCGCGCAGGCGGGATGGCATGGGCGCGGGCCTGGTCCCGAACCCGTGCTGCCGGCAAGGTCCGCAAGGGTTTTGCCGGCAGCTTTTTTTAGGGCGCATGCGCATTGTTCAAAGCAACGCAAGGGTAAAAACGGAATTCAAAAAAAATTATAAAAAAGGCGTTTTACCGTTAAAGAATATGCAAAAGATGCCGATAGAGGGATTAAGCGATAAGTGTAAAGTAAGAGGAGGTACCCGGAAAAATAGCGCGTTGTGGCGAATCCATAGGCAATATTCAAGGAGGAATATCATGTCTTTGGCAATCAACCACAATATGATGGCAATGAACGCCTCCCGGAACCTGAGCGTATCGTACAGCAACCTTGCCACGTCGGTACGCAGGCTTTCTTCGGGGCTGCGTGTGGGGCAGGCGTCCGACGACGCCGCCGGGCTTGCAATCCGCGAACTTATGCGCGCGGACATAGCCACCCTGAACCAGGGCATTCGCAACGCCAACGACGGCATTTCCCTGATCCAGACGGCTGACGGCGCCCTTGGCGTCATCGACGAAAAGCTCATCCGGATGAAGGAACTGGCGGAGCAGGCGGCCACCGGCACATACAGTTCGGATCAGCGCTTGATGATTGAATCGGAATACCAGGCCATGGCGTCGGAAATCACCCGTATCGCCAACGCCACGGACTTCAACGGCGTGTATCTGCTGAACGGCAACCTTTCCGGCAGCACGCACAGCGGATCGAGCCTGGTTTCCACCGGCAAGCTGAAGATACACTTCGGCACGGCCAACGACAGTGCGGAAGACTATTATTACGTTAGGATCGGCAACGCCACCGCCTCTGCCCTGGGAGTGGGCAATCAGGCGTCGTCCGGCGCCAAGGCGTACACGGTTTCCACCCAGGCCGCGGCCCAGAAGGCTCTTGAGGGCCTTAACTCCGCCATCATCTCCAAGGACAAGATTCGCGCCAGCCTTGGAGCCATGCAGAACCGCCTGGAGAACACCGTGAGCAACCTGCAGATTCAGGCTGAAAACCTGCAAGCCGCCGAATCGCGTATTTCCGATGTCGACGTTTCGCTGGAAATGACGGAATTCGTACGCAACCAGATTCTGTCGCAGTCCGCCGTGGCCATGCTTTCGCAGGCCAACTCGCTGCCCAGAATGGCCCTGACCCTCATTTCAGGATAGCTTGAAGGGCAGTGATAAGGGCTACCGCGCGGCGGGCAAAACTTGCCGCCATCCGAAAGTGATCGACGCGCGGAATGGGGAGTTTTTCCCCGGGGGAGGTTTTCCCCCTTTTGACCACAACGCATCTATGGGTTACGGACTCAAGGAACGTTTGCACTTTTCGCCGCTATGAAAACGACGGCCCGCCCCGCAAGGGGCGGGCCGTGGCTGTTGGCAAAGTCCCCTTTGACAACAGCCCGCCGCAAAGGCGCAGGCGGCATTCATTGCCGCCGTTAAGCGCCGGAGCGGGTGTGCCTTTGCAAACCCCGGCCTTCGCGGGGTTTGTCGTCAATCTGGCCCGCCCCGCAAGGGGCGGGCCGAACCTGTTGATGCGGGCGGCCTCGTTTCAGGGGCGGGAAGGGCGGCGGGCGGGGAAGGCGCGATCTCCGCGCCAAACCGATTATTCAATCCATGGGTTTAGAAAAATATAAAAGCGATGGGCTACCAAGGGGGTATGGAAAAGAAAAAGTCAGACAGATTCGGGCCCGTCCTCAGGAAACATAGGGATGCAAAAGACTTGAGCCAGGAGGCACTGGGAGAGTGGGTCGGGGTGTCGGGTTCTTTCATCAGCGCCCTGGAAAGCGGACAGAAGTATCCCAATCTTGAAATGCTTTTCAAGCTCGCGGAGGCTTTGGGAATAAAACCCTCCACCCTGATTCTCGCCATGGAGGACCGTTCTGACGGCGGGTGAGGCGCGCCCTAAAAACACCCTTGCCTGTGCGGCCGTTCCGGCGTATTTTCCGCTACGCGCGTCTTCTGCCGCGCCTGATTTATCCGGCGGGCGGAAGATGCTTTCGGGTCCGGGCGGCGCGTATCCGCATCGCCCGCGACAGGGCCTGGCCGGGAAGCGCCGGACGCGGCGCGCCCCGGCCAGGTTTTTTTACGGAAAACGCCATAAACGCGGAGGCCATATGGGCAGGTATTTGGTTACCGGGGTTGCCGGATTCATCGGGGCCGCGGTGGCGCGCGCGCTTCTGGCGCGGGGCGACACGGTGGTGGGGCTTGATAACCTGAGCACGGGCTATTTTGAGAACGTTCCCGAAGGAGTCGAGTTTTTTCGGGGCGACTGCCAGGATGCGCGCATGTATGCCAAGACGCTGCCCAAGGGGGCCTACGACGCCATTTTGCACATCGCGGGACAAAGCAGCGGCGAAATCAGCTTTGACGACCCGGTGTACGACCTGCGCACCAATGCGGAATCCACCCTGTTGCTGCTGCGTTTTGCCATGGCGCAAAAATGCCCGCGGTTCATTTACGCGGGCACCATGTCCGTATACGGAATCCAGCCCAACGAGCCCGTGACCGAAGAAGCCCGCACCGTTCCGCAGTCCTTCTACGGGGTGGGCAAACTGGCCAGCGAGCACTATCTGCGCCTTTACGAGCAGTACGGCATCCGCTCGACCGTGCTGCGGCTTTTCAATGTTTACGGCGAAGGGCAGAACATGAAAAACCTGCGCCAGGGCATGGTCAGCATCTTTATGGCCATGATGGTGGATGACGGGCACATCCATGTGAAGGGCAACCCCAACCGCTACCGCGATTTTGTGTACATCGGCGACGTGGTGTCCGCCTTTTTGCTGGCCCTTGAGCGTGAAAGCTCGCAGGGCAAGATTATCAACATAGGCGGCAGCGGCCGGGTGACGGTGGGCGAACTGGTGGAAAAACTTCAGTCCCTGTCCCCGGCGTCGGTGACGGTGGAGTATTCCGGCTGCACGGCGGGCGACATCCACGGCATTTACGCGGACATTTCCCTTGCGGCCAAGTACCTGGGGTACGAGCCCACGGTCAGCCTGGACGAGGGGCTGGCCCGCATGCACGCCTGGTACGCCGGGAGCAAGAGCTGATGCGGCCCGCAGGCAAGGCGGGGGAATTATTCAGGGCCTTTTCCCGCATCAACGCCTCGGCCTTTCAGGACGACCGGCTGCTTTCCTGCCCCACGCTTTCCAAAGCCCCCAACTACGGCAACGTGCTGCGGCGTTTCCTGACCGGCGCGCCGCAAGGTCAGGCGGGCCGCGGATTTCTGCTCCGCGCGGCCGCGCGCTACGCGGCGGCCAACGTTCTGCATCTGGGCTTCATGCTCCTGGCGCGTCTTTTCATCGCCGTCCTGCGCTGGAAGGCTCCCGCATCCCTTGGCGCGGAGTCCCTGCGCCGCTCCGGGGCGCCCCTGGCGGTCATCGACACCTTTGCGGTGCTGCCCAAAATAGCCAAAGACGGCGCCTACACGGAACTTTACCTGCCCGGCCTTGCCGAAGAAGCGCGCCGCGCCGGCCATGCGCCGGTGATGCTGTACAGGCTGTATGGCAGCCGTAACCCGCTGACCCTCTGGAAGGCCCTGTCCGTCCTGAAAAACGCGGGCGACGGCATAACGGAGGCGCATCTGCTTGCCGCCGGGGACTGGGCGCGTCTTTTCGCGCACACCGTTTTGTATCCCGTGGCTCTGTGGCGGCTTGTCCGTTCCCTGACCCATTTCGCGTCCGGCACGCCGGAATCGTATATCCGCGAAGCCCTCGTCCACACGGCCGGCCAGTGCGCGCTGCTGGGCGAAAGCCGCCGGCTGGCGGCCTTTCGCCTGGGGATGTGGCTTTCCGCCCTGCCCCGTGACGCCAGGGGCGCGCGGCTGTTTTCCTGGTACGAGAACCAGACCCTGAACAAGGCCCTGCAGCGCGGTCTGGCCCAGGCCGAAGATCGGACCGGCAGGCATGTGCCGGTGGCCGGAGCCCAGCTTTTTATCTGGCCCGACACTTTGCTGAACAACCATCCCGACGATGCGGAAGCCGCTTTGGGCCTTGCCCCCGACATTGTTTTGGTGAACGGGCCGTTTTTTCTGCCGGAGGAGTCAAAGCGGAACTATGCCGTGGGGCCTTCCCTGCGTTATGCCGACCTGTTCAGCCGCATGCGCCGCGGGGACGCTTCCGCTTTGGACGGGCCGCTGCTGGTGCTGCTTTCCTACCATCCGGACGAGGTGCGCAAGGTGCTGGAACTGGCCCTGCCCCTGGCCGGAGAAGCGCGTGAGGTGGTCTACAAGTTCCATCCCGCCACCCGGCCCGAGGACTTCGCCGCCTGGCTGCCGTCCGGCGCGAAGCTTGCCGGGGGAAGCCTGGCCGCCTGCATCGAAAGCTGCGGGGCCGTGCTGGGGTCGGGTTCCGGCTCCCTGGCCGAAGCCGCCGTCCTGGGCGCGCCGGTCCTGCAGGTGGAAGAGCCCGGGGGCCTTTCCCTCAACTACCTGCCGGAATTCGGGGAAAACGAGATCTGGGCGCGCGTCTCCCGCGCCGCAGACGTCACAAAAGCCCTGGACCGCCTTGGCGCCTTCCGCTCCGGGCCGGAATACGAAGCCCGCCTGGAAGCCTTCCGTTCCCTTCTGTTCACCGAACCCACGCCCGAACGCATCCGCGGGGACTTCGGGCTGGAGTAAGATGCGGGGCCTCACTCTTGTGCGGGGAGGCTCCGCCTCCCCACGCCCCTCAGCCAGGGACTTGCGTCCCTGGACCCTGTATTTGGGGGCATGTTGTTTGTCGGCGGTTTGCCTTGTTGTGCCGCACCGCGGCTCCCGGCGTACGTTCCTCCATTGAGCGCAAAAAGTTCGGGTGCCTCCCTCGCATCATATATCCAGCGGTTCGGGCTTGGACGGATCGCGTTCAAGCCGCAGGGCATCTTTGGGGCATTTGCTTGTGCAGACCCCGCATCCCAGGCACAGTTCCCTGTCGATCACGACTTTGCGCAGCCCGCGCGGGGAGCGCGGATCGTCAGCCGGGCGCGGAATCGCGCGGTCCGCGCTTCCCGCCGTGGGGACCGGAACGCCCCGTATCGCCGGGGAGGCGCCTTCCTCCGAAGCGGCCGAAAGGTGCAGCGCCGCCGGGGGGACGCTCTTTTTTGCGGGGGCGGCGGGGCGGACTTCGTCGCGGCGGAGGGACAGGGCGGTGAAGGGGCAGGCGCGCGCGCATTCGCCGCAGCCGATGCAGCGTTTTTCGTCCGCCGTGCAGACGTAGCCCGAAGAGGCCAGCATGGGCACGCCCCGGCGGTGCGTCTGCATGGCCGCGCAGCAGCAGGCGCAGCAGTTGCAGATGGCGTAGAAGCGGCCAAGGACGGCCTCTTTAAAAAAGGCGTGCGAGACGTGCCCGCGTTCGTGCTCGGCCCGGATGACTTCCAGGGCTTCCTCCACGGAAACTCGGCGCGCTTTGCCCGGATGGTGCTCCAGGGCAAAGTCCACGAAAGGCTGGCCCACGATGACGCATACGTCCAGGGGCAGGCAGGGTTTTTCCACGGTGCCCCGGCAGGGACAGTCAAACAGGGCGATGTCGCCGGGGTTTTCCCGCAGTATCCTTCTCGCCATAGGGTAGGGCAGCACCTTTTCCGGCACTTCCAGATCCAGCGGTCTGCCCACGTCCAGAAAACGCCGGGCCTGTTCCACGGGCATGACCTTGGCGTGGTAGGTGTCGGCGAAGCGTTTGCCCGCGTCCTCGCCCCACCAGCCCAGAAGCCGTCCAAGCTTGTACAGCGGCTCCTGCAGCATGCGGGCCGCCTTGCCCCTGCCCATGCCGATACGGATATAGAGCCGGGGGCTGCGCAGGTAAATGTACCCGTGCAGGGCTTCCCACAGCGAAGAATCCTTACGGGCCAGGGCCGCGCGCCAGAAGGCGCGGGTGGAGGGCCGCGCCGGCAGGCGGCGCAGAATAAAGTCCGGCAGTCGCATGGCAATATCCGTCAGAAGTTTTGCCAGGGGCGGCCCTTGTCGGTTTGGGGTCGCCGCATGGTGTGATGTTCACGAAATAGCCGCGGCTGTTTCGTGAAAGAGCGTTCGCCGAAAAACAGAGTGGGGCCGCGCCCCCGGTTACATGCCGTCTTGGCTCCGGATGCGCTTTTCCAGGCGTCAGGCCGCCCCGTCCGACCAAAGGCAAATCCGCGCGCACAGTTCGTCCACGTCTATGGGCTTGCTCAAAAAGTCGTTCATGCCCGAGGCAAGGCACAGGTCGCGGTCTTCCAGCATGGCGTTGGCAGTCAGGGCGATGATGGGCAGGCTGTCTTTTTCTTTGCCGGGCATGGAGCGGATGATGCGGGTGGCTTCCAGCCCGTCCATCACCGGCATCTGCAAATCCATAAGCACCATGTCGAAACAGGCGCCGCACACGGCTTTGACGGCTTCTTCGCCGTTGTCCGCAGTCACGGTTTGCGCGCCGTATTCGCGCAGCAGCTCGACAATAATTTCCTGGTTGATCGCGTTGTCCTCCACCACCAGCACATGAAGGCCGGGGCGCGGCCGGGCCGCCTCGGCCGGCCCGCCGGCGGGCTCGCTTGCCGGGGCGGAGCACTCCCCGGCTGCGTTCGTATTTTTGCCGAACGGCAGGAAAAAGAAAAAGCAACTGCCCTTGCCGGGGGCGCTGCGCACGGAAATGCCGCCGCCCATAAGAGAGACCAGTTGCCGCGATATGGCCAGACCCAGGCCCGATCCCCCGTACTTGCGGGTTATGCTGCCGTCCACCTGCTGAAAACTGGTGAACAGGCGCTGCAAGGCGTTTTCGGGAATGCCGATGCCGGTATCTTCCACGGCGAAATGCAGCGTCAGGCCGTCGTCGCGCGCTTCTTTCACGGAGCAGGAAAGTCGCACTTCGCCTTCGGCGGTGAACTTGACGGCGTTGTTGACAAGGTTGAGCAGCACCTGGCGCAGACGCAGAGGATCGCCGACGAGTTCGTCCGGCATGTTTTCCGGCAGGGAAAAAGACAGCCGGACGGGCTTGTTGGCGATAAGGGGCTGGGTGACGGCGCTTAGATCCGCGATGACCTTGGGCAGGGAAAAGGGGATGCGCTCAATGGTCATTTCCCCGGCCTCGATTTTGGAAAAATCCAGGATATCGTTGATGATGCCCAGCAGGTTGCGGGCCGCGTCGTGGATTTTGGTCAGATAATTGCGCTGGCGCGGATCGGGATCGGCGGCCAGGGCCAGGTGGCTCATGCCGATGACGGCATTCATCGGGGTGCGTATCTCGTGGCTCATGCGGGCGAGAAACTGGCTTTTGGCCCGGTTGGCCGCTTCCGCCTTTTCACGCAGGGCGACAAGCTGTTTTTCCATGCGCGAACGCTCGGTTATGTCTGTGCTGACGCACAAAAGCTGCTTTGAGCCGTCCTTGCCCCGCAGCGCCTGTTTGGAAATGACGTAGGTGTAATCCCGCCCGTCGCGCAGGGTCATGGAGACTTCAAAGGTGCAGACTTCCCCGCTTTCAAGGGCGATATGGTCCGCCTCAAGCATGCCGTCAAGGTTCATGCCGGGCCACTCGGCAAAGCGCACGCGGCCCAGCATGCTTTGGCCGTCGCCGAAGATGCGGTCGAAATAGGCGTTGTACATCAAAAGCCGCAGTTCGCTGTCCTTGATGAACACCATGCCCGGCAACTGGTCGATGATGGTTTGCAGGTGCTCAATCTGCTCCTGCCTTTCAAGTTGCAGGTCCACAACCCGCGTGACGTCGCGGATGGCGACGCATTCTGTTTCATCGTCGGTGCCTGTGAAAAAACGGGAAATGGCGCAGTAGCGTGTGGTTACGGCGGAACGGATGGACATGAGGGGCGTGCCGGCGCCGGACGACTGCCAGATGCGCTGCCGTTCGTCTTCCGGCGGCAGGGGGCGCAGTTCGGAAAAGTTGATGCCCGCCGCGTCGCCGCATCCGAAGATATTCAGGGCCACCTTGTTGGCGCGCAGCACCTCGCCCGTGATCCAGTTCTGCAGCACAAAGCCTGTTTCACTTTCCTCAAAAACGTTGCGCAGCACCGCGTCGCCTTCCTGAAGCCTGGCAAGCATGCCGGAAATAAGCGTGTCGGTGTCGCGCAGTTTTTTCGAGGCCAGGGCGCGGCTGGCGGCGATAACCAGTAAAGCGGCGGCAATAAGAACGGCGGCGGCCGCGAAGTATTCAAAGCGCAGGGCCGAGGAATCCTCCAGAATGAACAGATCCCCGGTTACTGTTCCCAGCGAGTCGGCCAGAGAAACGCGGTTCACGGTATAGGAGGTTGTGCCGTGGGACAGCTCCGTCTGGGCGGTTTCCGCGTCCGGGGGCAGGGCCAGCAGTTGCCGCTCCAATTCCGCGGCATTGCCTTGCAGGGTGGAAAATACCTCGACCTTGGAGGGAAATTCGTCCCACGCGCTTATCCGCCTGTCTCTTGCACGGGCGCCCCGCTCCCATGAGTCGCGGTCCACCATGTCCTTGTTCAGGAAAAAGATCAGCTCGGCCTTGTCCGCCCTGGCAATGTCGGCCAAAAAGGCGTCAAGGCCCATGGCCGCCTCCACATAGCCCACAAGGACGCCGCGATCGAACACCGGCGCGGCCATGTGCATGGAGAGGTCGCCCCAGTGGGCAAGATCGAAGCCGGAAACCGCCTTGCCGGTGCGTTCGGCCTCGCGCATGGTGAAGTGGTCCACGCGCTCGTTGTCCCGCTCCCGCTGGCGGCGCATGCGGGTGACGGCATAGCGCTGGCTGTCGGCAAAGACCAGCGAGGCGATGCCGTATCGGGCGCTCAGTTCGTTGAAGGAGGCGCGGAACAGGCTTTGCAGCCGGACGCTGTCGCGCCGGGCCAGGGCCTCGCGCAGAAAGGGATTGGAAGAGACTCCCTCAAGCAGGATGCCAAGGGAAATACGGTGTTCGTTGATGCCGCGCTGATACAGGGTCAGAACAGCCTGGCGGTGCGCCTTTGCTTCACGCCCCAGAAATACCGTGTATTGCCCGTAAAGACTTACGCCGATAAGCAGCAGAAGCAACGCCATGCCCGCCATGAAGGGGCGCATGAGCAGACCGCGCACGCTGGGGTTTTGTCGCTGTGCATCCGAGGACATACCACTCCCGGCAAGAGCATGCTCACCCGCGTGCGGGCTCTTGCAACGCGAACAGTAGTACACCAGGAGGGGAAAATATGCAATTGCCTTATAGTAGATTGCATATTGCGGTAAAGGCGCTTTGCGCGGCCGGCGTAAAGCGGACCGTTACGCTGAACATTCGGGCGATTGTCGAAGCGGGAACGTGACAAGGCTACAGCGAGCCGATACGCAGATATGTGGCGAGGAGTTCCTCGGCGACGTCGGCGCCCGCGCTCGCGCTTACGGGGGAAGATACGGCGTACAGGCGGGCTTCGGCGGCAGGAAGGGAGGGGTCGAGAATGGAAGCGAAGGAGGGGGCGGAAAAATCCCCCGGGTGGGGTGGGTGGGGGGAAACGTCCAGAATGTCTTCCAGCGCCAGCACGGTGGTTTCCGCGTCTGTCCCGGCGCCGGCCCGGGGGGCGATTTCCTCAATGGGCATAAGCAGCGCGTCCGCCAGGTCTTTGGCGTTGACAGCGGCCCCGTCGGGCATGACCAGATGGAATCCCCCGTCCCGCAGCGATGAAAAAAAACACTGCAAATGCAGCGTTCCACCGTTCTCAAAGTCGATATGCAGGCTGTCGCCCTGTTTTTCGAACATGGCGGAAGACGGCTCGAAATCCAGCACATAGGCGTGCCCGGGCGAAACGGCAAGATCAACCGTCTGTCCCGGAGCGGGCTTTTCGACGGATATGCTGGTCAGCTCGGCTGTGTCGGCCATGTGGCGTTCCTCGGGCGTTCCTCACATGCCGCCGACGGTGTGGTCCTCAAGGGGAGCCAGCAGCGCCAAGGCCAGATCGGACGCGCTGATTCGCTCGCCGTCCGGCATGATCAGGTAAAAATCCCCTTTCGAACACGTGGGGAAAAAACGGCGAAGACGCAGGGACCCGCCGTTTTCAAAAGAGAACAGCAGGTCTTCATCCATCCGCTCCATAAGCGTGGCGGAAGGGTCAAAATCCAGGGCGTAAGCCTCGCCGGGAAAGGGGGCGACTTCCGCGGCCTCCCCGGCGGCCGGCGCGGGAACGAGGATGGCGGCGACTGTGGCGGAATCGTTCATGTTCCCTCCTCTTTATGCTTTCGCAACGGTAGCATAGCCCTCCGTCTTTGCCAAGATGCGGCAACCGGGGCAAAAAGCCGGCTTGCGCAAAACACTTGCGCTTACACCTGAGGCAGGCCATACTCCCTTGCCTTTTCCATAATTATTCCGGCTCGGAGACAATCATGAAAGTACAGCTTTTAGGCGCGGCGCAGACGGTTACCGGCTCCTGCTACGTCATTGAAACGGGTTCCGTCCGTTTTGCCGTGGATTGCGGCATGCACCAGGGCAACGCGGAAATTGAAAAACGCAACCTGCACACCGAGGCCTACCGGGCGCAACAGCTTGATTTTATCCTGTTGACCCACGCGCATATCGATCACAGCGGCCTTTTGCCCCGCATGGCCAAAGAAGGATTCGCCGGTCCGGTGTACTGCACCGAGCCGACCCGCGACCTGCTGGAGATCATGCTGCTGGACAGCGCGCATATCCAGGAAATGGAAGCGGAATGGGCCAGCCGCAAAATGGCCCGCCGGGGCGGGGAATCGGTGAAGCCGTTGTATTCCGCCGAAGACGCCGCCCTTATCACGAAACAACTGCGCACCGTGCGGTACGATACCCCGCTGGAGCCCGTGCCGGGCGTCAGGGTGTGGTACCGCGACGCCGGGCACATTCTGGGTTCCTCGTTTCTGGAGATGGAGGTAACCAACGCCGAAGGGATCACCCGCCTGGTGTTTTCCGGCGATTTGGGCCGGCCCAAGGCGCTGCTTATGGACGACCCTTCGCTGCCGGCCATTCAGGCCGACTACCTTTTCCTGGAATCCACCTACGGCGACCGCAACCACAAGGACGAAAGCACCAGCCGCGACGAACTGGCCAAAGCCGTCGCCTACAGCTATTCCCACGGAGAAAAGACCATCATCCCCGCCTTTGCCGTGGAGCGTACCCAGGAGATTCTCTACTCGCTCTTTCTGTTGTACAAGGAAGGCAGGCTGCCGGACATCCCGGTGTACGTGGACAGCCCCCTGGCCATACGCGCCACGGAAATCTTCCGCAAGCACCGCCTGTATCTTGACGAGGAAGCCAGAACGCACTGGGCCAACGGCGAAGACCCCCTGGCCCTGCCGGGGCTGAAGTACACGCCCGACACCAAGGACTCGCAGGCCATCAACGAGCGCAAAGGCCCGGCCATAGTCATTTCCGCCAGCGGCATGTGCAACGCGGGGCGCATCAAACACCACCTGCGCCACAACCTGTGGCGGCCGGGGGCCAGCATCGTGTTTGTGGGCTACCAGGGCGTGGGCACGCCGGGGCGCAAAATAGTGGACGGGGCTAAAAGCATTGCCATGCTGGGTGATGAAATCGCCGTGGCCGCCAAAATATTCACCATCGGCGGGTTTTCCGGCCACGCGGGGCAACAGCAGATTCTGGACTGGGTGCGCCATTTCGCGCGGCCCGATCTGACCGTCTTTTTGGTGCACGGGGAGGAAAAAGCCCAGAACATCCTGGCCGGTCTGCTGCGGAGCGAGTTCGGGCTTTCCGTCACCGTGCCCCGGCACATGGAAGAACTTATCCTTGCCGCCGGCAAGGAACCGCTGGTGCAGATGGACGCCCGCCTGGCCCCCAAAAAGGTCAACTGGGAACTTTTGCTTTCGGACACCGAAGGCAAGATGACCCAGCTGCGCGCCGCCCTGTCCGGCGCACAGGAACTGCCCTGGGCCGATCAGATGGAAGTGAAGGACGAACTGCTGGAACTGAACAAGCGCGTCATGCGCCTGTTGTCGCAACTGTAACGGAAAAATCCCATGCGCATCATCGCCGGAGAGTACAAGGGACGCGTCCTGAAAACCACCACCGGGCCGGGCTTTCGCCCGGCCATGGGCAAGGTGCGCGAAGCGCTTTTTTCCATGCTGGAGGCCCACGGGGTGGAATGGCCCGAGGCCCGCGTGCTGGACCTTTTCGCGGGCAGCGGCAGTCTGGGCTTTGAAGCCGTCAGCCGGGGCGCCGCCTTTACCTGCTTTGTGGAATCGGCTCCTTACGCGGCCAAAGTGATAACGGCCAACGCGGAACTGCTGGACGTGGAAGAGGGCCGCATGGCCCTGGTGCGGGAAGAGGCCTTCAAGGCCCTTGCCCGCCGCCCGGCCGTGCCGTATTCTGTGGTATTCATCGACCCGCCTTACCAGATGGATGTGCTGGGGCATACCCTGCGCCTGCTGTTGCGCAACCGCTGGGTGTCGGAACACGCCGTCATCAACGCCGAGGTGGAAGCCCGCCGCCCCTTTGATCCCGCAAAGGCGCACCCGGACCTTACCCCCCTGGCAGACCGCTCGTACGGGCAGACCCGGGTGATTTTATGGAACGTGAACCCACAATAGCCGTCTACCCCGGCACCTTCGACCCCCTGACCAACGGGCATGTCAGCCTTATCAGGCGGGCCTGCGCGGTTTTTGACACCGTGGTGGTGGCCGTGGCCAACGACACGCCCAAAACCCCCCTGTTTACCATCGAAGAGCGGGTGGCCATGGCGGCCGAGGTCTTTGCGGGCAACGCCCAGGTGGGGGTGGAGCCTTTTTCCGGCCTGCTGGTGGACTATGCGGACAGGCGCGGGGCAAAGGTCATCCTGCGCGGGCTGCGGGCTGTTTCGGACTTCGAGTACGAGTTCCAGTTGGCCCTGATGAACCGCAAGATGAAGCGCCACATCCAGACCGTCTTTTTGATGACCGACTATCAGTGGCTGTATATCAGCTCCACCATCGTCAAGGCGGCGGCCAAGCTTGGCGGCGATATCAAGGGGCTGGTGCCTGACCCCATTTACGCCCGCCTGCGCGAAAAGTTCGGGTACCCGTATCCGCTGACCCAGGGCGCAACCTCAATGAAGTAACGGGGAGGCGGAGCCTCCCCGTGCTCCTTTTGGCCGCCGGAGGCCTGTAGTAACCCCATGCGACCTATTCTTCTTCCCTGCATCTTCGGCCCCACGGGAGCGGGCAAGACGGCCGCCGCTCTGGCCCTGGCCGATGTTTTGCCCGTCAGCGTGATCAACGCCGATTCCCGGCAGGTGTACCGCGACTTTCCCCTTATCACAGCCCAGCCCACGGCGGAGGAGCGGGCCGTCTGCCCGCATCTGCTGTACGGGTACCTGCCCTCGGAGAAAAAGCTGGGAGCGGGGGAATGGGCGCGGGCCGCCGCCGCCGCCGTGGAACGTGAACACGCCGGGGGCCGCGTGCCCCTGCTGGTGGGCGGCACCGGGCTGTACGCCAGGGCGCTGCTTGCGGGCATAGCCCCCATTCCGGAAATTCCGGCGGAAGTGTCGGCCCGCTGGCAAACGCGCCTTGCCGCCGAGGGCTGCCCCGCCCTGCACGCGGAACTGGCCGCGGTGGACCCCGCCTATGCGGCGAAAATCCACCCCAACGACCGGCAGCGCGTGGCCCGCGCGCTGGAGGTGGCGGAAGCCACGGGCAAGCCCCTGAGCTGGTGGCACGCCCGGCCCCTGCCCCGGCGGAAGCATCTTGCTCTTAAGGCCGGGGTGGCCTTGCCGCTGGCCGAACTGGAGCCCCTGCTGCTGCGGCGTATCGACGCCATGCTGGCGGCGGGCGCGCTGGAAGAGGCCCGCGCGGCCATGGTCCGCTGTCCCGACCCGGCGGCTCCGGGCTGGTCGGGCATAGGCTGCGCGGAACTGCACCGGCATCTTTCCGGCGGCCTGACGCTGGAAGAGTGCCGCGCCCTGTGGCTGAAGAACACCCGTGCCTACGCCAAGCGCCAGCTTACCTGGTTCCGCGCGGACGGGGAGATGACCTGGTTCCGCCCCGAAGAAGCGGGGAGGCTCAGGGATTTTTTGCTGCGGGGGCTGGAGCGGATGAACATTGAAAATGTTCGTCCGATCTGACGGCGCAAAGCGCTACCCCTTGTCTTCTTTGGCCGTCAGCCATTGGCGCCACTTGCGCATGTCCCCGGCCTGCCTGGCGACGATTTCCCGGGCCAGTTCCAGGATGCGCGGGTTGCCGGAAAACAGCAGGGCATCGGCCGACATGTCCAGGGCGTCCCTGTGGTTCAGCAGCATGGCGGCCATGAAGACGCGATCGGCGTCCGAACCGTCCGGAGGCCAGGCGTCGGCCGAAGGCGCATCCTGCCCCGCTTCGCCGGCGCCGGCGGAAGGCGCGCCTTGCTCCGCGCCACCCGGGAGTTTGAGCAGCCCTTCCATCTTTTTGATTTCCTGCTGCTGATCAACGATGATTTTTTGCGCCCAATCCCTGACCTTTTGCGCCTCCAGGACGGGCAGGGCGCTTTGCGCCATGCGCAGGCCGTTTTGGTCAAGCGTAATCATGGCGGCAAGAAAAGTGCGGTCGGAATAGGGGGCCTGGCCCGCGGACCGCGGGTCGGCCTTTGCGGACGCGCCCGCGACGGCAAGGACAAAAAAGAAAAACGCGGCGGCAAGCGCGCGGCGCCCGGCGCGCATAGGACTTCTCCCTGTTCGGTGTTGGCGCGGCGCGGCAGGTATCCTTTCGCTGCGCCGCATTGCTGCCGGTTGAAGTAAGCCGTTTGCGCGGGTCTGTCCAGTTGACAGGCGCCCGGCAACATTCCATAGTCGCCTGTGGCAAATCGCCCCGAAACTTTTTCTTTAACCGCGCCCCATAGCCATGCAGGATTCTTCCTCTTTCCTTGTTGAGCCCCGGACCGGGGACTCCCCGGCAAAGCGCCGTCCGGTGCGCGAACTGGCGCTGGGGGCCGAAGTCCGCGACGTTTTCCTGATTTCCTCCGCCCAGCAGGGGCAGGCCCGCAACGGACCCTACTGGCGGCTGGAGCTTGGCGACGCAACGGGTTCCCTTGGCGCCAAGATATGGAGCCCGCAAAGCCGCGAATATCCGGATCTTGCGCCGGGCATGCTGGTGCAGGCGCGCGGCCGGGTGACCAGTTACCGCGACAGGCTGGAACTGGCTGTGGAAGGCCTGCGTGTGCTGACAGAGGAGGAATCCGCCGCCCTGGATCCGGCCCTGTTCATGCCCGCCAGCCCCTACCGGCCCGAAGTCATGCTGGAAGACCTGCGGCGGCTTTGCCGGGCCGTGTTCGCCCACAAGCCCTGGCGCAGGCTTGTTCTGGGCCTGCTGGGCGACGCGGAGATTGCACGGGATCTGCCGCGCGCCCCGGCGGCCAAGGGCATGCATCACGCCTACGCCGGGGGGCTGCTGGAACACACCCTTTCCGTGGCGCGTCTGTGCATGCGCATCGCGGATCATTACCCGGACCTGGACCGGCAGGCGCTGCTGGCCGGGGCCGTGTGCCACGACCTGGGCAAGCTGTGGGAGCTTAGCCCCGGTCCCGGCACGGACTACACCACCCCCGGACGCCTTTTGGGACATATTTCCCTGGTGCTGGAACGCCTGGCCCCCTTCATCAAAAAATCCGGCCTCGCGCCGGAACTGGCGGAACATCTGCAGCATCTTGTGCTCAGCCACCACGGCACCCTGGAGTTCGGCTCGCCCAAGGTTCCCGCCACGGCGGAAGCCCTGGTCCTGCACTATGCCGACAACATCGACGCCAAGCTGCAGCAGGTACGGGCGGCCCTGTCCTCCCTGGGCGAAGAGGAAAGCGGCTGGTCCGCCTACAATTCCGGCCTGGAGCGTTTTCTTTTCCGCGCCGTGCCCACGCCGGAGGATTTCCCCCGGGAGCGCGGCGGCGCGGACATCGCGGCCTGCATGGCGTCCGGGGCTTCGCCCCTGCCGGATCCGCCGCCCCCGCGCGCGCGCGTAAAAACGGCGCGGCCGCCCGAAGCGGCCGCCGAACCTTTGCCCCTGATAAGCCAATGTTCATTACTTTCGAAGGAATAGAGGGTTCCGGCAAGGGAACGGTCATTGCCGGGGTACGGGAATGGCTGCGCTCTTTGCCCCAGGGGGGGCCGCCCCTGTTCTGCACCCGCGAGCCGGGCGGCAGCGATCTTGGCAGGGAACTGCGCGCCCTGCTGCTGGACGCGCGCCGGTCCATAGCGCCCGAGGCCGAACTGTTCCTGTATCTTGCCGACCGCGCCCAGCACGTGCGGGGGCACATCCGCCCCGCCCTGGATGCCGGAACCGTGGTCATTTCCGACCGCTACGCCGACTCCACCATCGTGTACCAGGGCTACGGGCGCGGGCTGGATGTGGAAGAACTGTTCCGGCTGAACGTTATGGCCGTGGGCGGTCTGTGGCCCGATCTCACCCTTCTGATGGATCTGCCCCCCCAGACGGGCCTTGCCCGCGCCCGCGCCCGTAACCTGCGCGAAGGGCTGGAAGTGGCGGAAGGCCGCTTTGAGGCCGAAAACCTGGCCTTTCACCAGCGCGTGCGCGACGGCTATCTGGCCTGGGCGGGGCGTCATCCCGGGCGGTTCCGTATTGTGGACGCCGCCGCTCCGCCCAAGGATGTTCTGGCCTCTGTAAAGGCTGCGCTGGCGGAAGCGTTCGGCCTGGGTTGAGCAGGCCCGGCCGGTTTATAACTTGTAATCCGGGGGCGTTAGCCTCCGCCG
This sequence comes from Desulfovibrio sp., assembly GCA_031549405.1. GTDB lineage: Bacteria > Desulfobacterota > Desulfovibrionia > Desulfovibrionales > Desulfovibrionaceae > Frigididesulfovibrio. The sequence goes on from JAVBPV010000051.1 coordinate 25,568, forward strand.
TCCAGGAGCCGTCTTCATGCCCAATTCCGCATCGCCCTTCGTGGCCCCGCGCGAAACCCTTCATGTCCTGCACCTTGAAAAACTGGCGGAAACGCTGCAAAAGCACGGCTTTGAGGCTTCCGTCACACCCACGCTGGCCGACGCCGCCAAGCTGGTGCTGGACAAGCTGCTGCCCGAAAGCGGGGCCAAAACCGTTTCCTTCGGCGGTTCCATGACCGTGCGCGAGGCCGGACTGCTGGAAGCCCTGAAGGCGCGCGCGGACATCACCGTCATGGATACCTTTGACATGAGCGCCGGTCTTGAGGCTGTGCTGGAACTGCGCCGCCAGGCCCTTTTGTGCGACCTGTACCTGTGCTCGGTCAACGCCGTGACCCGCGACGGCACGCTGATGCTGGTGGACGGCTTCGGCAACCGCACCGCCGCCGTGCAGTACGGCCCCAGAAAGGTGATTCTGCTGGTGGGCCGCAACAAGCTTTGCACGACCCTTGAGTCGGGCTTCGAGCGGGTCAGAAGTATCGCGGCCCCGGCCAACGGCCTGCGCCTGAACAGAAAAACCCCCTGCGCCGAGACCGGTTACTGTATGGACTGCAAAAGCCCCGACCGCATGTGCGCAACCTGGACTCTGACCATGCGCTGTTTTCCGCAAAAGCGCATCCACGTGGTGCTGATCGACGAGGAAGTCGGATTTTAGAGCAAATTACCATTGAAAATGTGTAGTTGCTCTGGCGGCGGGAACCGCCGCCCGCCGCGCAGGCGTAGGCGAAACTTGTTTCGCCGTTAAGCGCCGGAGCGAGCGTCTCAAAGTTAAAATGCTCTAAACGACTGTTTGCGGCAAA
>JAVBPV010000054.1:0-6183 GCA_031549405.1 Desulfovibrio sp.
TTGGGGCTGGCCTGCGGTAATGACAAACCCCGCAAGGGCGGGGTTTGCGAAGGCGCGCCCGCTCCGGCGCTTGACGGCGGCAATGAATGCCGCCTGCGCCTTTGCGGCGGGCTGTTGCCAAAGGGGACTTTGTCAACAGCCTCAGGCGGGGGTTCAAGACCCCCGCCTTTTTTCCGCCCCGCACGCGGGGGCTTTTCCGCCTTGCCATGCCCGCGCATCTCTGTAAAAATCGGATTGACGGCAGCCAATTACGGTATCGAAAGGGATCCGGTTTGCCGTCAAAAGGCGCGTATTCGCACGGCCGGGCCTCTTTTGCGCCCCGCCCCGGAAAAAACCGCGCCCGGCACGGCATCACGGCAAAACGGACCACTACCGCAAGGAGATTGCCATGGATATCCTTACCGCCCTGCACACCCGCCGCAGCGTCCGCAGCTTCACGGACCAGCCTGTTGCCGAAGAAGACATCCGCGCCCTGCTCGACGCCGCCATGATCGCCCCCAGCGCGGGCAACGCCCAGCCCTGGCAGTTTGTGGTCATCACGGACAAGGCCGTGCTGGAACAGGTGCCCGCCATCAACCCTTATGCGGCCATGGCTCCCCGGGCGCCCCTGGGCATTCTGGTCTGCGGCGACCTGAAGGCGGAAAAATACCACGGCTTCTGGGTACAGGACTGCTCCGCCGCCATCCAGAACATCCTGCTGGCGGCCCTGGCCAGAAACCTGGGCACGGTGTGGACGGGCATCTATCCTGTGGAGGACCGCATCCAGGGATTCCGCCGGCTTTGCGGCCTGCCGGGGCATATCGAACCATTGGCCCTGGTGCTGGCCGGGCGCCCCAACCAGAAGCAGGAACACAAAAGCCGCTACGACGAGAGCAAGATCCACAGAAACGTCTGGGGCGGCTGAAGCAAGCTATATTGAAAATGTTTGTTCGCTCTGGCGGCGGGAACCGCCGCCTTTTCCTTTTACCACGATCCGAGACCCGCACCATGCCCGTGAAAAAATCCCCCGCCGCGCCAAAGGCGCGCAACACGCCCGCATCCGCCGCCCAAACTCCGGAAACCAGCGGCCTGACCCTTTTGGGCGGCGCTTCACCCCGGCGCTACGACAGCCCCGACGCCTCCATTCTGGAGGCTTTTCCCAACCGCTACCCGGACCGCGACTACGTCATACGTTTCGAGCACCCGGAATTCACCAGCCTGTGCCCCATGACCGGGCAGCCCGACTTCGGGACCATCATCCTGCGCTACGCGCCTGATGAGCGTTGCGTGGAGTCCAAATCCTTCAAGCTGTATATGGCCGCTTTCCGCAACCACGGCTCCTTTATGGAAAGCCTTACCAACAAAATCGCCGACGACCTTGTTTCCCTGCTTTCGCCCCGCCGGCTCACCGTCGAGGGGGTTTTCAACGTGCGCGGCGGAACCGCCATCAGCGTGCGCGTGGAATACCTGGCCCCCGGCCTTGCGCGGGACAGGCGGGCTTCCCTTTCAGACCTGTGGTAGAGAATACCTATTTTAGAACTTGACATTCATTTTCAAAGTGCTACTTTCCATCCAGAAAGAATGGGAGTCGCTTTTTCTTCATGCCCCGTTCTTCAGGAGAGTGCACCGTGAACCCGCCGCAATGCCGTCTGTTGCGCGATATCCCCGCCGGAAAAACCGTCCGCGTGCACTCGCTTACGGCCGACAAAGCCGCCAGGGCGCGTTTGTGCGCCCTGGGCATCCTGCCCGGCACCAGGCTTGAAGTCTGCGACAACTGCACGGGCGGGGGCATGCGCCGCATCCGGGTGCGCGGTTCCTCGCTGGTTATCGGGGACTGCATGGCCGAAGGCGTCGAGTGCGTCGACTGTATTGAGAATGACGATCATACGCATTCTCAGGGAATGGGGTTCGGCCGCCAGCGCCGCAACAGGGGCGAAGGACACGGACGGGAAGCGCGCTAGAAAGTGCCGGGCGCATACGCGTGGCGTTTCCGGCTTGCGCCGGAACGGGCCGCCGGTTTGGCGGCGTAAAGGAGAAAGGTTATGTGGGACGCCATTATAGTGACCGTTATTATTTGCGCGGCCGCCGCTTATGCCGTGTACAGAATTTTCGTGCGGCCCTCGTGCGGCTGCGCCGGGTCTTCTTCCGGCTGCGGCGGCTCCGGAGCCGGCAATAGCCGGTGCGGTTGCCGGGTTGAGCCCCACCGGGGCGGAACAGGCTGCGGCTGCGGAAAGTGACCGGCAATTTTTTTTGAGAAGCAATTGAAAGCAATCTTCAATTTCAAAAAGGACCGTCAATGAGCAAAACCGTGTCACTGCGCACCCTGGACAAGGGCCAGCGCGCCACCATTGCCGCCATCACGGCCGAAGGGGAAATGGGCCGCCGCATCCGCGACATGGGTCTGGTGCCCGGCGTCGAGGTGCAGATCGTGGGCCGCGCGCCTCTTGAAGATCCCGTGGCCCTGCGCCTGATGGGGTTCACCCTGACCCTGCGCAATAAAGAAGCGGATTACATAGCTGTAAACCCGTTATGACGGGCCAGGCTTCAAACGGTTTTTTGGTCCCGTAGCCGCGTCACCCGGCCGCAACGGCGGCACAGGCCTTTTTCCGGCCGGGCGCGGCAAGGGGCCGGGGTTTGCGCGCTTGGAGCAAAACGGTCCAATGAAGCCCGGCCCCAAAATTGTGCCTACTTCCCGTAACATCCGTTTTTTCCGGAAAAAGCGCCGCGGCGCTGTGGCCGCGCCGCGGCCTTCATAGCGTTCGGTCTTTTCCCCACACCCTTTCAGGAGCGTACATGTCTGCCACCAACACCTTTATCGCCATCGCGGGCAACCCCAACTCCGGCAAAACCACGGCTTTCAACTGGTACACGGGCGCGCGCCAGCACGTGGGCAACTACCCCGGCATCACCGTGGAAAAAAAGGAAGGCACAGCCCACCTGGACGGAAAAAACGTCCCCCTGGTGGACCTGCCCGGCACGTATTCGCTGACCGCCTATTCACTTGAGGAAGTCGTGGCCCGGCGCGTTCTGGCCGAGGACAAGCCCGGCGCCGTTCTGGATGTAATCAACGCCGGCGTGCTTGAGCGCAACCTGTACCTGACCGTGCAGATGCTGGAAATGGGCGTGCCCGTCGTGCTGGCCCTGAACATGATGGATGAGGCCAGAGCCCAGGGGCTGCGCATCAATGCGAAAAAGCTTGAAGAAGCCATGGGGGTCAAAGCCGTGCCCACCGTGGCCAGAACCGGCGAAGGGCTGAAGGAGGCCCTGGCCGCCTCGCTGGCCCTGGCGGAGGAACGCTCCGGCAAGGCCGTACCCCTGGAAATATCCTACGGTCCGGACATTGACGAAGCCCTCAAGGCCATGACCCCCCTCGTGGAAAGGGAAAAACTGCTGACCGGCAAATTTCCGGCGCGCTGGGTGGCCCTGAAGTTCCTGGAGAACGACGAGGACATCATGGAACAATGCCGGGCCGTCAACGCCGGGACGGCGGCGGCGCTGGCCAAAATCGCCGCGGAAACCTCCGCGCATCTCAAATCCACCCTGAACTCGTATCCGGAAGGGGTCATCGCCGACTACCGCTACGGGTATATTTCCTCCGTGCTCCGCCAGGGCGTCATCAGCGGCGCCGACAAAATGAAAGACCGCATGGCCTATTCCGACAAAATGGATATGGTGCTGACCAACCGTTTTCTCGGTCCCCTGATTCTTATGGCCCTTTTGTACGCCATGTACTACGTCACCTTCGAACTGGGCGCCTATCCGGCCGACCTGCTGGCCTCCGGGTTCGAATGGCTGCACGGAGCCGTGGACGCGGCCATGCCCGCCGGTCTGCTCAAGTCCATGATCACCTCCGGCGTCATTGACGGGGTGGGCGGCGTGTTCGGTTTTGTGCCGCTTATCATCATCATGTTCCTGTTCATCTCCTTTCTTGAGGACTCCGGCTACATGGCGCGCGTGGCCTACATGTCCGACCGCATTTTCCGCTTTTTCGGCCTGCACGGGGCCTCGGTGATGCCGTATATCGTCTCCGGCGGCATCGCGGGCGGCTGCGCCGTGCCCGGCGTTATGGCCACCCGCACCCTGCGCAGCCCGCGCGAGCGCCTGGCCACCATGCTTACCGCGCCCATGATGTCCTGCGGGGCCAAGCTGCCCGTGTTCCTGCTGCTGGTGGGGGTGTTCTTTTCCGAGCATCAGGCCCTGGTAATGTTCCTGCTGACCCTGGCCGGCTGGTTCGCCGCCCTGCTTACGGCGCGCCTGCTGCGCTCCACCATCATCAAGGGCGAATCCACCCCCTTTGTCATGGAGCTGCCCCCCTACCGCCTGCCCACCCTTACCGGCATTCTGATCCACACCTGGGAACGGGCCTGGCAGTATATCAAAAAGGCCGGGACCATCATCCTGGCCATCTCCATCCTGATCTGGGCGGGCATGACCTTTCCCGAGCTGTCAGCGGAAAAAGCCAAAGTTTTTGATGAGCGCAAAGCCCCCCTGGAAGAAAAACTGGCCGAATACCCCTACAAAAAACTTTCTGACGAAATCGCCGAACTGCGCGCGAGCATCGAGGGTTTGAAGGAATCCGACCCCAGGGTGAAAGAGGCCGAGGTGAAAATTGAGCCCCTGCAGACCCAGTTGGACGAGTTGCCCGCCGGAAGGCTTCAGTCCGAAATAGAAGACCTGACCGAACAAATCGAGGCCTTGGGCGACGACGCCAAACATGACGCGCTCAAGGCGCGGATAGACCAGCACACCGCGGCCCTGGCCCGCCTGGACGAAAATTCCGCCGCCGCCAAAGCGCTGCGACACACTGTGGAAAGCCTGACGACCGAACTGGAAGCCACGCCCAAGGGCCAGTTGGAAGCGCGGATGGCCAAGCTGCAGGAAGAACTGGACGCCTTGCCCGAAAAGAAACTGGAAGCCGAAATCACGGGCATCGACAACGAGAAATCCGGGGAAGCCCTGCGCAACTCTTACGCGGGCCGGATCGGCGTGGCGCTTGAGGGCATCTCGCGCCCCGCGGGGTTTGACTGGCGCACCAACATCGCCCTGGTGGCGGGCGTAGCCGCCAAGGAAGTGGTCATCGCCACCCTGGGCACCTCCTATTCCCTGGGCGAAGTGGACGCGGAACAGGACGCCACCCTGGCCGACCGCATCCGCAGCGACAGCGACTGGACCACCGCCACGGCCGTCTCCCTGCTGCTGTTCACCCTGCTCTATTCGCCCTGCTTCGTCACCCTGGCCGTGATCAAAAACGAGTCCGGCGAGTGGAAATGGCTGTTCTTCAGCCTGTTCTTCAACCTTGTCCTGGCCTACGGGGTGTCCGTGGCCGCCTACCAGATCGTCTCGCGCATGGGATAGCCGGTTCATAAAACAGCTTGACCGTATTCAAAAGACAAACCAAACGGCCCGCCCCGCGCATCGCGCGGGACGGGCCGTGCTTCATCCGCTTTTCCCCCAACTCCGGCGGAAACCACAATTCCGGCAGGGTGCCCGCGCGTGACGTTGCCGGAATTGCACCTACTTATCTTTTATAAAATCTAACCACATAATATGCTATTGCATAAAGATGAAATAACAAAAGAAACCAGATTGGCAAATAAAGAAGCGGATGGAATATGCTAATAGATGTCAATACATCAGACCTGTGCATTGATTTTGCCGATAATAGACAAACAATAAAATCAAGAAATAAATATTTTATTGAATAGAACAAAAATATTTTATGTATTTTACATATTCCTATAAAATACCTCAAGATACCAGAAACGATATAAAATCGTAGCGCCTCAGAGCCCACAAGGATCACATAGCTGCTGATATTCCGATACTGAGCGTAAATAAACCATACCCAATAATCCACAGTTATGGCTATCAGCAAAAATATTGCTGCCCTATCTTCTGTTTTTCCGTCTTTCCATCGCAGGCAGAGGTTAAAGGCAGCCATGCTGGCTGCCGCCAGCAAAACAAAGCAAACCCCTTCTCCGCCCCTCCACACACGGGTGTTGACCGTTACGAAAAGCAGACTGAAAAGTGCCGGCAGCAGCCAAGACAAATTATTTCTATTTGCGAGTGCCATCCTTGTTCCATATCTCGGAAACCGGCCTTCGCCTGTCACCTATCAAAAGCTTATTCGCAATAAAGCTCGTCACGCTTGTAGGAATATCAAGCTCATCCGCTTCAACAATAGCCGTCCCGAACTGAGCCAGG
>JAVBPV010000002.1:0-102515 GCA_031549405.1 Desulfovibrio sp.
CCCCACTGCTGCCTCCCGTAGGAGTCTGGGCCGTGTTCCAGTCCCAGTGTGGCCGATTACCCTCTCAGGCCGGCTACTCATCGTCGGCTTGGTAGGCCGTTACCCTACCAACTACCTAATGAGGCGCGGACTCATCCATCAACGAGAGCATATGCAGAGGCCCCCTTTCACCTTTCGTTTAAGAAGATCGTATCCGGTATTAGCAGTCGTTTCCAACTGTTATCCCGAATTGATGGGTAGATTATCCACGTGTTACTCACCCGTGCGCCGCTAATCTATGGAGCAAGCTCCATACATTCGCTCGACTTGCATGTGTTAGGCACGCCGCCAGCGTTCAATCTGAGCCAGAATCAAACTCTCCAGTTAATAATTTAACCTTCAAGTTGACCTACTTAAGATCAACTCTAGCTGAATCTCAATTTCAATCCACTCACTCTTCACTTGTCAAAGAACCCGTAGGGGGATACCCCCCTTTTCCGAACCCGTCAAGAACTTAATTGCCGGGAGGGAAAATTTCCCGCACGTTTCACCCGGTGAACACCGAGTCCCTTCGTGCGGGAAAGTGAATATGCGTCAAATCGACGCGACCGTCAACTACTTTTTTTGCGAAGTTTTATTTTTTTTATTATGCTGTTTTTACTGGATAAAGATCACGCATCCTCGCGGAACTGCTCCGCTACGGCGGCGAAGCGCTCGTGGGTTTCCATGAAGGCGGCCACGACTTCCGGATCAAAGTGCGTGCCGCTGCCCGCCTGGATAATGGCCACCGCGTCCGCGTGGGGGATTGCTTCCTTGTAAATGCGCTTGGTGATGAGGGCGTCGTAGACGTCGGCAAGAGCCATAAGGCGCGCGGAAAGCGGGATGTCCGTGCCGGAAAGCCCCTGCGGGTAGCCCGAGCCGTCCCACTTTTCGTGGTGCGAATAAGCGATGTCGCGCGCGGCGAACAAGAAGCTTTCCGGGGCGTCCAGGCTTTTTTCCGCCGCGATGATGGCGTCGCGCCCGTAGGTGGTGTGCTTTTTCATCTCCTCGAACTCTTCAGGCGTCAGTCGGCCGGGCTTGAGAAGAATCCTGTCGGGCACGCCCACCTTTCCGATATCGTGCAGCGGCGCGGACTTGTACAGGGTGGCGATGAACCTGTCGTCCAGCACCGAGGCGAAGTGCTCATGCTGCCTGAGGCACAGGGCCAGTTCGCGGATATAATGCTGGGTGCGCCGGATATGGTGGCCAGTGTCGTTGTCGCGTGTTTCCGCCAGGGAGGCCATGGCAATGATGATGGCGTCCTGCAGGGCGGCAAGCTGCCGGGTGCGCTGCTCCACCTGCTCTTCGAGAATTTCATTCTGCTTTTCAAGGAACTTGCGGGCTTCCTGCAAGGCCAGGTGGGTATGCACGCGGGCCATGAGAATGGGAGGCACGATGGGCTTGGTGATGTAGTCCACCGCCCCGAGCTCGAAGCCCATGGTCTCGTCCCCTTCCTGGGTTTTCGCCGTCAGAAAAATAATGGGGATGTGCCGGGTGTGCGGGTCGGCTTTCAGCCGGCGGCAGACCTCGTAACCATCCATTTCCGGCATCATGATGTCCAGAAGGATAAGGTCGGGCGGAGGCGAAGACATGGCGATCTTCAGCGCCCTCGGTCCGCTTGTGGCTACCTTGTTTTTGTATAGTTCACCCAGCAGCGAACACAGCAAGGTAATATTGTCCGGCGTATCGTCAACAATCAGAATTGTCGGCTTTCCCGTTACCGTCTCCACAAAAGCTCCCCCTCAAAAGCCGCGCCGCGCAAGGCCGGCATACAGGTCCCCAGTTCGATCCACCGTCTTGTACCATGCGCCAATATAGATACTGTCGGCACATTTGGCAACGGTTTTCGCATCATAATTCATCGCCTGTCCTTGACGGGAAAAAGCCGGGCACGTAGTTACCTTTCACATGCCCGGCTAACAACGGCCGGCGCCACACGCATTTTGAGGAGTGAGCCTTTATGAGAGTAGCCTTGACCAATGACGACGGCATACACGCCATCGGCTTGCGCGCCATATACCAGGCCTTGCTGGACGCCGGGCACGAGGTGCATGTCATCGCCCCCATGACGGAACAGTCCGCCGTGGGGCACGCCATTACCATTTCCGGCCCGTTGCGGGTCAAACTCCTTAAGGAACCCGGATTTTCCGGTTACGGCATCTACGGCACCCCCACCGATTGCGTAAAACTGGGCATCGGCGAACTTATCGGCAAGCGTCCCGACATAGTCGTGTCGGGGATCAACGCGGGAGCGAACGTAGGCCCGGACATCCTTTACTCCGGCACCGTCGCCGCCGCCACGGAAGCCGCGCATCTGGGCTTTCCGGCCCTGGCGGTCTCGTACGATTCCTTTGCCGCCACGGATCTTTCCGCGCACGCCCGCTACGCGGTGAGCATTATGGAGCGCATTCCCTGGCAAGAGGTGCCCCAGCGCCGGGTTATGAACCTGAACCTGCCCCATCGTTCCGTGGAGGAACTTCAGGGGCTGGCCCTGTGTCCGCAGACGTCCGCCATATGGCGCGACTGGTATCACAAGCGTGAAGACCCGCGCGGCAACCCTTACTGGTGGCTGGACGGGGCCATTCCCCCGGACAGGGTGACCCCCGGCTCCGACAAGGGGCTGCTGAACGAAGGCTGGGCCACGCTTACGCCCTTGCGCTTCGAATTCACCGATGCCTCCACCCTGGAAAAACTGCGCGATATTTTCGCCTGAGATGCACTGTATCCATTGATTTTTCAGCGAAAAATCCGCGGGACCGGGCGATTCCCAAAGAGGGAATTCTGGTGTAGAGTCATTCCGTTACGGCAATAGCCGCCATCCCTACGCACCCTACCGCAGGAGGACACCATGCCCCTTATCGGTCCCAAAGAAATGTTCGAGCGCGCCTATAAAGAAGGCCACGCCGTCGGCGCTTTTAACGTCAACAACATGGAAATCATCCAGGGCATCATGCAGGCCGGCGCGGCGGAAAAATCGCCGCTTATTCTCCAGGTTTCCGCCGGAGCGCGCAAATACGCGGGCCAGAACTACATCATCAAGCTGATTGAAGCCGCCCTTATGGAAACCGATCTGCCGGTGGTGCTGCACCTTGACCACGGGCCCGATTTCGAACTGTGCAAAACCTGCATCGACGGGGGCTTCACCTCGGTGATGATCGACGGCTCGCATCTGCCCTACGAAGAAAACATCGCCGTCACCAAAAAGGTGGTGGAATACGCCCACCCGCGCGGCGTATGGGTCGAGGCGGAACTGGGCCGCATTGAAGGGGTGGAAGACGACGTGGTGGCCGAAAAGACCATTTACACCGATCCCGGCCAGGCTGTGGACTTTGTGCAGCGCACCGGCTGCGACTCTTTGGCCATTGCCATCGGCACCAGCCACGGCGCGTACAAGTTCAAGGGCGAAGCCAAGCTGGACTTCCCCCGACTGGAAGAAATCACCAAAAGGCTTTCCGGCTTCCCCCTGGTGCTGCACGGTTCCTCCAGCGTCCCGCAGGAATTTGTGGAAATGTGCAACAACTACGGCGGCAAGGTGGGCGGGGCGCGCGGCATTCCCGAAGACCTGCTGCGCAAGGCGGCCACGTACGGCGTATGCAAGATCAACATCGACACCGATATCCGTCTTGCCCTGACCGCCAGCATCCGCCGTCACTTCACCGAACATCCCGAAGACTTCGATCCGCGCGCGTACCTGAAGCCCGCGCGCGAAGCCGTAAAGGCCATGGTGCAACACAAAATTAAAAACGTGCTCGGCTGTTCGGGCAAAGCCTAGGGAGTATGCGTATGCCTGTGAGAATTGGCCTGAACGGATTCGGCCGGATTGGACGGTATCTGCTGCGCATTTTGGCCGACGATCCCGAACTGCAGCTGGCGGTCATCAACGCCCGGGCGGACAACGCCTCGCTGGCGCACCTGTTCAAATACGATTCCGTCCACCGCACTTTTGCCGGCACCGTGGGGCACAACGAAAACGGCCTTGTCGTCAACGGGCGCGAGGTGGCGGTGACCCGCTTTCCCACCGGCGAATGGAAGTGGGGGGACCACGGCGTCGACATGGTGGTGGAAAGCACCGGCACCCTTAAAGACGCCGCCGGTCTGGCCAAGCACATCGCCTGCGGAGCGAAAAAATCCATCATCAGCGCCCCGGGCAAGGATGTGGACATCACCATCGTCATGGGCGTCAACCACGCGTCCTATGACCCGGCAAAGCACCACATCCTTTCCAACGCCTCTTGCACCACCAACTGTCTGGCCCCGCCGGCCAAGGTGCTGCACGAAAACTTCGGCATCCGTCACGGCCTGATGACCACCGTGCACTCCTATACCATGAGCCAGCGCATTCTGGACGGCTCGCACAAAGATCCCCGCCGGGCGCGCGCCGCCGCCGTTTCCATGATTCCCACCACCACAGGAGCCGCCAAGGCCACGGCCCTGGTCATTCCCGAACTGCGCGGCAGGCTTGACGGCATGGCCGTGCGCGTGCCCACGCCCAACGTTTCGCTGGTGGACCTTACCTGCGAGCTGGAACGTGACACCACGGCCGAAGAAGTCAACGCCATTCTCAAGGAAGCCGCCGCCACCCACCTGAACGGGTACATGGGATATACCGAAGAGCCGCTCGTTTCCTGCGACTTCATCGGCTCCACTTACGGCGGCATCATCGACGCCGGATGCACCACAGTCATCAACCGCCGCATGGCCAAGCTGATCATCTGGTACGACAACGAGTCGGGCTTTACGCACCAACTGGTCCGCCTGCTCAAAATGATGGGAAAAAGCCTGTAAGCGGCGCCGCGCCTTACGCCCGAATGAGTGTTGAGAAAAAGGCAGGGCTTTTTGTCCCTGCCTTTTTCGTGCCCCCCACCTAGCACGTCGTTTACGGCGCGAGCTTGTACGCGTTATTCGCCTTTCACGCGCGGCAGGGCGCCGCTGCCGGCCACGGCTATGGGCATGCGCCAGCCGCTGCCGAATCCCCGCGGGCTCAGTTGCAGGCAGGGCGGGGCCTGATGGCGCTTGAACTCCGAACTCCGCAACAGGGTGAACACCCGCTCCGCCAGGGCCGGTTCACAGCCGCTTTCAGCCAGTTCGTCCGGACCGCGCCCTTCCTCGATGATTTCGTGCAGCAGAGGATCCAGCGCCTCGTAGGGCGGCAGCGAGTCGGAGTCCTTCTGGCCCGGGCGCAGTTCCGCCGAGGGTTCCTTTTCCAGAATGGCGGCGGGGATAGCGTCCGGATGGCGCTCGTTATACCAGCGGCACAGATCGTAAACCTGCCGCTTGTACAAATCGCCAACCGGGCCAAGCCCCCCCACCATATCGCCGTACAGGGTACAGTAGCCCACCGCTCCCTCGGACTTGTTGCCCGTTGACAGCACCAGCGCCTGAAAACGGTTGGCGTAGGTCATGAGCAGGGAACCCCGGATGCGCGCCTGGATGTTTTCTTCCGCAAGGCCGGTCATGCCCGCCGGGAATTCCGCGTCAAAAACGCTTTTGTAGGAGTCCATGATGCCGCCCACAGGCAGCACGTGCGTGGCTATGCCCAGGTTTTTCGCAAGGGCCAGGCTGTCGTCGACGCTGCCCGTGCTGGAATAGGGGGACGGCATCAGCAGCCCCGTCACGGCTTGCGGTCCCACGGCTTCCGCCGCCACGGCCGCCACCAGCGCGGAATCCACCCCGCCGGACAAGCCCAGCACCACACGGGTAAACCCGCATTTGCGGGCGAAATCGCGCGTGCCCGTTACCACGGCGCGCCACAATTCCTCTTCCGGCGCAAGATCAGGGGCGATATCCCCCTGTTTTCTGCCGGCAAGGTTGGCCATCAGGACAGCGTCCTCAAAAAGCGGCGCGCGGGCGGTAAGGGTCCCCTCGCCGTCAAAGGCCAGGCTTCCCCCGTAATAGACCAGACCGTCGTTGCCCCCGGCCGCGTTGACGGCCAGCACGGGCACCCGGTAGTGCGCCGCCAGCCAGCCCAGAAGGCGCTGATGCAAAGAGGGCAGCCCCTGAGCATACGGCAGGGCCGTGAGGTTGATCAGTCCGTCGGCTCCGCCCGCCCCCATGAATTCCTCCACAGGGTCGGAAGCGTAGGTGCGCCTGTCCTGCCAGAACGTGCGGTCGTTCCACACGTCTTCGCCCACAGTGACGGCCAGCCGCCAGCCTTTCAGGTGCAGCACCCCGCAGGAAACCCCCGGTTCGAAGTAACGGGGGTCGTCGAACACGCCCTCTGTGGGCAGCAGCACCTTGCGGCCCACCACACGCACCCTGCCCTCGTGCAGCAGCACGGCGCAGTTCTGCAGGGCCTTGCCCTGGGGAACGGGATTGGCGACGGGCGCGCCCAACAGCAGAGGCGGCAGGGCCTTGTCGTCGGCAAGCCCGGCGGCAAGGCCGTCCAGGCTTGCCCGGCAGGCTTCCACAAACTCGCGCCGCAGCAGCAGATCCCCGGCGTTATGCCCGCACAGGGCAAGTTCCGGCGCGATGCACAGTTCCGCCCCCAGTTCGGCGGCCCGCCTGACGGCGGCGGCAAGATTCCGAGCGTTTCCCGCCAGATCCCCGGTAACAGGGTTGCTTTGAATAAGGGCGACCCGCATCAGAGCATATCCTCCATGCCGTACAGCCTGCCGGGAGCGCGGCCGCGCAGCCAGCGGGCCGCCCGCAGCGCGCCGCCCGCGAAATTTTCCCGCGAGTGGGCCTGGTGGGTAAGCTCGATGCGCTCGCCCGGCCCCATGAAATACACGGTATGCACGCCCACCACGTCGCCCCCGCGCAACGTCTGGATGCCTATTTCCTTTTTGGGGCGTTCGCCGATGATGCCTTCGCGGTGATAGCGGGCCGTTTCCGGCAGGGACCAGCCCCTGGCCGCGGCCAGGCTTTCCGCAAGGCGAAGCGCCGTCCCGCTGGGCGAATCCTTTTTGCGGTTGTGGTGGATCTCGGTCATTTCAATGTCATAGTCCCCGCCCAAAAGACGGGTCAGTTCGGGCAGGATTTTCAACAGCACGTTGACGCCCACGCTCATGTTGGGCGACCAGAAGATGGCGGCCTTTTCGGCAAGCCGGGCCAGCTCCTTGCGCTGCTCCACGGAAAAGCCCGTGGTGCCGATAACGTGGCGGGCGCCGTGCGCCGCCGCTTTTTCCGCCACGGCCAGGCTTGCCTGCGGAGCGGTAAAATCAATAACCACCGCTCCCGGCGTTTTGGCGAGCAGTTCGCTTATGTCGGAGCAGAAGGGACAGCCCAGATTCCGCACCGCATCCAGTTTTTCGGGCCGCTCCGCGACCCCCGCCAGGGTCATGTCGGCCTGCGTCCCTACCAGGTTGACAAGGGTGGAACCCATCCTTCCCGACGCGCCGTTGATTATCACCGGAATGCTCATTGCCCGCTCCTGCAGCTTGGTATCCTGTGTATGAAGGCCCGCAGCATACCGCAACGCGGGCGGAATCTCCAGCCTTCATTTTTGCATCCGGTATGAACGGCCGGAGGAAGTCAAGCATGGCAACCTGCTATGATGGGATGCGGGGCAAAGGCGAGCCGGCCGGCCCGTCCCCCCCGGCGGCTTGCGGAGGGCGGCTTGCGGAGGCCGCCTTGACGCCCGCCTGCTCGAAGCCTAAAGATGATAACAGTAATCTTAATCAGGAGCTCAGTATGAAACTTGAAGCCGCAAATTTTCTGGAAGCCATGCGCTTTCGCCATGCATGCAAAGAGTTCGAGCCGGGACGGTGCGTACCCGACGAGGACTTTCAGGTCATTTTGGAGACCGGCCGCCTGTCGCCCAGTTCCTTTGGTTTTGAACCCTGGAAATTTCTGGTGGTGCAAAACCCCGCCCTGCGGGAAAAAATCCGCAGCCTGTCCTGGGGCGGGCAGGGGCAACTGCCCACGGCCAGCCACGTGGTCGTGCTGCTGGCCCGCAAGCCCGCCTGCATGCGGCCCGATTCTCCCTACATCACAGAAACCATCATGCGTAAAACCCAGAACCTGCCCGAAGAAATGCGCGTGCAGCGTTCGGACAAGTTCCGCAACTTTCTGGACGATGACTTCCGCCTTACGGGTAACGAGCGGGCCTGCTTCGAATGGGCCGCCCGGCAGTGCTACATCGCCCTGGGCAACATGCTGACGGCGGCGGCGGTCATGCGCGTGGATTCCTGCCCCATAGAAGGATTCAGCAAGGAAGGGCTGGAAACGCTGCTGGAGGCCGAGGGCCTGATAAACCGCGAAGAATTCGGCGTGGCCTGCATGATGGCCTTTGGCTACCGTAAAAAGGAACCCCGGCCGAAGACCCGCAGGCCCGTGGAAGACGTGGTGCAGTGGGTGAAATAAGGCTCCGCCAAGCTGGAGCGCGCACGGGAAAAGCGCCCCTGGTCGTGGCACGGTGGGTGAAATAAGGCCCGCCATAGCTTTTCCCGCTCCACAGGAGTAAAAATGACCGGGCGACAAAGCCGGAGCCGCTCCGCGGCTTCGCAAGGCTAAGTAAATCAGGCCTTGCCTCCGAATGTTTTCAGGCGGGCAAAGCCCGCCTGAAAATATTAGAGCAATTACCGAATGAAATGAGTCAATTGCTCTGCAAGGATTTGTCCTCAAATCCTTGCCACGAAAGAGGCGCAGGCGGGCTTTGCTCGCCGTTAAGCGACTCTTTCAAGTGTAAAATGCTATAGGGAACGGGTGTTCCGCTCAAGCCGATAAAACCGTTTGGAGCCGAGCCCCTACAGCAGCGACAAAAGCTGCCACCCTGTCCAGCACTGCCACAAGGCCAGCAGGACCAGCAGCAGGTTGTTGGTGCCGTGAACAAGGGGCAGCAGCACGCGGCGCTTCTTCACTTTGTCCAGCATGTAGCCTGTGGCATAGCCGAACACGGCCAGGGGAGCCATGACTACCCCCGCCCAGGCGTGAGTGCCGGAAATAAAGAGCCCTCCCCACAATATATGCGCCATAAGGAGGCCCAACAGCGGCCCTACCGCCCACAGCAGCAGCACCAGCGAGCCCAGCCGCACGTGAAGCTTCCAGGCAAAGGGCATGCGCGCGCCCAGATGCAGACAGCGGAAGCGGCACCAGCCCAGCCACATGGTATACAAACCGCCCAAAGCGGCGGCCAAAAGAAGCACCGGATGTATCCAACCCATAATAATCCCTTCAGTTGCGGGTGAAAAAGCCGGCGGTCCGCCCCCCTCCGGGACTTCCCGCCGCGCCCCCGTTCCTACATCAGCCTGTCGGCAAACACAAATGCCATTGATGCCGCCAGGGAAACATCCATAATCCTCTGGCAGCGCCCGGCCGAGGGCATCCGGTCGCCCTTCCCCGCAGCAAGCAGGGCACCGCCCGCCGCCGCAAACCCGGCAAGGGCCAGCCCCAGGCGCGAAACAGCCCCTTGCGCCACCGGGAACAGGGCCGCCATAAACAGCGCCGCGCCGAAAGCGCAGCACCACAGTATCAGAATTTTCGCCAGGGTCGTTTCCGGCAGGGTCAGCGGCGGCAGGACAAATCCGGCCGCGCGGTATTCCTCGCTGTTCCGCTTCACCCGCAGCCAGTAATGCGGTATCTGCCACAGCAAAAACACGCCGTACAGCAGCGCCGGCAGGGGATGGCCCGGCGCGCCCCCGGCGGCCGCCCAGCCCAGCGCCGGAGGCAAGGCCCCCACGGCCGCCCCGGCCAGCAGGGCGAAGCCCGTGCGTTTTTTCAGCGGGGTGTACACCCCGTTGTAGATCAGCGCCGCCACCGGGACCAGACAGGCGGCCGCGACCCCCGGCGTCAAAGCGCTTTGCGGCGTGCCGCCCGCGCGCCCCGCCGTAAAAAACTCCGCCCCCGGCTCGAATGTTCCGGCCCGCAACAGCGCCGCCGCCGCCAAAATCAGGCAGATCGCCCCGGCAAGATACGCCCCGGCCGGAGAAAGACGCCCCGCCGCCACGGGGCGGTTTCTGGTGCGCTTCATGCGGGCGTCCGGCAGGCGTTCCTGCGCCTGGTTCCAGGCCGAGCAGCCCGCCGCAAGCAAAACCGTCCCGCCCACCGTCCAGGCCAGCCCGCTTGCCCCCCCCGCCCCCAGGCTCCAGCGGCCCGGCAAAGCCGCCACATATCCCACGGCCGCCGCCCCCGCCGCCGCAAGGCTTACCCCCAGCCGGAACAGCCGCGCCGCGTCAAGGGCGAAGGCGAAGAAAAAAGAGGGGGAGAAAAAGGCGTTTGCGGAGGAAGGGGGGGACTTTCTGAAGGAAAAGGAGATCATGGCCGGTCCTGCCGTACGTCGGTATGGGGCACGGCGGAGGAAGGAGCGCCGAGGTCCATCTGGCTGTGGTCCATCTGGCTGTGGTCCATGCCCGCGTGATCCGCGGCGGCGGATTCATCCCCGGCTATGGAACGCAGGTACTCCAGCATATTCCCCATCTCTTCCGGCGTAACCTCCGTATACGGGGGCATGGTGTTGTCGTACCCCTTCACCAAATCCTTGCCCGGGTCGGCTATGGCCTCCTTCAGGTAGGCCTCGTCGGCGACGCGCTCCTTTTCCTTGCCGTTTTCGATCACCGTAACCTTTTTCCCGAACAGCCCATTCAGGGGCGGCGCCATGGAAGCGTCCCCGTCCATGGAATGGCAGCTGAAGCATCCCTGCGCTTCCATAAAATCATGCCCGGCCTTGGCGCCCGCTCCCATCCCATTCTCCGCCAGCCAGAGGGAAAAATCCTCGGCGGACATGGCCCTTACTTTGGACAGCATGCCCGAATGCCCCCTGCCGCAGTATTCCGCGCAGTAGATGTCGTATTCGCCCGGACGATCGGCCTTGAACCAGGCGTAGGTTTCCATGCCCGGCACCGTATCCATCTTGATACGGAACGCCGGCACAAACAGGCTGTGGATCACGTCCACCGCATGCATGTTCAGCCGCACCGGCACCCCCACGGGCACGGCCAGGTAAGCGCTGCTCTTGCCGCTCGCGTAAGTGAAGGTCCAGGAAAACATCTTGGCCGTCACCTTTACCGGCATGGCGTCCTCCGGCACGGAGCGCAGGGCCTTGTACCCCGTCCAGCCGTAGTAAAACAGCCCCATGACCATCAGCGTGGGAATGACCGTCCACAGGACCTCCACCGTAACGTTGCCGCGAACGTCCGAAGGTACGGGGTTGCGCTTGTGGTGATAGCGCCAGATGAACCAGCAGGTCATGCCGGTAAGCAGCACCAGCACCACAGCGGAAAATACAAAGACGAGAAAAAGGGCGAAATCGACTTGCCGCACGGGGGAAAGTGACTGTTGATACATAGGCTACCTGTATGCCACATCAAAAAAGACAAAGGACAGAAAAATTGCCAGAATCAAAAGCGCCGTGAACAACATGGCGCGGATCGCCAGACTTTCGTATTTTACATGCATGAACCAGACCACCACCAGGGCAGCCTTGGCCGTAGCCACCATCATGGCCACCAGCACGTGCAAAAATCCCAGATTCACCTCCGCCACCCCTACGGTGACGGCCGTCAGAAGCAGCAGGCCCGCCCACACCAGCAGGCAGACGCGGATGGAAAGGGCGTGGCCGCCGTGTTCCGTGGGCTGCACGGTCGCGTTCGTCATAGCGATATCTCCTACACCGCCAGATAAAACAGCGGGAACAGATAAATCCATATCAGGTCCACCAGGTGCCAGTACAGTCCCGCGTTTTCCAGCAGGATGTGCCGTCCGGGCGTCACCAATCCCTTGCCCATACGCAGCCGGACCCAAAAAAGCAGAACCCCGCCGACGATCACGTGCAGGGCGTGCAGACCGGTCATCAGGTAATAGAGGTTGAAAAAGGCCTTTTGCCCGGCGGGCATGACCAGATATTCCGGCCCGCCCGGATAGATGCCGTGTTGAATTTTGACGCTCCACTCCACGGCCTTGATGCACAGAAACAGGACGGCAAGGCCCAGGGTGCCCAGCAGCAGATGGCGCGAGCGGGCCGTGTTGCCCCGTTGCAGATCGCCCACGGCAAGGGCCACCAGAAAGCTGCTGGTGATCAGCGCCACGGTGTTCACCGTGCCCAGCACGCGGCTGAGCACCTTTCCGCCTATATGGAAGTCCTCCGGAAAACGGCTGAAGTACGCCGCGAACAGCAAAAACAGCCCGCCGAACAGCAACAGTTCGGTGAACAAAAACAGCCACATGCCGAGCTTGGCCCCTTCATTGCCCACAGTGCGGCCCCAGTGTCCGGTTCCGTGACCCGATTCATGGCCCGGTTCGTGTCCCGGGGCGCGTCCGGACGCGGCAACGGGTTGGCCCGCGGAAAGGTAAGCGGACGATTGCGCGTCAGAAGCCACGGCGGATCCCTTCGAAGTCATACGGTCCCCCGGTTATCTTCGGTTCTTCGGAAAAGTTGTGGTGCGGCGGGGGCGAGCTTGTGCGCCATTCCAGGCTGGCCGCCCCCCAGGGGTTGTCCCCGGCCAAAGGGCCAGAGCGCATGCCCCGCCACAGGTTCACAACCATCAGCAGCATGCCCGCCAGCAGAATCCACGAGCCCACGGTGGAAACCATCTGCATGTGCTCGAACTGCGGCAGGTAGTCGGCGTAGCGCCGGGGCATGCCTTGCAGCCCCATGATGAACATGGGAAAATACAGCGTGTTGAAGCCGGCAAACAGAATCAGGCAGGAGATATTGGCCCGGCGGAAATTGTACATCCGCCCGAACACCTTGGGGAACCAGTAATGCATGGCCGAAAACAGGGCAAAACCCAGCCCCCCGAAGATCACATAATGAAAATGGGCCACCACGAAGTAGGTATCGTGCACGTGAATGTCCGGTCCGGCCGATCCCAGCACCAGCCCGGTGAGACCGCCCACGGAAAACAGCGCCAGAAAGGCCATGGCGAACCAGAAAGGCGGGTCGGGGTACAGCGACCCCTTGTACAGCGTGGCTATCCAGTTGAACACCTTGATGGCCGAGGGAATGGCCACCACAAAGGTCAGAAAGGAAAATACCAGCACGGCGGTGTCGCTCATGCCGCTGGCGAACATGTGGTGCGCCCAGACCAGGGACCCGGCAAAGGCGATGGCCAGGCTGGAAAAGGCGATGGCCTTGTAGCCGAAGACCGACTTGCGGGCAAAGACGGGCAAAACGTCGGAAATGACCCCCATGGCGGGCAGAATCATCACGTACACCGCCGGATGCGAATAAATCCAGAACAGATGCTGGTACAGGATGGGGTCGCCGCCCTTGGACGGATCAAATATGCCCACCTGCAGCACCCGGTCGGCCATGATCAGCAGCAGGGTGATGGCCAGCACCGGGGTGGCCAGCACCTGGATCCAGCCCGTGGCGTACAGGGACCAGCAGAACAGGGGCATTTTGCTCCAGGTCATGCCCGGCGCGCGCAACAGGTGGATGCTGGTGATAAAGTTCAGCCCGGTAAGGATGGAGGAAAAACCCAGTATGAACACGGCGAACACCGCCAGACTTACGTTGGTGGTGGTCACCTCGCTGAAGGGCACGTAAAAGGTCCATCCCGTGTCCGGGGGGCCGCCTCCCGTCACCAGGGAAAGAGCGGCCAGCACGCCCCCCACCACATACAGCCACCAGGAAAGGATGTTCAGGCGGGGAAAGGCCACGTCCGCCGCCCCTATCTGCAACGGCAGGATAATATTGCCGAAAGCGGCGGGAATGCTGGGGATGACCACCAGAAAGATCATCACCACCCCATGCAGAGTGAACAAAGCGTTGTAAGTTTGCGGCTGCATGAAATCCATGCCCGGCCGCATCAGCTCCATCCGGATGGCGAAGCCCAAAACCATCCCCACCAGCAGCATGCCCAGGATGCAGAACAGATACAGCATGCCGATGCGCTTGTGATCCGTGGTGAACAGCCATTGCCGCAGGCCGCCCGCCGTGCCGGGCAGGGGCTTGAAAAAATCCGCCGACCGTAGTTCCGCCGTCATGCTCATGATTTTTGCACCTTTTGCCGTTTTTTCGCGCTGCGCAGCAGGATGAACAGAAACACGCCCGAGCCGAACAGGATGATCGCCCCGGCCACGCGCATGAAGTTAAAAACATAGCCCCTGGCCGCCGGATCGTAGGTAAAGCAGTAGGCCACGGCCCGCTTGATGGAAAGGCCCGTTTTGCCCTCCGAAGCTTCCGTCAGGGCCATGGTCAGGTCAAAGGGCATGAAAGACTGCCCGTACAGGTAGCGGACCACCTCGCCGCCGGGGGCCAGCACGATAAGGCCGAGCGGATGGGAAAAGTTGCCCGGCCCCAGGCGTATGAAGGGAAAACCCAGGGAATCCATGAACCTGCGTATCCCCCCGGCTTCGCCCGTCAGGTACACCAGTTCCTTTTCCGGAAAAGTGTAATTCATCGCCGCAAGATAGTTGGCTTTTTTACGGGCGGCCAGGGCGGGGGCGTCCGTTTCGTCAAAACTGACCACCAGAACGCGAAAATCCCTGCCCGGCGCAAGGTTCACCCCGGGCAGCGTCGCCGCCAGCGAGCTTTGCAGGGTATTGCAGCCGCCGGGGCAGTTCAGAAAAATCGGGGCCACCACGGTGGGAACATCCATAAGCGAGCGGACGTCCAAAGACCTGCCCGCATCGTCCGTAAAGATGATGCCCTCGGGGACGGACTCGCCCAGGCGCTCCTTCATCTCCGGCGGGGGGACGGCGTTGCTGGCTATGGGGACGCCCGCCGGCGCCCTGCCGGCAACGGCAAAGGGGTCGGCGGATCCGGAGGGAGCGGGAGATGCCGCCATGGAAGGCGAAGAGGCCGGACCGGGCCGTCCGGCGTCGGGGGAAGCCCCATCCGAGGACATGCGGTGCGCCGCGTGCGGGTCGGAAGCTTCCTGCGCGGACATGCGGTGCGCCGCGTGCGGGTCGGGGACTTCCTGCGCGGACATGCGGTGCGCCGCGTGCGGGTCGGAAGCTTCCCGCGCGGACATGTCGCGCCCCTGATGGGGGGAAGGAGCCGTCCCGTTCGCCATGCCGTGCCCTGCATGCGGGTCCGCCGCCAAAGCCCCGAAGGTTCCGGGCGGGCACGCCAACACGAAACAAATGAAGAACATCAGGGCCGTACCTTGGGGGCGGGCCTTCCCGCCTTCAAGGAATCGGAAGAATACACGCTTGCGCGCCGCACCGCCGCGTCCGTTTTTCATATGCCCGCTCCGCGCTGTTCACGCCATCTTGTCGCCTATACCGCCTCTTACCCGATCCTTACAGAATTTCGCGTACCAAAACAACAAAAAAACGTTTTACCCCACCAATTTTACCCGCGCGGGCGGCCGATTATGAAAAAGCCATGCAATGCCCAATAGATGACGCCCCTTGTCCGTCAGGCGGCCGGTTTTTTCCACCCGGCGCGGGTGGAGTTGTCCCGCCCGGGCGCGGCGGCCGGGACAAGTCCGCCGGAGCGGAAAAAATCCCGCGCTCCGCCCCTTGTCATTCCCGCGAAAAAGATTATTCTGTTCTCAGACGACGGGACCATCAACCAAGTATGGAGGGCGCGCCAATGGACAAGGCAGCCTTCACCCTGACCATCAAGGGTGAAAGTGTCAAAGTGCGCAAGAAACATGCACCGGTCACGCGGGTGGTTGCTTCCAAAAAGCTTTACAACCGCAAGCGCGACAAACAAAAGGGCGACGACGGATACACCGTAGTCGCCCTTTCTTTGTCCTGCCCGCATGGGCTTGCGGCCTTTCCGGCCCCGCGGCGCGCGCGGAGTAATTTTTTCCGGCCGCCGGAGGTTCAAAAGCCGGGCGGACAACAAGAGGTTAATCGGCGCTTATTTTCTGATAAGCTGTTGAACGCCCGCCAGGGCAGATTACCTTTGAGACGCTCGCTCCGGCGCTTAACGGCGAAACAAGTTTCGCCTACGCCTGCGCGGCGGGCGGCGGTTCCCGCCGCCAGAGCAACTACACATTTTCAATGGTAATTTGCTCTAATCAGCCTCTTCCATCTCCTCTTCCACCGCTTCCCGCACGATTTCCATGGCGATGGCTTCCAGCACGGGCGTGTCTTTGGACGGCGTCAGCAAGTCCAGGTAATCCGAACCGTCTTTGAGGCGTTCGGCCACCTGTTCGGAAAAATACATGATGCGGGCCGTGACCAAGCTTGTCACTTCGGGTTCTTCCCGCTCCAGGGCGTCCACCGCCTCGTCGTAGGAAAGGGAGGCCGGGGAGACGGTTTCACAAATTTTTTCGGGCGTCATAGCGGGTTCCATAAGGGTATTTCAGGCGGGCGGGCCGGGCGGGATCTAGCCGCCCGGCACAGAAAAATATCGGAGGGGCCGGGCGGGAGCGCGCCGCCCGGCCTCAGGCGCTTCCGGCCGGGGATTTTCCCGCGCCGCCGTATAGTTCGGGGTTCAGCGAAGGATCATTGTACATCTTGAACTGAAAGTACAGCACGGGCACCTTTTGCCCAAGCGCGTAGTCCGTTATCAGTTCCAGCACCGCCCGGGCCAGATCTCCGCGCTGCCGTTGCAGCAGGGCCAGCTTGTCCCGGCAGGAGCGCAGGTGTTCCTCGCTTACGTTTGCGCGGCGGGTCTGTTCTTCCATATGATAGATTTTCAGCGCCAGTATGGAAAGCCGGTCCACGGCCATCCCCGCTGTTTCCGTATTCTGCCGGGCCGTGGCGCCCCGGGGCAGATGCGGCTTGATCAGGGCGTACAGACAGCGGTCCACGGCCTCTATGCCGTCGTTGCGCATCTGGTTCAGGCGGTCCACCCGCCGCTTGCAGGCGGCGATTTCCGAATCGGGCACATCCGTGCGGCGCGCTCTGTCTTCCACGTGCCACAGCCGGAAGTTGTGCAGGTGCTCCAGCAAAACGAGGTTGCGCAGGTTTTCCGGGGTGTGCTCTTCCCCGGCGGCGGGATCTTCGGCCTCCGCCTCGTGCCAGGCGGCCGTGGCCGCGCTTTGCGCGGCGAAGCAGGCCTCCAGGGCCGCCTTCACCATCAGTATATTTTCATTCATGTCGCATTGTTATCCTTTAAGGGTGGCGTCAAAATATGTTCCCACGCCGTAATCGCGCCTGCGAAAGAATTTTTCCGGAGAAGGGCCTATAATTTGCAGTTCCGGATGCTTGCGCTGCATATCCAGGGCGATGCGCATCTCTTTGGTGCAGCCCGTGGAAAAGGTGGAGTCCTTGCCCGACCACATGGCCGGCACCTTGCGCCCGATCAGGGAAAAACTCGCTTCTATGTCCTCCACGGTCTGAAAACGCCACACGTCCAGAAAGCCGCTGCGCTGCACATGCTCCCACATATACATAAGATCGTCGCCGTCCATGCCTTCTTCAAAGTGCTCGGCAGGATTGATGATAAAGGTGTTGTCCAGCTTGTCGCGCAAATGGGCCACAAAGGCGTTGACCAGGGAGACGGCCACCTTGGTCTGCCCCGGTATGGAGCCGATGATGGCGCTGTAAAACATGATCGTCTTGCCCTCTTCCCTGGCGGTGCGCATTTCGCGGACAATGGCCTTGGCCTGACCCAGGATGTCCTTTTCCGCAAACTTGTGCACCCAGCGCGCCCGGGGCTTGAATTCGGCGTGGAAGCTTCCGTTCTCCTCGTCCCGCCAGTAGGCGACAATATCACGCGTGAACTGATGGCTTGAGCCCAGCAGCACGCCGCGATTGCGCCGCCCCTTGGCGATGACCAGGTCGCACTCTTTCCAGGCGCGGGCAAAGGTGACGCTGACGCGGTACATGTTCAACTGCTCGGTGGTGCCGTCAGAGATGATCACCAGCCTGTTTTCCCGCATCAGTTGCAGCAGTTCGTTTTTGGTGACGTGGGCGTTGGTGATGTGCAGGGCGTCTTCCAGCGCCGTTTTCAGGCACTGGTCTCCCTCGGCGTCCCAGATGGTCGGAGTGTTGAAATAGAAGGCGTCCTTCAGCGCCAGGACCACCTGGTGCCCCTGGCGCACCAGGGACCGGATCAGCAGCAGATCCAGCATGAAGCCGCCGGACACGTCGGGAATGAACAGAATTTTCTTGAATTCCCCGCTTTCCCTGTTAAAAGCCGTGGCCAGACAGGGGTAGACCACGTCAAAAGCCCGGGCCTCCCGCTCAAGATCCGCAAAGGCGTCCTCGTCCTGCCACAGGGGCTCGTGGGTGGAAAGGGCCATAATACGGCTCATTTCCAGCAGATCCAGCCGCCTGCGCATTTCCGGAATAGTCAGGCAGGCCCCTTCGCCAAAAGACGGGCAGGCGTTCAGCACGCCCTGAAAGACAAAGTCCCGCATCAGCTTCGCCGCCATGGCGTTGGCGCGGCGCTTGCGCTCGCGGAAAGGGTCGGGGTCGCCGCACTGGGTAAGCACGATGCCCACCAGGCGCTTGATCATGCGCGAGGGCAGAATCATGCGGTTGGTGTAAAACAGGCGGAAGCGGTACCGGCACAGGCCGATGATGCGGCGCTTGTCCGTCTTGCCCATGTTGTAGGCGTTCACCAGCTTGACGATAAAACGCCAGGACTTCAGGTATTCCCGGGACAGGGCCTTGGGATCCTTACGGCTGTAAATCCGGAAAAACAGGTCGTCATCGCAGGGCAGGTACACCTGCTCGTCGTGCAGCGCCACCATAAAGCGCAGTTGCTCCGGCGAAGACACTATGGAAGGGTTCAGCAGGTATTCCAGGTTGTTTTCCGTCAAAAAGTGGTACAGCCAGGCCTCAAAGGCCGGTTCCCCGTCCGCCTGGATGTCGGCCACCCTTTGAAACTCAGGCAGTCGTGACATGAAGACCCCCTTTCTCGCGGTTGTCGCCCGCGCACCGGTCATGCGCCGGCGCGTTGCCCCGGCACCCGCCCTGAAAAATTTCGTCCGGCCGCCCGCGTAAAAAAGCGCCCGGCCGGCGGCCCGGTCCGCCGCCAGGCAAGCGGGATACGTTGTTGCGGAAGGCGCAAAAAAAGAACGAAGCATCACGGCGCACCGCGCCGCTACCCCGCTGTTTTGGATTTTTGAACAAAACCAACCAATTGCAATCGCTCAAAATAGCCGGTCAGGCCCAGGTCCGCCACCAGAAAGCTGCCGGGCACGCCTTGCGCCCGGATGGTGTCGCCCACGGTCAGGGGATGGGTATGCTGCCCGTCCAGGGTAAGGAACAGATCCGTCCCCGCCTCGCCCACCGTCACGGAAAACACGGTGTCAGCGTCCAGCACCAAAGGGGGAAAGCTGCTGAGATACGGACAGATGGCCGCCACGATATAGGCGTTAAGCTGGGGCATAAGCAGCGACCCCCCGGCCGACCCGGCATATCCCGTGGATCCCGTGGGGGTGGAAAGGATAAGCCCGTCCGAACGCAGTTCCATAAAATGGGCGTCGTTCACCCCAAGGGTCAGGTTGGCCAGCCGGGCCAGCTTGCCCCGGGTGACCACCACGTCGTTGACCACAAGGCCCGCCTGAATCTCGCAATTCCCGCGCGTCAGGGAATAGCGCAACGCCATGCGCTCTTCGGCGCGGATGCCGTTTTCAAGGATGGCCGTAAGGGGTTTTTCCCAGTTTTCGCGGGGGAACTCCGCCAGAAACCCCACCCGGCCGAAATTGGCCCCGGCCAGGGGGATACGCCGCCCCATAAGCTGCCGGGCAACGGAAACCAGGGTGCCGTCCCCGCCAAAGGCCAGCACCAGATCCACCGCGGGCAGGGCGTCGCAGCAGCGGCGGTCGCCGCCGTGGGCGGCGGTCCATACGGGCACGCCCCGGTCCCGCAGCCAGGACTCAATGATGCGGGCCAGCCTTTCCGCGGCGGGGTTACCCTCTTTGACGACAAGGGCAAGGGATGAAACGGGGCGAAAGTCCATCAATCTTCCAGTATCATATCCAGACGGCGTCCCTTGACCTCGCCGCCCCGCCCGCCCCCCAGGGACAGTCCCGAAGCCGGAGAAGCCCGGCGGGCCGGCCCGGCAAGGCCCAGGGCTCTTCCGCCCGCCAGCGGGCTGACGGAGGCCGCGTCGTCAAGAAAAGCCAGCAGTTCCTCTTCCTCGGGGGAGCGGGCCTTGGCCGGGGCGGGCCGAGCCGAAACCGCCGCGCCCTGGCGAAAGCCGGAAGCGGAAATATCGGCGGAGGGCTCGCCGCGCGGGGCGGGGGACTCCGCCGCCCTGGCGGGACGGGGGGCGCTTTCCCCCGCGCCGTTTTTGCCGGTGGGGGCGGCCGCCTTGCCGCGCATCAGAAACACCAGTTCCATCAAGTGCCGCTCATGGTCGTCCAGGGATTTCTGCTGCCGGGCCAGACCCTCGCGCAGAAAAGCGTTCTGCGCGCCCAGCGCGCGCACGACGTACAAAAACATGACGAGCATGCCCAAAAAGCACAGCAGCAGCATAAACATGAGCGAAATCATGGGATCATTGAACATCTTTGTGGGACTCCGTGAAAAACCAGGGGAGATATCGGGACGATTCAGCCGCAGGGGGACGGGAACAGTCCGGCGTCAAACCAAACAATTCCGGCTTTAATGAACCGGGTTAGGCCCGCAGAGCTAGCGGGAACAGTTTGGCGTCAGGCAAGGAAGGCAAGTTTTTGCGAGGGCGGGCTGGACTTTTGACTCGGCCCATCCTGGGCCTCGCCCTGCGGGCGCGGTCGTTTCACTCCCGCGTCCAATTTTACTTCCTGCAAAATTGTGGTCCTGCCCCCCGAGCAAAAACGAAGCCTGACGAAGCATCACGCCAAACTGGCCCGCTACGCTTGCGTGAATCGGCATCCTTGCGTATGCAAAGGCGCTATCACAAAACAGATCGCGAAACAACGAATTTCGAGGCCCATCCATGGCAGCACCCTCCATCCGTCCCCGTCTTGTCGTAGCCGACGCAAGCGGCAATATTTACGATCACCCGGACCTGCTCATGGTTTGCAGGCGCGGCGCGGAAATCACCCTGCCCAAGCCGGAAGAACTCATGCCCCTGCCGGAGGAAAGCGAACTCTTTCTGCTGCCGGGCCGCAACGCCCTGGGTCTTGACCCGGAAACCGGCGAGCTGGAAGTGCAGGAAGAACTGGCCGTGGCCGCTTTTGCCGCGCCCGCGCACACCCTGACGGCCCACCCGGCCTACAGCACCGGGACGGACGCCCCCATGCTGCCGCTTTTCGCTTACGGGGCCGTGGGCTTTGCCAACGACCGCTTTTACGTATGCGCCAAAAAGGTGGACCAGGACCCCCGGCAGGAATTCCGGGGGGTACCCCTGGACACACTGCGCCGCAAGGCCCACGCCCTGATGAAACAATACCCGGAAAACCGTCTGGTGCAGCACCTGGCGGCCAAGTGCGCCCTTACCTACAACTGTCCGGCCGCCCGCAACCTGTGCCTGGGCCGCTACGAGGCCCCCCTGCCCGTGTCGCGCGCCTGCAACGCCCGCTGCATAGGCTGCATCTCGCAGCAGGAAAAAGGCTCGCGCATCTGCGCCACCCCGCAAAACCGCATGGCCTTTACCCCCACGGCGGAAGAAATCGCCCAGGTCATGCTGCACCACGCCGGGCAGGAAAAAAAGGACCCCATCTATTCCTTTGGCCAGGGCTGCGAGGGCGAACCCCTGACCGAGGCCCCCCTTATCGCCGAAGCCGTGCGCCTGTTCCGGCGGCGCGGGGGGCGGGGCACCGTGAACCTGAACAGCAACGCCTCCCTTCCCTCCGCCGTGGCGGATATCGCCGCCGCCGGGCTGACATCGCTGCGGGTAAGCCTGAACAGCGCCCGGCCCGAGCCGTACACGCGCTACTACCGGCCGCACGGCTACGTCTTTGACGACGTGCTGCAAAGCATCCGGATCGCCAGACAGGCCGGGGTCTATGTTTCGCTGAACCTGCTGTTCTTCCCCGGCTTTACGGATACGGAGGACGAATTCGCCGCCCTGGCGGACGTGGTGCGCGATCTGGACGTCAACTGCATCCAGTTGCGCAACCTGAACATCGACCCGGAATATTACCTGGAGCTTATGGCCGGAGTGGAAACCGGCCCCTGCATCGGCCTGGCCAACTTCCGCAAGCGGCTGAAAAAAGAGTTTCCCGCCCTGCGTCTGGGCTACTTCAACCCGGCCGTGGACAAAAAGGAATAGAAGCGGGAACGGCCGCCGTTCGGGGAACGCATTGTAAAAACATCTCTATCATTGACATTTTCCGGTAAGATAAGGCAACGTCTACACGTTTGTGAAAAAAGTCACCGTACCCCGACAACCAAAGGCCCGGCATGGCGACCATCGAACTGGAAAATATCGGCAAAAGCTTCGGCAAAAACCGGGTGCTCGCGGATCTGTCCCTGACGGTGCGCCACGGCGAGTGCTTCACCCTGCTTGGCCCTTCCGGCTGCGGCAAAACCGTGCTGCTGCGGCTTATCGCCGGGTTCGAATCCCCGGACGAGGGGCGCATCCTTATCGGCGGCGAAACCGTGGCCGAGGCCGGCGGCGGCGCGGTGCCCCCGGACCGGCGCGACCTTGGCGTGGTCTTTCAGGAATACGCCGTGTGGCCGCACATGACGGTTTTTGACAACGTGGCCTACCCCCTGAAGATCGCCAAACGCCCCCAGGCGGAACTGCGCGAACGGGTCATGGAAACCATCGCCCTGGTGAACATGGCCGGGCTGGAAAAGCGCCTGCCCTCCGAACTTTCCGGCGGCCAGCAGCAACGGGTGGCCCTGGCCCGCGCCCTGGCGGCCAAACCCTCCATCATGCTGCTGGACGAGCCCCTGTCCAACCTTGACGCCAACCTGCGCGAGGAAATGCGCTTTGAAATAAAAGAATTGCAGCACAAGCTCGGCATCACGGTGCTGTACGTCACCCACGATCAGGAAATCGCCCTGGCCATATCCGACCGCATGGCCATCATGGACAAGGACGGGGCCATCCGCCAGATAGGCACCCCCCTGGAAATTTACGAAAAGCCCGCGGATTCCTTTGTCTTTGATTTCATGGGCGTGGCCAATTTCCTGCCCGTGCGGAAGGAGGCCGGCGTCTGCCTGGTGGGCGAAGGAGCCCAGCCCGTGCCCTGGCAAGGCCCCGAGGGGGACGCCCCGGCCTGGGTGGCGGCCTTCCGGCCTTCCGACGTGAAGCTTTCCCGCCCGGCGGGCGGGACGGAACTGCGCGGGGTGATCAAGCGGGCCAGCTTTCTTGGACCCATTGTGGACTATCTTGTGGACATCGACGGCGCGCCCCTGCGCACGGAGATGGAAACCCACCACGCCATCCGGTCCGGCCTGATGTTTTCCGAGGGCGAAGAATGCGCCGTGGCCTTTCGCGATCTGCATTGGTTCGACGCCCGCAGCCTGCCCCGGAGGGAAAGATGAATCTCCGCCGCAACGCTTCCGGGGGCGGCTTCGGCACGGCCCAGATCATCCTGGCCCTGTCCATCGGCATCCTGGTGGTGGTGGTGGCGGTGCCGGTCATCCTTATTTTCATCAACGCCTTTTGGGGCAAAGAGGGGTTCAACGCCGCCGACGTGGCCAAGGTGCTGTCCGAGCCGGACACCTACCAGGCCCTGCTCAACTCCGTCATCATCGCCATCGGCACAACCATCGGCAGCACCGCCGTGGGCACCTTTTTCGCATGGCTGGTGACCCGCACCGACCTGCCTTACAAACGCTTCATGAAAGGCATGTTCCTGGTGCCCTTCATGCTGCCCTCGTTCATCGGGGCGCTGGCCTGGAAGATGCTGCTGTCCCCCCGCGCCGGGTACATCAACCGCTTTTTCATGGACACGCTGGGATTCCACGACCCCATCTTCAACATTTACTCCTACGCGGGCATCATCGCCGTGGAGGTCATGTACCTGTTCCCCTTTGTCTTCATCCAGGTGTGCGGCGCCCTGGAGCGCATGGATCCCACCCTGGAGGAGTCGGCGCGCATTTCCGGGGCCGGGCTGTTCACCATCACCCGCAAGATCACCATCCCGCTGGTGCTGCCCAGCATTCTTTCCGGGGCCTTGCTGATCATGCTGTATTCCATGGCCCACTTCGGCACTGTGGCGGTTTTGGGCATCGAAAACGGCATCTTCAACATCCCCACCCTCATTTACGAGCGCATCCATCAAAGCGCGGGCAACTTCGCCTCCATCCGCACGGGCACGGTGCTGGCCACGGTGCTGGTCGCCACCGCCGCCTTCATCATATGGATGCAAAACAAAATACTGGGCAAGGGGCGCTACCAGATCATCGCGGGCAAGAGCTTTCGCCCCATGGAACTGAAGCTGCGCGCCCTGCGCGTGCCGCTGTTTTTGTTCTGCATCGCGTACATCTGCTTCACCATTGTGCTGCCCACGGCGGTCATTTTTCTGGTGGGCGGGCTCAAGACCTACGGTCTGCCCTTCACCCTGGAAAACCTTTCGCTTGAAAACTACCGCTTCATCCTTTTCGAGCACCATCTGACCAGGGACGCCATTTTCAACAGCGTTACCCTGGGGCTTTCCGCCGCCTTGATCACCATGTTCGCCGGGGTGATGATCTCCTACGTCATCGTCAAGATGAAGGTGCGGGGCAAGGGCATTCTGGAATTTCTGGGGATGCTGCCCTTTTCCGTGCCCGGATCGGTCATCGCCCTTGGCGTCATCCTGGCCTGGAGCGGCAAGTTCGGCGTCACCATAGGCGACACCCGCTACAGCCTGAACCTGTACAACACCGTGTGGATCATCCTGGTGGCCTACATCGCCCGCTATATGGCCTTTTCGCTCAAGGCCAACTCCGCCGCCCTGGAGCAGGTGCACGACTCGCTGGTGGAAGCGGCCCGCGCCTGCGGGGCCACCATGTGGCAGGCCCTCAGGGACATTGTCCTGCCCCTGGTGCGGCCGGGCATGCTGGCGGCGTTTTTTCTCATCTTCCTGCCCTCGCTGCGCGAGCTGACGGTTTCCATCATGCTGTACGCGCCCACCACCCGCACCATCGGCGTGGCCATCTACACCCTGAACGAAGACGGCGAGACGGTCGTTTCCGCCGCCCTGGCCGGGGTGACCCTTATCCTGATCATCACGGGCCAAACCCTTATCAACGCCTTTACGCGCAGAAGCAGGGGGTAGCGGCATGGCGCACGTAAGACTCATCGACGTTACCAAGCGTTTCGGCTCCGTGACCGCCGTGGACAGCCTGAACCTGGAAATAGGCCGGGGCGAGTGTTTTTCCATGCTCGGCCCTTCGGGCTGCGGCAAAACCACCACATTGCGCATGGTGGCCGGGTTCGAGGATTTGGACGAAGGGGAAATTCACGTGGGAGAACGCCTGCTGTCCTCCAAGGCCAAAGGGTTCTACCTTCCGCCGGAAAAGCGCGATTTCGGCATGGTTTTCCAGGCGTTCGCCGTATGGCCGCACCTTACCGTCTACGAAAACGTGGCCTTTCCCCTGCGCATCCGCAAGCGGCCCGATTCGGAAGTAAAACGCCGCACCCGCGACGCCCTGGGCTCCACCAACCTGCTGTCCCTGGCGGAAAAAAGCCCGGAAGATCTTTCCGGCGGCGGCAAGCAGCGCGTGGCCCTGGCCCGCGCCCTGGCCATCAACCCCGACGTCATGCTGCTGGACGAGCCCCTGTCCAGCCTGGACCCGCACCTCCGGGAGGAGATGCGCTTCGAAATAAAGGATCTCCAGCGGAAGTACGGCTTCTCCATCATCTACGTCACCCACGACCAGGCCGAGGCCATGGCCCTTTCTGACCGCATCCTGGTGATGAAGCTGGGCGTGGTGCAGCAAATCGACACCCCGCTGAACGTCTACAACAGCCCGGCCAACAAATTCGTGTTCAGCTTCATCGGGCTGTCCAACTTCCTGGACGTCCAGGTCCGCGACGGCCGTCCGGTCATGCCCGACGGCACGCCCCTGCCCGGAGATCTGGCCCCGCCGCCGGAACTGACGGCAGAGCGGCTTTCTCTGGCCAGCCGCCCGTCGGAAATAGATTTCGCCGCCGAAGACGGCCTGCCCGGCCGGGTGCTGCGCAAGTCCTTTCTGGGGGAAATCATCGACTATCAGGTGGAAACGGGGGGACAGACGGTAAGGGTGCAGAAGGGACGCCGCAGCCCCGGCCCGGAAGCCGGGCAGAATTGCCTGCTGCGCTTCCTCCGGCCCCACTGGTATCAGTGAGGCCCGCCCACAAGGGGCTTTGCCCCTTGATCACCCCAGCGCCATACGCCAGCAAACAGCCACTATTCCGGCGGCCAGCGCCAGCATCCCCGCCTGCGCCGCCTTCCAGGCGGCGGGTGCGGCCCCGCGCAGCCGCGCGTCCATCAGCCGCAGCAGGCTTCCGGCGACAAGGCCGCAGACAAAGCCCCAGATGTGCGCCCGGTAGTCCGTGCGCGCCTCCCCTCCCCCGCCCAGAAAGCCCAGCAGGGCCAACCCCGCCGCCAGAGGCGGCATAAGCTTGCGCGCCAAGGCCGACAACAGCCCCGTTTCGCCTTCGGCGCGCCGTTCCAGAATATCCCCGGCGGCAAAGGCGCACAGGCTGCCCACAGCGCCGAACAAAGCCGTGGAGAATCCCAGGCTGAGCACGTTGGCTTCCCGGAACAGCGCGTTGCAGGCGTTGCCCGTGGCCCCGGCCAGAAGGGCGGAAAGAACGCCCGCGCCCAGCCCGGCCCGGCGGCACAGGGGAATAAAGAAAAACAGGCCGAACAGCGCATTGCCCGCCACATGATCCCCGTCGGCGTGCAGGGTAAGGGCCGTGACCGTGCGCCACCACTCGTGCAGGACGCGGGTGCGGTACACGTCCAGGCCGAAGCGGGCGGCCCATTCGCCGGGATTGGAGGGAAAGGCGGCGGGCAGACGCAGGTCCGGAAACCAGCCCCAGCGCACGCCGTGCCATACAACCATCGACAGCAGAAACAAGACCACCAGGGGCATGTTGTCCCGCCGGGGCGGCGTGAACTCCGGCGCGGGCCGTTCCCGCTCAAAGGCCGTTATCTCGTGCAGGGCGAAACCTTCGGCCAGAGGCGGGACATACAGGCGGGGCCGGGCCGGGGAGGGAAGAAAAACGTGCGGCACCTTTTTGGCCGCCAGCACCAGCAGCCAGCCGTTCAGGCGGGCTTCCGGAACAAAAGCGCCTTTTGCCGGGACGGGGCCGGAAACGGCGGAGGCGGCGGGGCCGGAAACGGCGGAGGCGGAAACAGCCGCAAGGGCCGGAACAATATTGCGCCAAAAACGGGGAACTCCCCCACGGCGCGAAAGCCCGCCCCGCCGCAGGGGTCGGCGCAGGGCCACGGTCCCCCCGCTCCGGGTCGGCAGCGACAGCAAGGCCCCCGTCCCGTTACGCCTGGGCCGGACAAAGGGCAACCGCGCCCGCAGGGAGCTGGAGGTGTTCACGCCCGCACGCGCCCCGCCGCCGTCAAGACCGGCCGCCCCGGCCTCCGCCGGTTGCGGAGGAGGAAGCGCCGCCTGTTCCGCCGCCGCGGGGGCTGGAAGGCTCCGCGCCGGAAGAGCCGGAGGAGGCGGAATCCCCGGGGGTGGGGACCTCTATGACCGTTCCCTGGCGCGGGTCTTCATCATGATCGCCCGGATATCCGCCCGCACGAAATCCCGAAGAAGTCCCCGCACGGTCTCCCGAAGGACGAGCCTCCCGCGTCGCGTAATCGGCCGCAGCGGTCCGGCGCGGATCGTCCGCCCGGCTCCCGGAAGGTTCCGCATTTTCCGCCGTGCAGTCTATAATGGTGCCCTGGCGGGGATCTTCGGGGGCGGGCGCGGCGGGCCGCCCGCCGGAAGCGCCGAAGGTCCGGAACACCGTCCCTCCTCCGAACCCGCTCCCCCCGGAACTCATGAAAAAAAAGCCCGAACTTCCCGGCCGCGCGGCCTGCCGCGCCCCCAGCCAGCGCACCAGCCATGCGGCGGCGGCCTTGCGCGCGAAAGGAATCAGCAGCAGCAAGCCGATGGAGTCGGTGATCAGCCCCGGCAGGATCAGCAGAATCCCGGCCAAAAACGCGGACAGGCCGTTGAGAATGGTTTCGGGGGGCACCCGCCCGGAAGCGAACTCGGCCTGCGCCGTGTTCAGGGCGGACCGCCCCTGCTCGCGCAAAACCCAAATCCCCAGCGCCGCCGAAATAAATACCCAGGCCACCATGTTCAAAGCGCCGATCAGGCTCCCGACCTTTACCAGAAGATAAAGCTCCAGTGCGGGAAACAGCAGGAACAAAAAAAATCGCAGCATGATTATCCTTAAAAAGAAAGTATGCTCGTGAAAGCCTTGCGGGAGGATTCACGAAAAATGACCGGATTTGCCGCGCGGCCCGCCGCGCCCCGCCGTGGAAAGCGGCACGCGGACAACGGCGCGCTGACGGCGTTTGCCGCCGCCATGAACAGCACGAACGGATCGTGCCTTTCTCTATAGAATGACCGTCCTGGAGCCGCGCGTCAAGGCTGGACGAAAACAATGCGAAAAACCGGCAAGGTTCCCTTCGCAAACAAAGGGAACCTTGCCGGTTCGGATGCAGTCAAAAACGCCGCGGGCGAAAAAGAGC
Organism: Desulfovibrio sp.; assembly: GCA_031549405.1. Taxonomy (GTDB): domain Bacteria; phylum Desulfobacterota; class Desulfovibrionia; order Desulfovibrionales; family Desulfovibrionaceae; genus Frigididesulfovibrio. Next base: position 28,305 of record JAVBPV010000002.1, read on the forward strand.
TCAGGCCTGCTTTTTGGCGACGGGTTTGGTGACGAAACCGGAGCGGATGCAACGGGTGCACAAAGTCAGGGTGCACACGCCGCCGTCGGGGCGCTGGTGGCGCACGCTCTGCAGATTGGGGTTGAAGCGACGCTTGGTTTTGATATTGGAATGGCTGACATGATGCCCGGTCTGGGGGGCTTTGCCGCAATTGTCGCATTTCTTGGCCATGGGATTCCTCCAAAAAAATATTCACTAAAAGCAAGCGCCCTTCATACGCATCCCCCACGCAAAAGGCAACTGTTTTTTTGCGTGGCCCGCCCCCGGTCCATATGCCCCTGACGGCAACGCCTCGTTTAATTAAGGAAAAACAGGCCTGGCCCGCATAGCGGCAAACCGGGGCGTTCCCCCATTGACAAAGTACAGCGATCGCATGTACTAGACCCGTTCGCCATTTGAGGATGAGACTATGAAAGACAGCTGGATAGCGCTGAGCGGCATTCCCCCGGAGGGCCGCCGGCTGACGCTTGAGGATCAGGCCGTCTGGCTGGAGCCCATAGCGGAATTTTCCCTCCCCTGCCGTATCGTGGAGCCGCTGAAGGCGGAAGTCCAGGTGCTTGCGCAGGAACAGGGCGTTCTGTTCCGGGGGCTTATCACCGGCGTGGTAAGCCTGCCCTGCGACCGTTGCGCGGAAGACTCCATGGTGACGCTGAAGCACCGTTTTGACAGCTTCGAGCCGTTCCCTCCCCTTCCTCCCGAGCAGGGGACGAAAGCGCGGGGGGGCAAAGCCGCCCCTGAACCCGCGGACGAAGAGGGCGATCCGGAAGTGGACGAGGCCGTCATCCGCCTTGCCGCCCACGGCAGGGATTTTGAAATAAACCCCGCCGCCCTGGTGTGGGAAGAATTTTCGCTGGCCCTGCCGGTAAAGCCGTTGTGCTCCGAAGACTGCAAAGGTCTGTGCCCGGTTTGCGGCAGCGACAAAAATTCCAAAACTTGCGTCTGCGCGGCCCAGGAGGGCGACCCCCGCCTGGCCGGACTGCGCGGGCTCACCATCAGCAAAAAGTAACGCGCGGCGCGCGCCCCTGCCCCGCCGTATATTAAGGAGAGTACCATGGCTGTTCAACAGAACAAAAAATCCAAGTCCAAAAAAGGCATGCGCCGCGCCCACCATCATGTGGCCGTCCCTTCCGTCGTGCTGTGCCAATGCGGCAAAAACACGCTGCCCCACAGCGTGTGCCCCAGTTGCGGCAACTACCGCGGCCGCAACTACACCGAAGCCGCGGAATAAGGCTGAATGTCCGGGCGGTCCTGTGTCATCGCGGTTGACGCCATGGGGGGCGATTTCGGTCCCTCGGTCATTGTTCCCGGTGCCTTGCAGGCCGCCAGGGAAAACGGTTTCTCCGTGCTGCTGGTCGGCCGGGAGGATGCCGTGCGCAAAGAGGTTGAAGCCTGCGACACGCGCGGCGTCGATTTTGACATAGTTCCGGCCTCGGAAGTGGCGGAGATGGGGGAAAAGCCCTCGGACATCCTGCGCCGCAAAAAAGACGCCTCCATTCAGGTGTCCTGCCGTCTGGTCAAGGAAGGGCGCGCCCACGGCGTGGTCAGCCCCGGCCATTCCGGCGCCTCCGTGGCATGCGGCATGTTCATCATGGGACGCATCCCCGGTGTGGAACGTCCCGCCCTGGCCACCATCATGCCCACGGAAAAGGCCCCGGCCATCGTGGTGGATGTGGGCGCCAACGTGGACTGCAAGCCCCACCACCTTTTTCAGTTCGGCCTCATGGCCGACGCCTACGCCAAAGATTTGCTGTCCAGGGAAGCCCCTCTGATCGGCCTTCTGTCCATAGGCGAGGAAGAAGGCAAGGGCAACTCCCAGGTCAAAGAAGCCTACGATATGTTCAAAATGGCCCGGAATATCAACTTCAAGGGCAACGTCGAGGGCCGCGACCTGTTCACCGGCGAGGTGGACATTGTGGTCTGCGACGGGTTTGTGGGCAATGTGGTGCTCAAGCTGTCCGAAGGGCTTTCCTCCTCGCTTTCCCGCATCCTCAAGCGCGAACTGCTCGGCAGCACCATGGCCAAAATCGGCACCTTTCTCGCCAAGGGGGCCTTCAGGCGGTTTGCCCGCTTTGTGGACTACGCCGAATACGGCGGCGCTCCCCTGCTGGGCCTGCAGGGCATAATGATCGTCTCGCACGGCCGGTCCAACAGCAAGGCCGTCTGCAACGCCACCAAAATGGCGGCGGCCTTTGTGGAAAAACGCACCAACGAGCGCCTGATCTCCAACATTTCCGCCAACGAGGAACTAACCCGTTACGGCAAGGCCATAAAATAGCTTCTTTTTTCTTCGTCCGCCCGCAAACGGCGCGGATCTCATCATGCAGCACGTCCTGCCGGACACCCCCCCCCGTCATGACCATATCCTCCCGCATCAGCGGCTTTGGCTTCAGCGTCCCGCAAAAAACTCTCTCCAACGCCGACATTGCCGCTTACTCCGATATTACCGACGAATGGATCGTCTCCCGCACCGGCATCACCGCCCGCCGCATCCTTGAAGACGGCCAGACCGGCACCGATCTGGCCCTTGCGGCCAGCCGCCGCGCCCTGGCCGCCGCCGGGTACACGGCGGAAGACGTCACCCACATCATCTACGCCACCTGCACCCCCGACGCCTGCTGCCCCTCAGCCGCCTGCACCCTGGCCGGCAAACTGGACATTCTGGGCCGCATGGCCGTGGACGTCAACGCCGCCTGCTCCGGGTTCGTCAACGGCCTGGAACTGGCGCGCGGCCTGGCGGCGGCCCATCCTTCCGCCGTTGTGCTGCTGGTTGCGGCCGAAAGCCTTTCGCACCGCTGCAACTGGGAGGACAGGGGCACGGCCGTGCTTTTCGGCGACGGGGCGGGCGCCGTCATCATTACGGGGGCAAAGGCCCCCGCGCCGCAAGCTCCCCCTTCCCTTCCCAGCGCCGATCTGGTGGACGCCATCGTCGGCTCCGACGGCTCCAAGGGCGACATGCTGCTTATCAGCGGCGGTTTTTCCGCCGCGCCCTATAAGCTGGGCGACGTGGTCGGGCCGGAATACTTCATCCGCATGCAGGGGGGCCTTGTGTTCAAGCAGGCGGTGCGCCGCATGGGAGCGGCCTGTCAGGAACTGCTGGACCGCAACGGCCTTGCCGCTGGCGACGTGGACGTGTTTGTGCCCCACCAGGCCAACCTGCGCATCATCGAGGCCGTGGGCGGCCGTCTGGGCATCCCCCTGGAGCGGGTTTTTCTGAACGTGCAGCGCTACGGCAACACGTCGGCCGCCTCCATTCCCATCGCCCTTGGCGAAGCTATGGAGGAAGGCTTCATCAAACCCGGCATGAACGTGCTGATCACCACCTTTGGCGGCGGACTGACCTGGGGCGCGGGGCTGTTGCGGTTTTGACGCTTTTGGGCGCCGCGGTTTTGGCGCTTTCGGGCCCGGCGGACGCCGCCGCGCACCGGCGAGGATTCCCCTACGTTGCCGCGCCCGGAAGCATACAAGACCGTCAGGATACCCATTGAAACCCGTGCTGTTTTAGGCTAGGGTCTGTCTTCTTTTTGCTGCCGGGAGCGCGGGGACGTTTTTATACGGTCTTTTCGCGGCGTTTTTACGGACTTTTTTCGCGGCGTATACAGAGGACGGAAATTCCGATGAGTGATTTGATTTCCACCGCCCTGGTCACCGGGGGGTCGCGCGGCATAGGCAAATGTATTGCCGAAACCTTGGGCGCCAGGGGCTTTCAGGTGTACCTCACCTATGTAAGCAAACCGGCCGAGGCGGAAGCCGTGGCCGAGGGCATCCGCCAGGCCGGTGGAGCCGCCCGCGCTTTTCGCCTGGATGTGGCCGACCCCGCCGCGGTGGCGGAGTTTTTTCAGGGCGAAATCAAGGACAAGGTGCGCCTTTCCCTGCTGGTGAACAACGCGGGCATCACTCGCGACACTTTCGTCATCCGCATGAAGGACGAGGATTTCGACGCCGTGGTCGACACCAACATGAAGGGCGCGTTCACCTGTCTGCGCGAAGCGGCCAAAATCATGTCCAAGCAGCGCGGCGGAAGCATAGTCAACATCACCTCGGTGGTGGGCCAGATGGGCAACGCGGGCCAGGTCAACTACTCCGCCGCCAAGGCGGGGCTTATCGGCATGACCAAGGCGGCGGCAAAAGAGCTTGCCGGCCGAGGCGTCACGGTCAACGCCGTGGCCCCCGGCTTTATAGAGACGGATATGACCAGAGCCCTGGCCGATGATGTGCGCGCCGCGTACCTAGCCCATATTCCGCTCAAGCGTTTCGGTTCCGTTTCGGATGTGGCTGAGGCCGTCGCTTTTCTCGGATCTCCGGCAGCGGCGTATATTACCGGCCAGGTGCTTGCCGTCAACGGCGGCATGTACTGCTGACCGGCCTTTCTTAACAGTAAAAAAACAGATAGCATCACCCCCTGGAGGACACATGTCTGTCGAAGCAAGAGTACAGAAGATCATCATGGACCAGCTCGGCGTTTCCGCCGATGAAGTGAAGCCCGAAGCTTCCTTTGTGGAAGATCTGGGCGCCGACTCCCTGGACCTGACCGAACTGATCATGGCCATGGAAGAGGAATTCAAGCTGGAAATCGATGACGAAGAAGCGCAGAAGCTGCTGAAGGTCAAAGACGCCGTCGCCTACGTCGAGCGCAACCAGAAGTAACGCGCACCCGCATCCGCGCTTTTTTTCGCGCCGCGTCCTTTGCGGCCTTGCGGCGCGTTTTCCGTACAACCTCCGGCGGCGGGGTCCGTTCCCGCCGCCCCATGCGCCGGGCCGCCGCGACAGCGCGGGCGGTGCCGTGGCGGCTGGGACGACATTGTAAGGATTGCTTTTTATGCCAAGAACACGCGTGGTGATCACCGGTCTTTCCGCTCTTTCCCCCCTTGGCGGCGGCCTTGCCGAATCATGGGAGGGCCTTCTCGCGGGCAAGTCGGGCATAGGCCCCATTACCCGTTTTGACGCTTCTGAATACGATTCGCGCATCGCCGGCGAGGTAAAGGACTTCGATCCTGAAGCATACGGCATTCCGATGAAGCAGGCCCGCCGCATGGACCGCTTCGTTCAGTTTGCCGTCGCGGGGTCGCTGAAGCTGCTGGAACACGCCGGTTTCGCCATTGAGGACTCCAACGCGGAATCCGTGGGCGTCTTTCTGGGCGTTGGCCTGGGCGGCCTGCAGACCATCGAGGAATTCCATACCAAGCTGATGACCGCGGGCCCCAACAAGATTTCCCCTTTCATGATTCCCATGCTCATTTCCAACATGGCGCCGGGGCAGGTTGCCATCTTTACCAGGGCCAAAGGCGTCAACGTGGTATCCACCAGCGCCTGCGCCTCTTCGCTGCACGCCATCGGCACCGCTTTTTCCGACATCCTGCTGGGACGCATCAGCCGCGCCATGACCGGCGGGGTGGAAGCCACCGTCACGCCCATGGGCATTTCGGGCTTTACCGCCCTCAAGGCCCTTTCCACCCGCAACGACGAGCCGGAAAAAGCGTCGCGCCCCTTTGACCTGAACCGCACGGGTTTTGTCATGGGCGAAGGCGCGGGGCTGCTCTTCATCGAGACACTCGAGTCCGCCCTTGATCGCGGGGCCACCATTTATGCGGAACTGGTGGGGTACGGCGCCTCGTGCGACGCCCACCACATGACCGCCCCGCAGGAGGAAGGCGAAGGGATGGCCAGAGCCATGCGCAGCGCCCTTGCCGACGCCGGGGTCTCTCCGGACGCGGTGGATCACATCAACGCCCACGGCACATCCACCCACCTGAACGACCTTTGCGAGACAAAGGCCATCAAGAACGTGTTCGGCAAACGGGCCTACGACATTCCCATCACGGCCAACAAGTCTCAGACCGGGCATCTGCTCGGCGCCGCCGGCGGCATCGAAAGCGTTTTTTCCGTCATGGCCTTGCACACGGGCATCATTCCGGGTACCCTCAATTACGACACCCCGGATCCGGAATGCGATCTGAACTACATGGGCGACGGCCCCAAAAACATTCAGGCCGAATACGCTTTGTGCAACTCGTTCGGTTTCGGCGGCACCAACTGCTGCCTGCTGTTCAAGCGCTGGTCCGGCAGATAGCCGGGAAAGGGCCGCCCGGATAAACCGGAGCATTTCCACTTGAAATGCTTGCGGGGATTTGTCTGTAAATCCTTGCCGCCAAATAGTCGCGGGCGAGCTTTGCTCTGGCGGCGGGAACCGCCGCGCGGGCGTCGGCGAAACTTGTTTCGCCGTTAAGCGCCGGAATGAGCGTCCTGAAGTTACAAGGCTCTGAACGACTGTTTGACGCGTCAGGGGAAGGGATATTTCCACAATACATCCGCCCGCGCAATGCGCGGGACGGACGACCCCCTTTCCAAAGGGGGTCTTCCCTTTTCCCCGCATTTTTTTTTCTCTTTCAAAAAGGATACGGCCATCATGGATGAACTGCTTTTACGCGACCCGGACATAGGCAAGGCCATATACCACGAGTCCCTGCGCCAACTTGGCAAGCTGGAGCTTATCGCCTCTGAAAATTTTGTTTCCGTCGCCGTGCGCCAGGCCCAGGGCAGCGTCATGACGCACAAGTACGCCGAAGGATACCCTTCCAAACGTTACTACGGCGGCTGCGAATACGTGGACGTGGCCGAAACCCTGGCCATCGAACGGGCCAAAAGACTCTTTGGCGCGGAATACGTCAACGTGCAGCCGCACGCGGGCAGCCAGGCCAACATGGGCGTCTACCTTGGGGCCATCCAGATGGGCGATACCGTGCTGGGCATGGATCTGTCCCACGGGGGGCATCTTACCCACGGCAGTCCGGTGAACTTTTCCGGCAAGTTCTATAAGTTCATAGGCTATGGCGTTGAGCGCGAAACCGGCCGCATAGACTACGACGCCCTGGCCGCCCTGGCCCAAAAGCACAAACCCGCCCTGATCGTGGCCGGGGGCAGCGCCTATGCCCGCACCATCGATTTCGCCCGCTTCCGGGCCGTTGCCGATTCCGTGGGCGCCAAGCTCATGGTGGATATGGCGCATATCGCCGGTCTTGTGGCGGCGGGCTGCCACCCCACCCCTGTGGGCCACGCCCAGTATATCACCACAACCACGCACAAGACCCTGCGCGGACCGCGCGGCGGCATGATCATTTCTTCCGAGGAATTCGGCAAGACTTTGAACAGCCAGATATTCCCCGGCATCCAGGGCGGCCCGCTCATGCACGTCATCGCGGCCAAGGCCGTGGCCTTCGGCGAAGCCCTGCGTCCCGAATTCGCCCGCTACCAGAAGCGCGTGGTGGAAAACGCCGCCATGCTCGCCTCCTCCCTCATGGACGCGGGCTTCACACTGGTTTCCGGCGGTACCGACAACCATCTGATGCTGGTGGACCTGACGAGCAAGGACATTACCGGCAAGGAAGCGGAAACCGCCCTGGACAAGGCCGGCATTACCGTGAACAAAAACTCCGTACCCTTTGAGACGCGTTCGCCTTTTGTCACCTCGGGCATCCGCCTGGGCACCCCGGCCCTGACCACGCGCGGCATGACCGCCGCCCACATGCGCAAAATCGCCGCCTGGATCACCGAAGCCCTGGAATCGCGCGGAAACGACACCCGCCTTGCCGCCGTCAGCAAAAAGGTGGAAAAGTTCGCCACCAACTTCCCGCTGTTCGCCTGGTAGGAGAAGACGGATTTATTGCTCTTTGGGGCTCCGCCCCAAACCCCGCAAGGGGGCGTGGCCCCCTTGACCCGCAATTTCCGGCGGCCCGCACGTTGCGCGTGCCGCCGGGAAATGGCGGTGCGGGGAGCGCCTCCCCCGCCAGAGGGGCACGGGGAGGCGGAACCTCCCCGAAAAGTATCTCCGGATCATGAGGTTGGTATGCAGCGACTGCCCTGGCCCCGGTATTTTATGGAAATAACCCGTCTGGTGGCCCAGCGCGCCACCTGTAGCCGCCGCAAGGTGGGGGCCGTTGCCGTCAAGAACAAGCGCATCCTGGCCACAGGCTACAACGGCGCGCCCCGGAACATGCGCGACTGTTTCGAGGTGGGCTGCCTGCGCGAAAAACTGGGCATTCCCTCGGGCGAGAGGCACGAACTTTGCCGGGGCCTGCACGCGGAACAAAACGTCATCATCCAGGCGGCCATTCACGGCATCTCCCTGGACGGGGCGGAGATATACTGTACGCACCAGCCCTGCCTTATCTGCACGAAAATGCTTATCAACTGCGGCATTACGGCCGTTACGTACGACAATCCCTACCCGGACCGCATGGCGGAAGACATGCTGGCGGAAGCGGGGGTCGAACTGCGCCGCATCGGGTAAAAAGCCGTGGCGTTCCGCCGCGGAACAGCCGGGCTTTCCGGAACACCGTGAAATCATCACAGGGAGCAGCCGTGCCAGAAGCATCCGAACATCCTTTTCGTCCGTACATGCTGCGCGCCGTCCAGCTTGCCAACAACGCCCGCTGGCGCACCGCCCCCAATCCCTCGGTGGGTGCCGTGCTGGTGAAAGACGATGCCGTCGTCGCCGAAGGCTGGCACAAAGGTCCCGGCCTTGCCCATGCGGAAGTGGAGGTTTTGCGCGATGCAAAGGCGAAGGGCGTCGATCCGGCGTCCTGCGTCATGGCGATCACCCTGGAACCCTGCAACCACCACGGCAAAACCCCGCCCTGCACCGAAGCCATCCTTAATGCCGGCGTCAGGCGCGTGGTGGTGGGCGCGCTTGATCCCAATCCCAAGGCTTCCGGCGGGGCCGAATACCTGCGCTCCAGGGGCGTGACCGTGGAGACAGGGGTTGCGGAAAAAGAATGTCTTGATCTCATTGATGATTTTATCGTATGGCAGACCACGGGGCTGCCGTATGTGCTGCTCAAGCTCGCGGGCACCCTGGACGGGCGCATCGCCACGCGCACCGGACATTCCAGGTGGATTTCCGGTCCTGAAACCCGCCGTCAGGTGCATTCCCTGCGCCGCTATATGCAGGCGCTTATCGTCGGCGGCAACACCTTTTATCAGGACGACCCCAAGCTGACCTGCCGCATGGACGATCCGGAAACGGACAGCCTGGAGCAGCCCCTGGCCGTGGTCGTCACCTCGCGCCTGCCCGAAGCCGGAGCCTCCTACTACCTGTTGCAGGAACGGCCGGAAGCCACCCTCTTTTGGACCACCGTGGCCGCGGCGGCCAGCCCCAAAGCGGAGGCCCTGCGCCGCAGGGGCATCCGCGTTATTGGCCTGCCGTCAAAGCCCAAGGCCAACATCCGGGGGCACGGCATGCGGGCGGAGCTGGATCTGGCCGAAGGGCTGGTCCATCTGCGCGGCGAACTGGGCTGCCACTACGCCATGTGCGAAGGCGGCGGCCGGCTGGGCCTTTCCTTGCTGGACAAGGGCCTGGCCCGCGAACTGCACCTGCATCTGGCCCCGAAAATCCTGGGCGACAACGAGGCCACCGCCCTGTTCGACGGACGTGCGCCCATCCTTATGGAAGAGGCCCTGCAACTGCGCATCACCGAGGCCCACACCTCCGGCGCGGACATCATGCTTACCCTGCGCCAGAAAAGCCTGCCCGGCGCGCAACCCGGCGGGGAGAGCAACTAGTCATGTTCACCGGTCTTGTCGAAGGCATGGGCGAAATCGTCCGCGTCATCCCCGGCTCCGGCGAAACGCGCCTGGCCGTCCGCGCCCTGTTCCCCGTGGAAACCTGGGTACGCGGCGAAAGCGTGGCCATCAACGGCGCCTGCCTGTCCGTGGAGACCTTCAACGGCCCCGAATTCACCGCTTACGCCAGCGCGGAAACCCTGCGGCTTACCAATCTGGGCGCCCTGGCCGCCGGCGGCAGGGTAAACCTGGAACGCGCCCTCTCCTTCGGCGCGCGCCTGGGCGGGCATCTGGTCAGCGGACATGTGGACGCCCAGGCCGTACTGGAATCCATAACCCCGGCCGGCAGTTCCCTGCGGCTGCGGGTACGCTTTCCCGAAGAATTTTTCCCGCAGGTCATCGTCAAAGGCTCCGTGGCCCTTGACGGCGTCAGCCTGACGGTGAATCATTGCGGTTCCGATTTTCTTGAGGTCAACGTCATTCCCGACACCAGCGGGACCACCACCATCGGCGCATGGCGGCCCGGACGGAAACTGAATTTTGAAACTGACCTTATCGGCAAGTATGTGCAGCGCATGCTGGCCGCCTGGAGCGCCCATAAGGACGACAGCCGCCTCACCATGGATTTTTTGCGCGACAACGGGTTCTGACCCGGAGCCCGGACAAGAATCGCTTCCCGCAATTTTTATTTGCCGGCCGCGGCGGGGACGCAACCCCGCCTTGCCTCCGAAAAAGCCGGATCTTCCGGCGCGCATCCGGTTCCGGCCCCCAACCTTTAGCAGCAGGAACGTTCCCATGCCCCTTTGCAAGGCTGAAGAAGCCATTGAAGAAATACGCCAGGGAAAAATGATCATTCTCGTCGACGACGAAGACCGGGAAAACGAGGGCGACATTACCATCGCCGCCCAGTTCGTCACCCCCGAGGTCATCAACTTTATGGCCACCCACGCGCGCGGCCTCATCTGCCTGCCGCTGGCCCCGGACTGGTGCGACAAGCTTGAACTGCCCATGATGACCAAAAAGAACGAATCGGGCTTCGGCACCAACTTCACCGTTTCCATAGAAGCCCGCCACGGCGTCACCACGGGCATTTCCGCCGCCGACCGGGCCACCACCATTCTGGCCGCCGTGGCCGACGGCGCCCGGCCCGAGGATCTTGTCTCCCCCGGCCACGTCTTCCCCCTGCGCGCCCAAAAAGGCGGCGTGCTTGTCCGCGCCGGGCAGACCGAAGGCGGCGTCGACCTGGCCAAGCTGGCCGGGCTCAAGCCCGCCGCCGTCATCTGCGAAGTGCTCAAAGAAGACGGCACCATGGCCCGCATGCCGGACCTTAAGGTCTTTGCCAAAAAGCACGGCCTGAGAATCGCCACCATCAAGGATCTGATCCGCTACCGCATGCAGTCGGGCCTGCTTTCCGTCCGCCGCGTGGCCGAAGCCAAAATGCCCACCAAATACGGTGATTTTACCATTATCGCCTACGAAACCGACCTGCACGAAGAAACCCACATCGCCATCGTCAAGGGCACCCCCTCGCCGGCCACGCCCACCCTGGTGCGCGTGCACAGCGAATGCCTCACCGGCGACGTGCTGGGCTCTCTGCGCTGCGACTGCGGCGGGCAAATCGCCGCGGCCCTCTGCCGCATCGAAGAAGAAGGCACCGGCGTCGTCCTGTACATGCGCCAGGAAGGACGCGGCATCGGCCTTGCCAACAAGCTGCGCGCCTATGCCCTGCAGGACAGCGGACTGGACACCGTGGAAGCCAACCATAAACTGGGGTTCAAGGCCGACCTGCGCGACTACGGCATCGGCGCGCAAATCCTGGTGGATCTCGGCGTGCGCAAAATGCGCCTTATGACCAATAACCCCAAAAAAATCGTGGGGCTGGAAGGCTACGGACTGGAAGTCGCCGAACGAGTGCCCCTGGAGTTGGACGCCTGCCAGTACAACGCCGATTACCTGCGGACCAAAAAAGAAAAAATGGGCCACATGCTCGCCCTTGGCGATGCGGCCTGCGTCTGCCGCAACACCCCCACGTCGGGAAAATAGGCGGATATCTTTTTTATTGGGGCTCCGCCCCAAACCCCGGCAGGGAAATCATTTCCCCTGCACCCTCAATTCCCGGCTCTTCGCGCAAGGCGCGAAGAGCCGCGGAATGCGGGGTCAGGGGGCCGTCCATCCCGCGCGCATAACGCGGGTGGACAAAGTCTCAAAAACTCCCCTTGCGGGGGAGTTTGAGGGGGTTGCGGACCCAGGCGCCGGGCAGCGCCCCCTCAGAAAAATATACCATCCATCAAGGAGCCGCCATGCTGCACATACGTACGATTGAAGGGCAGATGTCCGCCGAGGGGCTGAAAATCGCCATCGTGGCCAGCCGTTTTAACGACATCATCGTGGATCGCCTGATTGGCGGCGCGGTGGACTATCTGACGCGCCACGGGGCCTTGCGCGAGAGTATGACCATTGTCCGAGTGCCAGGCGCGTTCGAACTGCCCGTGGTGGTTTCCCGGCTGGCGAAAAAAGGCGGCTGGGACGGCATTATCGCCCTGGGCGCGGTCATCCGGGGCGGCACCCCGCATTTTGAGTTTGTGGCCTCCGAGGCGACCAAAGGTCTGGCGCACGTTTCGCTGGAAACCGGCGTGCCCGTGGGCTTTGGCCTTTTGACCACCGACAGCGTCGAGCAGGCTGTGGAACGCGCGGGCAGCAAAGCCGGGAACAAGGGCGTGGAAGCCGCCGCGTCTCTTCTGGAAACCATCCGCGTCCTTGAACAGATCTGATTCAGAGAACATTCATGGCAGTAAATAAAAAAGCTCCGCGCCGCGTGGAGCGGATTTTCGCCTTCAAGGTGCTGTACGGCATCTGCTTTACGCCCGTGGCTTCGGAAAGCGCCCTGCGCCGCGCCTTCCGTCTTTCTCCCGACCGGCCCGAAAGCCTGAAGGAAGAAGATCTGGACGGCTTTGCCTGGACGCTGACTTCCGGGGTATGGAACAACATGGCCGCCCTGGACGCCTCCATCAGTTCCCTGTCCCAGAACTGGCGCATCGAGCGCATGGGCAAGGTGGAACTGACCCTTTTGCGCATCGCCATGTACGAGTTGCTGCACCGCGACGACATCCCGCCCAAGGTCGCCATCAACGAAGCCATCGAACTGTCCAAACAGTTCGGCGACGACAAGTCCCGCGGGTTCGTCAACGGCATACTCGACGCCGCCGCCAAGGCGCAGGAAGCCGGCACGCTGAAATAACCGGGATGACTTTGGGGGCCTATGTCCCCCAATCCCCCTGGCAGGGGAATGATTCCCCTGCACCCCCAATTCCCGGCAAGCCGCGCGAAGCGCGGCTTGCCGGGGACTGAGGGGGTCCGGGGGAAATCATTTCCCCCGGCGGGGTTTGGGGCGGAGCCCCAATCTCGCCAAAACCATAAACAGGTCCGCATATGAAATATGATCCGCAGGAAATAGAGTGCCGGTGGCAGCGGTTCTGGGAGGAGCAGGGCTCTTTCCGTTGCGAGCACGGGGACAAAAAGCCCAAATATTATTGCCTGGAAATGTTCCCGTACCCTTCGGGCAACATTCATATGGGGCATGTGCGCAACTATTCCATTGCCGACGTGGTGGCGAATTTCAAGCGTATGGCGGGCTTTAACGTGCTGCACCCCATCGGGTGGGACGCCTTCGGCCTTCCGGCGGAAAATGCCGCCATCAAGCACGGCACGCACCCGGCAAAGTGGACTTACGCCAACATCGACAACATGCGTTCGCAGTTGAAGCGCCTGGGTTTTTCCTATGACTGGTCAAGAGAACTGGCCACCTGCGCGCCGGAATACTACCGCTGGGAGCAGCTGTTCTTTTTGAAGTTTCTGGAAAAGGGCCTGGTGTACCGCAAAAAGGCCGCCCAGAACTGGTGCCCCACCTGCCACACGGTGCTGGCCAACGAACAGGTGGAAGAAGGCCTGTGCTGGCGCTGCGACTCGAAGGTGGAGCAAAAGGAACTGACCCAGTGGTTCGTGCGCATCACCGAATACGCGGAAGAACTGCTGGCCGACCTGGACAAACTGGCCGACGGCTGGCCCGAGCGCGTGCTGACCATGCAGCGCAACTGGATCGGCAAATCCGTCGGGGCGGAGATCCGCTTTCCGCTGGAGGGGACCGACGGGCACATAGCCGTCTTCACCACCCGGCAGGACACGGTGTTCGGGGCCGGGTTCATGAGCATCGCCGCCGCGCATCCCATGCTGGACGGGCTTGTCGCCGGGACGGAGAACGAAGCGGCGGTGCGCGCCTTTGTCCAAAAGGTGCTGCAGACCGACAAGGCGGAATTGACCTCGGAACACACGGAAAAAGAAGGTTTTTTCACGGGCCGGTACTGCGTCAACCCCCTGAGCGGCGCGCGCGTGCCCATATGGGTGGCCAACTTTGTGCTGGCGGAATACGGCACCGGCGCGGTCATGGGCGTCCCCGCCCACGATCAGCGCGACTTTGAGTTCGCCCGCAAGTATGATCTGCCCATTCAGGTGGTCATACAGCCCGAAGGCATATCCCCCCTGGACCCCAAAACCATGACCGAAGCCATGCCCGACGCGGGCCGCATGGTCAATTCCGGCGAGTTCAGCGGCCTGCCCAGCGAGGAAGGCAAGCTGCGCGTCATTGAGTGGCTGGAAAAACGGAACCTGGGCAAAGGCACGGTGAACTGGCGGCTGCGCGACTGGAACATTTCGCGCCAGCGCTACTGGGGCGCGCCCATTCCGGTCATGTACTGCGAAAAATGCGGGCTGGTGCCGGAAAAGGAAGAAAACCTGCCCGTGGTTCTGCCCCTGGACGTGGTCACCCACGCCGACGGCCGCTCCCCCCTGCCCGACACCCCGGCCTTTTACGCCTGCGTCTGCCACAAGTGCGGCGGCCCGGCGCGGCGTGAAACCGACACCATGGACACCTTTGTGGAGTCTTCCTGGTACTTTGCCCGTTACACCGCCCCCCAAAACGACAAGGCGCCCTTCACGCCCGAGGCCCTGCAATACTGGATGCCCGTGGACCAGTATATCGGGGGGGTGGAGCACGCCATCCTGCACCTTCTGTACTCGCGCTTTTTCGTCAAGGCCCTGCGCGACCTTGGCTTCATGAAGGTGGATGAACCTTTCAGCAACCTGCTTACCCAGGGCATGGTGCTGATGAATGGGGCCAAAATGTCCAAATCCAAGGGCAACGTGGTGGATCCCTCGGAGATGATCGCCCGTTACGGAGCGGACACGGTCCGTCTGTTCTGCCTGTTCGCCGCTCCGCCTGAGCGCGACTTTGACTGGACGGATTCCGGCATTGAGGGCGCGCACCGCTTTATCAACCGCCTGTGGCGTCTGGCGGAAGAATTGATCCCCCGCCTGCCCGCCCTGGGGGCCTGCTCCGCCTCGGCCGGCGACGCCGCCCTCGAAAAGGCGCGGGAACTGCGGCAAAAAGAGCACGCCACCGTAAAAAAGGTGGGCGAGGATATCGCGGGCCGCTTCCAGTTCAACACGGCCATCGCCGCCGTCATGGAACTGGTGAACCTGATGTACCTGCTCAAGGACGATCTCATGGGGGACGAGGGCGGCAGAAGGACGCTGGCTTCGGCGCTTTCCACCACGCTTGCCCTGCTGTTCCCCTTTACCCCGCACTTGTGCGAGGAACTGCGCAAAAACATGGGTTTTTCAAGCCCTCTTGTGAAACAGCCCTGGCCGGTTTACACTGAGGAAGCTCTCGCCCGCGACACCGTCACCATCGTCATCCAGGTGAACGGCAAGCTGCGCGGCAAGGTGGACGTGCCCGCCGACGCCCCGAAAGAGGACGTGGAAGCCGCCGCCCTGGCCGACGCCAATCTCCGTAAACATCTTGAGGGGCTTACCATCCGCAAAGTGGTGGTTGTGCCGGGGAAACTCGTCAATGTGGTCGCCAACTAGTATTATCGGCGTTTCAAACCGCTGTTCGGGCATACGGCGCTCTCAAATACGTTTTATCGCCGCGCTGCCGCTGCTGCTCCTGCTTGCCGCCTGCTCCGGATACCAGTTGGGCGCGGACTCGCCCAGCATTTTCGGCAACGGCTCCAAAACCCTTAAGGTCAAAGGGGTGGACTACCCCACGTTGCAACCCTGGCTCCCCTACGCTTTGCGCTCCAGCCTGCGCGACGAGGTAGGCGCGCGCAAACTGGCCTCATGGGTGGACGACGGGCCGGCCGATTTTGAAATCCAGATCAAAGTTATTTCTTACACCACCCGCGAATGGGTGCGCTCCGAAGGCGACACCACCCTGCTGTATGACTCCCAACTGACCGTGGAGGCCATCGTCTACGACGGCAGCAACAACAAGGAAGTATGGCGTTCCGGCCCCGTAAGCTATGACGACCGCGTGGAAAGCGCCACAGACCCGTCGGCGCCCGTGGATATCATTACCCAGGTCATGCGTCAGCTTGTCGACAGAATGCGCAACGCCTTTTAACCGCGTCCCATGAGCCGGCCTCCGTATTCCCTGTGCGTCTGCCCCGATAGCGGCCTTTTGCACGGCAGGATAAACACCCTGCTTGCGGCCCATCCGGAACCCGGCGGCGGTCTTGCGCCCGCCGGAGAAGCGGGCCGCAAGCGCTTTGTCTTCTGGGGCGACGAAGGGCTGCCCCCGGCTTTTTGGGAGCACCTTACCCTGCAAGGGCTTTTCGCAACGCCAAAGGCCCTTGTGCTGCGCAACGCCCAGAACCTTCCGGCCGAAACCCTCAAAGAACTGTCCCGCGCGCTTGAGCGGACGGCGCGGGGAACGCCCTCCGCCGTCTGGCCCATCATTTGCCTGGAAGTGCCCTTTGAACGCGGCCAGCCCAAGGTGGCCGCCCACATCCAGCGCCTGCCCTGTTACGCCCTGGCGGAAAAACACCGCTGGATCGACGTCACGCCCGGTCTGGCGCAAGGCTCCATGCCCGCCTATATCCGCGCCGAAGCCTCGCGCCACGGCCTTGCCCTTGAGCCCGCCCAGGTGGCCGCGCTTGCCCGGGCCCTGCCGGAGGATGCGGGCCGTATAGGCACGGAACTGGCCAAACTGGCCCTTGCCGCCGACGCGGAAGGCAAAGTGGGCACCGGCGCGCTGCGCCTTGTCGAACAGGCCTTTGACGTGAATATTTTTGAGCTGCTCCGCCTTTTGCAGCAAAGCGGCCATGCCCCCGCGGTATGGCGGCGGCTGCTGGAAGACAGGCTGGGCGGGGAAAATTCCGTTTTCGCCTTCATCGCCATTCTTTTGCGCGAAGGCCGCGCCCTTTGGCAAATCCTGGCGGGCGCGGCTCCCCCCATGCCCCCCCAGGCCGCCGCCGGAAAAAAAATACTGGCCCAGTCTCTGGGCTTCGCCGGCGTGGCGAAAATATGGGAACTTGCCCTTATGGCCGACAAGGGCATAAAAACGGGCGAAAGAAGCCCCGAACAGGCCTTTGAAATGCTGGCCGCGGAACTGTTCATCCTGTTCCGTGCCGTATGACGGCCCCCATGCCGCGCGATTGCCCCATGCCGTATGGCGGCTCCTTGCCGCGCGGCGGCTCCGCGCCGTACGACGGCCCCCTACGGAACACCAGCCTGTAACCCCGGGCTTGCCCATGCACTATCACGGACACAGAGAGCGTTTGCGCGCGCGCCTGGAGCTGTCTCCAGAAAGTCTCGCCGACTACGAAATTCTGGAGATGCTTCTGGGGTACGCGCTGTTGCGCCGCGACACCAAACCCATAGCCAAGGAAATGATGGTGCGTTTCAGTTCGCTGCACGGCGTTCTTTCCGCGCGCCCCGAAGAGCTGCGCGCCATCCCCGGCGTGGGAAACGGGATTCTGGCCTTTTTGAACCTGCTGCGCGAATTCATGGCCCGCTATGCCGAAAGCCCCGTACGCCGCCGCGAGATTTTGTCCACACCCGAAACCGTGGCCGAAATGGCCCGCCAGCGGCTGGGCAAAATCTCTCACGAAGAAATCTGGGTGGCCTA
Organism: Desulfovibrio sp.; assembly: GCA_031549405.1. Classification (GTDB taxonomy): domain Bacteria; phylum Desulfobacterota; class Desulfovibrionia; order Desulfovibrionales; family Desulfovibrionaceae; genus Frigididesulfovibrio. Next base: position 45,862 of record JAVBPV010000002.1, read on the forward strand.
CGTGGACACCAAAAACCGCCTTATCTCCTGGGAGCGCGCCTCCAAGGGCACCCTGGACAGCACCATACTCTATCCGCGCGACATCGTGGAACGCGCCCTTATCCTCAAGGCGGCCGGGTTCATTCTTGTCCACAACCATCCGGGCGGCGATCCCGCGCCTTCGGGCGCCGACATCGAGCTGACCAAGCGCCTGCTGCACGCCGCCCAATCCCTGCTGATCCGCTTTGTGGATCACGTTATTGTCACCGACTCTTCTTCCTGCAGTCTTATTAAAGACGGATTTCTATAGCGCATCACAAGGCAATGATTCACGGCGAATCCGCTCGGAGCGGCCCGCCCGCTTCGCTCATGAGTTGCTCCGGGCGCCGTTTCTTCCTTAAAAGGCCTTGCGCGGCAACTTGTTAAATCGGCATGCCGCCCGGCCGCGCGCCGCCGGGACCGCCTTCTTTTTTTTTCGCATGCATGCCGGGTTCCCCGGATATTCTTTGACAAAAAGAGAAAGAATATTATTGTAATATAGGATTAGCGGACCAGCAGGGCTTTCGGCCCGTCCGCGCCTTTCATTCCGTTTTCCTGAAAAACCGATATGTTCCAGCGCCCGAGAGGTTCGCATATGCCCCATTCCACTGATCCCCTTGATATTTTTCCACAGGATGCCTCACAGGAAAGTGTCACGGAAGAACGTCTTCCCGCGGAGGACACGCCCCCCCCGCTGGAAAACAAGACCGATCTTCCCAGCCGCCTGCCTGTGCTGCCCGTGCGCGATGTCGTCATATTCAACTACACCATTCTTCCCCTCTTCGTGGGGCGGGAGCCTTCCGTACAGGCCGTGGAGGCCGCGCTGAACGGCAGCCGCTACCTGCTTATCCTCACCCAGAAGGACGAACAGGTGGACAAGCCCACGGCGGAGGACCTGCACGATGTGGGCACAGTGGTCATGATCATGCGCATGCTCAAGCTGCCCGACGGCAGGCTCAAACTTCTGGTGCAGGGGGTAAGCCGGGCCAAGGCCCTGGCCATCACCGAAGACAAGCCCTATCTGGAAGCGGAGATCCTGGCCCTGCACGAAAGCGACGAGCTGCCAAAGGACCTGGAAATAGAAGCCATGATGCGCGCCGCCCGCGACCAGAGCGAACGCATCCTGGCCTTGCGCGGCATGGCCTCGCCCGACATCATGAACGTGCTATCCAGCATTGAGCATCCCGGTCGTCTCGCCGACCTTATCGCCTCCAACCTGCGCCTGAAGATCTCCGAGGCCCAGGCCATCCTGGAATGCCTTGACCCGGTGCAGCGCCTGAAAATGGTCAACGAACACCTGGCCAAAGAGGCGGAAGTGGCCTCCATGCAGGCCCACATCCAGGAAACCGCGCGCGAGGGTATGGACAAGGCCCAGCGCGACTATTATCTGCGCGAACAGCTCAAAGCCATCCGCAAGGAGCTTGGCGAGACCGGCAGCAGCGAAGAAGACGACACCGAGGAACTGACCAAGGCCCTGGCCAAGGCCAAGCTTCCCCCCGAGGTAAAAAAAGAGGCCGACAAGCAGATGCGCCGTCTTTCCTCCATGCATGCGGAATCGTCCGAAGCCGGCGTCATCCGCGCCTATCTGGAATGGCTGTCCGAACTGCCCTGGGCCAGGCTGTCGCGCGACCGCCTTGACATTCTCAAGGCCCGCGAAATCCTGGACGAGGACCACTACGGCCTGGACAAGGTCAAGGACCGCATCCTCGAATTTCTTTCCGTGCGCAAGCTGAACCCACGTTCCAAAAGCCCCATTCTCTGCTTTGTGGGCCCCCCCGGCGTGGGCAAGACCTCGCTGGGCCGTTCCATCGCCCGGGCCATGGGCCGGCAGTTCCAGCGCATGTCCCTTGGCGGCATGCGCGACGAGGCTGAAATACGCGGGCACCGCCGCACCTACGTGGGAGCCCTGCCCGGCCGCATCATCCAAAGCCTGAAGTCGGCCGGAACCCGCAACCCCGTCATCATGCTGGACGAAGTGGACAAAATCGGCTCGGACTTCCGGGGCGATCCTTCCTCCGCCCTGCTGGAGGTGCTGGACCCGGAACAGAACTTCTCCTTCAGCGACCACTACCTGAGCGTGCCCTTCGATCTTTCCAAGGTCATGTTCATCTGCACGGCAAACCTGATGGACACCATCCCGGGGCCTCTCAAGGACCGCATGGAAATCATCCGCCTGCCCGGGTATACCATGCAGGAAAAACTCGGCATCGCCGAACGCTACCTCGTCGCCCGCCAGGAAAAGGAAAACGGCCTGAAAAAAGGCGACGTAAGCATCGGTTCCGACGTGCTGGAAAAACTTGTCGAAGGCTATACCCGCGAAGCCGGCGTCCGCAGCCTTGAACGCGAAATCGGCGCCGTGTGCCGCAAAATAGCCCGCAAAAAGGCCGAAGGCGAAAAAGGCCCCTTTGCGGTCACCCCGGAAAAGGTCCACGAACTGCTCGGCGCGCCGCGTTTTCTTGACGAGGATCCCGACAAGGTCATGGTGCCCGGCGTGGCCCTGGGCCTGGCCTGGACCCCCTACGGCGGCGAAGTGCTCAACGTCGAAGTCTCCGTCATGCAGGGCAAGGGCGGCGTAACCCTTACCGGGCAGCTTGGCGACGTCATGAAAGAAAGCGCCCAGGCCGCCGTCAGCTACGCCCGCAGCCACGCCGCCCATCTGGGCATCGACCCGGAATTCAGTTCCAAGCTCGATCTGCACGTGCATGTGCCCGCCGGCGCCACGCCCAAGGACGGCCCCTCGGCCGGGGTCACCATGGCCACCGCCCTGGTTTCCGCCCTTACCGCCACCCCCGTGCGCGACCGCCTGTGCATGACCGGCGAAATAACCCTGCGCGGCCGCGTCCTGCCCGTCGGCGGCATCAAGGAAAAAATTCTTGCCGCCGTCGCCCGGGGGATCACCGACGTCTCCATCCCGCGCCAAAATATGAAAGACCTGGAAGATATCCCCCAGGATCTCCTTAAACGCATCACCGTCCACCCCGCCGAGACCCTCAGCGACGTCCTTAGCCTCGCCTTCCCCAAGGACGGCAAAGCCCAAAAGACCCCCGCCAGGGCCACGGCGAAAAAGGCGAAAAAGTAGGCGAAGCATGTCCGAAGGGGGCTCTGCCCCCCTCGGGCTCCCCCGGCAGGGACTTGCGTCCCTGCACCCTATATTTGGGGGATACGCAACTTACCGCAAACTTGTTTTGCCGCGCCTCAGCAAGGCTCCCGGCGCATGTTCCGCCATTAAGCCCAAAAAGCTCAGGAACCGCAGCGGAGCTTGAATCCACCGCTTTTGACACGGTATCGATTCAAGCTCCGCTGCGGTTCCTGAGCTTTTTGGACTACGCGGCAAAACCCCCTTCTCTTCACCGGGAGCCGCGCCAAAGCGCGACAAAACAATCCGCCGCACCGGCCCCTGCACCCAAATACAGGGTGCAGGGACGCAAGTCCCTGCCGGGTTCCAAGGGCTCCGCCCTTGGCGGGGTCCAGGGGCGGAGCCCTTGGCGGGTGCGGGGCGGAGCCTCCCCGGGGTACTTCCTACAATCGTTCCTTCACCGCGCCCATAATGGCGGCGAAGACGGCGTCGATATCCTTGTCGGAGGTATCGATGACGCGGGCGTCGTCGGCGGGCCGCAGGGGAGCGAGGGCGCGGGTGCGGTCGGCTTCGTCGCGCAGGCGGATCTGTTCCGTCAGTTCGGCGAGGTCGCAGGGCTGGTTCATCTCGCGCAATTGGAGAAAACGGCGCATGGCGCGCACTTCCGGACTGGCGTCGAGGAAAATCTTGCAGCGGGCGGCGGGAAAGACCACGGTACCCATATCGCGGCCTTCGGCCACCAGGGAAAAGGCGGCGCCAAGGCGCTGCTGGGCTTCCTTGAGGAACTCGCGCACCTCGGGCAGTTTGGCCGCGCGCGAAGCAAGCAGGCCGGCTTCCTCGGTGCGGATGGCCGTGCCCATGGCCGCGCCGTTGCAAAGCAGTTCCGTGTCTTCGCCGCTGCCTTGCAAAGAGAAGGAAAAATCCCGCAGGCGCAGGGCAAGGGCCGGTCCTTCAGGCCAGGGGGATTGGGAGCCAAGGCCAAGGGCGATGGTGCGGAACATGGCCCCGGTATCCAGATAGGCAAAGCCCAGAGCTTTGGCGGCGCGTTTGGCCAGGGTGCTTTTGCCCACCCCGGCGGGACCGTCCAGGGTGACAATGGCGGGGGCGGAGGAAACAGCCGCCGCGCGGGGGACAGAAGCGGCGTTGCAGGCGGCAGAGCCCTCCGCGCGGGGGGAAGAAGCGGTGGCGGCGGGAGTGGAAGAGGCGGCGATCATCGGGAGACCGCCTCGCGCATCAGGCTGATGAACCGGCGGTTTTCCTCCGGCGCGCCCACGCTGACGCGCAGGTAATCCGGCAGCCCATAGCTGGAAAGGGGCCGGATGATCAGTCCGCGTGACAGCAAAGTTTCAAAGACCTGCCGGGCGCTGTGCGGGCAGCCCGGCGGCAGGCCGAACATAAGAAAGTTGGCCTGGGTGGGGAACACCCGGCAGCCCAGAGCTTGCAGCTCCGCTGCCAGAAAAATCCGGCCAAGCCGCACCGCCTCCAGGGTTTTTTGGCGGAAGACCGTGTCCGACAGCGCCGCCAGTCCGGCTTCTTCAGCCAGGATATTCACGGAAAAGGGCGGGTGGACGTTGCGCATATGCGCGGCAAGCTCCCTGGGCATGACGCCGTAACCCAGGCGCAGGCCCGCAAGGCCGTAACTTTTGGAAAAGGTACGCAAAATCACCAGGTTGGAGTACGCGGTGAAGTCGCCCAGGAGGGAGTGCAGCGACTCGTCGTCGCAAAGGTCCATGTAGGCCTCGTCCACCACCAGCAGGCAGGTGCGGGGCAGAGCCCTGGCAAAGGATTCCACTTCCTTGCGCGCGGGGCAGTAGCCGGAAGGATTGTCGGGAGTGGTAATGAAAACCAGAGCGGTGCGTTCGTCCACCGCCGCCAGAAGGCCCTGCCAGTCAAAGGAAAAATCCTCGCGCAGGGGGACTTCGCGAAACTCCGCTCCGCACAGGCGGCTTTGCAGTCGGTACATGCTGAACGAAGGGCGCGAGGCCACAACGTTGTGCGTGCCGGGGCTGGGACAGACGCGCAGCAAAAGGTCGATGATCTCGTCAGAGCCGTTGCCCGCCACTATGTGCGCCTGGTCCAGGCAGTGGTGCGCGGCCAGGGCTTCCACCAGGCGGGGGTTGCCGGACTGGGCGTAGCGGAAAACCAGCGAAGCTCTGGAACGCAGGGTTTCCATCACCAGGGGCGAGGCCCCCAGCGGGTTCTCGTTGCTGGCCATTTTCACCACGCAATCAAGGCCGAAACGCCGACGGATCTCGTCAATGGAAAGGCCGGGAGAATACGGGTCGAACCCCCGCACTTCCGGCCGTATGGGATAGCTTGTCATACCGGCTCCGGTTTGTGGATATGGGCTGTGCTCGTCGCCGGGCAGAATACGCGAGCGGGCCGTGCCTGGCAAGATTGCGGCCCCTTGCCGGACCGCGCGCGGTAACGCGCGGCCCCCAGGGGTTTCAGCAAAATGCGCGCAAGAACGCCTGCGGCAAAAGCGTTTCAGCGAAACACGCCCATACGGTCCGGAGCCAAAGCATTTCATCGGGTCACGCATAATACAGCTTGGCTCCGGAGATTTTCAACGGTATGGTGTTCCAGGTACAACGTTTTGGAAAAGATCAACAGGAACCGGGGAGAAGCGACAGGGCGGGAAACAAAAGGAAAAACGCGTGAGAGAGGGGGCTTGCTCCGCGTTTTTCCCTCCCCGCCCTTCTCCCCCATACATCCCGCCAATTAGCGCGGCCATGTAAACGAACGGCCCGGCTTTTGCCGGGCCGTTCGTGGCTGTTGACAAAGTCCCCTTTGGCAACAGCCCGCCGCAAAGGCGCAGGCGGCATTCATTGCCGCCATCAAGCGCCGGAGCGGGCGTGCCTTTGCAAACCCCGGTCTTGCGCGGGGTTTGTCATCAATCAGAACGGCCCGGCAAAAGCCGGGCCGCATAATATGTGCCTGTCAGGCAATGCAAAAGCGATTAAGACTTACGCGACGGGGCGCACCGTCATGACGGGCACCTGAGAACCCTTCACGACCTTTTCCGCCACGGAGCCAAAGAGTATGCGGTCAATGCCCTTGCGGCCGTGGGTGCCCATGATGATTATATCGGCCCCGGCGCTTTCCACCAGGTTCAGGATTTCCTCGGCGGCATAGCCGTTAACCACCTTGCCCGTGGCCTTCACATCCTTGAAGTGTTCCGCCACGAACTCCTGCATGGTCTTTTCCGCACCGGAAATAATCTCGCCCACAAAGTTCTCAATGGAACTGGGCGGCACGTGAAAGCCCACGTACTGCGTCAGGGCGGGGGCGGCGTATACCACAAGCACCTCGGCGTCGTACGCTTTGGCCATGGATACCGCGTATTCCGCCACCAGCTTGCTGTGCTGCGACAGGTCCAGAGCGCAGAGGATCTTCTTGATGTTCTTCATAGCCTTCTCCTTCGGTTGGTAGTCAACAAAACCTGGAAAACCTTCTCCCGAAAGGCCCGCCCGGCGGCGGACGACGGCCCGCGCGCGCATCCTGAAGCGGGAATCTGCCTGTAAATCCGTACGGAGCGACTCTTGTATTTCCTTGGCGGGCCGCTCTGACTCTTCGACAACTCCACTATATACGCCCGCAACAGAAAATACAACTGTTATGCCGCGGCCAATGTCTTTCCAGCCGGACGGATTACCACGGCCACACCCTCTTTGGCCGCAAGGTTCCCCCTTTACCGCCTTTGGGGCTGTTTCCGGGCTCGGCCCTCATTAATCCGCCTCCCGCTTACGAATCCTTTTGCCATTCGCCTGCTTTTTTTATAGAAATCATCCCTGTCCGTGCGACAAAATTTCTTGCCCGGCGCGCCTTGCGCACGCCGCGAAAAAGGATGCCCCATGCAGCAACCGGGCGATGCATTTCCCGCCTTTTCCCTGCCGGATCAGGACGGAACGATCCGCACCCCGCGGTCCTTTGCCGGAAAATGGCTGGTCGCGTATTTTTATCCCAAGGACAACACCAGCGGCTGCACCCTTGAGGCCCAGACATTTGCCGCGCGTTTCGCCGATTTTTCCGGCAAAAACGCCGTGATTCTGGGCGTCAGCCCCGATTCGATAAAGTGCCACGCCGGGTTCGCCGCCAGGCATTCCCTGCCCTTCATACTGCTCAGCGACCCGGAACATGCCCTGCTGGAGGCGTGCGGGGTATGGCAAAAAAAGAAAATGGCCGGACGCGAATATATGGGCGTGGTGCGGACCACCATGCTGGTGGACCCGCGCGGCACGGTGCGCGCCGTGTGGCCCAAGGTGAAAGTGCCGGGCCACGCCGATGGGGTATTGAACGAACTTGCCCGGCTTATGGAGTCCGGGGCAGGCGGTTAGCAGCCCTTTTCCGGCATATCCCCTTTCAACTCAATGCGCGGCTTTCCCCGCGTAAACCCCACACGCGGCGGCTTCCCCGCCTTCTGGAAAGGATACTCCATGATCACCATCAGCACGCAAGGGGCCTTTTGGAACGACGGCCAATGGATTGACCGGGGCCTGGGCCACGTCATGCACCTGGACCACCCCGAAAAAGCCCGCAAGGGCACCATGGCCGCCGCCATTCTGGGCGCGCACAGCAAAGACGGGGGCGAACAGGGCCTGCGCATCACCTTCGATGCTTTGGCCTCGCACGACATCACCTATGTGGGCATCGTCCAGACGGCGCGGGCCGGGGGCATGACGGCCTTTCCCGTCCCCTATGTGCTCACCAACTGTCACAACAGCCTGTGCGCCGTGGGCGGCACCATCAACGAGGACGACCATCTGTTCGGCCTTTCCGCCGCCCGCAGATACGGGGGCGAATATGTGCCCGCGCACCTGGCCGTCATCCATCAGTACATGCGTGAAATGCATGCCGGATGCGGCAGAATGATCCTGGGTTCCGACAGCCACACCCGGTACGGCGCCCTGGGCACAATGGGCGTGGGCGAAGGCGGGCCGGAACTGGTCAAACAGCTTTTGGGCCGCACCTACGATCTGCCCTGGCCCGAAGTGGTGGCCGTGTATCTGGAAGGGGCGCCCCGCCCCGGCGTCGGCCCGCAGGATGTGGCCCTGGCCCTGGTGCGCGCCCTGTTCAGGGAAGGCACGGTCAAAAACAAGATTATGGAGTTCATGGGGCCGGGCGTGGCCTCCCTGTCCGTGGACTACCGCATGGGCATCGACGTCATGACCACGGAAACCACCTGCCTTTCCTCCATCTGGCAAACGGACGAGAAGGTGCGCGACTGGCTGGCCGCCCACGGCAGACCCGGCGACTATGCGCCGCTTGCCCCCGCCAACGGCTGCTGGTACGATGCCGTGGTGCACGTGGATCTTGGCAAGGTGGAACCCATGATCGCCCTGCCCTTTCATCCCAGCAACGCCATGCCCATCCGCGAATTCCTGCAAAATGCCGAAGACGCCCTTGCCGCCGTCGAGGCCGAAGCCGCCCGCATGCTGGAGGGCACGCCCGCGCGCCCCAACCTGCGTTCCAAGCTGATCCGCCAAAAGGGCGGAAGCGTCGCCTTTATGGCCGACCAGGGCATCGTGGCCGGGTGTTCCGGCGGCACGTATGAAAACCTTCAGCGCGTGGCGCATATTTTGAAGGGGCATTCCACGGGCAGCGGGGCCTTTTCCCTTTCCGTGTACCCGGCCAGCCAGCCGCAATACCTGGAACTGGCCCGTCAGGGCCTGGCAGCCACCCTGATGGAAGCCGGGGCCGTCATCAAGACAGCCTTCTGCGGCCCCTGTTTCGGCGCGGGCGACGTGCCTTCGCACAACGGTTTTTCGCTTCGCCACACCACCCGCAACTTCCCCAGCCGCGAAGGTTCCAAACCCGCCAACGGGCAAATCTCTTACGTGGCCCTTATGGACGCCCGTTCCATCGCCGCCACCGCCCTGAACGGCGGCAGGCTCACCCCGGCCACGGACCTGCCGGATCTTCCGGACGAAACCGGCGCCGCCTACGCCTTTGACCCCGCCGTGTATAAAAATCGCGTTTACCAGGGCTTCGGCAAAGCCGACCCCGGGCAGGAGCTTGTCTTCGGCCCCAACATCGCCGACTGGCCCGCCATGATCCCCCTGCCGGAAAACCTGCTGCTGACCGTGGCCTCGGCCATTTACGACGAAGTGACCACCACGGACGAGTTGATCCCCTCCGGCGAGACCTCGTCCTACCGTTCCAACCCGCTGAAACTGGCGGAATTCGCCCTTTCCCGCAAAGACCCCCAGTACGTCGGCCGGGCCAAGGCGTCTTACGCTCTTGAACTGGGCCGCCGCCTCATGACCGGCGCGTCCGCCGCCGCTTCTTCCGGCGACGTGAAAGCGGCCGCGCCCGAAGCGGTCCGCGACTTCCTCGCCCGCCACAACCTTGCCGGGCAGGAAGCCCACACGGGCATCGGCTCTCTTGTCTTCGCCCTCAAGCCCGGCGACGGGTCCGCGCGCGAGCAGGCCGCCTCGTGCCAGAAAGTCCTGGGCGGCTGGGCCAACGTGGCCGCCGAATACGCCACCAAGCGCTACCGCTCCAACGTGGTCAACTGGGGCATGCTGCCCTTTATCCTTGACGACGCCGCAAGCCGGAATATCCGGCCCGGTGACGCGCTGCTTCTGACCGGGCTGCGCCAGACGCTGATCTCCGGCCTTGAAAACGTCCCCGCCACCCTCTTCCAGGGCGGGCGGCAAATCCCCGTCACCCTGCGTCTGCCCGGGCTGTCCGCCGACGAACGCGCCGTCATCCTCGCAGGGTGTCTGATCAATTATTACGCGCAAGGAAACTAGCGCTTATTACATAATCAGCTTTTCACGTTGATTATGCAATAAGCGGCCCGGAACGGGCGGTGCCAGACATGAAACGCGCGGGCAAACCCGCCGCCCTTGCGGCCGGAGCATGTATGCCAAACTGGATAGACTACTGGAACCAGGAAGACGCCATGTCCGGGAGGCTGTGGCAGGCCCAGGCGGACTTTTTCGTCCGCCGCCTTCTGAAAGTGCTGCCCTTCGGCCCTGACGACGTGCTGCTGGATATCGGCTGCGGCAACGGCCTTGTCACCGCCGCCCTTGCCCCCCGCGTGCGTGAAGCCCACGGGGCGGACACTTCGTCCGCCCGCGTGCGCGAAGCTTCCGAACGTTGCGCCGCCGCGCAAAATCTGCACTTTCACGTCCTGCCGCCGGAACGGTATCTGGACATCCATGAGCTGCCGCTGCCCAAAGTGACCCGCATTCTTTGCGTCAGCGTGGTGCAGTACTACAAATCGCTTGACGAACTGCGCCTTCTTGTCGCCAACGCCAAAAAACTGGCCGCCCCCGGCTGCCGCATGCTGGTGGCGGATCTGCTGATCGACTACAATCTGTATAAGGATATCACGGGCGTTTTGCTGGGGGGCGTCCTGTCCGGCACGTTTTTCGCGAAACTGCGCGAAGTGCTTTCCGGCAGCCACAACCTGTATGCCCGTACCAGAGCCCATAACCCGGTGCTTACGGTAACCCGCCGCGGCCTGGAAGACATCTGCGCGGCCGAAGGGGTGTCGCTTCGCTTTATTCCCGGCAACCTGACGGTCAACTGTTTTCGGGCGCACGCGCTTATCACCCTTGCGGAGCCGGAATGACTTTTACACGCAGTCCAGCTGCAAATACAGTTCGTCCTGATCCGTAAACACGGAAAACAGGCCTTTTTCGAACATCCCGTAACAGGGGGGGTGTCCCTCCTTGGGCAGGGACAGCGAGCCGGGATTGCACAGATGTATGCCCTTGGACGTGGTGGCGGCCATGGGCACATGGGTATGGCCGAAAAGAAAGATGTCGCCCTCTTCCAGGGGGGGCAGGGCGTCGGGGGTGTGCCTGTGACCGTGGGTGGCAAAGATGCGCAGGCCGTCGGTCATGATCCAGGAAAAGCCGGACGACAGGGGAAAAGACAGCATTGTGGCGTCCACTTCGCTGTCGCAGTTGCCCGCAATGGCGACGATACGGCTTTTCAGGGGGGACAGCGCCCCGGCCGCCGCTTTGGGGTCATAGCCCTGGGGCAGGGGGTTGCGCGGCCCGTGGTACAGGATGTCGCCCAGCAAAAGCACCGCGTCGGGTTTTTCCCGGCGGGTCCGGTCCGCCATAAAGCGCGCCGCCGGAAGCGACCCGTGTATATCGGAAAAAATCAGCATCTTCATGAAAGTCCTTTATCCAAAACGCTCCGCGGGATGGCGCCAACGGCTTCTCCCTGTTCCAAAGCGCTCGCGGGATCACGCCAGCGGCTTCTCCCTGTTCCGAAGCGCTCGCGGGATGGCGCCAACGGCTTCTCCCTGTTCCGAAGCGCTCGCGGGATGGCCCCAGGGCGTTCCCTGTTCCGTCAGCTTTTCTTTCTTTCCCAGTCCGCGCGGGGGACCGCTTCTTCCGCCAGCAGCACGGGGATGCCTTCCGTCACCGGATAGACCACGGCGCAAGAGGCGCAGGAAAGCCCCTCCGGAGCGTGCTCGGCTCCTTCGACGGCAAGAGAGCCCCTGCACTTGGGGCAGGCAAGAATCTTCAAAAACTCCGCGTCCATGGCATTCCTCGCATGGCTGTCCCCCTGCCGCCGGATTGCCGCCGGGCAATAACGCTTGACAGGCGCGGGCAAGGGGGTAGTCTGATCAATTAGAGCATAGTAACTTTGAGACGCTCGCTCCGGCGCTTAACGGCGAAACAAGTTTCGCCTACGCCTGCGCGGCGGGCGGCGGTTCCCGCCGCCAGAGCAAATAAACATTTTCAATGATAACTTGCTCTAGGCTGCAACAGCGTTTTACCCTGTATCACTCCGCGCCCCCGCTTTCAACAAAAAGCGGCATCTTCCTTGTCCGACGGCGCAGGGAAGCGACGCCGGACGCCAAAGCGCAAAAAACGCCGGGCCGGCGCGGCACAGAAACCGTTCGCGCGGCACAGGACAGATCAGGACAAGGATATGGGCGGGCGGTATATCGATCTGCATACGCACACCATCGCTTCCGACGGTACGGACAGCCCCGCCGTCCTGGCGGCCAACGCCGTCCGGGCCGGGGTGGCTGCCATCGCCCTGACCGACCACGACACCCTGGACGGTCTGGACGAAGCCGGAGAGGCCGCCGCCGCCGCCGGCCTTGAGTTCATACGCGGCTGCGAACTTGCGGTACAGGACGATGAATTCGGCGAACTGCACATTCTGGGCCTGTGGATACCGGCGCGGCCCTCGGCGCGCATGCAAAACGCCCTGCGCGACATCCGCGACCGGCGCGCGGCGCGCAACAAGGCCATCATCCGGCGGCTGGCGGATCTGGGCATGAGCCTGGAACCCGAAGCCCTGGCCGCCGTGGCGGGCAGGGGCACGCTGGGCAGGCCCCACATGGCGGAAGCCATGAAGCGCAAAGGCTATGTCTCCGGAGTCCGCGAAGCTTTTGAACGTTACCTGGGCTGGGGCAAAGCCGCTTTTGTGCCGCGCGACCTGTATACCCCGCGCGAAGCCATCGGCCTGCTGGCGGACGAAGGGGCCACGGTGGTTCTGGCCCACCCCTGCCTGAACCGGGAAATGGACCGCGAAGGGCTTGACGACCGGCTTTCCGAATTCCGCGCCCTGGGTCTTTGCGCCATAGAGGCGTACCACAGCGCCCACGACGCCCGGCAAACGCGCATGTGCGTCAGCCTTGCCAAAAAACACGGCCTGCTGCTCAGCGGCGGTTCCGACTACCACGGGGCCACCAAACCGGGCATCAGCCTGGCTGTCGGCAAGGGGGGGCTGCGCGTCCCCTACCTGCTGCTGGAACGCATGCGCGCGCACCGGCGCGGCGCCGGCCTGTGGGTCTGACCGCGCCCGACCCGCAAGGCGGACTGCGGGCCTGACGGCTTTGGTCCCGCAAGGCGGGCTGCGGGCCTGACGGCTTTGGTCCCGCAAGGGCGGCCCGGCAGGGCCGCCGTGTTCCTTTGACAACCTGAACCCCTCGCGGCCGCTCCGGCGGACAGCCGGCCGGTCCGGCACGAATTATGGCACAGTATATTCTTAGTCTCAGCGGCGGTCTGGACAGCGCGGTGCTCTGCGCCTCTCTTCTGGCGGAAAACGGTCCCGGTTCCGTGCGCGCGGTGTTTTTTCAATACGGGTCCAAACACGGCCCGTGGGAAGAGGCCGCCGCACGGGCCCTGGCGGGGCATTTTTCCGTAAGCCTGTCCGCCGTGGACCTGCGCGCGGTGTTTTCCCATGTTTCCAGCGCGCTGCTGGCCGCTGACGCCCGCCCCATTCCCAAAGAGGAATACGGCGGTCCCTCCATGAGCCAGACCGTGGTGCCGGGCCGCAATCTTATTTTCGCCTCAATCCTGGCCTCCATGGCGGAAAGCCTCTCCATCCCCCTTGTCGCCCTGGCCACCCATGCCGGGGATCATCACCTGTACCCGGACTGCCGTCCGGCCTTCAACCTGGCCCTGGACCGGGTAGCGGCCGAAAGCAGCGGCGGGGCCGTACGCGTCGCAACACCCTTCGGCGGCATGACCAAGGCGGATATCGTCGCCAGGGGCGCGTCCCTGGACGTGCCCTTTGCCCTGACCCGCAGCTGCTACGAACAGGCCGAAACAAGCTGCGGCCGGTGCGGCACCTGCCGCGAACGCTTGCAGGCCTTTGCCGCCAACGGCCTTGCCGATCCCCTTCCCTACACGGGGTAATGCCCGCGCATAACGCCCACCCCCGGCGTGCCCCTGGCCCCGGCTTCTGACAGGCAACCCCACGCCGGCATACGCGAAGGCGTAGCCGGCGTTTTGCAATCGCACGCCGCAAATTAAGATTATTCTAATTTTATATATTTATAATATACTATTCTTTAATATGAATTCACGCCCGCTGCAAGGCTGACATTCCGGAACCGCGGGTCAGAACAAATTACCATTGAAAATGTGTATTTGCTCTGGCGGCGGGAACCGCCGCCCACCGCGCAGGCGTAGGCGAAACGTGTTTCGCCGTTACGGGCCGGAGCGAGCGGGCCGAAATTGATATGCTCCAGCCGCGTCAGAAATATTTTTTCGATCCTTTCAGCCGGAATCTTGCCGCTGAGGCGGGCATTCCGGCCCTGCCCCGTGCCTGATCTTTCTCGCGTGCCCGCCCTGGCGCGCAAGGCAATCCCGTCCAAAACCCCGGGCTTGTGGCCGCTGCTCTCGCCTGGCGCCAACCCTGGCCGTAAAGGCCAAAAGCGCTCATACACCTTTTGTACAATTTTTTTAACTACTACTGTTTAATTCTGTATATTGACTATTTACTATTTTTTAGTATGGTTTTCGCCCGGTGCGATGAAAAAGAATAAGCCGCGTCTTGCAAAAGAAAAAAAATAGGGCCGGCGTTCTTTTTAACAGGCTTGATATCGCTGAAGCTATTCAATTCTTTTTATGCAAAACAAATGCGTATCAAGCTGTTTAAAGCGGATTTTGCGGATAGACAAAAAAATGAAACCGGATTCCGCATTTCATGGCACAGGAAAGTGGATGGAAAATCATATTTACCATATAAAATATATTTTCCCGCATGCATTTTTGCATTATCCGCATTCAATTATATACAAATGGATGCCAGGAGGTGGAAGCATAAATATACCAACAGAAAAGTATATATATCTCAGCGGCACACAGACGCAGCTTCAATTTACGTAAAGGATGGAATCATGGAACTGCAAACTCATCACGACAGAGAAACTTCTTTTGACCCTTTCAACCGGAGGCTTGCCGTTCAGGCAAGCATTCCGGCCTTGGTCCTGGCCCTGTGCCTGGGCTTTTCCGCGCCCGCCCAGGCGCGCACGCCAATCCTGACCAAAACGTCCGGGGGTGTGGCTGTAAGCCAGCTTGCCGCCGGCCAGGGCGGCAAAGGGCAGCCCGGCGGTAGCGGCTCCACCGGCGGCAGCGGCTCCGCCGGCGACTACGGCACCGCCGGCGGCTACGGCGCCGGCTTCGGCCACGCAGGCACCACCGGCGGAACAGGCGGCGCGGGCACCGCCGGCGGCACCGGAGGCAACGGCGACGCCGGCGCGGACGGCCATGCCGGCAACGCCGGCAGCCACAACGGCGACAGCTATGCCGGCGGCAACGGCGGCAACGCCGGCAACGGCGGCAACGGCGGCCAGGGCGGCCAGGGCGGCAACGGCGGCCAGGGCGGCCAGGGCGGCAACGGCGGCAACTCCGGCCCAACTTATTACTACGACAATGGCGGCAACGGCGGCCATGGCGGCCAGGGCGGCAACGGCGGGCAAGGCGGCACCGGCGGTCACGGCGGCCAGGGCGGCAACGGCGGCTATGGCGACGCCGGCTTCGCGGCCCCGTCCGCCTTCAACAATGCCGGCACCATCCACGCCACGGGCGGCAACGGCGGCAACGGCGGCAACGGCGGCAACGGCGGCAACGCCGGCAAGAGCGGCACGGCCGGCACCGCCGGCATAAACGGCCTCCCCGGCTCGACGCCGTACGGCCCCGACAGCGGCGTCGCCGGCGGCGCCGGCCCGGGTGGCGCGGGCGGCGCGGCCGGCGCGGGCGGCGACGGCGGCTACGGCGGTAACGGCGGCACAGGCGCCGACGCCGGCGCCGGCATAATCTCCGGGGACTTTACCAACCAGGGCACCGTCTTCTCCACGGGCGGCAACGGCGGTAACGGCGGCCACGGCGGCTTAGACGGCAGCGGCGCAAGCGCCGCGGGCGGCAACGGCGGCCACGCGGGCGCGGCCGGCAGCGGCATCCTGTCCACGACGTTCACCAACTATGGAGAGGTTATTTCCATAGGCGGCAACAAAGGCAACGGCGGCGACGCCTACGACAGCAACGGCGGCAACGGCGGCAACGCGGGCAACGGCATCACGACCGGGGCCTTTGCCAGCTCCGGGGACGTTATGGCCATCGGCGGCCTCGGCGGCGCCGACGGCAAAGACGGCAGCGACGGAACAGGCGGCAGCGGCGGCCGGGGCGGCTCGGGAATCCAGTCCAGCAGTTTCACCAACCGTGGAACCGTTAACGCCATTGGCGGAGCAAGCACGAACAGCGGCCAAGGCGGTTACGGCATCGATACGGACTATTTTGTCAACTACGGCACAGTCGCCGCCAAAGGGGGAGAAACCCTCAGCGGCGGCAGCCAGGGCGGCAACGGCATCAAGTCTTCCGGCGATTTTGACAACTACGGCCTGCTGGAAGCCTGGGGGGGCGACGCCGCCTCCGGCAGCGGCAGCGACGGCGTTTTTGTTGCCGGCACATTCACCAATAACGGCGTGGCCAGCGCAACCGCCGGCAATGCGTCCGCCGGAGGTTACGGCATTGAAGCTGACGGCGGCTTCATCAACAATGGTTACTTATTCCTGAACGGCATGGGAGACTTTTCCGGGGAACAGGCCGCCCTGTATTCAACCGGAACCGTGACGTTCAACTCCGGCTCCACCCTGATCCTGAACGGCGGCTATATCGACCTTGACAACCGCGGTACCGCGGACATCAACCCTGACGCGCAGGTCATCGACACCCGGACCCTGAACCTGGGTCTTGGGGAATCCTATGACGAAACGGGCTTCATTCAGAATGCCGACTCCTTCAACGGCAACTTCACGGACATGAACGGCCCGGTGCTGAGCTACAACTTTACGCAGGATGCGACAGCCGGCACCGAATCGGTCAAGATCACGCGCAACGCCTACACCTCCGACCTGACGGGCGGCAACAGCAGCAACCTGTTCAGCGCGATTGAAAAATCCCTGGAAACGTCTTCCGGCGGGGCTCTTCCCACCGAGGAAGTGCTCAACAACCCCTGGACAGGCGTTCTTATGGAGGCCGAACACGCGCCCACCATGGACGACCTGCAGCAGATCACCGACAAAGACGCCAGAAAGGATACGCCCCAGGCGGCCGCGGCCGCCTTCAACATGATCGTGCGTGAAATGCAGACCACCGGCGACATCTTTTCGTCGCAGCTGCAGGCCGCGGGCAAGCCCCACGCCGTTGCGGCGCCGAGCGTCCTGTCCACTTTCGGCCTGAACTCTCTCGGCATGCACACCTGGGTGCAGCCCTTCTTCCAGACCGGCAGACAAGACAACGAGAACGGCCAATTCTCGGATATCGACGAGAACTACTATGGCCTTTCCTTCGGCGCGGCCGCCGATGCCGGCCCCGTGACCGTGGGGTTGAGCGGACATTACATCCACAGCGACATGAACTCCTCGGGCTATGATATGTCGGCGGAAACCCTGGGCCTGACCGGCGGTCTGGGCACGCAGTTCCACCTGCTCGGGCTGAAGCCCTGGGCCGAACTGCATGCCGGCTACAGCCACTACCTCTTTGACCAGGACCGCGAGGACACTTACGACAACGGGCACAACTCCTCGCCCACAGCCGATGTGTTCACAAGCGGGGCGCTGGTGAACAACGACTTCACCTTTGGCAGATTCACCCTGACCCCGGGTCTGGGCCTGAATTACACCTACATAAACATGGGCGACTACAACGAAGACGGCCACGGCCTGGCCCTGGACGTCAGCGCCGACGACTTCAACTCTCTGCGCGGCTGGACCGGTCTGGCGGCCACCTGGAAGGCCACCAAGGCACTCAGCGTGCAGGCCCGGGGCAAGTACTACCACGAGTTCCTGGACAACGAAGCCACCCTGCATTCCACCAGCGTGGACGATCCGACCATCGCCTTTGACACCAACGGCCAGGACGCCGACCGCAACAGCGGCAGCCTGGGCGCGGGCGTTGCCTGGACTGCCGGGAAAAACATCACTCTCGGACTGGACTACGATTACTATATGGAAAGCCACTACGGCGGCCACCAGGTCATGGGCACGCTGAGCTACCACTTCTAACGCTCGGGAAACAGCCTCAACACAGCGGCCGTCCCTCAGGGGGCGGCCGCTTGAGCGACCGGAACCATCCCGTCGGTACCCCCGAATGCGCGGCGGCGGACCAGGTACGGAGGCAAAACAACAAAACCCCTGAAGTTCCGGCGGAAAACGCCGGAGCATTCAGGGGGCGAAAAAGTGTAAAATGTTCAGAGCAAATTACCATTGAAAATGTTTATTTGCTCTGGCGGCGGGAACCGCCGCCCGCCGCGCAGGCGTAGGCGAAACTTGTTTCGCCGTTAAGCGCCGGAGCGAGCGTCTCAAAGGTAATCCGCTCTAGTAGCCGGTGTTCTCCGCAAACACGCCGCCGTAGCTTGAGCGGCCCTGCACGGCCCAGCGCTCGCCTATGCGGGTGATGATATACAGGCTCTCGAACGAGGAAATGAACACGTCGTTTACCGTGTAACGGGAAAGCTGCAACACATAGTGCATTTTTGCCGGACCAAACTGCACAAGATGCCGCCAGTCCCACTTGTTGTAGCCCCAGTTGATTTTTTCGGCCAGGCGGCTCATGTCGTTGTCCTTGGCAAAGGCTTCCCTGGTTTCCCACACCCGCACGCGGTCGCCCGCGATGCGCACGTGCGGATAGTGCAGAATGGCCGACCATTTGTGCACGTCGCCGGTGTTGAAAGCCTCCATATACTCGTCAAGCACCTTGCAGCCGATCAGCGCATATTCCGAAAGATTCGATTCGCTGCACGTATCCTTATGGGACATGGGAACCTCCTTATGAAATATTTCTGACACCACGGACTACAGACTACTTTACCTCTGCATCCACCGTAGCCCTGAATGACGGGAGCGTCAAGCCGAAGCCCGACGACTGAAGCCCGGCGCCCGTCTGCGCCGCCGGGGGGCGCGGAGCGCGGAGGGCCGTTTTTCCTCATCCGGTTTTGATGATGAAATGAGCGCTAATCCCGCCGCTGCGCCCTGCGGGTTCGCTTGTACTCGTACATCTTTTCGTCGGCGGTGAACAAAAGCTCGCTGGCCGGGCGCGATTCATTCCCCTGCACCGCGACAATGCCGTAACTGATGCTGTAATTGTACCGGGCTCCCGGCTTTTCGCCGTGCTGCGACAGACGTTCGCGCAACTGCTCCATGCGGCTTTGCGCATCGGCAAGGCTCCAGTCCTGCGCCAGCAGCATGAACTCGTCCCCGCCCAGGCGGCAGACGAACGCGTCGGGCGAAAAATCGCGCAGCACGCTTACAACGCGCGTGATGTAGTTGTCGCCCTCGCCATGGCCGAACTTGTCGTTAACGTACTTCAGGTTATCCATGTCGACGAAACAAAGAATAAAGCGCCTGCGCTCGCCAATCCATTCGTCCAGCGTCTTCATGCCGTAATGGCGGTTATACACCTGGGTGGCCATGTCCCGGTAGGCGGCGCTTTCCAGATCTTTCAGGCGTGCCTTTTCCCGGGTGGTGTCCGACAGAACAAAGGCGACAGCATCGCTGCCGCGCCATTGCAAGGGGTAGGAGGTAGCCGAAAAGTTCATGAAAACATGCCCGTCCGTGATCTCCAGTTCCTCGCACAGGGTATAATCTCCCTCGCGGTGGGCTCTCTCCTCCAGCCAGGCGTGCAACTTGTCAAGCATCGCCCTCGTGGGCAGCATTCCCGGCATGGAACGATTGGCGAACAACCACTCCCCCGTATTCCGGTCAATCACGATGACCCGTTGCGGCAACTGGCTGGTGACAGCCTCGAGCAGATCGTTGACGTTCTCAAGGGCCTGGGACTTGCTGCGGTTAATCTCTATTTCTTCCAGCAGTTCCGTGCGGTGGCGCTTCAGCTCCTCCACCATAAAGTTGAAGGACAGGGCGAAATCGCCCATGAACTCCACGCGCTGCTTGTAGTCCCCCTTGGCCACCTGCTGCGACTGCCAGGTCAGGTGCTTCAGGGAGGCTTGCAGGGTCTTCAGGGGCGCGGCCATCTCATTGTCGGGCGCGGGCAGTTTGCTTTGCAGGTCGCCCCTGGACAGGGCTTTGGCCAGATCTCTTGTCTCCCGGATGCACCGTCCGATATATACAAGGCCTTCGCCCAGGTCGCGGAAGCCTTCAGGAAGCTTCTCCACGTCCAATACCGCGTTTTGAGCGTCGTAGAGGATGTCGCGCAGGTAGTTGAACAGGTATTCCGCTGTCGGGTCCATTACATTACCTAACTATGCAGGATAACTAGAGCAGGTTAACATGGTTCCTTACGGCAAAAAGCTACTTGTCAGCGACAGTGCCGCTGAAGCGGCAGACGCGGTCCCCGTTGGCCCAGCAATCCACTTCCCGCACATCGTAGCGCTTGCCTGTGTAGGCTTCAAGAATGCCCGCGATGAATCCTTCGTCATAGCTGCATACATTCTCGCCTGTAACGGGAAGGCCGCTGCAGTCCAGATCCTGCGCCACGGTCAGCACGATGCCGCCTGTGGCGGGATCAAGAAATTCCACGCGCAGCACGCCGATTTTCCATTCCCGCAAAGCCTGTTGCAAGTCGGCAACAAAAGTGTCGATATCGACTGTCAAATCCAGCACGTTGCGCGCAAACTCGCCGCCCGCCAAAAAGCCCGCCTGCCTGAAATATTCGTTCGCCCGAGCTTCCCCGTGGGCTTTGGTAAGAACGTCCAGCATGGTGAATTGCATCAGACGGTAAACAAGCACGGGCATGTCCTCGCCCAGGTCGCCGCGTCCTTCCTTGATGTCCCCCAGGCTGTCCCAGCTGAACGCGCTGTGGGCCTTCGCCTTTCGAAAAAAAATGTTCGCCATATCCATTCCTTTAGCGCGGCAAGGCCAATCACGCCTCGCAGCCACACCGGAAAAACCGCATTCCGGGATGCTGCCGCTCAGATATTTTCTATGTATATGGCTTACTACAATTCTATGCAAGCATGTTCCGTTCTTCACTTCTATTTCAGGGAGAGGGACATGCTGGGCGAGTTTTCCCGCGTTGTTACGGCCGCGTGCGAAAACTCCGGATCGGACCGGCCTGCAATAATATGGACTTCATATTCCGGAAAAAATGTTCCGATTTGAATTTTTCCAAAGATAACATCAAACATATTATAGAGATAAAACTTCAATAAGCCGTCCGCTACGCACCGTCATATTCTGCGGGAAAAAAACACTTTTTAGCATCTCTTTATTTATACATATTTATTTACAAATAACTTAACTTCCTATATGCTGTTACTATGCGACACAACAAACAGCCAGGCCCCCTTGCCGCTCATCGGCCCAAGCGACGTCCAACTGTCGCCAAGTCTCACGAAAGCGCCCGCGGCGCCAATGCCCCGCAAACCGGGAAAGTTGGCGAAAACCCCCGCGCCCATGCAGCCGACACTGCATTTGCGCAGGGATCCGAACCAGCTTTGTTAAAATCTCTGAATACCCCGGCATGGCGCTATCTGCTGGACACCGCCAACAATCTTATGGCCCGGCTGGATTCGCAATTGCGGTTCTCGTTCGCCAACCCGCTGGTCAGTCAGTATTTCTCCTGCACCGCGGCCACGGCCCCGGGCCTGCCCATAGCCCGGGCCGGCGCTTCCGCCAAGGCCGTCTCCTTTTTCCGCAAGCATGTGGGGGAGGCTTTCCGGACAGGCGAATTGCGCGTCGCCACAGCCAGCCTGCCTATGCGCCACGGCGAAGTGACGGGAGAATTCCATTTTGTTCCGGAATTCAACGAGGACGGGACCGTCGCCTCCGTGGTCTTCCGGATGATCGACATCACGGAAAAAGTCCGGCTGGAGCGGGAGCTTGATCTTGCGCAAGAGCGGGTCAACATCCTGCACCGTCTGACGCGCATGCACGAGGCGCCCGAGGAAGAGGCGCTGCATTTCGCGCTGGAGGAAATACGCCATCTGACCTACAGCGAGCACAGCTATATATATCTTCCCAAATTCGGCCCTGACGGCAGAAACCGCATGCTATGGTCCAAAAGCCTGTACAGCGTCGTCCCGGACCACGCCCTGCCAAACGACCGGCTGCCGGAGTCCTGCGTCCCCCGGCAGCAGCTGGACTCGCCGGCCTTGCAGCCGCAGATAACCAATACCCGGACAGGGGCGCCGCTACGAATGGCCTTGGGCTCCCTGCCGATATACCGCGGCATGTTCGTGCCTATTTTCGAAGAAGGGCGGCTTGTGGCCGTTATTGCTGTCTGCAACAAAAGTTCCGACTATGAAGAAGTGGAACTGAAGCAGATGGAGCTTTTTGCCCGTGGCATGTGGCTTATTCTGCGGCGGCACGACTATGTCGACTCTTTGAAAAAAGCAAAAGAACACGCGGAACGCGCCAATAAAGTCAAAGATGAATTTCTGGCAAATATCAGCCACGAACTGCGCACACCGCTCAACGGAATACTCAGCATGCTGCATCTTCTGGAACAATCAGGCATGTCCGAGGAACAAAGCATCTACACGCGCAACGCCGAACTTTCCGGCCAGGCGCTGCTGCGCATCATTTCCGATATCCTTGATTTTTCCCGACTGCAGTCGGGAAAAATGAAGCTGAACAATCATCCCTTTTCCGTAAGGGACGTTCTGGCCTCCACTGTGGATCTCTTCGCCATTGAAGCGGGAAACCGGAATATCCGGCTGGTCCTCGCCGTCGACGAGGCGTTGCCGCCGCTGGTCACTGGCGATGACGCCAGACTGCGGCAGATATTGTTCAATCTGGTGGGCAATGCGCTGAAATTCACCAGCCAGGGGACGATAACCATAGAGTGCTCCAGGCTGCCTTACTCCAAGAACGGCAACGTATGGATTTATCTGGCCGTGCGGGATACGGGCATAGGCATTGCCGAGGAATTCCATGACCTCATCTTCGACCCGTTTATTCAACTGGACGGGTCGCATTCCCGCCGCTACTCCGGTACGGGGCTGGGGCTGGGCATCGTGCGGCGGCTGGCGGACAGCATGGGCGGATCTGTGACCGTGGAAAGCGCCCCGGCCCAGGGGACGACCTTCCACTGCTCCCTCCGCCTGCCCGGAACCACGGCGATGCGGGAAGCTCCCGCCTGGAGCCCGGCAAAAGACGCGGTTGACGTGCCTTGCCTGGATATTCTGATGGCGGAGGACGATCCGGTCAACCAGTTTGGTTTGCGCGCGGCGCTGACGCGCAGCGGCCACCGGGTGGTTTGCGTAAGCAACGGCCTTCAGGCTTTGGAAGCCTTGATTGCCTATCCCTTTCACTGCCTGATCACCGATATCCAGATGCCGGTCATGGACGGACTGGAAGCGGTCCGCCGCATCCGTTCCGGCGACACGGCCGGTATCCGTCCCTCGCAAACCGTACTGGACCTTGTCCGGCAAAACATACCCACAGCGGGACAATTTCTTGCGGCCATCCCCGAGGCTTTGCCCATAGTGGCGATCACCGCCCACGCCATGAGCGGCGATAAAGAGCGCTTTTTAAACGAAGGGATCGACCTGTATCTGTCAAAGCCCATATCCATTCAGGAACTTTCTGAAACACTGAAAATCGTTTACAGCAGGCTATACCAGGCGGGCGCCGAACAAAAGGACCGGCCTCCTCAAACCATCACAACAAATTGAATTTTATGGTGATCCAAAAACCCGGGTTGGCGGCAAGCCAATCCGGGTTTCGGGATATAATGCCTTTATCCGCGCTTCATTTCCTCAATCAGCGCGTCCAGGGAATGCGCCTGACTGGTCAGATTTCCCACGGCCTGGGCCGCCTCGCGCATGGCCCGCGCGGTTTGTTCGGCAATATTGTTGATAAGAACTATAGAGCGGTTGATTTCTTCGCTGGTGCTGGCTTGCTGCTCGCTGGCGGTGGCTATGGCCCGTACCTGGTCCGCCGTGGCGTCCATCATGGCCACGATTTCGTCCAAAGCGGCCCCGGAACGGTTGGACTGCTCTGTTGCCGTGTCGATAAGCTGCACCGCGCGGTCCACCTGGACGGTACTTCTGTCCACGCTGCTTTGAATGGACTTGATGGCGTTGCCCACGTCGGTGGTGGAGGCCATTGTCTTTTCGGCCAGCTTGCGCACCTCGTCGGCCACAACGGCGAAACCGCGCCCTGCATCGCCCGCGCGGGCCGCTTCAATGGCGGCGTTCAGCGCCAGCAGGTTGGTCTGATCGGCAATATCGGAAATAACGCCCATGATATGGGAAATGCCCTGGGCCTGGGCGGCAAGCCCGTTCATGTCCTCTTTAAGCGCCAGGGAAACCGTCTGCACGTTCTGGATGCCTTCCACCGCGTTTTGCACCACCCGCGCGCCTTCTTCGGCCTTGGAGCGGGTTTGCGCGGAGATTTCCGACGCATGCGAGGCGCTGCTGGCCACTTCGGTCACGGTGGAGTTCATTTCGTTCATGGCTGTGGCTGTTTCGCACACGCGCTGGGCTTGCTCGGTCGAGCCCCGCTCCGAGTGCTCGATCTGGGCGGAAAGTTCCTCTGAAGCGGTCGAAATGATGCTCACCGCCCCCGCCAGTTGCTCCGCCGCGGCCAGCATGCCGTCCCGCTTGGCCGTCTCCGCCGCCTGGCGGGCCAGTTCGGCCTCGCGCACGGCTTCCTCGGCCTTGGCGGTCTGGGCGCGGGCGTCCTCGCCCAGGGCTTCCGCCTTGCTGATATTGTCGATCAAAGAAACGATCATGTTCTTCAGGGCGGTGCTCAGTTCGCGCACTTCCCCGCTGAAGCTTTCGTCACGGATGGGGGCATTCAGGTTGCCGCCCGCGATTTCCTGGGCCACACCGGCAAGTACGCCCAAAGGCCGCACGCTGGTGCGCACGACGATGAATATCAGCAGCAGGGAAAGCAGCAGCACAACGCCGCTGAAGATCAAGGTCACCTGGCTGATTTCGGTGGCGGCGGCCAAAACTTCGTCCAGCGGCGCGCTAACCACGAAATACCAGGTCTGGCCGGTCTGGGAGAAGTAGATGGGGTAGTTGTAGAAAAAACTGTCCTTGCCCTGGTAGCGGCTGATTTCCATGAAGGGCTTGCCTTCTTCCATCGCCTTGCGCAGGCCGGCGACATCCCTGACCGAGTCGGTGTCGAAGATATTTTTGCCGTTCGCCTCTTTCGATATGCTGGTGGCGACAACGGTTCCGTCCTGCGTCATGCAGGCTCCCCAGCCCGTCTCGTAAATTTTAAGGGCGGCCAGGGAGCGCATGACCTGATCCATGGAAATATCCACGAGCACGATGCCCCGAAAACGGTTGTCCACCTTGACTACGGCGCTGGCGGTGACCATCATCACCTGCTTGCCGCCCACCTCGTAGGAATAAGGATTGGTCAGATAGCTTCGGTTCCGCTTTTTGGGTATGGCGTAATAGTCGCTGGTATCCAAATCCTGCAAGGTGGTCAGGCTTTGTCCGGTCGCGCTGTACGGCATAAAGCGGCCGGCCTTGTCCGATCCGGGCATTCCGGCATATGCGGCGTCTTTGCCGTCGTAGGCGTTCGGCTCCCAGGCCGTTCCCGCGGCCAGGAATTCCTCGCGCCCTTCCTGCACGCCCCGCATCATTGAGATAAAACGCTCGCGGGCCACCGGATCGCCTTGTTTCAGCAGGGGAACCATGCTGTCCGCGAAAGCCTGAGTTTCGTTAATAGCCACCTCGAAAAGCGCCTTGATCTCATTGCCGTATTGACCGGCCACAGACGCCAACTCGCGTTTGGCAACCGTTTCGATGGCGCTTGAGCTTTTCTCCCTGATTTGCCAGGCCAGGGCGCCCAAGGCCAGAATCAGCATAAGACCGACTGGAAGTACAATTTTAGCTGTCATGCGTAAATTACGATACCAATGCATAATAACCTCCATCTTTAAAGAATAAAACTTCCGTACCCTTGGGATTATACGCCGAACATCTTTGATACTTGCGGAGATGAACTGGTTTTATACTTACTTTGGATCTCCTACTGCATAATTTTTTTCTTGCCGTTGGAGACGTGGCGGCGGATTTCATACCAATTCATGCAAGATGTTTAATCTGGTTCTAGCGGATTATCACTATAGCACGAAAATAAAATTAAAGACAAGGATTAGCAGCAGTCTCATCATCAAAATCTGAATGAAAACGGTTTCTGCCACCGCCTTATTTCAGGCGGCGCGGCGGCGAAGCCGCTGTGCGCGAGCCGGACACCGCGTTTTCAGCGAAGTGATCTTCATAACCGAACTGAAAATTTTACTTATGAAATACGCTCCGGCCCGCGCGCGGATTGTCATGGCGGCAGGAGAATTTTTCACCACGCCAAACCGGATGGATCGCCAAAAAAAAAGCGCCTACAGAAAATACTGTAAGCGCCTTTGTGGCCTCCGCGCGCTGTCGGCGCGGCAATAACCTCAATCAGATGCCTCTGATGCGTCCTTTGCTCATGTCTGTTTTTCCTCCGCCTTCCGCCCCCCGGCCTCTCCCGCCGTTTGGGCGGGCCGCGCCGCAAAAGGCGCGTTTGCTGAAAGAGCATACCCCCCGCGCATGCGTTTCTCCAGCGTCCTTCCGGCTATCTGCGCCGCCAGCGCCACCAGCAGGCAACTCAACGTCGGCCCGAGGGGGCTGCCCACCACGGAAAATCCCACATGCGCGGCAACGCCGGCCCCCAGGGAAACAAGGCTGGGCACGGATACGGGCTGCTCTCTGGCATCAACCCGCAGCAAAAAGTAGTCGGCAAAAAGAATGGCGCTGAGCGGAGCAAACACCGCGCCGATGCAGGAAAGAAAATTGATGTACACATTGCTGTCCCACACCAGCGCGGCGCAGGCACCCAAAAATACGGTTATGCATGACGTTGTTTTCACGGGCAGCGACGGAATCACGTTTTTGGCCGACTCCACAACAGAGTAAACGTCCAGAAAAGTTGACACCACGGTTGAAAGCACAACCACGCTCAGGGCCGCGACGCCAAGCCCGGCGGCAAGCAGCATGGGGGTGGGGTCCGCCTCGCCGGTGATCAGCGCGCCCGCAAAGCCGAGACAATACATCCATACGCTGCCCGCCAGATAGCCAAGGGCGGGGGCAAGGCAGGCCGCGCGGGCGCTTTTGGCCCGGCACGCATAGTCCGCCACCAGGGGAACCCAGCTCAGCGGCATGATCAGCGAAAGATCAAAGGCCTCGCTGAAGGACATGGATTTGGCGGGGATGCTGATGACCGAGCCTTCCGCCCTGCCCCGCAGGGTCCAGCTCACCAGCACGGCCAAAAGCCCCAGCAGCAGAACCGCCAGCGAGTTGCCCGCGGTTTTGCCTTCAGACTCCCACAAGGCCCACAGCAGCACAAGGCAGCCCATGATGACAGTGGCCATGGGCCCGGCCTTCACGCCCCACAGGCTGCGGGTTATGCCGTCAACCGCCTGCGCGTTCTGCTGCAGCATTACGGCGGTCCAGCCCAGCAGTTGCATCACGTTCGCCAGCGACAAAAGCCACGACCCGCGTTTGCCGAAAGCAATGCGGGTGCACATGATGGAGGGCATTTGCTCGCGAAAGCCCAAATAGCCCATAAGGCCCAGCAGCACAACACCCACAAGATGCCCCGCCGCAATGGCGGCAAGGCCGGGCATTACGCCCGCGGAAGCCACAAGGCCCCCGGTGTTGATTTCAGCAACGGAAATGGACGCGCCAAACCAGAGTAAGGCAAGGGGAAACCAGACGTAAATACGGGGTGGGTGCATACGCTTCTCCAGCGGTACCGCAGTCCTGCCGTGGGAAGAACTGTGGCGCGAAAAAGCGGCGATGCCGGGTGTGCGTCATCCGAACTCCCAACGGCAGCATAAGCTGCATCAGGTGTAATGGGCGGTATC
Organism: Desulfovibrio sp.; assembly: GCA_031549405.1. Lineage (GTDB taxonomy): Bacteria > Desulfobacterota > Desulfovibrionia > Desulfovibrionales > Desulfovibrionaceae > Frigididesulfovibrio. The sequence goes on from JAVBPV010000002.1 coordinate 73,492, forward strand.
ACAGCCCCTTCAGGGGACGCCCATCGGATACATGATCCCCCTTCCCCCGGCCGGAAAGCGGAGATCGTGCAGCACCCCAAAACCCAAAAGAAAAGGGACAAAGCCGCTGTTTCCTTTGACGGATTCGGGGCATGAAAAAAGGCGCGAAGTTACGCCAACGCCTTAAATTACTGGCGCGCCAGGGAGGAATCGAACCCCCGGCCGATTGCTTAGAAGGCAATTGCTCTATCCGACTGAGCTACTGGCGCGTGCGAATCTGAATACAAAGCGGCGCGCGGCTGGTCAAGGACTTTTTACGAACCGGGCGGGGCCGCGCGGCATGACGCATCCGGGAGAAGCGACCTCCTTCCGGCAACCGGCGCGGCGTCCGCCTGTCCCCGCTGGCGCTTTGCTCTTCCCTGGGCTACACTTGCCGGATGGACGCACGCATCTTCGCGCCAAAAGGCGCTTTTCCGCACTTTTCCTCTTTTGCCGCCCTGGAGGCCCACCTGGATTCTCTGGGGCTTTTCCGCATGACTCCCGGACTTGAGCGCATCGCCGCCGTGCTGGACGCCCTGGAACTGCGCCGCCCCCCCTTTGTGACGGTCCAGATCGCGGGCACCAACGGAAAAGGTTCCACCGCCGCCATGCTGGCCGCCCTTGGCGCGGCCCACGGTCTGCGCGTGGGGCTGTATACCTCGCCCCACTTCGTGACCATGCGCGAGCGGACGCGCGTGGGCGGGGCCATGCTGCCGGAAAAGGAATGGACGGATCTGTCCAATGTCGTCATGGCGGCGGGGGGGGCCTGGCTGTCCTGGTTCGAGCTGACCACCGCCCTGGCCGTGCTGGCCTTTGCCCGGAACAACGTCGATCTGGCCGTCATGGAAACGGGCCTGGGCGGCTCCTGGGACGCCGTCACCGCCCTGGAGGCCGATATGGTGGTTTTGACGCCCTTTGCCCTGGACCACCGCAACATTCTCGGCCCCACCCTAGAACACATAGCCAGAGACAAGGCCGGGGCCATCCGCCGGGGCGCGCCCGTGGTCAGCTCGGCCCAGCGGCCCGAAGCCTGGAAGGAAATCGAGGCGGCGGCCCGGGAAAAAGACGCTCCCATCACGGCCATAGGGGCCAACTACCCCCTGCCGCCTGAACTGGAACCCCGCCCCGGCCGCCTTTCGGCCGCGGGCGGACCCGCGCGGACGGACAGCGGCCTCCCTCCCGCGCACGGCGGTCCTCCCGCTTCGCCCGCTCCGGAAGAAAGCGCCCCCGCCCCCCGGCCCCTGACCATGCGCCTGATCGGGGAGCATCAAAAAAACAACGCCCGGCTGGCCCTGGCCGCGTGGCGGATGCTGGCGCGGCAATTTTTTCCGGCACTCCCCTCCGGAACGCCGCTGGAGGCCCGCGCCCTGGCAAAAGCCTGGCACCCCGGCCGGATGCAGGCCGTGCCGCCCCTGCCCACGTTTTCTTCCTCCATCCCCCCTCTCTTCCTCCCCTGCCGGCTGGGTTGGCCGCCGCTGCTGCTGGACGGGGCGCACAACGCCCACGGCATGGCCGCCCTGGGCCTTGCCCTGGCAAAGGAAGGCATCGCCCCGGCGGCGGTGATCTTTTCCTGCCTGGGGGACAAGGAGCCGGAAGAAATGCTGCCCCATCTGCGCGCCCTGGCCACAGGGCCGATCTTTGTGCCGCCCGTGGCGGAAAACCCGCGCGCCATGCCGCCGCGGGAACTGGCCGCCCTGATCGGGGTCAACGCGGTGCCCGCCGCTTCCCTGCGCGAAGTCCTGGTTCTGGCTTCGGAACATATGGCGGAGCGCCTGCCCGAAGCCTTTGCCGGCGAACGTCCGCAAAATCCCCTGCTGATCTGCGGCTCCCTGTACATGCTGGGCGAATTCTTCGCCCTGCGGCCCGACTGTCTGGAACCGCCCGCATAATCGTATTTTCTATAGCCATAGACCCCGCAATTGTGTACAGGGGCGGAATGGGCGGATGCTCCCGGAGAAAATTGTTGCGGAGCGGACATGGACACACAAATGGCGCTTTTCGCCTTCGGCCTGACCCTGTTCGCCGGGCTGGCCACGGGAATAGGCTCCTGCATAGCCCTTTTGGCAAAGCGGACCAACACCCGCTTTCTCAGTCTGGCCCTGGGCTTTTCCGCCGGGGTCATGCTGTATGTTTCCTTTGTGGAAATCATCGTCAAGGCGCGCGCGGCCCTGACCGGCCCTTTGGGCGCCGCTCCGGCGGCATGGGCGACGGCGGCGGCCTTTTTCGGCGGCATGGGCCTGGTGGCGTTTATCGATAAACTGATTCCCAGCCAGGAAAACCCCCATGAGATACGCATGGTGGAGGACATGAACGACGCGCCCCCCGCCAAAGCGGCGGACTGCGCAAAGCTGCGGCGCACCGGCGCGCTTACGGCGCTGGCCATCGCCATCCACAACTTTCCCGAGGGACTGGCCACCTTTGCCATGGCGCTGAGCGAACCGGCCACGGGCGTGGCCGTGGCGGCAGCCATCGCCATCCACAACATCCCCGAGGGCATCGCCGTTTCCGTGCCCATTTTCTACGCCACCGGCAGCCGCAAAAAGGCCTTTTTCTATTCTTTTCTGTCCGGCCTTTCCGAGCCCGTGGGCGCGGCCGTCGGGTTTCTTGCGCTTATGCCCTTTTTCTCCCCCACGGTATTCGGCGTGCTTTTCGCCGGGGTGGCGGGCATCATGGTGTTTATCTCGCTGGACGAACTTCTGCCCGCCGCCGAGGAATACGGCGAACACCACCTGTGCATATACGGCCTGATCGCGGGCATGGCCGTGATGGCCCTGTCGCTGCTGCTGTTTTTATAGCGAAGCTCCGGCTTGCCGCCATAGGCACGGGATGCTATTTTCCTGTCTTATCCAAACGCCCGCAAGGCGCAAAAAGCCCCCAAGGCCCGGCAAAAGGCCGCTTGGAGCCCATATGAAAAAACTTACACCTGTCAGGATGGAGCGCTGCATCGGCTGCCACAGTTGCTCCCTGGCCTGCGCCCGGCTGGTGCACGGTCTGCATTCGTGGATTGCCGCCGGCATCCGCATCCGTTCTTCCGGCGGCCTGACCACCGGTTTCGAGGCCGACGTCTGCGTGGCCTGCGACCCGGCCCCCTGCGCGCGCGCCTGCCCCACCGGCTCCCTGACCCAGCGCCGGGGCGGCGGGGTCAAGGTGGACAGAAGCCTGTGCATCCGCTGCGGATTCTGCGCCAAGGTCTGTCCCGTGCAGGCCATATACATGGAGCCGGAAAGCGCCCTGCCCTTTTTGTGCATCCACTGCGGGCGCTGCGTGCCTTTTTGCCCCCACGACTGCCTTGCCCTTACGGACATCCCCGGCACGGAAAGGGAAAAAGGAACAGGACAGGAGGCCAGCCATGTCGACCGGTAACCTTGCGGTAAACCGCCCCTTTTCACGCGTGCTGCATTACAACGCCACCACGGGCAAATCCCGCATCGAGGAATTCGGCCTTCGCTCCGGACACCTGGGCGGCAGCGGCCTGGCCGCCGCCCTGTACGCTTCCATGAACCTTTCCTCCCTGCCGGCCGGGGCTGAGGAACAGCCCATAATCTTCGCCGTGGGGCCGCTTGCCGGGCTGTTTCCCCTGATGAGCAAGGTGGTCTGCGGCTTTCGCTCGCCCTATACCGGCGAATGGGCGGAAAGCCACGCCGGGGGCCGCCTGGCCCTTGCCCTGCGCTTTGCCGGGTACGACGCCCTGGCCATCACCGGGCGCGCGCCGCTGCTGTCCTGCCTGGTGGTGGGGGACCGGCGCATCACCTCGCACGACGTGGAATTTCTGCGCGGGGCCGACGTGTTCGTCACCGGCAAGTACATGCGCCGCCTGGCCGGGGGATTTTCCGGCCACCGTTCTTCCCTGCGCATCGGACCGTCCGGCGAAAACGGCGTGGCCTACGCCGGAATCAACGTGGACTCTTTCCGCCATTTCGGGCGGCTGGGGGCGGGGGCCGTGCTGGGCGCCAAGAACATCAAGGGCATCCAGGTGCTGGGCGGCGGGGCCATGCCCCTGCCCGGGGGCAAGGCCTATCCCGCCCTGCATAAAGAAATCTACGCCGCCGTCACCTCCACCCCCATGATGCGCAAGTACCACGACCTGGGCACCCCGGAAAACCTGGAGCCCCTCAACGAGCTTAACGCCCTGCCCTGGCGCAACCTGCAAAAGACCAGCGACCCCGGCATCGCCTCCATCAGCGGCGAACGCATCGCCGACGAGCTTTTGCTGCGCCAGTCGGCCTGTTCCGGCTGCCCCGTGGGCTGCATCCATATCGCCATGCTGCGCGAACAGTTCGGGCCGGAGCATGACTTCAGCTACAAGCAGGTGCCGTACGACTACGAGCCCCTGTTCGCCCTGGGCACCATGCTGCACCTGACCGACCCCACCCAGGTGCTTACGCTCATGGACCTTACGGAAAAAACCGGCCTGGACTGCATGAGCTCCGGCGTGGCCCTGGCCTGGGCCACGGAAGCCCTTGAAAAAGGCCTGATCGGCGAAAAGGAGGCCCTGGTCCCCCTGGCCTTCGGGGAATGGAAAGGATACGAGGCGGCCCTGGGGCATATATCGGCCCGCAGCAACGAATTTTACCGCCTGCTGGGCCAGGGGGCCATGGCCGCCGCCCGGCAATACGGCGGCGCGGACTTCGCCTGCGTGCTCGGGCAGGAAATGGCCGGCTACGCCACGGGCGAGGTGTTCTTTGTGGCCCAGGCCATGGGGTTTCGCCATTCGCACCTGGACAGCGGCGGCTACAGCTACGATCAGACCGCCAAGGAAAAAAGCGTGGAATCCGCCGTGCGCTTTCTTATCGACGACGAAAAGGACCGGGTGATCCTTACCTCCATGGTGGCCTGTCTGTTCGCGCGCAAGGTCTACAGCGGCGACAGGCTGCGCGAATGCCTGGCCTCCCTTGGCATGGACGACATCGCCGCTTCCCTGGACGCCTCCGGCGCGGCCATGCAGCGCCTGCGCTGGCGTCTGAAGGACGCCACGGGCTTCAAAACGGAAAACGTGCGCATCCCCAAACGCTATACGGAAATAGTCACCTGGAAGGGCGGCATTGACACGGACTATATGGCCGCGCTGCAAAAAGCCTACGGCGAGGCCATCACAAACATGGCCAAGGAGTGAGCCCCGGCACTGTTCCATTGGGGCGGGGCCTCAATGGAACAAACTCCGCCCTATTCTTCCGGCGGGCGGAACAGCTTGCCGCGCACCACGGCCCCCCGGCCGAATTTGCGGCGCAGTTCATCCAGGGCGTTGTCCAGCCTGGCCTCGCGCTGCCGATCCTCTTCTTCCGGCTCCGGCAGCAGGGAAAACTGCCGCTCCCCCTCGCCGAAGTGCGAAACCCCCACTCCGATCAGGCGCAGGGGCCGGGCGGGATTCAGTTCTTCCAGCAACTCCAGGGCGGTTTCGTAAATGGGGCGGGTAAGGTTGGTGGGGCGCTTCAGCGTGCGGGCGCGGGTCACCTGGACGAAGTCGCCGTACTTCACCTTCAGCGTGATGGTGCGCCCGGCCAGGTTCCGGCGGCGCAGGCTCTCGCCCACGCGCTCGGCCTGGCGCAGCAGCCAGGCGGCCAGGATTTCCCGGTCCAGGGTGTCGCGGGCAAAGGTGTTTTCCGCGCTTTCCGACTTGGGATCGACGACGGGCCGCACCGGCCGCCCGTCAATGCCCCTGGCCCGGTCATACAGCGCCTCACCCGCCTTGCCCAGGCGCTTGCTCCAGAACTCCGCGCTTTGCCGGGCCACGTCGGCGGCGGTGCGCATGCCCAGGCTTTCAAGCTGGGCCAGGGTCTGTCTGCCCACGCCGGGAATACGGCCCGCCGGCAGCTTTTCCAGAAAAGCGGGCACGTCGGCGTGGAGCAGCACGGTCAGCCCGCCGGGCTTGTTCATGTCCGAGGCGATCTTGGCCAGAAACTTCACCGGGGCAAGGCCCACGGAGCAGGAAAGGCCCGTCTTTTCCCGCACCGCGTCCCGGACGGCGCGGGCCGTTTCCGCCGCCCCGCCGAAAATGCGTTCCAGCCCCGTCAAATCCACATAGGCCTCGTCCACCGAGGCCTGCTCCACCAGGGGCGAAAACCCGTCCAGAACGGCCATGACCTCGCGCGACTTCTCCTTGTAGCGTTCCATGCGCACGGGCAGAAACACCGCGCGCGGGCACAGCTTGCGCGCCTGAAACAGGGGCATGGCCGAACGCACGCCGAACGCGCGCGCCTCGTACGAACAGGTGGAAACAACCCCCCGCTCGCCGCCGCCCACAATAAGGGGCCTGCCGCGAAGCTCCGGGTTGTCCAGCTGCTCCACCGAGGCGTAAAAGGCATCCATGTCCAGATGCAGTATCCAGCGTAGCGGCGTGGCGGTCATGGCGGTGAAACCGGGTTGTAAACGCGCGGCAAAAACACCGTCCGGAAAGGCGGGCCTTTCCGGACGGACGATGATGCAAAATCCGGAAAAGACGCCTACTTCTTCACGGCAATGGCCTCAATCTCCACCAGGGCGTCCTTGGGGATGCGGGCCACCTGCACGCACGAGCGGGCCGGGGGCTCTTTGCCGAAATAGGTGCCGTACACTTCGTTCACTGTGGCGAAGTCGTTCAGGTCTTTGACAAAAATCGTCACTTTCACGATTTTGTCCATGCCGCTGCCGGCGGCCTCAAGCACGGCCTTCACGTTGTCCATGGACTGCTTGGCCTGGGCCTTGATGCCCTCGGGCATGGTGTTGGTGGCCGGGTCCAGGGGAAGCTGGCCCGAGGTGAACACAAACCCGTTGGCGGCGATGCCCTGGGAATAGGGGCCGACGGCTTTGGGGGCCTTTTCCGGCACGATGACCTTGCGTTCCGCAGCAAGCCCCTGCGCCGCGAAGGCGAAAATCGTGACAAGGGCCAAAGCCGTGGCAAAAAATTTGATACGCGGCATGCTGTTCTCCTGTATGTTACAAGGTGGAGGCACACAATTAAACGTATGGAAAACACTATACGGTACGGCGGCGGGCCGCGCAAGAAGATTGCCGTTGCCGGCCGGCTGCGCTTTTCGCGTTGCCGCGCGCTTCCCGTTCCACCGCCTTCCCGTCCCGGCGCTTCGCCCATCCGCAATTAGACTCCCGGCGGCAAATGGCGTATTATGCCGGGCTACCGCGTTTTACAGTATTTAACCGGGACGCTCATGATTCCGTTTACCTTTGTCCACGCCGCCGACCTGCACCTGGACGCCCCTTTCCGGGGCGCGGGGGCGCTGTTGTCCGACGCCGCGCGCGGCGAAAAAGCCGCCGCCCTGCTGCGCCGGGCCACGTTCACCGCCCTTGCGCGCCTGGTGCGCCTGTGCGTGGAGGCCAAAGCCGACTTTTTGCTGCTGGCGGGCGACGTTTACAACGCGGCGGAAAGCAGCCTGCGCGCGCGCCTGGCCCTGCGCGACGCCTTCCTGGAACTGCGCGCCCGCGGCATTCAGGTCTTTTTGGCCCACGGCAACCACGACCCCTTTGCCGGAGAAGACGCGGCCATTCCCTGGCCGGACAACGTCACCGTATTCACCGGCAAGACGGAATGCCATACGGCCGCGCGGGGCGGCGTACCCCTGGCTCTGGTGCACGGCGTCAGCCACACCCGCGCCAGGGAAGAACGCAACCTGGCCCGCCAGTTCCAACGCCGGGAAACCCCGCCGCAAGAGGCGGAACTGTTCCAGATCGGCCTTTTGCACTGCTTTCTTGACGGCTGCGGCGGACGGCACGAGGCTTACGCCCCCTGCTCCCCGGAGGATCTTGCGGCAACGGGACTGGACTACTGGGCGCTGGGCCACGTGCACGGCTGGCGGATACTGACGCGCCAGGGGGAAAAACGCCCATACGCGGCATACAGCGGCAGCCTGCAGGGCCTGCACGTCAACGAAAGCGGACCGCGCGGCTGCCTGCTGGCGCATGTGGACCGGGAAGGCCGGGTGGACATCCTGCCCATCCCCCTGGCCCCGGTGCGGTGGGAAATCCTGACCGTGGGCCTGGGCGGAAACGACGCGCCCGCCGACATCCCCGCCCTGGAAACCCTGCTGCTGGAACGCCTGTCCGCCCTGGCCCCCGCCGTCTTCAACGGAGAGAAGGGCCATTCTGTTCCGCTGGGGAACTCTCCCCTTGATCCGCTGCGGGACGGCGCGGTCTGCCGCGACGGTTCCCTTGTGGGCCTACCCGGTGAGGTGCCGGGGGATGCGGGCGGCGGCCTGATGGGGGATACGGGCGGCCACATGAACAGCGAAGCGTCCGCCGATGGAGACGGCAAAGCGCTTTACGCCGTGGACGGCAAAGCCCCCGACGAATCAAACGGCCGACGTTCCGGCCGGGGGAACAAAGAAGCGGGCGGCCTTCCTGCTTTTTTGCCCGAAGCCGTGATCGTCCGCCTGACCCTTGAGGGCAGAAGCGATCTGGATCATGAACTGCGCCGCCCCGGCGCGTTGGAAGATCTGGCCGGACACCTGGGCGCGGAACTGGGGGAGTCGGGAGTGTGGATACGCGATATCGCCCTAGAAACCCGGCCCCCGCTGGACCTGGAATCTCTTTCCCGCCGCCCTGATCTGGCCGGAGAGGCATGGCGGCTGGCCCGCCTGCTGCGCGAAAACCCGGAAGCCCTGGCCGCTTTTGCGAAAAAAGCCCTGCTTCCCCTGAAAAAAGGCCGCCTGCAAAAAGCCGTGTCCGCCCCTGACGCCGAGGAACTGGCCCGCATCGCGGAAGAGGCCGCCTTTCTCTGCCTGGACCTTTTGGAGGGCGAATGACCTGCAGTAGTGTTCCAGTGGGCCGTGATACTTCGTCAGGCATCGTTTTTGCTTGGGGGGCAGGACCAAAGAGTCCAGCCCGCCCTCGCAAAAACTTGCCTTCCTTGTCTGACGGCCCACTGGAACACTACCGCATTTCGCCAATCGTTTTGTCGAGCGTTTTGCCAAGTATTTCATCTGGCTCCCCGCCTGGAGGCAAACCGGGCCTCTGCCGCATTTTTCCGGGCATTCCGTCAGGCGTTTCGCACCTCGCTTCGGAGGGCGTCCCATGTTCATAGAGCGCCTGCGCATCGACCGTTTCGGCATTTTGCACGAACAGGAGGCCCCCGCCCTGTCGCCCGGCGTATCCGTGTTCCTGGGCCACAACGAAGCGGGCAAAAGCACCTGCCTGAACTTTCTGCGGGCCATGCTTTTCGGCTACAAGCGAAGCGGCCGCACCCTGGATCCCATGCCGGAAAAGCGCGGCAAGACCCTGGGCGGCGGCAGCCTGTTTTTGAACACGCGCTCTCTGGGCGGCCTCATCCTTACCCGCAGGCCGGGCGTGCACGGCGGCGAACTGGCCCTTTCCACGGCGGCGGGGGAATCCCTGGACGAAACGGACCTGCAGCGCCTGTTCTCGGGCATGACCGTGGAGGTTTTCGACAACATCTTCGCCATCGGCCTGCGCAACCTTATGGAACTTTCCACCCTCAAGGGCGACAGCGTCCGCCACGCCCTGCACGCGGCGGCCTTCGGCACCGGGCTGCGCTCGCCCGCCAAGGTGCTGAAAACCCTTGAAGATCGCATGGGCGAACTGCTGCTGTCCCGCGACTTTTCCGGGGCGGCCATGAATACGGCCCTGCGCGAACTGGCCGAAACGCAGGAAGCCTTGCGTTCGCGCGGCTCCGACATGGAAGAATACCGGCGGACCGTCTCCGGGCTGGACCGCGCCGGAGCCCGTCTGGAAGAACTGGCCGAAGAACAGCGCCTGGCCCGCGCGGCGGCCCGCAAGGTGCGCCGCCGCCTTTCCGTGTGGGAACAGTGGGAGGAAGCCCGCCGCCTGCGGGCCGAGAGCGCCGCGCTGGAAGAAACCCGTCCCCCCGACGAAGATCGCGCCCCCTTTGCCCCCGACGCCCTGCAACGGCTGGAAACCCTGCTGCGGCAAAAGGAAGACCGCCTGCTGGCCCTCAAGGACGAGGAACTGGCCCTGGAACTGTTGGAAAGCGAAATGTCGGCCCTGGAGGTAGCCCCGCATCTGGCCGACCTGCTCGGCAGAGCCCAGGCGTTGCGGGAGCAGAAGGACCGCCGCCGCAAGGAAATGCAGTCCCTGCCCGCCCTGCGCGCGGAAATCCGCTCCCTGTCGGCCCGACAGGACGAGGTGCTGGCCCGCCTGGGCAACGCCTGGACCGCCGGGGAAGCCGCCGGGGCCGACGTTTCGCTGTTTGTACGCGACGATTTGCGCCAGGGCGCGGGCAGGCTGCGCGAATGCGAAGAGCGCCTTCGCCTGGCCCGCCGGGAAGAAGCACGCCTGGCCCGCGACGCGGAACAGGCGGCGGCCCGCCTGGGCGAAGCCCGCGAGGCCCTGGCCGTCCTTCCCCCCCTGCCCGGCCCGCCCCCGGCCGCCGAGGATGGCGGACCGGACAGCCCCGCGCCCCTGTCCGGCGCTTTTCCCCCGGATCACAAACCCGCGCCCGGCACGCCGGACTTGCCGCCACAGACGGACGACGCCTTTATGGAAGCCCTGGCCGCCCTGGCTTCCCACGATCCCCGCGACCCCCGCGCCAGGGGAATTCCCCCCGCCCTGCCCGGCCTGGTCCGGCGGCAGCGCGAGGCCGCCGCCCGGGCCAGACGCGCCCTGGCGGACGTTTCTCCCTCCTGGACCGCCGCGTCCCTGGCGCGTTTCGACGCCTCGCCCCGCGCGCGGCAGCGCGCCCTTGAATCCGCCTCCCTGGCCCGGCAGGCGCGAAGCAAAAGCGAAGAATCCCTGCGCCGCCTTGCCGCCGCCGAAGAATCCCTGGCCGCCCTGCTGGGCAAAACAGCGGCGGCCGAGGCCCGTCTGGCCGCCGCTTACGCGCGCCTGCCCGGCGAGGAAGAGCTGGAAAGACGCCATGCCGTCCTCCGGCAGCTTGAGCGCGCCTCCATCGAACTGGAGGAAGCCGAAATCACCCTGGAAGCCGCCGACAGCGCCCTTGACGACCTGCTGGCCGACCGGCGGGGCAAAGCGCGGGGCGCAAGGGAACGCCGCGCCGCCGTCTGGCTGTGCGCCGGGCTGTGCGCCCTTCTGGCCGGCCTGGGACTTACCGTATTTTTCGCCGTGCGGGACATGCCCGTCCTTTCCCTGTCCGGCATGGGCCTGATGATGGCCGGAGCGGCGGCGGCCCTTTTGCCCCGGCATCTCGCGGCCGGGCCCCAGTCCGGCGATGACGTTCCGCCCGCCCTGGCCCGCGCCCGCGCCAAAGCCGGGGAGCGCGCGGAAAAACTCGCCGCCCTGGTCGGCCTGCTGGCCCGGGAAACGGCGTCCTGGTTCGCCTTTGAAAATCCGGCGGCCCCGTCCGCGCCGGAACTGGAACGCGCCCGGCAGCGCCTGGAGCGCGAATGGCGGCTGCTTGCCGTGCTGCGCCGCGAGGAGGAAGACCTTGCCGCCCCCAGGGCCGAGGCCGAAGCGGCCCGGCTGCGGCGCGACGCCCTTGGGGCCGAGTCCGGCGGCTTTGCCGCCGAGGCCGCCGACGCCCTTGCGGCCTGGCAAAAGCTTCTGCACGGCCTGGACCTGCCCCCCGAAACCGCCCCGGAGGCGGCCGCCGGGATTTTCGAGCGCGTGGAAACCGCCCGCGCCCTGGCGGAAACCGCCGCCCAGGCCGCCGACGCCGCCTTTCGCGAACTGCTGGGCCGGCACCGCGACGCCGAAGCCGCTGTGGAGGCCCGGGCGGCGGCCCTGCTGGGCCTGAGCGAGGAAAGCGCCCGCGCCGCCGCCGAAGCGCGCGCCGCCATTGACGCCCTGACGGCGGAACAGTCCCGCTGGAGCGAGTGGCTGTCGGCCCGCCGGCTGTCCCCGTCCCTTAGCCCCCAGGCCGCCGCCGAGGCCCTGGAATGCCTGCTGGACATCCGCTCGCGCCAGGAAACCCTTGTGCGGCACATCAGCGAGGCTGAGGCCACAGAGGCGGGGCTGACGGACTTTGCGCGGCGCGTGGCCCTGCTGTCGCGCGAGGCGGGCCTGCCCCCGCCCCCGGCGGTGCGCTTCAACGACAAGGGCGAGGTCATCTTTGACCGGCCCATTGCCGACATCGCCCCGGAAATCCCGCCCCTGCTCGACACCCTGGCCCGCAGGGCCGAAGACGCCGCCCGCGCCCTTGGCCTGCACGCCGAAAAAGCCGGGCAGCGCGCCCGGCGCATCCAGTCCCTGGAACGGGCCAGAACCGCCCTGACCGTCACGGAAGAAGCCCTGGAAGCCCTGCTGGCCGGAAGCGACGCCGAAAGCTTTCGCGCCGCCTTCGCCCGGCGGCAACGGCTGGAGGATTTGTCCGCCCGCGAGCGCGCCCTGCTGTCCGGCATCGAGTCCCTGGCGGCGGAGGAAGGCGCGGATCTGGAAACCGTGCTTGATGAGCTGCGCCGCTCCAGCCTGGACGAACTGCGCGAAGAACGGGACCGCCTGGACGGGCGCTGCGCCGCTCTGGACGACGAACAGCGCCTGCTTGACGAGGAGCGCGGCCGCCTGCTGGAGCGGCAGAACGCCCTGCGCGGCGGTGAAGGCGGCGCCCCCCTGCGCGCCAGAGAAGCCGCCCTGCGCGACACGCTGCATGACCTTTCCCGCCGCTGGATGGTCCCGGCCCTGGCCAGGGAACTGCTGCTGACGGCCAAGGCACGTTTTGAGGAAGAAGGCCGCCAGGGCGTCATGCGCTTTGCCGGGGACATTTTCGCCTCCATCACCGGCGGGGAATACACGGGCGTCGCCGCCAGCCTGGAGGGCGAATCCTTCGCCGCCCTGCACAAAAGCGGCGAGCGCCGCGACCCGGAACGCCAGCTCAGCCAGGGCGCGCGCGAACAGATGTATCTGGCCCTGCGGCTGGCCTACGTAAAAAACCACGCGGCCAAGGCCGAGCCCCTGCCCCTGGTCATGGACGACATTCTGGTGAACTTCGATCCCCAGCGCGCCGCCAGGGCCGCCGAAACCCTGGCGGACTTCGCCGTGGAAAACCAGATTCTCTTTTTCACCTGTCACCCCGCCACCGCGAACCTGCTTCTGGACGCCGCCCGCCGCATCCAGGGCCCGCCCCCGGCCCTGTTCGCCATCCAGCGGGGAGAATTCACCGTGGAAGGGGCGGAGGGATAACCGCGGGGGAAAGGCGAAGGGGCGCCCTTGCAAAAGCGCGGCCTCCCCCCGCGCGCCCATCCGTCTCCTCAAAACTTTTCAAAGGGCGGTTTCCCCTTTCCCCGCGATCGCGGCAATTACGACAAGGGTTATGAGATGCGCCGGTATCTGCAAGGAACTTTGGACTACGCCTGCGGCGTTTACGCCGTCATCAACGCGCTGGGCTGCACCCACGGCATTGACCTGCAACGGGCGCGGCTGATCTTTCAGGAAAGCCTTCTTGCGTTTTCCGAGCACCCCTTATTATGGAAGGCGTTTGTCAGGAACGAAACCGACCACTATTGGGTGGTGCGCCATCTGCTGGACGTCTGGTGCTCCTCCGGCCCCTGGAAGCTGACGCAACGGCGGCCCTTTGCCGGGCAGGGCGGTTGCAAAGAGGGCGGCGGGCCGGATCTCGCGCGGACCCGTCTGTACCTGCCGGAAAAGGAGCCGCCGCGCGGCCCGGCCTCCCCCGCCGCGGCGGCTAAAGAGGCGGCGGCGGTCTGGGCCTCGTTGAACGAATGGTTAGGCCAAAGCGCCGGGCGGGGAAGGGCCGTCATTTTGCGCTTTCATCGCTTTCTGCCCGGACTGGAAGACCCCGTGGTCTCGCATTGGACCGCTGCCGCGCGCCTTGAGGGTAATTCGCTTATGTTGCACGACGCCAGTTCGGAAAAGCACGCCCTGTTCGTCCTTGAGCGCGGCGCCCTGTGCCCGGCCGGGGACGAGCGCGCCCCGGTGCGCATCGCGCCGGAGTCACTGATTCTGCTTGGGCGGCACGGCGGCTGATCCGGCGGCCGCCCGGCGAGCATCCCGCCCGAGTCTTTGATGCAGACCGACCGGCGCTGTCCCGGCGGCGCGGGCGAAAAAACCGCGCCCTTGACGGCGCCGCAAAAATAAACAACATTCTCCCGGCATGATGACCCGTCCGTCCATCCATAGCCCGCGAGGTTTCTATTGCCGCATTCTCCGTCCCGTCTTTTTCTTTCGCTCCGCCAAAGCGCGCTTTTTCCGCGCTTCTTCCTTACATTTTTCCGGCCCGTCCTGGCCCTGGCCTTTTTCGCCCTTTATCTCGGCATCTCTCCCGCCCTTGCCGCCAGCGAGTTTGAGGGCAAGGCCTCCTGGTACGGCACATCTTCTCACAGCAAGCCCACCGCCTGCGGAGAAATTTTCAACAGCCGGGACCTCACCGCCGCCCACCGCACACTGCCCTTCGGCACTGTGGTCCGGGTGTACAATCTCGTCAACGGCAGACAGATTCTGGTGTGCATCACCGACAGAGGCCCTTTTTTCCACAACCGGGTAATCGACCTTTCCAAACGCGCGGGCCAGGCCCTGCGCATGCTCCGCTCCGGAACGGCCCGCGTGGCCATTGAAAGCGTCAGCAACGCCCAGGGCAAGCCTCTTAACGCCGGCAGCGCCTTTTACGTGCATCTGGCCGACGCGGGCGGAGCGCGCAAAGCCCACGCCCTTTCCCACGAACTGGAAAAAGAAACCGGCCTTGTCGTCCGGGCTCTTTTTTCCGTCCAGCCCGCTCATCCCGCCATTATCCTGTGCGCCGGCCCGTACCCGGATTTCTCCTCCGCCCGCGCCGCTTTCCTTGAAATTGAAAAAAAAAGGAACACCATGGGCATCATAGAAGGCCCCGCCGCGGGCGGCAATATTCCCCGCCATGTTCCGCCCAAACGCCCTGAAACGCCGTGGCGCAAATTCGCGCGCCGCCCTCCCGCCCTTAACGGCACCGCAAGCCAGAGCGGAACATAGCGTTGCGGAAACGGATATGGTGTTTGCCGTGAAAAAGCGGGGCCCGCGCCGCATCGCCCCGAACCCGAGCGCGCCGTGACGCGGGAGCCGGCCGGCGCCGCGCTGCCCCCGCCGCCCCGCTTTGCCTTTCCTCGGAAACCGGAGTATGCTGCGGACCGTTTTATTCTATATTGAACAACCGGCGGGAGTTCCTATGCCCTCAAAGCCCGACAATCTTCTTTCCGCGCAGTTGCAGCGTAAAATGGCCGAACTGCGCGGCAAGCCCCACCTGCCCGAAGCCATGGTAGCCGTGGCGTCCATGGTTGCGGAACTGCACCTTGAGGCCGTCCCCAAGGTCCGTTTTGACGGAACGCACGGGCAAGAACTGCCCAAGGACGTGGAAGCCGCCATCGCCGCGCCGGACGCCCACGCCCAGGGCATGCCCCTGCTGCCGGGCGAAAAGTTCCCCCTGGATCTCCGCCTGGCCGAAGAACTGGCCGAAACCCTTATCCGCCGCGCGCCCGAGGCCGCGCCGGATCTTGCCGCCCCCGCGGAGGCCCTGGCCGGGGATTTGCGCGGCGGCGCGCATTCCCTGCGGGACGCCCTGGCCGCCATCCTGGCCGATCAGCCCGTTCCGGACGGCAGGGCGCGGGACTTTTTTTCCGCGTGGGAAAAAAAGCACCCCGAAGCGCCGGGATTTTTCCGCTTTGTGGCCCAGAGCGCGGTTTTGCCCTCGGCCGTCGTGGCCGCGCGCCTTGCGGCGAAGCATCGTGATGAAAACGCCATGTGGAGCCACGGCCACTGCCCCGTGTGCGGACGCCTCGCGCTTATGGGCAGGCTCAAGGACGGCGAGGGAGCGCGCATGCACACCTGCTCGTTCTGCTCCACCGAATGGCGCGCCCCCCGCATCGGCTGTCCCTTCTGCCTTGCCGCCGACCCCGGAAACGCCAGCTACTATTCCTCCGACGACGAACCGGGCTACCTTATAGACGTGTGCGGATCCTGCCGCTGCTACATCAAGCTGGCCGACTTCCGCCAGCTTGACAGGGTCTGGCTGCCCGCCCTGGACGATCTGGCCTCCATTACCCTGGATCTGCACGCCCGGCAGATGGGGTATACGCGCCCGACCCTTTCCGCCTGGGGATTTTAACGGTATTGCCATGACGGATCTGCTTTCCACCCTGCGCCTGTCCCAGTACCGCAACAGCGCCTGGCGCGAAATAGACGACGCCGTAACGCGCGAGACGGGCGTTTCCGTCTCCTGGCGGCGCGACGCGTCCCCTTGCGGCGAAAATGACGAGGCCGACGCGCCGCAAGAAAGCTTCCCCTCCCGGGGAAGCGCCGTGCTGTGGGCCTGCCCCCGGGATCTCGCGCCCCTGGCCCTTGGACACGTGCTGCTGGACAGGGTTCCCGCCCCCCTTTGCCTGCACCGGGAAGCCGGGGTGGAAGCAACGGCCCCCCTGGCCTTTGCGGTGCGCGTCGGCACGGCCCTTACCGGAACCCCGCCCCCGCCCCCCGCGCGCTGGGAAGCGCCGCAACTGCTTGAGGCCATGCGCGCCTTTATCGGCGCGGAAGGCCTGTGGGACGCCACCGGCTGCTTTCACCGGGCCGGGGTGTTTTCCGTGAAAGAAGGCCGCCTGCTGGTCCGGGCCGAGGATATAGGCCGCCACAACTGCATTGACCGGCTGGCCGGATGGAGCGTGCAGGAACGCGTCCCCCTTTCCGACAAGGCGCTGCTGATTTCCGCCCGCCTGACGGCCAGCCTGTGCGCCAAAGCCCTGCGCGCGGGCTTCCGCGTGCTGGTCAGCCGCTCGGCGGTCACCACCGCCGCCCTGGAAATGGCCGCCCGGGCGGGGGCGACGCTGGCCGGCTTTACCCGCGCCGACTGCGGCCCCGATTGCGCCCCCCCTCCCGAACCGGGCGGACCCGGGCCGGATACGCCCCCGCCCGCGCCGGTAAAAACGGCGGAAGACAGCGGGGGGCGGTTCACCGTGTTTACGGACGTCCCAGGCCGCATCACGCGGTAAAACAACACACTGCTCGCCGCACGGGGACGCCATGCCGCAGACCGCCAAACCTTCCGGCCTTATCGGCGTGGTGCTTGCCGGGGGGCTCAGTTCGCGCCTTGGACACGACAAGGCGCGCATCCGCCTTGCCGGGGGCGAAAGCGCCGATCTGCTGGCCCGCACGGCGGCCCTGCTTGCCCCCCTGACGGACAAGGTGGTGGTGGTGGGACGGGAGCAGGCCGGCTACACCTGTCTGCCCGATCTTGATCCCGGCTGCGGGCCGGTGGGCGGCATTCATACCGCTTTGGCCGCTTCACCGGGTTACGCCTGTCTGGTGCTTTCCTGCGATCTGCCTTTCATGGAGCGCCCGATCCTTGAAAAACTGATCCGGGCGCGCGCCGGCCGCCCGTCCGGCATACGCATGACCGCCTACCGCCAGCCCGAAACCGGCCACATGGAGGCCCTGGTGGCCGTGTACGAGCCGGAAAGCCTGCCCTATTTCGAACTCTGCGTGCGGCAAAAGCTTTTGAAGATCAGCAAGGTCGTCCCGTGGGAGGAGCAACTCCACATTCCTTACGCGGCGGAAGATTCCCTGCCGTTCTTCAACATCAACTACCCGGCCGACCTGGAAGTGGCCCGCCGCATCCTGCAAGCCATGGGCAGGAGCTGACGCCCGCCGCCGGGGCGGATTTTCCCGGAAACCGGAGCCCGCCGCCGGAGCGGGCTGGTCCGGGTTCCGGGCCAAACTCCCGCCCGTCCGGGGCGCAAACCGGAGAACAAGCGGCTTGCCTGCAAGGAGCATCGTGAACGCCCTTTCCATCGACATCGCCAGGGCGCGTTTTCTGCGCAACGCCTGCGTGGTGCACGGCCTTATTGCCGCCTGCGTCGTCGCGGGCGCTTTCGCCGCCGGGCGCGCTTTTCTGTATGTGGCTTTGGCCCTGCCGGCCTACTGTCTGTGGAAGGCCTGGCGCGCTTCCCTTGCTCATCCGTTACGGGTGGACCTGGACGGGGACGGCGTTACGGTGTTCTGGAAGGACGGCTCGCGCGAATACTTCGCCCGCGCCCATTGCCGGGTGCGCGCCGAAGTTTCCGTCATGCGCGGCATAGAAGAGTGCTTCCTGCTCATCCAGCCCGAAGACCCAAGTGAAGGCCAGGGACTGCGCATTCCCCTGCCCGACGAGGATCTTCCCGCCGTCCAGCGGCTGCTGGAGAAAAAGTAAAGGCCGTCCCGCATCAAAGCGGAACGGCCGGACCGGCGGCAAATCCCGGAGCGAAAGCTCACTCCTCGTATTCGCGTGTGTTCCCGCCCAACAGGCACAGGGTCTCGTAAGAAATGGTGCCCCAATGCGCGGCCAACTCGTCGGCGGAAAGCCCGCCCGGCCCGCCCAGGATATGCGCCCTTTCCCCGGCCAGAGTGTCCGCTTCCGGCACCCCCCGCAGATCCAGGGCGATCATCTGCATGGACACGCGGCCGATCACCGGCGCGCGCACTCCGCGCACGCACAGCGCCCCCCTGTTGGAAAGCCCCCTGCTGAATCCGTCGGCATAGCCTACGGCCACAATGCCCACAGGCATGTCCTCCGGCGCGCGGAAGGTAGCTCCGTAGCCTATGCCGCAGCCTTTGGCCAGACGGCGCACGGCCATGACCGGGGCATGGACCCGCATGGCGGGCAAAAGGCCCGCCCCCAGGCTTTCCAGGGGCGTTCCGGCAAAGGGGTTGCCGCCGTAAAGGGAAATGCCGGGACGGCAGACATGGGGGCCGATGATGTCGGTGGCGTGTTCCGCCAGCAGGCTGCCGGCGGAATTGCACAGCGAGGCGGGCAGGCCGGGGAGCGCTTCGCGCAGCACGCCAAGGATGCCTGCGAACTCCCGCGCCTGCGCCCGCACTTCATCCGGCCCGGCGGCCGTGTCGGCCGAAGCCAGATGGGACACGGCCAGCACGGCGGAAACCCCCGGCAGGCCGTCCAGACGCCGCCGAAGGGCCCGGGCTCCTTCAAGATCCAGTCCCAGGCGGGCCATGCCCGTATCAAATTTAAGCGCTATCTCCAAAAAAACGCCTTCGCCCCCTTCAAGGCAGTCAAGCTGCCGCAGGCTGTGCACCAGGGGAATAATCGCGTTGGCGGCGGCGAACTCCGCTTCATGCCTGTCGGCGAAACCCAGCAGGGCCACGATTTTTGGAAAAAAGCCCCGGCCGGCCAGGTTCCGGCGCAGTTCCACGGCCTCGGACACGCTGCCCGAGGCAAAGGCCGCGGCCCCCTCGTCGCACAGCACCCCGCCCGTTTCCAGATGGCCGTGCCCGTAAGCGTCCGCCTTGACCACGGGCATAAGCGCGGGCCAGAAGCCGCAATGTCCTCCGGCCTCCCCATAGGGCGGGCCGGCATGTCCCGCCGCGCGCCAGGCCGCTTTTTGCGGCGCGACAGGCTCGGCGCACGGAACGGGCGCGGCGCCCCGTGACTCCCGCAGGCGCAAAAGATGCGCGTAATTCGCGCGGATATTCCGAAGGGAAACGGCGACGCGGACAAGCGAGTGGGACGGGGACACGGGTCAAACCTCCTGCGGCGGCACGCGGCGCGCGACGTAAAAACCGCCGTCTGCGGCGGGAAGTTGCGGACACCAAAAAACCTTACGGCGCGTCAGGGCCCGGGCCTGTTCGCGTTCCCAGCCATACGCCCCTGCCGAACAAAGTACAAGCCCCGTTCTTTCCCTTTGCGGAAAGCTGTGCTATGGAGGGTGAGGCACCGCGGCGGCTTTTCCGGTAACCGCCCGCCGCAACGGTTTCACCGCCGGCCTGGCCTCGCGTACACCTAAAAATCAAAACGAGCACCCGGACCCCTAATGCGCTGCCCTCGTCGCCCCCTTTGCCCGTTGGTCGCCCTGGCCCTGGCCGCCTTTCTTCTGTTGTTCCCCTGCGACAACGCTTTTGCCGTGGCCAAGCCCCTGGAGATGAAAACCGAGGACGAACGCCTGGTCAAATGGGATCTGAGCGCCGACTCGGTCACCTCGCTGGACAACAGCGAAATAATGGAAGCCAAGGGGCACGTGGTGCTGCGGCGCGGCAACGAATATATGAAGGCCGATTTCGCCCGCTACTACATGAGCACCAAATGGGTGTATCTCAAGGGCAACGTGCAGGTGCGCACCGGCAAGGACGAACTGGACGCGGAAGAAGCGGAATTCGATCTGCGCAGCCGCACGGGCTGGCTGAAAAAGGGCCGCATTTTCATGGCCGGCCCGCACGCCTATATCACGGGCGAACGCATCGACAAGCACTGGGGCGACGTTTACACCTTCCGCGAAGCCAAGGTCACCACCTGCGACGGCGACGTGCCCGCCTGGTCCCTTACGGCGCAGGAGGCGGTGGTGGAAATCGACGGCTACGCCCGCCTGACGCATTCGGCCTTTCAGGTGGCCGACACCCCCGTGGCTTACGCCCCGCTGTTCCTCTTTCCCACCAAGACCTCCCGCCAGACGGGTTTTCTGGCCCCCCAGTACGGGCACAGCACCTCCAAGGGCGTTTTCTACAACCAGCCTTTCTTCTGGGCCATTGACGACAGCAACGATGCCACGTTCAACGAATTTTTCATGTCCGACCGGGGCTTCATGCACGGGCTGGAATACCGCACCCGTCCCTCATCCGACACCACGGGCTGGATCCGCTTCGACTGGATGTACGACAACCAGCGCGTGACTTCCGTCAACGACGGTCCCTACGACGACGACAACCTGATCCGTAAAAACCACGACCGCTACTGGCTGCGCGGCATGTACGACACGGTGCTGCCCGACCCGGCCTGGCGCTTCAAAGCCGACCTTGATTATGTTTCCGACCAGGACTTTCTGCGCGAGTTCAAAAACGATTTCCCGGGCTTTACCCGCAGCCGCAACGAACTGTTCAGCCTGTTCCACCGCGATTTGCAGGAAAAGGATCTGGACCGCCAAAGCGGCATCCTGCTTACCCGCGACTGGCAGCGCTTTTCTGTGGCCTTTTCCGGCCAGTACAACCAGGACCCGGAACTGGGGCACGGCAATACCCCGCTGAGCGAGGATTCCACCGTGCAGCGCCTGCCGCAGGTCGACGCCTTTTTGTACAAAGGCCGCATCGTGCCCAGCCTGCCCTTTGAAGTCGAGTCTTCCGCCCAGGCCGGGTACTACTACCGGCGCAACGGCACGCGCGGCGCACGCTACCAGGTGGGCCCGCGCATTCTTTTGCCGATCAATACGCGCTTTGGCTCCGTCATCGCCAGCGCGGGCCTGACCCAGACCATGTACGATACCGAACTGGCCTCGCGCAGCGGCCCGGACTCTTCCAGCGGCCCCCAGCAAACCGGCGAACACCGCACGGTCATGGACTACGCGGTGGAGGGCTCCACGGAATTTTCCCGCGTCTTCCCCGTGAAAAGCACGCCCCTGCCCCTGACCAACGCCACGGTGGGCCAAACCCGCTGGACCGCCCTGCGGCACTCGGTGCAGCCGCGCCTTACGTACCTTGAGCGGCCCCCGGAGGACCAGGACGACAACCCCTATTATGACGACAGCGACCGCCTGCTGCCGCACACGGATCTGACCTATTCCCTGACCAACGTGCTCACGGTGAAGCGGGAATCCGTGCGCCTGACCAAGAACGAGCAGGGCCAGATGGTTCCTTCGGCCTATACCTCGTACCTGGAGCTGGTCCGCCTGCGCCTGGAGCAAACCTACGACTTTCGCGAAGCCACCCGCGACGACGAGCGCGACACCTATCCCCGGCGTCCCTTCGGCGACTTTTTTTCCGACCTGACGGTCCACATCAACGATACCCTGGCTCTTTCCACACGCAACAGCTGGTCCCCCTATCTTGGCGGCCTCACCCGCCATCAAAGCGGCGTGCAACTGGACTTTCCCGAGTACGGAAAACTTTACGCCGGCTATGACTTCCGCCGCCAGCTCGATGAATACAAACGCCAGCGCGACGAGGATCTGCGCTACGCGCGCTTTGACGCCGAGTCGCACGTTTTCGGGCCGTGGAGCACGCGCCTGTCCATTAGCCAGGACGTGGAAGACGGCGGCAACCGCGAGTACATGTTCAGCCTGGTATATAACCATCAATGCTTCCAAATCATCGGCCGCGCCATTCTTGAGCCGGAGGACGAAACCTACCAGGTGCTCTTCGTGCTCAACGGCCTGGGAGACCTTTAGCCATGGACGACAAAGACAACAAGGACAACAAAGGCGGCAGGCCCGCGCCCCCGCGCGGGCTTCCCTTTGGCGACCGCTACAGGCGCGAATTCGTCGAAGTGGCATGCCCCCTGTGCGACCAAAGAAAAATCGTCAGCCTGCCCGAGGAAAGCATCCCCAAATGCGAGTACTGCCATGTGAACATGGTGCTCAAAGAGGTTCTGACCGAAGGCAAATACTGACCGCAGCGGTCCACCGGCAATTTACAAAAGCGTATACGTATTCTGTAACCCTGGAGGAATAGGATGAAAAAACTGGCCGCCCTGCTTCTTGTCGTCTGCTCCCTGTTCGGCGTGTCCGCCGCCCTGGCCGCGGACAACGATCTGGCGAAAAAGTCCACCATCAACGAAGTGCTGGACCGCAAGGAACTGCGCGTGGGCTTCGACGCCGGTTACATGCCCTTTGAAATGACCGACAAAAGCGGCAACTACATCGGCTTCGACATGGACCTGGGCCGCGAACTGGCCAAGGCCATGGGCGTGAAGTTCGTGCCTGTGAACATCGACTTTGACGGCATGATTCCGGCCCTGCTCACCGGCAAAATCGACGTGATCATCAGCGCCATGACCATCACCCAGGAGCGCAACCTGAAGATCGGCTTCTCCGACCCCTACATCGTGGTGGGCCAGAGCATCCTGCTCAACAAGAAGCTTGAGGGCAAAATCACCTCCTGGCAGCAGCTTAACGACTCCAAGTACAACATCGTCTCCCGCCAGGGCACCACGGGCGAAGAAGCCGCCAAGCGCTATCTGCCCAAGGCCAAGCTCAAGACCTTTGACAAGGAAGCCGACGGCGCCCTGGAAGTGGCCAACGACCGCGCCGACGCCTGGGTCTACGACATGCCTTTCAACGTGGTCTTTTACGCCGAACAGGGCAAGGGCAAGGTCGTGCACCTTGATCAGCCCTTTACCTTCGAACCCCTGGGCATAGGCATCAAGCAGGGCGATCCGGACTTCATGAACTTCCTCAACAACTTCCTGCGCCAGCTTAAGGCCGACGGCCGCTACGACCGCATGTACAACAAGTGGATCAAGTCCACCGAATGGTTTACCCAGTCCCAGAAGTAGAACAGGATCGGGGTTGCATTGACGGGGGAGGCGGGAGAAGTCTTGTAAAAAAGCTTTCTCCCGCCTCCCCCGAACCCCCTTCCCCCGCAAGTCACACCGCCTTTCTTTAAGGACCAGCCCATGGCATATCCCGGATTGGATCGCCCGCGTCCGCGTTCGTACTACCTGTTTTACAAGGGCGTATTTTTCGTGGCCCTCATGGGGGCCGCCGCGTTTTTGATGCTGGCCATGAACAGCGTGGAGCACAACTGGAACTGGAGCCGGATTCCCAAATATTTTTGGGCCACGGGCGAAAGCGACGTGCGCAGCGACTACGACGGCACGGTGGCGGCCCTGGAACCGCGCGGCGACCGCCTGCGCATCGTCGTGAACGGCGCGGAGCGAAACGATCCCCAGCAGGAGTTCATGATCTCCGCCGCTTCCACGGTGCTGGTCCAGCAAGGGACCAGCGTGTACCAGGGCGACGTGCTGGCGCGTACCCCGTACAGCAAACCGGGCATACTGTTGCAGGCGCTGTGGGTGACGCTGGAAGTCAGCGTGGCCGCCATCGCCATAGGCATCGTCATCGGTCTGGGCACGGGGCTGTGCCGCCTTTCCGACAACCCCGCCCTGCGCTGGGGGGCCATCACCTACATTGAAATTATCCGCGGCTCGCCCTTGCTGGTGCAGATCTACATCTGGTACTTCGTCATCGGCATGCTGGTGGACAACACGCTGAAAAAGTTCAGCTTCGAGGCCATCCCCCCCATGGGGTACGGCATCCTGGCCCTGGCCATCTTCACCGGGGCGTATGTGGCGGAAATCGTGCGCGCGGGCATCCAGTCCGTAAGCCGGGGACAGATGGAGGCGGCCCGTTCGCTGGGACTGACCCACGCCCAGGCCATGCGCAAAGTTATCCTGCCCCAGGCGTTCCGCCGCATAATGCCGCCCCTGGCCGGACAGTTCATCAGCCTGATCAAGGACTCTTCCCTGCTGGGCGTCATGGCCGTGCGCGAACTGACCAAGGCCACGCGCGAGGCGGTGACCTCTTCCATGCAGTCGCTGGAAATGTGGTTCGTCTGCGCCCTGCTCTATCTTCTTTTGACCTTTACCCTTTCCCTTTTCGTGCAATACCTGGAAAGAAGGGCCGTACGCAGATGATTACCGCGCGCAACGTCGACAAATTCTTTTGGATTCCCCACCGCCTCCAGGCCTTGAACGGCGTCTCGCTGCACGTGGACGCCGGCGAGGTGGTGGTCGTCATCGGACCCTCGGGCTCGGGCAAATCCACCTTCCTGCGCTGCCTGAACCGCCTGGAATTCGCGGACGGCGGGGACATTCGCATCGAGGGACGCGACATCCTGCAACCTTCCTGCGATATCAACGCCGTGCGGGCCGAAGTGGGCATGGTCTTCCAAAGCTTCAACCTTTTCCCGCACCTGACAGTGCTGGAAAACCTGGTCATGGCGCAGGTGACCGTGCGCCGCCGCCCGCGCCTGGACGCCGAGCGCAAGGCCATGACCCTGCTGGACAAAGTGGGCATAGCGGACAAGCACGCGGTATTCCCCGACCAGCTTTCGGGCGGGCAGCAGCAGCGCGTGGCCATTGCCCGGTCCCTGGCCATGGATCCGAAAATCATGCTGTTCGACGAACCCACTTCGGCCCTTGACCCGGAAATGGTCGGCGAAGTGCTGGACGTTATGCAGACCCTTGCGCGGGAAGGCATGACCATGGTGGTGGTCACCCACGAAATGGGATTTGCCCGCGAAGTGGCGGACAGGGTGATCTTTATGGATCAGGGAAGCATTGTGGAAACCGGCTCGCCCGAAGCGCTGTTCAGCAACCCGCAAAACGAACGGACCAGACTTTTCCTGAATCAGATTCTGTAGCGGCCCGGCAAAGGCCTCCCCCTTAAGGACAGCAACGGCACATTCCCGCCCGCTTGAAACACACATCAGGGTCGCCCATGGAAGTAGTCACCGAAACAAAGATAACCGAGTTGCCCCTTGCCTTTCAGGACGACGTTCGTGACGTGTACACCCTGCCCCGGCAGCAGCAATTGGTGGTTTATACGGATCGCATGCCCCTGCGCGGCTCCGTTCTGAACAAGCCGGTGCCCTTCCGCGGTTTTGTGCTTAACCAGATTACTCTTTACTGGGTGAACAGGTTCACGCACCTGGTGGGCCACAACATCGTCGCACAGCAGTTCGAGCGCTTTCCCCAGGAGTTGCGGGCCCACGCCGCCGCCCTCAAGGGCAGAAGCGTCATCACGCAGACCCTCAAACCCCTGCCGCTGCGCTTCCGGGTGGTGGGCAACCTTGCCGGGGACGACTGGCGGGAATACCGGGAAACGCGCCGGGTGGGCGGACGCCTTCTGGGCAGGGGACTACAGGAGGCCGACAGGCTGGAGCAGCCGGTGCTCATCCCCGTACCCAACCCCGAGCTTGCCAGGCTGGAAATCGACGATATCGGCAAGTGGGCGCAGCGCATGTACGGCCCCAAGCTTTTCAGCACGCTGGAGGATATCTGCCTTTCCATTTTCGGGGTGGCGCGCAATTACGCCGCGCCCCGGGGCATCATCATCGCCGACACATGGTTTGAGTTCGCCCTGCATGAAGGAACCCCCTACATCATCAACCAGGTGATGACGCCGGACTCTTCCAGCTACTGGCCGGTGGAAGGCTTTGCCCCCGGCGGGCCCCAGCCCAGCCTGGAAAAGCAGGAACTGCTCGACTGGCTGGACCTGATGGGCTGGAACGCCGACCAGCCCCTGCCCGAAGTGCACAAAGAACTTTTGTCCGAGACCACAAAAAAATACCGCATGATTTTTGACGTCATGACGGGCCGGGTTGCGCTTCCCAAAAAAGAGGAACAGGCCTGAAATCCATTCCCGGCGATATGTTTCTACAGTCGCGTTGAGTTAACCGCTTGTCTCCCTTGCGTAAACCGGCAAAGCCGAAGTTGAGAAACAACAGTAAACCGATTTTTTTCCGTTTGCCGCCAAGATTTTTTCCGGTACGGCGGATTGGAAAAAACCTTTGAAGATGGTCGCGCATCTTGCATCGGCGGGGTTTTCGGATTATCTTGTGCGCATGGAACTTCTTGAACAACTCGAACAGCGGGTGGGCACGCTGCTTGAAAGACTTGACGCCCTCGCCCGGGAAAACGAAAGCCTGAAAAAAACGCAGGCCGACGAACTGGGCGCCCTTGCCGAAGAAAATCACAACCTTCGGCAACAATTGGAACAGGAACAAAGCCTTAACCAAACCGCCTTGACGCGTATCACCGACCTTTTGCAGCGCATCAGGGAGCGGACCGAACACGAGTAAACACATGGGCAGCCACACACTCGAGGTTCTGGGGGTTGAAGTCTCCTTCAAAGCCGAGGCGGACCCCAGACGAGTAGAGCGTGCGCGGGATCTGATCAACGACCGCTACCGCAGGCTGACGGAGCACGGTGGACATTTAAGCAAAGAAAAGCTCCTTACCTTTCTTGCCCTGGCCCTTGCCGACGATGTAATACAACTTCAGGACGAAAAGGACAAAACCGGGAACAAGCTGAAGGAGCTTTTGGTCAACATAGAGAAAAAAAGCGGCTAAGCCCGCCAGAAGTGAACCCCTGGAGCGCGCGTGACGGCATTCTTCGCTGGCCTCACAAGCATTATATTAGGGGTTTGACGGCGATTTCCGGTGTGCACGCCCGGCTTTGACCGGGAAGCCTGATGGACGCCCGATTACTACCGCCGTAGGCACTACAGGTCCTGCGGGAGGGTTGCCGCACGGCACATCCGGGGTATTCACTTCAATTCTTTCCGGCAGCGGGTTTATAACCTGTGCTCGCTGTCTTGACCTGCTTTCCTGCCACCGTGCCGCAAGGCACAGGGGAGGAAAGTTTTTTTTCGCCCTCATTTTGCGGCGTTGCCCGCCGCTCACAGCCTTCAGGGATGCCCGGACGCCTTACCGCCGGCCTCCCGATATTCACCGGGACTTCCCGAATCCATATGAGGTTTCCATGGACACGATGCTCATTCTCTATCTTTCATGCGCCATAGCGGCTGGCCTGCTCGCCGGCTGGCTCATCCCCCGCGTCATCGGTTCAAAACGTATAGCCGGCGCCAACGATCTTGCCAGGCGCATCATCGAGGAAGCCCGCAAAGAAGCCCTTGCCCAGAAAAAAGAAATCATCATCCAGGGCAAGGACGAGGTGCTGGAAGCCAAACGGGCCATGGAAAACGAATTGAAGGAACAGGAACGGGAAATCAAGGCCAAGGATAAAAAAGTACAGGAACACAGCGACAAGCTGGAAGAAAAGCTGGAAAACGCCCGGCGCAAGGAACAGGAATTCATCCTTACCGAAAAGGAATTCGCCCGTAAGGAACGGGAGCTGGAAGAGATGGAACTGTCCCTTGTCCAGCGCGCCGAGGAGCAGGAAAACCGCTTGCAGCAAATCGCCGGCCTTACCGCCGAAGAAGCCAGAAAACACCTGTTTGACGAAGTGGAAGCCCGCACCCGCCACGAAGCCGCGCGCATGATGCGCCTGATCGAAACCGAGGCCAAGGAAACCGCCGACAGAAAGGCCAAGGAAATTCTGGCCACCGCCATCCAGCGCTATGCCGGGGACTATGTGGCCGAGCAGACCGTCACCACCGTCACGCTGCCCAGCGAAGACATGAAAGGCCGCATCATCGGGCGCGAAGGGCGCAACATCCGCGCCCTGGAAGCCGCCACAGGCGTCGACCTGATCATTGACGACACCCCGGAGACCGTCATCCTTTCCGCTTACAGCCCCCTGCGCCGCCAGGTGGCCAAGCTGTCCCTGGAACGTCTTATCCAGGACGGGCGCATCCACCCCGCCCGCATTGAGGACATCGTCAAAAAGGTGGAACAGGAACTGGAAGTCCATGTGCGCGAAGTGGGTGAGCAGGCCACCTTTGACGCCGGCGTCCACGGCATCCACCCGGACATCGTGCGTCTGCTCGGCCAGCTCAAGTTCCGCACCAGCTTTTCCCAGAACGTCCTGCAGCACTCTCTGGAGGTGGCCTCCCTTTGCGGCATCATGGCCGGGGAACTGAACCTGGACATCAAAAAGGCCAAGCGCGCCGGGCTGCTCCACGATCTTGGCAAGGCCCTTGACCACGAAATTGAGGGCTCCCACGCCACCATAGGCGCCGACGTGGCCAAAAAGTACGGCGAAAGCAAGGAAATCATCCACGCCATCGCCGCCCACCACGAGGACGTGCCCCCCAAAAGCGCCCTGGCCGTCCTGGTCCAGGCCGCCGACGGCCTTTCCGGCGCCCGCCCCGGCGCGCGCAAGGAACTGCTGGAAAACTACGTCAAGCGCCTGGAAGACCTGGAAAACATCGCCACCTCCTTTTCCGGCATCTCCAAGGCCTACGCCATCCAGGCCGGACGAGAGGTGCGCGTTATGGTCAATTCCGACGACGTCAACGATGATACCACCTACCTGCTTTGCAAAGATATCGCGGAAAAAATCGAACGCAACCTCACCTACCCCGGACAGATCCGCGTCACCGTCATCCGTGAACGCCGCGCCGTGGGCTACGCCAAGTAGGAAGAGGGAGGAAAGAAGCGTTTTTGGGGGAGGGGGAAGGAAACTTTTGAAAAAGTTTCCTTCCCCCTCCCCCAAGCCCCCTCCCCCTTCCTTACCAAACTTTTAAGTCCAGGTCCGGGGCGGCTGAGAGGATATTTGATAATTCCTTGGCGCGGCAACGAGCAGTATTTGTTCAACCCACCTGCGCGGCATATCTCGTCAACATCGCAGGTAACCCTTGTGAATCGGCTTTCCATAGCCTTTTGTGGAGTTACCCGTAACCACCATGGCCTCCGGACAATCTTATGACAAATAAACCGAAAAGTTTAGGGGAGATGGGGGCGGGGGTACGGGGGAGGGGGGGGGAGGGCCCGGTGAGAAGGTGCGAGTGAA
>JAVBPV010000005.1:0-8917 GCA_031549405.1 Desulfovibrio sp.
GGAATACCTGCTTCGAAGTCTATGATCACGTATTCCGGCGTATCCGGAGCCTGCTCGGGCGGAACGGTCATGATGTAGCTGCCGGGCCCGGCTTCCTGCCAGGGGTCTTCCAGCTCGCCTCCCTCAAAGCTGAGGTGGAGCATATTGCGGTCCATGCTGTAGTGCTTGGAGCCGGAAGACAAGGGAATACCGTGTTTTTCAGCGTAGTTGTTCAAGTCGGTGCGGGATTTCATATCCCATATCCGCCAGGGCGCGATGACCTGAATATCCGGGGCCAGGGCATTGACGGTAAGCTCGAAGCGCACCTGGTCGTTGCCCTTGCCGGTTGCGCCGTGGGCCACGGCGTCAGCGCCGTGCTCGCGGGCGATCTCCACAAGGCGCTTGGCGATGAGCGGCCGGGCGATGGAGGTGCCCAGCAGGTAGCGGCCCTCGTAAATGGCCCCGGCCCGCATCATGGGAAAAATGAAGTCCCTGGCGAATTCTTCGCGCACGTCCTCGATATGCGCCTTGACGGCCCCGGTCTTCAGGGCCTTTTCGTCCACCCCGGCCAGTTCTTCTTCCTGGCCCAGGTCGCAGGTAAGGGTGACCACATCGCACTGGTAGGCTTCCTTGAGCCAGCGCAAAATCACCGAAGTATCAAGACCGCCCGAATAGGCAAGAACGACTTTTTTTATTTCTTTGCTCATGGAAGTGCCTGTTGTTGTTGAAGTAATAGGTTATGCGGCAGGGCAATATCCAAAACTTGCGGGTGCAGGGGGCCACGCCCCCTGCCGGAGGGGCCGGGAAGGCGGAGCCTCCCCGGAATATTTTGCATCAATTACTCCGAAAACACCCACTCCATGATGGCCTTCTGCATATGCAGGCGGTTCTCCGCCTGGGCCTTCTTCCGCTCCGGCGGGCGCATCGCATGTTCCGCCGGCAAAGCCGACGGAACGCGCCCTTGTAGCTTAAAGCGGCTAACGCCGCTGCCTCCGGCGGCTTAAGGAAGCGTTATCCCGAAAACACCCACTCCATGATGGCCTTCTGCATATGCAGGCGGTTCTCCGCCTGATCGAAAACGATGGAGGCCGGGCTTTCAAAGACTTCCTCGGTGACTTCCTCGCCCCGGTGGGCGGGCAGGCAGTGCATGAACCGCGCTTCCGGGTGGGCCAGCTTCATAAGTTCCGCGTTGACGCAATAGCCCTTGAAGGCCGCTTCCCGCGCTTTCTGTTCCGCCTCCTGCCCCATGGAGGCCCACACGTCGGTATGCACGTAGCGCGCCCCGGCAACAGCCTCTTTGGGGTCGCGGCACAGGGTTATTTTCGCCCCGGCGGCCCTGGCTTCACGCAGCAGGTCCAGGTCGGGGTCGTAGCCTTCCGGGCAGGCCAGAGCCAGGGAATACGGGTAAAAGATGGCCGCTTCCATAAGCGAGTTGGCCATGTTGTTGCCGTCGCCCACCCAGGCCACTTTGACGGAGGAAAAGTCGGGGGTGCGCTCGGCCATGGTCAGCACGTCGCTCATCACCTGGCAGGGGTGCCCCTCGTTGGTAAGGGCGTTGATCACCGGAATGCCGCCGTATTGCATAAGCTGGTCCAGCTTTTCCTGACCAAAGGTGCGCACCACCATGCCGTCGTTATAGCGGGAAAGCACGCGCGCGGTGTCCTTCAGCGGTTCGGAGCGGCCAAGCTGGCTTTCCGCCGGGGTCATAAAAATGCAGTCGCCGCCAAGCTGACGGATGCCCACTTCAAAGGAAATGCGGGTGCGCGTCGACGCCTTTTCGAAAATAAGGACGATGACCTTGCCTTGCAGCAGGTTGCTTGTGTGGCGGGACGCCTTCATCTGGCGCGCCCTGGCAAGCACGTTTTTCGCCCCTTCGGGGCCCAGATCGCGTATCTTCGTAAAATGTCTGACCATGGTGTCTCCGGGTTCTTTCCAACTTCAGCCGGGTTCGCGCCTTGCGGCAAACAATACCCATAGGAGCAAAGCCCCTGTTTTGTAAAGACGGAACCGGCCCTCGTAAGCCGCACGTTGCGGCTTACGGGCTTTTGCCGTATGAAGGCGCATTCGCAAAACAGCGCGGCCCGGTTGCCGCGCAGAGTAAGGAGATCTTCATGCGGCACATCGTCATCGCCTGCCTGCTGGTAGCGGCCCTGCTGCTGCCCGGCGCGGCCCAGGCTAAAAAGGAGTCACCCGTGGTCGAACTGCACACCAACAAAGGCCTGATCGTCGTGGAACTGAACGCGGAAAAAGCGCCCAAAACCACCGCGAACTTTCTGCAATATGTCAAGGAAGGCTTCTACGACGGCACCATCTTCCACCGGGTCATTCCCAACTTCATGATCCAGGGCGGCGGCATGACCGCCAAGATGCAGGAAAAGCCCACCCGCGAACCTATTGAAAACGAAGCGGACAACGGCCTGGCCAACGACAAGTACACCATCGCCATGGCCCGCACCAACGCGCCCCACTCGGCTTCTTCCCAGTTTTTCATCAACGTCAAGGACAACGCCTTTTTGAACTACAAAAGCAAGACCCCCAGCGGCTGGGGTTACTGCGTGTTCGGCAAGGTTATCGGTGGGATGTCCGTGGTGGACGCCATCGCCAAAGAACCCACCAAGACCGTGTACCCGCACGAAGACGTGCCCGTGACCCCGGTGGTCATCGAAAAAGCCGTGGTGCGCGAATAACGGCGCGGTATATCGCGGGTCGCGAAAACGGCCCTCAAAAAAAGGGAGCACGGCAACGGACGTGCTCCCTTTTTTTCGGACCGCTTTGCTTTTGCGTATACCGCCATGGGCCGCTGGCGGCGCGGGAACGGCAACCCCTAACAGGCCACCAGGCAGACGGCCAGACCGCCGGTGGAGGTTTCCTTGTACTTGGCGCTCATGTCCTGACCGATTTCCTTCATGGCGCGCAGGGCGTCGTCATACGAGACCATATGGGCGGCGGGGTTTTCGTTGCAGGCGATGAGGGCGGCGTTGTAAGCCTTGACCGCGCCCACGGCGTTGCGCTCGATACAGGGGATCTGCACATACCCGCCCACGGGGTCGCAGGTCAGGCCCAGGTGGTGCTCCAGGGCGATTTCGGCGGCGTTTTCCACCACCTTGGCGGAATACCCCCTGGCATGGGCCAGCATGGCGGCGGCCATGGCCGAAGCCACGCCCACCTCACCCTGGCATCCCACCTCGGCCCCGGCGATGCCGGCGTTTTGCTTGGCGATAAAGCCCACGGCGGCGGCGGCCAGCAAACCCTTGCGCTGGGCGGCGTCATCCAGAGAAAGCTGCTCCTGCATGAACATGGTAACGGCGGGCACCACTCCGGCCGCCCCGCAGGTGGGCGCGGTGACAATGGTGTGCCCGGAGGCGTTTTCTTCCGCGGCGGCATAGGCGTAAGCGTTCAGCAGGCAAAGCTTCAGGTCGAAGGACTGCAGGGAGCCGGCCCGGTCAAAAAGCACGTTCGCCTTGCGCTGCAAGCCTATAGTGCCCGGCAGGGCACCGCGCGCCGCGCAGCCCCGGCGCACCGTGTCCTTCATGAGATCCAGCAGAAAATCCAGCCCCTGCCTGACGGATTCCGGGCTTGCCCCTGTGATGGCAAGCTCGTTTTCCACCAGCAACTCGTCCAGGGACAGGCCGCTTTGCACAAGACGGACCTGAAGTTCGCGCATGTTCACATAGGGATGGCGGGGAGCGCCGCGTTCCTCGGGCTGCCAGCCCTTCCACTGCAAAAAGCCCCCGCCTACCGAATAATACTCGCGCGAAAAAAGAATGTTGCCGGCAAGCAGGTCCGGAGCTTCCGCGGCGGGAGAAAAAGGCGGCAGCAGCCCCCTGTTTTTGGCAAAGGGCGAGATGAAAAGATACGGGCCAAGTTCCGCCTCGTCCTCAGTGGCTTCCCGGACGGGAAACTCGGTATCCAGCAGATCGATGATCAGGGTGTTGCTGTAGGGAAAACCGTGCCGCACCGCGCAAAAGTCAACGGTGTCAAGGCAAAGGGGAACAACCACGGACCCCGCGCGCATGACCAGTTTATTGGGGGGCAGGCGAAAAAGATCGCCCAAAAGCGAAGGGGGGCAGTGTTCCGGCAGGTTGCCCATCAGCCCGGCGATGACGGCCCTGTCCGTACCATGGCCCTTGCCCGTGGCCGACAGGGAACCGTACAGGCGCACGCGAACCCCGCGGACCCTGGCCAGCACTTCCGGGTCAAGGCCCGCCGCCAGGGCGGCGAAGTCGGCCCCCGCGCGCATGGGCCCTATGGTATGGGAACTGGAAGGCCCCGGCCCCGCCTTCAGCAGTTCGAAAACCGACATGACAATAGGGGTGTGCAGGGCTTGCATCGCGCCTCCGAAATAAAAACCGGTTCGCCAATCTTCAGCACGCAACGCCCGTCAGTCGCCAAACAGTATGCCGCTCCAGGTCGCGGCTTCCACGTAAGCCGCCCGAAGATCACGAAAGGAAAGCTTCAGTTCCGCGGAAAGGCCGCGGGCGGACTCCCAGTCGCCGCGCTCATAGGCTTCCACCAGAGCCAGCCAGGGGAAGTACGGACCCGAGCGTTGCTGCAGAGCATTAATTATCTTGCCGTCGATGGGAAGGGAAGCGAAAATTTCCTCCATGGGCACATGCATGATGGTTTCAAGCATGGAAAAAAGGCCTACCAAAAAAAGGTTGGCGGCGTCGTTTTTTCCTCCGGCCGCTCCCCCCCGCTGGGCCAGAAGCTCCAGGAATTTGGCCCTCAGGGCCGAAATATATACCATCTCGCGAGACATGGGAGCCGCGTCCATGTCGGCCAGGGCCGTCACGCAAAGCCACTGGCGCAGCCTGTTCTGCCCCATCAGCACAATGGCGTGATCGATGCCGCGCACCTGTACCGCCAGGCCGAAGTAGACGGAATTCACATACTTGAGCAGCTTGAAAGAAAGATACACGTCCGCGGAAATGGCCGCGACCATTTCGCGCAGATCGTCCATTTCCTGGGTGGACATGGCGAGCAGGCGGATTTTGGTGGACTTGGAGGGGGACAGCTTGCTCCCGCGCACCACCTCGGCCCTGCTGAAAAAAAAGCCCTGAAACATGGAGAATGAGAGCTTGCGGCACATCTGGGCCATGGCGTCGTCTTCAACCTTTTCGGCCAGCAGGGTCACCGGGTGCTTTTTAAGCTGGCTTGAAAGGCGGAGCAGGGACGCCTCGTCCCGCCCCAGCACATCCACTTTGACGATGTCGGCAAGATCGATGAAAGGCCGCAATTGTTCCTGCCCGATGTAGTCGTCCAGGGCAAGCATGTAACCCTGGCTCTTCAGGCTGTTCAGTCCCCGCAGAACGCTGTCCGTGGGTTCCACCGTCTCCAGTATCTCAATGACGCAGATGTCGGGGGGAAGTATGCCGGCCAGTTCCGCTTCAAGCATTTCCGCGGTGAAGTTGATGAAAAAACGCTGGCCCTGCCGCAGGGACGGACGCATCAACTCTACGCCGTCGCTCATCACAGTGGAAGTAGCCGCATGAGAACTTTTGCCGCCCAAACCGGGCTTCATGGCCGGATCGCGGAACAACAGTTCGTATGCGCAAATTTTGCCCGCCAGATCAAAAATAGGCTGACGAGCCACAAGGACCGTGGAACCATCTCCCGAATCCTGCGGTTTAAGCCCACCGATAATCTTTTGTATATGCCCTGTGGCCATACGGTCATTTTCCCCGGTCCACGCCGCGCACAACGCTCCGGCGGCGGATAAATAAGGTTATGTGCATTATATATACAGGACCGCATTCCGGCCCGCAATACTCTGCTTTCCATTATACCGGCAAAGAAATTTTGTCATGCGAAAAATACATATCTTTTTTAATGCTTACGACTGTAAGAAGATAGATTGCCGTGCGGTCCAGGTAAAATAACTATTATTATTTTGCACATCATATGACGCATACCTGATCCACCAGCCGGACCGTGGCCGCGCGCGGCAAACAGGCATCCCCGGCGTCAGGACATATCCATGGGCACGGCGAAAACCCGCCGCACCACATCAACCCTTACCGTGCCGGGGGCCGCACCTTTGACGGGATGCACATGGCGCAGCAAAGCCAGCATAAGGCGCGCCCTGGCGTCGTCGCGATAGCGGCTTTTTTGTCCCACCAAAAAGCCCGCTTCAAGCAATGTGCGTTCCGGCACCTCTTCCGCCGCGTGCGCCCGCCGGATGACGGCGTGGGCGCTGGGGCCGTCTTCGGCGTGCAGCCAGTAATCGTAAGGCTGCCCCAGTTTGAGCAGGGCCTGGTTGCCCCTGGCGTTTTTGCCCCGTAAAATGACGAAACCGTCAGAAGAACGAAACCGGGCCACATCCTTGCCCTCACGCCGGGAATCTTCTTCCGCCAGCGCGCGGATGCCGGTCGCCCCGGCCGGAAAGTCCCCGGCGGTGGAAAGACCCCCGGGGCAACAGTCTCCGGAAGCGGCGGGAATCCCGGAGGCAACAGCCTCGGAAGGACCGGGAAAACCCTCAACGGAAACGCCGGGAGAAGACGCCGCCGTTCCGGCCGGGGCGGCGGCGCCCCGCCCCGCCCCGGCCCGCCGGGAACCGGGATCGCTTTTTTCCGCCCCGGGCGCGGCCGTCCGGGCGGAATCCGCCTCCAGACGCGCAAGATCCGCCGCCACCTCGGCCTTGCGCGCCGCCAGCATGCCCAATCCGCGTTCCCCCCTGGCCGCCTGGCGGAACATGCGCGTCATATTGTCCCGCACTGTAAGCAACGGGTCCAGCTTTACCGTTCTTTCCGGCAGGGCCGCTTCCGCGAATTTTGCTCCGGCCGGGTAGCGCCACAGGTTTTCCTGCAGCAAAAGCGCCTCCGCCTTCAATGCCGTCAGGGACAGCAGGCGTTCTTCCTCGCGCGTCAGCTTTTCCAGCAGGCGGGCAAGACGCTTGCGCTCCCGCTTGCCCGCAAGGTTTTCCTCCCGCGCGAATTCGCGCCCGGCAGCGGCGTGAAACGCGGGCTTGTCCACCAGGGAAACAGCGTGCAGGCAGGGGAATCGCCCGGCAAAATCCCCGGACGGCAAGGGCTGCCCGACAGGCGTCAGGGCCCGCCGGACAAGCAGGGCTTCCGGCAGCGGCCAGGCGCTGTAAAAGGCGGGGACGCCGTCCTTGCCGGCATACAGGAACAGATCGCCCCCGCCCGCCTCCAGGTCCACCAAAAGCGCCCTGCCCTCCGGCGCGTCAAGCTCCGCCAGAGTTTCGCGCAGCAATGGGGTAAGAACGGGATAGGCCGTCCAGGGTCCCACGCTCTCTTTCTTCCAGTCCGGCGGCACACCGCCCGGCGCGGCGCACAGCCCGTCCAGGGCGCTTCCTTCCGGCCACAGGGGGGCTTCCGCAAAATCCGCCGGCAGGGACGCAAGCACAAAAGCCCCCTCCCGCATATCCAAAAGCAGGTAACGAAAAAAAACGCCGGCGCTCTTTCCGTCCTCTTCCGGCTCTTTCGGTTCCGGAAGGGCAAAGGCCAGGCGGCGGCGGACAAAATCCATCCGGCCAGCGCCCAGCCTTCTGCCGGAAACGTATTTGCGCAGGCGCATCACCCCGGCGGAGGGCCGGGCGGGGTTGGGGGGAACCTCGTCGACGAACAGCAGCAGCGGCCGGGCGCGGTCGGCCCGCAGCGTCAGGCGGCGCTTTTCCCCGGCGGCGAACACCGTAAAGACCAGTACGCCCGGCAGGGGCTCGTGGATTTTTTCGACACGCGCGCCGGAAAGCAGGCGGACAAGTTCCTGCCCCGCGCACCGAAAGCTGTGGGAATCCATGTACGCCTCTTGTCAGGGGCTGTTCCTCAATGACCGCCTGCCGCAAAGTCGGCTTTTTCCGCGGACGGCGTTTATTAAGAGACAGCTCCCGGTTATTGACAAAAAATGCGGCGGATGCGCGGCAATCCGCCGCGCGCGGCTTCGCCGGGCGGCCTGCGGCAGTGCCGTTCAGCCCCGCATACGCAAAAGGCGGCCGTTGCGGCCGCCTTTTGCGAAACGCTATATGCAAACGCCCTATTCGCCGCGCAGGTGCTCGTCTTCTTCCTGCTTGCTTTTGCAGTTGATGCACAGCTTGGTCACCGGGCGGGCTTTAAGACGGGGAACGCCGATTTCCTCGCCGCACT
This sequence comes from Desulfovibrio sp., assembly GCA_031549405.1. GTDB lineage: Bacteria > Desulfobacterota > Desulfovibrionia > Desulfovibrionales > Desulfovibrionaceae > Frigididesulfovibrio. The sequence continues at coordinate 8,082 of JAVBPV010000005.1, forward strand.
CGTCGCAAACGCCGTATACGCCTTCGTCCATGCGCACCAGGGCGGAACGGATTTTTTTGATCAATTTGCGCTCGCGGTCGCGGATACGCAATGTAAAAGCACGATCGGATTCCACCGTGGCCCGGTCGGCCGGGTCGGCGCAAATCTCGTTGTTGTCCGTCATATCCTCAAGGGTCATTTCACCCTGCTTCAGGGCTTCCTCGAGCATATCGTTCAGCAAGTTACGGAAATATTCCAGATCCCTTTGATCCATGTGTCTCTCCTTCCGCGGAAAACGTCAGCTGAAAAGCCATGCTGAGGCTGCTGTGATAGATCAACAAGTAGGCAAAGTAAAGGGAAAAAGCGCCCCCCCGGGACACGAACCGGGGGCCGCCGGGCGCAAAGGACCTTTTTCCTCTTCCGCCGCATGCTCGCCAGGGATTGTTTCCTGCTTTGAGCTCTCCATAAACTCCGCCCGCGCACAGCCGCTGGACCGGCCTTGGACCGGATTTTCACGGCCGACAAGGGGAAAGGGGGAAATTGCGTAAAAATTTTTCATTTGCCGGACCAATGAGCTTGACAGAATGAGGGTCTCTGCCGTACAAGTCCTTTCCTGTTGAGCGGGAGTAACTCAGTGGTAGAGTGCAAGCTTGCAAAGGTTGTAGTCGAGGGTTCAAATCCCGTCTCCCGCTCCAACAAGCCGCTTCAGCGGCGGGAACTATGTCGGCCGGCCAAGCCGTCCGGCCCGCCTTGTCGCTCAAAAGCCCTACCGGGCTGGCGGCGGGGCCGCCCCCTCCGGGGGGATCAGGTCTTCAACGCCCCGATATGGGGCGTTTTCTTTTGCAGGCAACTTAACC
>JAVBPV010000034.1:0-6306 GCA_031549405.1 Desulfovibrio sp.
GAAGTGCGCGGCACCAAGGTGCTGGACCCCGATGTGGTGGGGGGTGGCGGCCGCCACCCCCCACCACATCGGGGTCCAGCACCTTGGTGCCGCGCACTTCCACCCCGGCAATGGCGCCCTTGCGCGCAAACTCGCTGCTGATGCGCCCGGCAAGATCCTCCACCGCGGGCAGAATGCCGCTTTTGCTGTCGCGCTGCTCCACAAATATGGGCTTGGTGGCCTGGGAGGCGTCGGCGCTGACCAGACGCCCGTCGATGCTGACGGCGTCGCCGATCTTGCTGAGACTGCCGTACACCGCGTGGGTGGCCCCGGCCGCCCTGGCCAGGGAGCGCACGGAACTGATGTCCAGGGTGCTTACCTTCTGCGCTTCGATAAGCTTGCGCATGGCGGCGTTGGGCACTACCTGCAAGCCCTTGTCGGCAAGACGGCGGCCCAGGGTGTCGGGGAACGTCTCGTTGAGCTGCTGCACATCCGGACCGCCGTTGATCTGAAAGGGCAGCACCAGAATGCGCGCCGACGAGGCAGGGGCGGCGGACGGGGCGGGGGCGGCCGCCGCGCCGCTGTCCTGCCCCTCTGAAGGTTTGGCGGGGGCCGCTTTGGCGGGCTTCGCCCCCGTTTTGGATGCCGCGTGCGCCGGGCCGCCGGCACTGAAGAGTCCAAGCGCGGTCACAAGGGCCAGCAGAACAAGGATTCCATAAAACCGGTCAGCGCGTCTGCTCATAGAGTTCTCCGGACTTGAGTTCGAAACATCTGTCCATGCGGGCGGCCAGTTCAGGGTTGTGGGTAACCACCACCAGCGACATGCCGCGCTGTCTGTTGAGGTGCACCAGCAGATCCGTGACCCGCCGGCCGTTTTTTTCATCAAGGTTGCCCGTGGGCTCGTCGGCCAAAAGCACCTTGGGACCGCAAAGCACGGCCCGGGCAATGGCCGCGCGCTGGCGCTCGCCCCCGGAAAGCAGACCAACGTTGAAGTCGGCCCGGTGTTCCAGGCCCACTTCGGCAAGGACGACGCGCGCCTTTTCCATGGCTTTTTTACGCGTATCTCCCCCGATGACGGCCTGCATGGCGACGTTTTCCACCGTGCTGAACTCCGGCAGCAGATGGTGGAACTGAAAGATAAAACCCATTTCACGGTTGCGCAGATGCGCCCTTTCCCCCGCGCTCAGGCTGCTTAAGGAGCGGCCGCAGAAGCGGATATCCCCCCATGACGGAGTAGCAAGAGTCCCGAGCAGATGCAAGAGCGAAGACTTGCCCGATCCGGAAGCCCCCACCACGGCGATGGTTTCCCCCTGCGCTATGGACAGGCTGAGCCCGCGCAGGATCAAAACATTCTCACCCGGTCCCTGATATTCCTTACCAACTTTTTCCAGTTCGTAAAGAGGAAGAATGCGCCCTCCCCCGCCGGGCAGAGACGCCGCGTCAAAAGAAAGAACGTCCATCATTCGTGCCTCAGCGCGGCGACGGGTTCAAGCCCGGCGGCCTTTCCGGCCGGGTACAGGGTGGCAAAAAAACACAGGGTGATGGCCACGGCCACGGTCAGGGCTATATCCGGCCAGTGCAGAAGCACGGGAAGATAGTCCAGGGAATACACGCCTTTGGGCAGATCAATAAAATGGTAGCGCTTCAGCAGAAAAGAAGCCCCAAGCCCCAGGGCCAGACCGATGGCCGTGCCCATGACGCCGATGACCAGCCCCTGAAAGATGAAAATATTGCGTATGCCCGCCTTGGTGGCGCCCATGGACATCAGTATGGCGATGTCGCGCACCTTTTCCATGACCAGCATGACCAGGGCGGTGATGATGGAAAAAGACCCCACCAGCACCACCAGGGCGAGAATGACGGCCATGGCGGACTTTTCCAGTTTCAACGCGGCGAAAAGGTTGGCGTTCATGTCCATCCAGGTCTGCGTGTAATAGGGGCCTATGGCCGCCACGGCCCTGTCGGCGATTTCGCGCGCCTTGTATACGTCGGTGACGGCCAGTTCAATGCCTGTTATCTGCCCGGCGGGCAAGCCCATGATGTCGCGGGCCGTGGGCAGGGAGACGAAGGCCAGGGAGGAATCATACTCGAAAAGCCCGATGGAGAAAATGCCCACCACGCGAAAAGGTTTGATGCGCGGGGTAAAACCGGCGGAGCTTTGCTGCCCCGCGGGGGCAAGCAGGTTGACACGGCTGCCCACGTACAGGTTGAGCTTGCGGGCCAGGTCCTTGCCCACGATGATGCCGGGAAGCCCGCCCGGCTCGTTCAGGGCCGCGACCGAGCCTTCCGTCACTTTGTTCAGGGCGCCCAGCACCAAGGGGCCGGTTTTCGGATCAACGCCGCGCAGCACGATGCCCTTTACCCCGGAAGAGGAGGAAATCATCAGCTCGGAATACGTAAAGGGCGTGGCCGCGGCCACGCCCGGCACGGCGGCTATCTTTTCCAGCACGGCCGGGTCTTCCATGGCCGGGCCGTTAAGCTTGAAGATGATGGCGTGGGCGGTGACGCCGATAATTTTGTCGCGAAGATCCGTGGTAAAACCGTTCATAACCCCCATGACCACGATAAGCGAGGCCACGCCAAGGGCCACCCCGGCCACGGAAATCCAGGAAATCACCGAAATGAAGGCATGCCCCCTGCGGGCGAACAGATAACGTAGGGCGATGAACAGTTCGTAACGCATGGACTCAGTTTTCCGGCTTCAGCAGCGGAAAAAGAATGACTTCGCGGATGGAGGGCGAGTCGGTCAGCAGCATCACCAGCCGGTCGATGCCGATGCCTTCTCCCGCGGCCGGGGGCATGCCGTATTCAAGGGCGCGCAGGTAATCCTCGTCCATAAAGTGCGCCTCGTCGTCGCCGGCTTCCTTTTCCGCCACCTGGTCCTCGAAACGCATGCGCTGGTCCACGGGATCGTTCAGTTCAGAAAAGGCGTTGGCCAGCTCGCGCCCGGTGATGAACAGTTCAAAGCGGTCGGTGATGGTCGGATCCTTTTCGTTGCGGCGCGAAAGGGGAGAAATCTCCGTGGGATAGTGATAGATGAAGTGGGGCTGGATCAGCCTGGGCTCCACGTCCAGGTCAAAAAGCTTGGCCTGGAGCTTGGCCAGCTTTTCCCCTTCGATGACCTTTTCGCCGCGCTGGCGGATGTACTGCTTGAGCGCGTGATGGTCGTTGTAAAATTCCGGCTTGTGCCCGCCGATGGTTTCCAGGGATTCATAAAAGGCCACACGCTTCCAGGTGCCGGGCTCAAGGTTCACCTCCTGCCCCTGGTAGCTGACTGTATGGCTGCCGCAGACCGCAAGGGCCACGTGACCAATCAGGCGCTCCGTCAGGTCCATGAGGTCCTCGAAGGTGGCATAAGCCCAGTAGAACTCGCACATGGTGAATTCCGGGTTGTGCCGGACCGAGATGCCCTCGTTGCGGAAATTGCGGTTGATCTCGAAGACCTTTTCAAACCCGCCCACCAGAAGGCGTTTCAGATACAGTTCCGGCGCGATGCGCATATAGAGGCGCATGTCCAGGGCGTTATGATGGGTGGTGAAGGGCTTGGCCGTGGCGCCGCCCGGTATGGGCTGCATCATGGGCGTTTCCACTTCCAGAAAGCCCTGCGCCTCCATAAAACTGCGGAATTCCCGCACGATCTGGATGCGCCTGGCGAAAATCTCGCGGGTGCGCGGAGTAACTATAAGGTCCACATAGCGCTGGCGGTAGCGGATTTCCACGTCCTTCAGGCCGTGGTACTTTTCCGGCAGCGGGCGGATGGATTTGGTCAGCAGCGTGATGGTGTTGCACTGCAGGGTAAGTTCGTCGGTCTTGGTGCGAAACAAAATGCCCCGCACGCCCACGATGTCGCCTGTGTCCAGCTTTTTAAACAGAGTGTAGGTTTCTTCGCCCAGCACTTCCTTGGCTGCGTAGCACTGAAAGCGGCCCGTGGCGTCCATGAGATGAAAAAAGGCCACCTTGCCGAACGAACGCAACGAAACCACGCGCCCGGCGAAACAGTACTCCCCGCCCTGTGCCGCCAACTCTTCGGCGGATTTGGATTCGTTTTCCGCCAGGACAACGGCCATGTCGTGTTCCTTCACAAAACCGTTGGCGAAAAGGCTGGCCCCGGCGTCAAGAATCTCGCAGGACTTTACAACGCGGTTTTTGACCACTTCGTTAAGCTCGTCGCGCACGGCAAGGCTTTCAAGCATAGGCATAAAATAGGGCACGCGCGGCGACTTGCTGGCGATTTTCACCGCGCCCTTGCGGGGCGCTTTCGAGGAAGCATTGGGGGTGTCGGAAGAGTTCAAGGCGGTTACTCCATAACAGCGGGCCATCTATCTAATAAAGATCCGGCTACACTACCCGGAACAGCTACGCCTATGCCAAATACCACGCGGCGTCAAGCCGCCGCTTCCCCGTTCGCCCTTTCCGCCCCGGCAAGTTCCCCCGCGCCCGCCCTTCTTGCCTCCTTCGCGCGCTTCAGGGCAACCCCGTCCGCGCCGGCCAGGGACTGTGCAAAGAACGCGGGGGCAGGCCGGTGACAGCCTGACCTCTGCCCTCGAAAAAGCCCACGCGGAACGACCTCGGCGCAAGGACGCGCGCCAGACAAGCCGGAAGCGAAAAAATGAGAATCGCAAAAAAAGTGCTTGACGCTGGCCGGACGAGAATATAAATATCGCCTCCTGCGGAACGCGAGTTCCCGCATATTCCCCGGTAGCTCAGCTGGCAGAGCGGGTGACTGTTAATCACTAGGTCCGCGGTTCAATCCCGTGCCGGGGAGCCAGAAAAAATCAAGGAGTTATCTCAATAATGGGATAGCTCCTTTTCTGTTGCCGCTATCAGTCCGCTACACTTTACCCCGCGCCTTGCCTCTTTTTCCCGCTATTATCTTTTTGGATGGTATCTGTGAGTTGCCACCCAGAGTAAGAAACCACGTTTTCCGGCACAGCGATCCTCATAAACCGGCCAATGGACGATTTATGAAATGAGTACTCAACAGCGGCATAAGATTGAGATTATGTTTGGCAGACGTAAAGACTGGCGCGGAATCGCCATGCGCTATGACCGCTGCGCCCATACCTTCTTTTCCGCCATATGCCTCGCAGTCTCCATCATATTCTATCTTGATGAATGAGTTCTGAGCCTAAGTTTTTCGAGTGGCCCAATTGTATATACAATGTATTGACAAATACGAGAGGGCGCTATATTTTTTTGAAAAAGGAGACCATCGCCATGACCGCGACAGCATCCATAAATCTGCGTATTTCCGACGCGGAAAAAGCGCTGATCGACCAGGCGGCCCAGAGTATGGGGAAAAGCCGGACGGCATTTATTCTTGAAAACACGCTCCGGATTGCTGAAGAAATTATTCTTGACCGGACGCGGTTCTCGCTGGACAGCGAGACCTGGGGGAAACTGCAAGCGGCCTTGGACAACCCGCCTTCCGAGGAACAGGTGCGCGGCTTGAGCAAGCTTTTTGTGACCCAAGCGCCGTGGCAGAAACAATGAGCCTGACGCTCTCCGCTCCTGCCCGGTTGACTTCGGCGCATGATGTTTCCCAGTTTTTTTGCGGGGAACCTGCGCTGGACGACTGGCTGCGCCAGCGGGCGCTGAAAAACGAAGCTTCCGGCGCTACCCGCACCTATGTCGTTTGCTCCGGCAGCGAGGTTGCCGGGTATTACTCGTTGGCTGTGGGGAGCATAGAACACAAGTTCGCGCCGGGCAGTGTCCGGCGGAACATGCCCCAGCCCATCCCGGTCATGATCCTGGCCCGCCTTGCGGTTGACCGGCGGTATGCCGGACAAAACGCCGGAACCGGCATGCTGCGGGATGCCCTGTTACGGGCGCTTCAGGCGGCGGATATCGCGGGCATTCGCGCCTTGCTCGTCCATGCGCTGCATGAGCGGGCAGCCGCCTTTTACCGGGCGCGGGGCTTTGCCGTCTCGCCCTTTGATCCGCTCGTTCTCATTCTTGCACTGGATCATGTCAGGCGGCTTGTTGCCAGCTCATAGCGGAGGTGGAGCAAGGAGCGCACTTCCTTCGCTCCAATTTTGCTCCACGTGACTGAAAAAGCCTGAAATTTCACGCGCATTTATGCATTCGAAAAATCGTGCGATTTCAAATTGTTAAATTATAATTAGAGCAGCCCAACTTTGAAAAGTTGGGCTGCTCCAGCTTCCCGGGAACCGAATTTATCATGGCGGAACAGCTCCGGCATGGACAGGAGAAAAGCAAATACTGGCGTCGCATCTCTAAAGGGGATAATAATGGAAAATATATATCCTTCCGGAGGTCGATATACGGAAAAAAATGGTTACCCTCATTGGACTGCTCTCTATGTTC
>JAVBPV010000018.1:0-61510 GCA_031549405.1 Desulfovibrio sp.
CTGCCGTAAGCGGAACAAAACGCCTCTACCCCGGAACACGGAGCAGCGCCCATGCCGCCCATTCTCACGCCCGAGGAACATCTCGCGCGGCTGCGGGCCCTGCCCCGCCCCGGCGAGGAAAACATCCTGGCCTACTACGAGCACCGGCTGGGGGGCATTTCCACCGCCCCCCGGCTGATGCTCATGCCTCTGGACGACCACCTGGCCCACAGGGGCGACGGCATTTTCGAGACCATCAAGTACAGCGAAGGCAGGCTGTACCGCCTGGACCTGCATCTTGAGCGCATGCGCCGCTCCGCCGAGGGCATTGCCCTTGTCCCGCCCTGCCCCTGGGACCAGGTGCGCTCCATCATCATGGAAGTGGCCGCCGCCGGGCGCGAAAAACAGGGGCTGATGCGCGTGCTTATGGGGCGCGGGCCGGGGGGATTCGGCATCGACCCCGCCGACTGCCCCGCCTCCAGCCTGTACGCTGTGGCCTACCGCTTCACTCCCTGTTCCGCCGACCGTTTCCGGCGGGGCTTTTCGGGCTTTCGCACCTCCATCCCGGCCAAGCAGGGCTATCTTGCGCGCATCAAAAACGCCAACTACCTGCCCAATGTGCTTATGATCATGGAAGGCCGCGCCAAAAACGCCGAGGTGCCCTTTTGCTTCGACGACAGGGGATGCCTGGCCGACAGCGCCGTGGCCAGCCTGTGCCTGGTGGACGCGCAGGGGACCTTTGTCGTGCCCGGCTCTGAAAGCTCGCTGCCCGGCACCACCGTGCGCCGCACGCTGGAACTGCTGGAGGGCAGAATTCCCTGCGCCGTGCGCCCCGTGGCCGAACGGGATATCTTCGCCGCCGCTGAAGTCCTGATGCTCGGCACCGGACCCGACTGCGCCGCCGTCACCAGCTACGAGGGAAAAACCATCGGCGGCGGGACCGAAGGCCCTGTCGCCCGCCTGCTCCGCACCCTTATCAGCGACGATATCCGCGCCACAGGCGTCCCCGTGCCGGGGCTGGCGGAAGAGTGAGAGGAACGCGAGATCTTGGGGGAAGGGGGAGCGGAAACAAGGTGAACCATGTCCGATAACAAAGCCTCCGGGGCGGCCCCGCACGGCGAAGGGGCCGTCTGTTTCTGCAACAGCAACGTGCCGTGGGGCGGCGGGGAAAAGTGGCATCTGGAAGGCGCCCTTTCCCTGGCCCGGCGCGGGCGGCGCGTCATTTTGCTGTGCCATCCGGATGGGGAACTGTACCAACGGGCGCGGGCGTTGCCTCCGCTGCCCGGCCTGCGCGTGGAACCCCTGCGCATCACCCGGTTTTCCTTTCTTAATCCCTTTACCCGGCGGCGCCTGACGGCTTTTTTCCGCAAAGAGCGCGTCCGCGCGGTGATCCTTAACCTGCCCGCCGACCTGAAGGCCGCCGCCCCGGCGGCCAGGGCGGCGGGGGTCGGGCATGTGGTCTACCGCCGGGGCAGCGCGCTGCCCGTGCGCGATTCGGCCCTGAACCGCCATTTGTACGGCCGCGTCATCACCCGGCTTATCGTCAATTCCGAGGCCACGCGCCGCCTGGTTCTGGTCAACAACCCGCGCCTTATTCCCCTGGAGCGCATCACCGTACTGCCCAACGGCATCGACGTGGCCGCCTTTGACGCCGCCCTGGCGGCGGCAAAGCCCATGAATTTCGTTGCGCGTCCGTTTGTCCTTGGCAACGCGGGACGGCTGAACCGGCAAAAGGGGCAGCATCTGCTGCTGGATTTGACGGCGCGGCTGGCAAAGGCCGGCCTGCCCGTGCGCGCGGTCATCGCGGGCACGGGCGAGCGCGAGGCGGAGCTGAAAGGGCTGGCCGCGTCTTTGGGCATTGAGGAGCGGGTGGAATTTCCGGGGTTTATGGAGAACCTTGCCCCGTTTTGGCGCGGCATCGACCTTTTTGTGCTCACTTCTTTATGGGAGGGATTCGGCAACGTGCTCATCGAGGCCATGCTGGCGGAAAAGCCCGTGCTGGCCTTTGCGGTGAGCAATCTGCCGGAACTGGTCAGGGACGGGGAGAACGGATTTCTTTTTCCCCTGCCGGAAGAAGAGCGGGCCCACAGTCCGGAGCGGGAGCCGGCGGAAGCTTTGGGGGATTCCCCAAAGAGCGCGCCGTTGCCCCACCCCCTGGACGACATGGCGGAGCGGGTGCTGGAACTGGCGACAAAGCCGGAGCGGCGGCGCGCCCTGGGGCGAGCGGGCCGGGCTTTTGCCCTGCGGTTTGATCAGGAGTCGTGCATGGACAGGCTGGAGGAACTGCTGGAACGGGAAGGGCAGGGGAAAGAAGAACGCGCGGGCTACCAGCGGGAAGAGCCCAGACCACAGACGCGGTAGAAACGTTCGTAGGCGGAGGAAATCCGGATGGCGGCCCTGGAGGAAAAACCATAGTCGCGCATGCGGCAGTAAACGTGCAGCGGGTTGAAACGGTGTTGCAGAAACGATCTGAAAAAGCGCATAGCTAGTTGGTCCTTGTAGCCCTGTCGAGAAAAATCGGAGTCAAGGCGGACTGGTTCTGCCAAAATCCGGCCCTTTTGTCAAGATATCCTTGCGCCCGTGGCGCTGCCGGCGTTCCGGCCCGCCTTCGGACGGGGCGGGATGCGTCCTGGGCGAGCGGTGCGGCAACAGCCCAGGGGCGGCAGCCGGAGAATCGACGCTTTTTTTATGCAAAAGTTTTGCCAAAGCTCAACTCTCCCACCGCATTCCGGGCCGGAACCGGCGGCGGCCGGGGCTTCGGCCGGGATTCCGGGCCGGATTCTGGCCGCCCCATCCTGGGTCATGCCCGGCGACATCGCGGAAAATTGTGCCTTTTTGTCCACACGGGTGGATGAAGCGGGATTGCTTTTTTTTGAAACAACAAGCTCCCTTGCCTATACCCGGACGGATCTGCCCGCCTCCCTCGCCGGGCTGGGCCTTTTCTTCCACGCGCATCTCCCGGCCGATCTGCCCTGGGGGCATCCCGCCGAAGCGGCGGAAATATGCCGTCTGCTGCTGGACAAGGCGGCCTTTCTGGGCGTGAAGCGCGGCGTGCTGCACCCCCCGGCGGGCCTTCCCGAAGCCCGCCGCAAATCCGGTACGGCCGCCGGTCCTGAAAATCGCGCGGGTCCGCATGCCGCGACCGGCGCGGAAAGCGGCCTTGCGCCGGGCCAAGTGGCTTGTTCCGGCACCCGTTTCCCCGTGGGCTCCGCCCCCCTTGCCGGCGCGGAAAGCGCCGCCCGCCGCCTGGCGGCATTCGCCCGCGCCTGGAGAAAGCTGGGGCGCGATCCGGCGGATATCCTGCTGGAAAATACAAAAGAAAACAGCCTGCACGGCCTGGCCGGAACCATTCTGGAGCGGGGCTTTTCCGTATGCCTTGACCTTGGGCACGTCCTGGCTTACGGGCAGCCCCCCCTGCCCTTGGAACTGCTGCGACGCGTGCGCATGCTGCACCTTTCCGCGCCGGGAAAAGGCGAGGAGCGGGGCAGGCACCTGCCTTTGACCCGTCTGGACCGGCAAGGGAGGCAAACAGCTCTGGGCATGTGCCGCGCCGCTCCCCGGGACGCGGTGGTGATGCTGGAATTGTTCGACTGGCGGCACATTGAAGAGTCGCTGCCCCTGGCGCGGGAATGGTGCTCTTGATCCGGCCTCACGGCCGGGGAGCTTTCAGCTTTGCAGCCGGCAACCCAGGTCCGAAGGACAAAAAAAGCCGGTACGCCCAGGCGTGCCGGCTCTCGTAAAAAAGCGGGGTTCCCCCCGCCAATCATGTATACTTCGGTTCCTCTTCCTTGATGATCTGCAAGGCCATGTTGCCTTTGACCGTGCCGCACACTCCCCAGAACTTGGTCACCCCGGCCATGGTCACCTGCAAAAGCTGGTCGGTGTCGGTATCCAGCAAAATGACGTCGCCCACCTTCAGGCGGGTAAGCTGGTTGCCGGTAAGCTTGGCGTTGCCGAAATGCACCTTGAGCTCCACCGGGGTTTCCAGCAGGCGTTCCTTCAGGCGGGCCACCCAGACGTGGTCCACTTCAAGGCGTTCGGTCTGGAAGCTGGCGTGCAGTTTGGAGCGGATGGGCTCAATGGTGGCGTAGGGCAGGCAGATGGTCAGGGAGCCGATGGCGGTTTCCAGTTCCACCTCAAAGGTGATCACCACCACCACGTCGCTGGGCGGCACAATGGCGGCGAACTGCGGGTTTATCTCCGAACGCACCAGTTCAAGGCTTACCTCGTGCACGGGCCGCCAGGATTCCTCCATGTTTTCCAGCACGATCTTGATGACCCTGTCCACAATGGCCTGCTCGATGCGGGTAAACTCGCGCCCCTCGATCTTGGGGTTGCTGCCCTGTCCGCCGAAGAAATTTTCGACCAGGGCGAAGACAAGGCGCGCGTCAACAACAACGATAGCGTTGCCGCGCAAAGGCTCCATCTTGAAAATGTTGATGCTGGTGGGCACGGGGAGCGAACGCATGAAATCGCCGAACTTGGTCATGTCGATGGCCAGGGGGTTCAATTCCACGCGCTTGCGGATGGTGTTGGACAAAGCGTTGGTGCACAGCCGCGAAAAGCGGTCGTTCACAATTTCCAGCACGGGCATGCGGCCGCGGATGATGCGGTCCTGGTTTACCAGGTCAAAGGGTACGATGCCCGACTCGTCCACCGGTTCGTCGGTTTCCGATTCCAGTTCGCCGCCGGAAAGGCCGCGCAACAAAGCGTCGACTTCGTCCTGCGCCAAAATTTTGTTCATGATCCACCTCGGAATAAGCCACAGCACGCCAACATGCCGCAACGAAAGAAACTTTCCTTCAGGAGTAAAAGAACTCCCACGATGTGACTAGCAATTTCCGCGCCAGAAATAAAGCGGTTTCGCCGGGAGCGCGCCCGGCGGGTACGGATCATTCCCCAACACGCCGCGAATGGCAAGCCCCGGAAGGGCGCGGGGGAAGACGGACCGGAATTTTAATAATAATATTTTAGTTGTGATATCCGCTGGTTGGCGGCGGGGAACAGCCGTCCGCGACAAGCCAGCCGGTAATGTCCTTCTGTAATTACCTATAAAATATAAAGAATATTTTTTTATATTATTTTTCGGGCGGGCGCTTTTGGCGCGGGCCTGACGGCGGCGCTCACGCGGCATCAGGGCAAGGCGGGCCGCCGGCTTGACAAGCGGTCTTACTTCTGTTCCTCCTTTCCAGACGGCGGCTTCACGGCCGGATGGCGTTTTTTTTTGCACCAGCGCAGCCCGTAAAATATCATCTATGCGTTATCCTCTTCCCTTCAGCTTTCGCCGGGCCAGGGTTTTTTCAGCCCTTCTGCTGACGCTTCTCGCCGGGGCGGGCGGGGGGATCGTCATGGACGGCCGGGTGATCTCCGTGCCCGACGGCGACACCCTGGTCGTTTTTACCACGGGCGGCAAGGAGCGCGTGCGCCTGTACGGGGTGGACTGCCCCGAACTGCGCCAGCGGGGCGGGCGGGACGCCAGGGATTTTACCGAGTCCCTGGCCATGTGGGAAAAAGTTTCGCTGCTGCAAATGGATACCGACGCTTACGGACGTCCTGTGGTCATCGTCACCCTGCCGGACGGGCGCGTCCTGAACGGAGAGGTGGTGGCCCGGGGCCAGGCCTGGGTATACCGCGCCTATTGCCGGGACAGCCGCTGCGGGGACTGGCTGGCGCGGGAAAAAACCGCCAGGGAACAATTCCTGGGCCTGTGGGGCGAAGCAAACCCCACCCCGCCCTGGCGCTGGCGGCAAAGCAACCACCGGTGACAATCGCAATGGAATGCTTATATTTCTTGCCTCAAGGGTCGCGCCGGGGTATTCTGCAAGGGAACCCACAACTTTGGCGGAGGTTCCTCAACCATGAAGATGAAGCTTCTTGTGGTGGACGACGAGCCCCACATCCGTATGCTCTACCAGGAAGAACTACAGGCCGAAGGCTATGTGGTGGCCGTTTCCGACGGTCAGGAACCCATCATGGCCGTCATCGGGCGGGAAAAGCCGGACCTGGTGGTGCTGGACATCAAGATCGAGCCGAACATCTCGGGACTGGATCTGCTGCAGACCATCCGTGCAGCCGACGCCGTTCTGCCGGTCATTCTCAGCACCGCATACGACAGCTTTCAGCACGATCTCAAGTCCATCGCCGCCGACGCGTACTGCGTCAAATCGGTGGATCTTACCATCCTTAAAGACACCATCAAGACGGTGCTGCGAAAGGCGCGGTGATCCGCAGGCATCTTTGTCCAAGGATGCTCACGGGCAGACGCTCCGGCGCCGCCGACGCGGCGTCCGGCGGAATGCCCCGGGCTTTTTTGCCGGCGGTATTGCAAAGCGTGGCGCTCCGAAACCGCATCGCGGGAACAGTATGAATTCGCAAGCTTTTTCTCAGGGACTCATCACCTTCGGGCTGGCCTTTGTGCCGGCCCTTTTCGGCATCATCTGCCACGAGGTGGCCCACGGCTGGGCCGCCTACAAGCAGGGCGATCCCACGGCCAAGGTTCTGGGCAGGCTGACCCTTAACCCCATCAGACACCTGGACCCCATGGGCACGCTGATGTTCGTCCTCACCGCCATGCTGCCCGCCGGGTTCGTCATCGGCTGGGCCAAGCCGGTGCCCGTGCAGCCGCGCTACTTCAAGCGCCCGCGCGAGGGCATGATGCTTGTCTCTCTGGCCGGGCCGCTGGCCAACTTCGGGGTTGCCATTCTGTGCGCCCTCGTGTACCGCCTTGCCGATCCCCTTGCCGGAACCTCCCTGCCTTTTCTGCTGATCAGAGAGTCGGCGGAGTTCGGCATCTGGATCAACTGCACCCTGGCCTGGTTCAACCTGATGCCCATCCCGCCCATGGACGGCAGCCACATCCTCAGCGGGTTCCTGCCCGCGGACATGGCCCGTTCGTACGAAAGCATAGGCCGCTACGGCATGATCATCATCATAGCCCTGCTGGCCACGGGCGTATTCTGGAAAGTGCTGCGGCCCCTGGTTCATTCCAGCGTGGGGCTGATCGGCGCGGTCTTCGGCCTGCCCATGTAGGGACTGCCAACCGGGGCATATCCCCAAATCAACAGGGGCGGCGCGGACGCAAGCGCCGCCGTGCTTGCGTTATTGAACTTTTTCTGGAGGTTTCCCCATGTCGCAAATCGAATCCCCCCTCATGCAAAAAGCCGCGCACCGCGCCGTTTCCGGCATGCGCCCCACCGGGGCCCTGCACATAGGCCATTACTTCGGCGTCATCAAAAACTGGGTGGCCATGCAGGAAGAAATGGAAACCTTTTTCTTTGTGGCGGACTGGCACGCCCTGACCAGCGAATATGAAAAGCCCCTGGCCATCAAGGAGTTCGTGCCCGAGCTGGTCAAGGACTGGCTGGTGGCCGGCCTTGATCCGGAGCGCAGCGTCATCTTTCAGCAGTCGCGCATCAAGGAACACGCCGAACTGCATCTGATTCTTTCCATGGTCACCCCGGTCAGCTGGCTGGAACGCTGCCCCACTTACAAGGAACAGTTGCAGCAGCTTTCGGGCAAGGATCTGTCCACTTACGGATTTCTGGGTTACCCCGTGCTGATGACCTCGGACATCGTCATTTACCGTCCCCGCTGGGTGCCCGTGGGCCAGGACCAGGTGCCGCACCTGGAGCTGTCGCGCGAAATCTGCCGCCGCTTCAACTACCTGTACGGCGAGTTCTTTCCCGAGCCGGAACCCCGCCTGACCCCGGCGGCCAAATGTCCCGGCCTGGACGGGCGCAAGATGTCCAAAAGCTACGGCAACACCATTCAACTGCGCGAGGGCATGGACACCATCACGCCCAAGGTCAAGGGCATGCTTACCGACAAGGCCCGCCTGCGCCGCACCGACCCCGGCAATCCGGCCCAGTGCAACCTGTACCCCTACCACGAACTGCTCACCGGCAAGGACACCCGCGCCGAAATCCGCGCCGGATGCACCAGCGCCGCCCTGGGCTGCGTCGACTGCAAGGGCATTCTCCTCAAAGGGCTGGAAACCTTTCTCGCCCCCTTGCAGGAACGCCGCGCCGCCCTTGACGCCAACCCCGGACGCGTCCGCGAAGTGCTGGAAGCCGGCAACGAAAAAGCCCGCGCCGAAGCCCGCAAGACCCTGGAAGGGGTAAAAGAACTGATCGGGTTTTAGTATGACGTTCGACTCCACCCAGGAATTTCTGCAAAGCCTGCCCGAAGTTCAGCCCGGCGAAAGCTTCTGGTTCGCCTGTCATCCCGGCGTGCCCTGTTTCAACGCCTGCTGCTCCGACCTGACCATGCCCCTTACCCCCTACGACGTCCTGCGCCTGCGCCGGGGTCTGAAAGACATGGGCAGCGAGCAGTTCTTTGAGGAATTCGCCAACGTGGGCTGTTACGAGGACTCGGGTTTTCCCCTGCTGCACCTGCGCATGGACGATTCCCCCATGCGGCTGTGCCCCTTTCTTACCGAATCGGGCTGCGGGGTCTATCCTCACCGCTCCACGGCCTGCCGCACATATCCTCTGGGCCGGGCCACCCGGCCCGCCGATGAGGTTTGCGCCGCCGGGCCGGCCGGCGGCGGACAAGGCGGCGGTTGTTCCGGCGGCGGCAAAAGCGCTCCGGCGGTTCCCGGGGATTCCGGCACAACCGCCGCGCCCGCGGGTTTTGGCGGCTGCGGCCCCACGGGCGGGGGGGGGCGCGGCTGTTCCGGCAAGGAAGCCCCCACGTCGCCCGCCGCCCTGAGCGAGCGGTATTTCCTGGTGCGCGAGGATCACTGCAAGGGCTTTGCCCAGCATAAGGAATGGACCATAGCCACCTGGCTTTCCGATCAGGGCCTGACCGGTTACAACCGCATGAACGACCGCTATATGCGCCTGATGGCCCGCTACAAAAGCGTGGCCAAAGGGGCCATTCTCTCGGGCAGGCACGCCACCCTGGCCTTGCTTTGCCTGTACCAGCAGGATCGGTTTCTGGAGTTCCTCAACGCCATGAACGTGTTTTCGCGCCTCGCCTTTGCCGGCGAATACGCCGCCGCCCCGCGCGAGGAACACATCGCCCGCATCCTGGGCGACGAGGAAGCCCGCCTGTGGTTCGCCTTCGACTGGATGGAGCTTGCGCTTTTCGGCTCTTCCGCCAACCTTGCCCCGGCGGCGGGGTGATTGAGGGAATATCCTTTTTGGGCATCACGCTTCTTGCGGGGGAGTCTAAGGGGGCGGCGCCTCCTTAAGGAGACAGCCATGACCAGTCTTTTTCATCCTTCCGTTCTTGCCCTGCCGGAACTGCTGGCGGCGCTTGCGCCGTTGCGCGCGGCGGGCAAAAGGCTGGTGTTCACCAACGGCTGTTTCGACATTCTGCACCCCGGCCATGTGGACCTGCTGGCCAGGGCCAGGGCCGAGGGCGACGTCCTCATCCTGGGGTTGAACAGCGACGATTCGGTGCGCCGCCTGAACAAGGGGCCGGAAAGGCCCATCAATCCCTTTGCGGCGCGCGCCTTCGTGCTGGCGCATCTGGCCTCGGTGGACTATGTGGTGGAGTTTGACGAGGACACCCCCCTGGAGTTGATCCGCGCCGTACGGCCCCACGTGCTGATCAAGGGCGGGGACTGGACGCCGGAGCGCATCGTGGGCCGGGAGATTGTGGAGGCTGACGGCGGCCGCGTGATTTCTCTGCCGCTGATTCCCGGCTTTTCCACCACCGCGCTGGCGGAAAAAATACGGGCGGCCAGATAGCCGCCCGAAAACAACCGCCGGACCTTCCGCAAACACGGGCCGCCGACAGGCGGCCTTTCGGAGGCGGCCCCTACCGCCCCGGCTTGAAAACCGTCAGCACGGCGTTATACATCGAGTGTATGCCCTTGGCGTCTATTCCATCGACAATGTACTTGATTCTTTTACGCATTTCCTCCGCTTCCATTTTCCCGTTCAGGGGAGCGAACAAATCCTGCACATCCACCCCAAGGCCTTGCGCCAGCTTTTCCGCCGTGGACAGTGTGGGGTTGGCAATTCCGGTTTCCACCGTGCTGATATAAGACAGCGACATGTTGGATCGCTCGGCGACTTCTTCTTGCGACAATTTTCTGCTTTTACGTATCCGTTTGAAATTTTCGCTGAATTGTTTTCGGATATAATTTTCCATTGAAGTTTAGCTCCTAAAAACTATATTTTAGACGAAATACTCTCTGCACTGCGTTCGTTGACGCAGGTCCTTCATGCCCCAAATGCTCTGTTGCGTAAATAGTACTTTTACATATTTCGCATTACAATGATATTATATCGCTCGCCGCTCAGCGGCGCGGCCGGCTGTCCCGACCGCCGGAATATGGAATAACCTTACTGTAAAAACGCTTCGGCGGCGCGCCGGCGGCCGAAAGCCCGCTCAGGCGCTTTCATACGAGGGCATGACCGCGACGGAAAGCACGCCCGGCAAAACGGCGAGTTCCTCCACCAGAAAGCGTACCGGCGTGTGCCCCTGCAAATGAAGCCCGATGGAGGTAACCATGCATCCTTCCGTAGCGGGCGGGTCCAGATGGAAGCCCTGCACGGCAAAACCGTTTGCCGCGCACTGGTCCAAAATACGGCTCAAAGCCTCGCTTTCGGATTTATAGGTGATGTGCAGGCGGCTGTTGGAGTCCATGATCCTGCATACCAGCCGGGTATAGCCGAAGGCCACGACAAAATGCCCTGCGGTGGTGAACACGGCCAGCCAGGGCAAGCCGGCGCCGCAGGCCATGCCTATGGCGGCGGTGACCCAGATGGAGGCGGCCGTGGTCAGCCCCCGTACAGTATCCTTGCGCACAAAAATAAGCCCGCCGCCGATAAACCCGATGCCGGAAACAATCTGGGCCGCAATGCGGGCCGGGTCCAAAACCGTGTGTTCCTGCACAAGCACATCGGCAAAGCCGTATTTGGAAACGATCATGATCAGGGCCGCGCCCAGACCGACCAGGGCGTGAGTGCGCAGGCCGGCGCTGCGCAGCCTGAACTCGCGCTCCAGCCCTACCAGCGAGGAAAGCGCAAACGCCAGCGCCAAAGCGATAAACTGCGGCCAATCCTGGCCGGGTGAAAGAATGCTCCATGTCATCGGTGATCTCCTTTGCGCGGGTTCATTTCCCGTGGGCCGGCATCATAGCCCCGGCGGTCCGGTTTTTCCAGACGCCAATTACGCAAATATAGAAACCGGACAGGCTTTTTGCAGGCCGAAGCCGCCGGTGTACCTTGCGGAAAGCCGCGCGCGCGAAGGAAAACAAAGGCAAAAGCATAGCCCGGCGCCGCGCCGTCCAAAAAAACATTCCCCTGACGCCGCAATTCCCTGTTGACGTTCAGGCCAAGCTGCACTACGTTTGTATCAACGGAATCGCGTCCTGGCTTTTTCCGGACCTCTCCGGTCCGATCCCGTTCATCCGCGAACGTTGCGGTGCCCGTTAAAGGAGTGCATTATGCGCGCGTACCATATCCGAAGAGCCGGGAAACCCGGGCTCAAAGCCACCACAAAAGCCGCTCCGCGCCTTTCCGCCATTGCGGCCTCCCTCGCCTTCTCCGGCGTCGTCGCCGCCCTCATCAGCCTCGCTCTACGCAGCCTGACATAAGACTGCGCACAGGCTTGCCGGTTTTTCACAGCGTTACAGCCATGCGCGCCACCCCTCAGGGGGTGGCCGTTTTTATTTTGAAAACCCGCCCACCCGATACCGGAGTATGCCATGATCGGAACCGATCCGAACCGCGTCATCATTTTTGACACCACCCTGCGCGACGGCGAGCAGTCGCCCGGCGCCACCATGAGCCTGAAGGAAAAAATCCGCATGGCCCAACAGCTTGAGCTGCTGGGCGTGGACATCATCGAGGCCGGGTTCCCCGCCTCCAGCCCCGGAGATTTCGAATCCGTCTCCACCATTGCCAAAGAGGTGCGCAACGTTCGCGTGGCCGGTCTGGCCCGCTGCCTGCCCTCGGACATCGACCGCGCGGCCGAAGCCGTGCGCCATGCCAAAAAATCGCGCATCCACACCTTTCTGGCCACTTCGCCCCTGCACATGGAGCACAAGCTGAACAAGACCCCGGACCAGGTGCTGCGCATGATCGAAACCGGCGTCAGGCACGCCGCCTCTTGCGCGGAAGACGTGGAATTTTCCTGCGAGGACGCTTCGCGCTCCGACCTGGAGTTTTTGGTGCAAGCCTGCAAAATCGCCGTGGAAAACGGCGCGCGCACCCTGAACATTCCCGACACCGTGGGCTACGCCCAGCCCGACGAATTCGCGCAGCGCATCAAATACCTGCGCGAACGCATCGATCCGTCGGTGATTATCAGCGTCCACTGCCACAACGACCTGGGCCTGGCCGTGGCCAACAGCCTGGCCGCCTTCCGCGCCGGGGCCCGCCAGGCCGAGGTCACCGTGGGCGGCATCGGAGAGCGGGCGGGCAACGCCGCGCTGGAAGAAGTCATCATGGCCCTGACCGTGCGCAGACACTACTACAACCTCAGCCACGGCATCGCCACCGAACAGATCTACCCCACCACCCGGCTGCTTTCACGCATCATCGGCCAGCCCATTGCCCGCAACAAGCCCATTGTGGGAGCAAACGCCTTTGCCCACGAGTCGGGCATCCACCAGGCCGGCGTGCTTAAAAATCCCGAAACCTATGAAATAATGACCCCGGCTTCCATCGGCCTGTCCGGCAACGCCCTGGTCATGGGCAAACATTCGGGCAAAAACGCGGTCAAGGCCAAGCTGGAATCGTTGGGCTACAACCTTGATTCCGACCAGATCGACCTGGTGCTGGCGGCCATGAAACGCCTTGCCGATAAGAAAAAAGAAATTTATGATGAGGACTTGGAAGCGCTGGTGCTGGAAGAAATCTACCGCATCCCCGACAAATACCGGCTGGTGCACCTTGGCGTGCAGAGCAGCGATACGGGTCTGCCTCCCACCGCCGTCATGGTCATCGAAGTGGACGGCCAAAGGGTGGAGCACGCGGGCTTCGGCGTCGGCCCGGTGGATGCCGTTTTTCAGGGCATAGCCCATGTGACCGGGCGCGCGCCCAAGCTTGAACAGTATTCCGTCAACGCCATCACCGGGGGAACCGACGCCCTGGGCGAGGTTACCGTCCGCTTGTCGGAGGGCGACCGCACCGCCGTGGGCCGGGGATCGCACCCGGACGTCATCAATGCCAGCGCCAGAGCCTACCTTAACGCCCTGAACCGCCTGGCCAAGAAACAGGAGGAAGCCTAAAATGGCTCGTACCCTTGCCCAGAAAATCTTGGCGGCCCATTCCACCGCTCCGGTCACGGACGCCGGCACCCTGCCCGGCGCCATCGTGAACTGCCGGGTGGACATGGTGCTTGCCAACGACATCACCGCGCCCCTGGCCATCAAGTCCTTTCGCCAGATGGGCGTGAAAAAGGTCTTTGACAAGACGAAAATCGCCCTGGTCATGGACCACTTTACTCCGCAAAAGGATATCGCCTCGGCCGAGCAGGTGCTGGGTGTGCGCAAGTTTGCGGAAGAACAGGATATCCTTTATTATTTCGAAGGCGGCGACGCGGGCGTCGAGCACGCCCTGCTGCCCGAACTTGGCCTGGCCGGTCCCGGCGACCTTGTGGTCGGCGCGGACAGCCACACCTGCACCTACGGCGGCGTGGGGGCCTTTGCCACCGGCATGGGGTCCACCGACGTGGCCGCCGCCATGGCCCTGGGCGAAAGCTGGTTCAAAGTGCCGGAAACCATCCGCGTCACCTTTACCGGCAGCCTGCCCGCCCACGTGGGCGGCAAGGATCTGATTCTGTGGACCATCGGGCAGCTTGGCGTTGACGGCGCGCGCTACAAGGCCCTGGAATTTGACGGCCCGGCCGTTGACGCCCTTTCCGTCGAAGGCCGCATGACCATGGCCAACATGGCCATCGAAGCGGGCGGCAAGGCCGGGCTGTTCGCCGTGGACGCCGCCACCCTGGACTACTGCTCCAAAGCCGGCCGCAAAAACGACAAACCCCTGGCCGCCGACCCCGGCGCAAACTACGAGCGGTCCCTGGCTCTGGACGTTTCCACCCTTGAGCCCCTGATCGCCTGCCCCCACCTGCCGGAAAACGTCAAGCCCGTCTCCGACGTCAAGGGCGTTTCCGTCAACCAGGTCATCATCGGCTCCTGCACCAACGGCCGCATCTCCGACATGCGCGTGGCCGCCGCCGTGTTCGCCGGGCGCAAAGTCAAAAAAGGCCTGCGCTGCATCGTTTTGCCCGCCACCCCCGCCATCTGGAAACAGGCCCTCAGGGAAGGGCTGATCGAAACCATGCTCGAAGCCGGGTGCATCATCGGACCCCCTTCCTGCGGCCCCTGTCTCGGCGGGCACCTCGGCATCCTGGCCGGGGGCGAGCGCGCCCTGGCCACCACCAACCGCAACTTCAAAGGGCGCATGGGCAGCCTTGAGGCCGAAGTATACCTGGCCAACCCCGCCGTGGCCGCCGCCACCGCGATTACCGGCGAGATTACTCACCCCGGCAAACTGTAACCGGGTGAATTTTCGCGCCGTACCGCGTCAGGCTTCATTTCCGCTCGGGGGGCAGGACCAAAGAGTCCAGCCCCCTCGCGAAAACTCGCCTTCCTTGTCCGGCACGAAAATTCACCCGGTTACAAAAATTGTGTTGGTTCAAGATCCGTTTCGATTTTTTTAGCTTTTTGGCCATAAAGGCGAACGGTCTTCTTCCCCACCGGGAGGAGGGCCGGAGCGAAACCGGACAGGGCGGCGCTATTCCCCATAAAGACCCATCGGGGGTCAAGGGGCCTCAGGCCCCTTGCGGGGGAGTTTGAGGGGGCGGAGCCCCCTCAATAACCACACACAGGAGACTTTCAATGAAATATACGGGCAAAGCCCTTTGCGTGGGCGATCATATTGACACGGACGCGATTATTCCGGCGCGGTTCCTGGTTTCCACGGATCCGAAGGAGCTGGGTTCGCACTGCATGGAAGGCATGGATCCGGAATGGATCAAAAAGGTGGCTCCGGGGGCCAGCGTGATGGTGGCGGGCCGCAACTTCGGCTGCGGGTCGTCGCGCGAGCACGCTCCCGTGGCCATGATCGGCGCGGGCATCCCCGTGGTCATCGCGCACAGTTTTGCGCGCATCTTTTACCGCAACGCCTTCAACATGGGCCTGGTGCCCATTGAAGTGGGCGACGCCGTCGCGGAATTCAAAGAAGGCGACCAGGTGGAAGTGGACATGGAAGCCGGCAGGATCACCAACAAAACCACCGGAAAGGCTGTGGACTTCCCCCCCCTGCCCGAAGCCATGCGCGCTATCCTTGACGCGGGGGGGCTGGCGGAGTTTGTGAGAAAGCGCGTGAATTCGTAGGATGTGGTTATGGATATTGGAGGAAGGAACCGCAAGGGCCTGAGGCCCTTGCGGTTCCTTCCCCCTTCCCCCACAAATTCAAACCCCTTCATTCCTCCAAAGGATTTTCCATGAAAAAGCATATAGTGCTGTTGCCGGGCGATGGTATCGGACCGGAGGTTGTGGCCGAAGCGGTGAAGGTTTTGCGCGCGGTGGAAAAGAAGTTCGGCGCGCAGTTCACGCTGGAAGAAGCGCACATGGGCGGCGTCGCCATTGACAGGACGGGCGAGCCTCTGCCCAGGACCACGCTGGAGGCCTGCCAAAAAGCCGACGCGGTGTTGCTGGGGGCCGTGGGCGGTCCCAGGTGGGACAACCTGCCGAACACCAAGCGGCCGGAAGCCGGGCTTTTGGGCATCCGCAAAGCGTTGAACCTGTACGCCAATTTGCGTCCGGCCACGGTGTTTCCGGAACTGGCGTCCCTTTCCTGCCTGCGGCCCGAACTGGTGGCCCAGGGGGTGGACGTGCTGGTGGTGCGGGAGCTGACGGGCGACGTGTACTTTGGCCAGCCCGCCGGGGAAGAGGTGCGCGACGGCAAGCGCGTGGCCTTCAACAACATGATTTACAGCGAGGACGAGGTGCGGCGCATCGCCCGCGTGGGGTTTGCGGCGGCCATGGCGCGCGGCAAAAAGCTGTGCTCGGTGGACAAGGCCAACGTGCTGGTGGTGGGCCGCCTGTGGCGCGGCGTGGTGGAGGAAGTGCACAAGGAATTTCCCGAGGTGGAGCTTTCGCACATGTATGTGGACAACTGCGCCATGCAGCTTATTCTGAACCCGGCGCAGTTTGACGTCATCGTGACGGGCAACATCTTCGGCGACATTCTGTCGGATGAAGCGGCGGCCGTGGCCGGGTCGCTGGGCATGCTGCCCTCGGCTTCGCTCAGCGGTTCCGCCGCCGACGGGGGCATCGGCCTGTACGAGCCGGTGCACGGATCGGCGCCGGACATTGCCGGGCAGAACAAGGCCAATCCGCTGGCCACGATACTTTCCGTGGCGCTGATGCTGCGCATGAGCTTCGGCATGGCGGACGCGGCCGACGCCGTGGAAGGCGCCGTGCGCAAGGTGCTGAAGGAAGGCTACCGCACCGGCGACATCGCGCGCGGCAGCGCAAATCCCAGGCTGGTGGGCTGCACGCAGATGGGCGATTTGGTGGTGGAAAGGATTTAGAGCGCGAGGCGCGCCGCCTTGTTCTTAAAAGGCCGGGCCTGTGGCGGGTCCGGCCTTTTTCCCGGCGGCATGCCGGGAAAGCCTTGCGGCGCAGCCCCCTAAAAAGCCCACCAGTAATACGCCGCCGCCACGATGATCAGGCTTGCCACGCGGAAGAACTGGTTGCTCAGCACCAAAAACAGCGCAAGGCCGGGCGCAAAGAACCCGGCGTATGAAGGAAACTGGTGCCGCACCGCCCGCATGGGCGAAGAAACAATGTTGCCCACCAGAAGGGCCATAATAATTTCCGGGGTGCTCAGGGCTCCGGAATGGGCCAGGGAGGCGGCGGCGGAAAGGGCCGCCCCGGATTCCGCCACCAGATGCAGGGCGATGATGCCGATGCTTTGCGGGTTCAGAAAGGAAAAGGCCCCGGCGTGCCGGGCCACGAATGCTTCGGCCGCCCCGAACCACCCGGCCTGCTGCGCGGCGAAGAAAAGACAGTAAATGGGCACGGTGAAAACCACCAGCCGCCACAGCCGCTTGCGAAAGCGCTTCAGGGTGCGGCGCGCCACGTCGCGCCAGTCCGAAGGGCCCTGGTCTTTTGCCTGGGGGGCGGGGCACCCCTGCGGGCGGGCGGGCAGCAGCAGCCTGCCCGCGACGATGGTGCACAGGGTGCGCAGAAAAGCGGCGGCAAAGGTCAGGCCGATGTAGATAAAGGCCCGCGTGCCCAGAAAGGCGAAGACCAGGGAAAACAGCGTGGGCAGATGCACCAGAAAGGTGGGGGTGCTGTTGAACAGGTTGGCCAGCACCAGTTCGCGGCGTGAAAGCTCGCCCCGGCCGTGGGCCTCGGCCAGCAGGGTGTTGGAGGCGGCCGGAGAAAAAAAGGCCAGGGAAAAGGAAGCCCCGGCCACTTCCTTAAGGTGTCCGGCCCGCACCAGGGGCGCGGCCAGCCGCGCCACAAAGCGCGTCCAGTGCAGGGCCTCCAGCAGGTTGGCCGCCAGCAGCCCCACGGCCATGGTCAGCAGCAGCCGCAGCAGGGGCAGCCCCAGCTTGGCTAAAAGAAACTCCGGCGTCATGGGCGAAAATCCTTACGGTTATTACAGGGGAAGCGTCCCCCTTTGGGAAGGGGGGCGTCCGTAGAGGGTGCCGCGGGTGAAGGCTCCCCTTCAGGGCGGGGGCCGTCCGTCCCGCGCGGCGGCTTACGCGGCCGCATACCCTGTATCCGCCGGCAGGCCGGAAGCGGAAGCGGCGGCCCTGGCCAGGGCGTCCACCTCTTCGTTTTCGGCGTGTCCGGCGTGGCCTTCCACCCAGTGCAGGCGTACGCGGTGCCGCTCAAGCTGCACGATAAGGCGTTCCCACAGGTCGCGGTTCAGCACGGGCTTGTTGTCGGCCTTTTTCCAGTCTTTTTTGCGCCAGGCGGCCAGCCAGCGTTTTTCCACCGCATCGCGCAGGTAGCGGGAATCGGTGTGCACCTCTACCTTGCAGGGCCTGGTCAGGGCCTCCAGGGCCATGAGGGCGGCGTAAATTTCCATGCGGTTGTTGGTAGTGCGGGCAAATCCGCCGGAAAGCAGCCGCACCTTTCCCTTGCAGGAAAGGCGCGCGGCCCAGCCTCCGGGGCCGGGATTGCCCAGGCAGGAACCGTCGGTGTGGGCGATGACGTGGTCGGAAGTGTCGGTCATGGAATGGGGGTGATTATCGCGCAATTTTCGCGTCCAGGCGGGCGGTGATCAGATTAAGGGCCGCGGCGAGTCCTTCGGGCCAGTTTCCGCCGGCATAGTAGGGCAGGAAGTGGACATGCGCAAGATACAGGGACAGGGGTTCGCCCAGGGCGCCCCGCACCAGGGGCGGGGCGTAGAAGACCACCTGGCGGGCGGCGGGGCACAGACCCAGAAAGACCGTTCCGGCCTGTTCCGGGTTTTGCGGCCAGGTTTCGGGCAGGGGGGCGGCGCTTACGCGCACGTCCAGGGGCACTCCGTAGGCCTTGAAAAAATTGTCGATAAACAGGGCAAGGGCGGTTTCCTGTTCTTTTGTCAGGGTGCGGGTGGCGTCCAGGGGCCGGGATGCCGGGCGGCGTTCGCGCTCAAGTTCGGCCATGCGGCTGGCGTTGTTCACCCAGAACCCCCAGAGCACCCCGGTGAAGAGCAGGCCGATGATAAGAAAGCGCGCCGCCTTCTGCATGGGGGTTTCTGTAAAGATCTGTGAGCTTTTTTTTCGAAAAATACGCATACGTGCCTTGCGATTTTCCGCCCGGCGGCGGCGGGGAACTCTCCGCCACCCTCGCGCTGTACGGTTTGCCCGGCAGAGGGTTGCCGGAGTTTATCTTGACCTGTGCCGCCTTCGTACTTTATCGTAAGAAATTATGAACTGGGACTGGGACAAACTTCAAGAAAAACGGCAACGGCAGGGCAGATCCGCCCCTCCGCCCCAGGGCGACGGCGAAGGCCCCCTGGGCGACTTCCAGCTTGGCAAATACCTGCCCAAAGGGTTCGGCAACGGCCTGCCCCTGAAGCCGGTGTTCGTCGTCGCGCTGTTCCTGTGGCTGGCGTCGGGCATATTCACGGTGGACCCGGGCGAGGTGGGCGTCATCACCCGTTTTGGCAAGTTCACCCGTGAAGTGCAGCCCGGCCCCAACTACCATCTGCCTTTTCCTATTGAATCCGTCGATATTGTCAATACCAAAACCGTCCGTTCAGTGGTGGTGGGCCGGTCCCTCGACCATAACGGCGGAAGCGGCGACGTTTTCGGCAAACGGCCGGCCGACGACCGCAACGAAGAATCGGACATGTTTACGGGCGACGAAAATATTGTGCACATGCAGTTCACGGTGCTGTACACCGTGAAAAACGCCTATAATTTTCTGTTCCACATGCGCGACCCCCGGCAGACGGTGGCCACGGCGGCCGAGGCGGCCATGCGCGAAGTGGTGGGCAGCACCAAGATCGACTCCATCCTCACCGACGCCCGCCTGGATGTGGAAGCCAGGGCGCAAAAGCGCCTTACGGAAATTCTGGACAAATACGCCCTGGGCGTGGAAGTGAACCTGGTGCGCATTGACGGGCGGCCGCCCGTGGAAGTGGCCGCCGCCTTCAAGGACGTGTTCGACGCGCGCGAGAACAAGGCCCAGACCATCAATCAGGCCGAGGCCTACAGAATGGAAGTGGTGCCTGTGGCCAACGGCACGGCCATGGCCATGCTGAACGCCGCGGAAGCATACAGGCTGAAAGTGGTGCAGGAGGCCGACGGCGAAGCCAAGCGTTTTCTCGCCATGGTGGAGCAGTTTAACAAGGCCAAGGATCTGACGCGCAAGCGCATGTATCTTGATGCCATGAGCGACATGCTTTCGTCGCCGGACACGCAAAAGGTCATCATTTCCGGCGCGGTAAAGCCGGGCAGCGTTCTGCCCCTGTTCAATCTTGGAGCGGGAGTGACGGGCCAGCCCGCAACGCAGGGGGCCAAACCCCAGCCGCAGGGAACGACGCAGATAACCGGCAGTCCGCAAGGGACCGCCGGAGCGGGGCAAAGCGCCCCCGCCGGGAGGGCCGCGCGATGAGACGCTCGCTTCTCGGCGTTGTTATCGGGGCCATAGCCCTGCTGTTTGTGGCCAACCAGTGCTTCTTTTTTGTGGGCGAAAACCAGCGGGGCCTTGTGCTGCAACTGGGGGAACCGCTGCAGCCCGTGCGCCAGCCCGGCCTGAACTTCAAGCTGCCCTTTATCCAGAACGTGCTGTTGCTGGATAACCGCATCATGCTTTTCAACATCCCGCGCACCACCAGCATGACCTCGGACCAGAAGAATCTTGAGGTGGACAGCTACGCCTGCTGGCGGATCACCGACTTTGAAACATACGTGAAAAAGCTGCGTTCCGAGGCCGAGGCCGCGGACCGCCTGCGCACCATCGTGAACTCGCGCCTGCAGGGGGCCATAGGCTCGCGGGAGCTTATAGAGGTGGTCAACACCCGGCGCGCCGAAATCATGGACGACGTACTGCGGTCGGTGAACAAAGAGGCCGAAGGCCTTGGTGTTGAGGTTGTCGACGTGCGCATCAAACGCACCGAACTGCCCAACCGGCTTTCCATCTTTGAACGGATGAAGGCCGAGCGTACGCGCATGGCCAACAAGTACCGGTACGAGGGAGAATCGGAAAACAGACGGATCCGCTCCGAAGCGGAGCGCGATCGCGACAGAATACTGGCGGAAGCCCGCAGGGAAAGCCTGATCATCCAGGGCAAGGGCGATGCCGAAGCCATGGGGATTTTCAACTCCGCTATTGCGGCCTCCCCGGAATTTTACGAGTTTTCCAAAAGCCTTGAGCTCTACCGCAAGTCCTTTAAGGAAAAGTCGCAAATCATTCTGTCCACGGATGATCCGTTGCTGCAGTATCTTAAATGATTCATATGGCCATTTTTTACTTGTGATTTCCCCAAAAAGCCGATATTGGATCTGCCGGGTCAAGAAATGTTCTTACCTATACGGCGCAGGGCTATATAGAGGACCCTGTTTGTCTGTGTTGAAACAGGTATAGCGACAGAGGCGTTTTTTCGCCCCGGAAACAAGCAGGAGCAGGCAAGTGGTTAATTTTTCAGAAATTTTTGAAAGAATCAAGCTGGCGACCAATACACGCACGCAGGTCGAGCTGGCTGAGGTTCTTGACATCAGGCAGTCCAGCATATCTGACGCGAAACGTCGCAATTCCGTGCCTTCCGATTGGTATATGAAGTTGTTTGAGCAATTCGGACTGAATCCCGACTGGCTTAAAAAGGGCAGCGGGCCCATGTACCTGCGCACCGAGCAGGGCTACACGCCCGTGGATGCTCCGCCCATGGCCGGCATGCTCTGTGAGGAGCCCGGCAAGTACGGCGGCGGGCCTGACACCAAAAACGTAATTGTAACCGTGTACTCCACGCAAGCCACCGATACCGTGGAAGAGGGAGCCACCCCGGCACTGGGCAGGCTTTCCATTCCCCAGTCCTTCGCCTCTCCGGGTCTGCGCGTGGTGCGCATCGACGTGTCCAGCATGGAACCGCACATCCTCAAGGGAGCCTACGTGGGCATCGACACCGCCCAGCGCCATGTGGCTTCCGGTGAACTGTACGGGGTACATTTGCCCTACGAAGGGCTGGTGCTCAAGCGCGCCTATGTCGATACGCAGAACAGCAAGCTTATCCTGCGCAGCGAAAATCCCGCTCATCCCGAAATGTCCCTGCCTCTGGAAGAACACGAAAACAGCATCATGGGCCGCGTGTCCTGGGTGCTGCAGCGGCTGTAGCCGGCTTCTTCGAACGTCCGGACCCCGGCGCCGCATCAGCCCCTCGCCACGCCATGTGCGGGACGGGGGGCTGAAATTTCGGCAGCGTCTCAGTTTACCGTAATACTTTGTTCTTTTTCCGGCCTTGTTTTGCCCTTC
Organism: Desulfovibrio sp.; assembly: GCA_031549405.1. Lineage (GTDB taxonomy): Bacteria > Desulfobacterota > Desulfovibrionia > Desulfovibrionales > Desulfovibrionaceae > Frigididesulfovibrio. The sequence goes on from JAVBPV010000018.1 coordinate 21,866, forward strand.
CCTTTTCTGAAAATTCGCTTATCTTTCTTTCAGCGCGCCGCCGCACCGGCTGTCGCATTTTTTATGGCGGCGGAAGGTTGAGAGCGGATTAACTTTAAGACGTCCGCTCCGGCGCTTAACGGCGAAACAAGTTTCGCTTGCGCCTGCGCGCCGGGCGTCGGTTTTCGCCGCCAGAGCGACTGAATATTTTCAATGGTACTCTGCTCCAAGGCCGTAATGATCCGGCTGCCGCAATGCAGTGCAGCCCAGGCTCCCCGCAAGGAACATCCATGATTCTGCCCGTGCTGCAATACCCCGACCCCCGGCTGGCGCGAAAGTCCCTGCCTGTTGAAGAGGTCACCACGCAAATCCGCGAACTGGCGGCCGACATGGTGGAAACCATGTACGCCCGCGACGGCATTGGCCTTGCCGCCCCCCAGATCGGGCAGGCCATCCGCCTTGTGGTCGTGGACGTTTCCGGCCCGGAAAAGCGCGAGGATCTGCGTATTCTGGTCAACCCCAGGCTGGCGCTTTCCGGCCCGGAAGTGGAGTCCGAGGAAGGCTGCCTTTCTGTGCCGGAACTTCGCTCCCGCCTGTACAGGAACGAAAAAGTCCGTCTTGAAGCCGCCGACCTGGAGGGCAATCCGATCAGCCTGGACGCCGAAGGAATTCTGGCCATCTGCCTGCAGCATGAATGCGACCACCTGGAAGGCAAACTGTTCATCGACCGCATCGGCCGTATGAAGCGGATGCTGTACGACCGCAAAATCCGTAAGAAGTAGGGTATTGGCCCGTTTTGCCGTGATACTTCGTCAGACTTCGTTTTTGCTCCGGGGGCCGGACCGCAGCGTCCAGCCCCCGGAGCAAAAACTCGTCTTCTTGTCTGACGGCAAATGGAACCAACACCCTATAGCTTAACCGCAGCTACCGGGAATACTTATGGCCGATACTCCGATTTCCCCGAATTCTTCCCTCTGTTCCGGCGGCGACGCCTGCTCCTCCGGCCACGGCGTTCCCCGCGCCCGCGTGCAACGGGAGGCCTCTGCCCTGGCCGAGGCCGCCGAGCCCTTGCGGGCGGTATTTATGGGCACCCCCGGCTTTGCCGCCGCCATTCTGGAGCGCGTCCTCGCCTGTCCCTTTATCAGGGTATGCGCCGTTTATTCCCAGCCTGACCGGCCCGCCGGGCGCGGCAGGCAGTTGAAGGCCCCGGAGGTCAAGCAACTGGCCCTTGAGCGCGGTCTGCCCGTGCTCCAGCCCCTGAATTTCAAAAATACGCCGGAAGGCGACGCCGCCGTCGCCGAGCTGGCCGCCTTTTGCCCCGACGTGCTGATCGTGGCCGCTTACGGCCTGATTCTGCCCCAGCGCGTCCTGGATATCCCCCGCCTTATGCCCGTCAACGTGCATGCCTCGCTGCTGCCCAAGTACCGGGGGGCCGCCCCCATCCAGCGCGCTATCATGAACGGCGACGCGGTCACCGGCGTGACCATCATGCGCATGGAAGCGGGTATGGACACCGGGGCCATTCTCATGCAGCGGGCCGTGGGCATCGGGCTTGGCGACACTTCCGCCGACCTGCACGACGAACTGGCCCGCGAAGGGGCCGACCTGCTGATCATGGCTCTGGAACGCCTGGCCGCCGGTTCCCTGGCCTCCATCCCCCAGGACGGGGCCCGCGCCACCCACGCCCCCAAGCTGCGCAAGGAAGAAGGCTTTGTCGATCTTGCCCTGCCCGCGCGGGCGCTGCACGCCCGCATACGCGGGCTGACGCCCTGGCCCGGTGCGACGCTTGTTCTGCGCCGCCCCGGACACGACGACCTGCACGTCGCCGCCGCTCCCGGCGAATATCCCTTTGCGTCCGCCGGACAAAGCGCGGGCCCTTCGGAGGCCGCGGGTCAGGGAACGCCCGGCCCCGGCGGCATTCCGGGCTGTTCCGGAAACGCCCTGCTGGTGCGTTGCGGCGACGGCGTTTACGCCTTCACGTCCCTGCGCCCGGCCGGGCGCGGCGGTATGGACGGTGCGGCCTTTTACAACGGCTATGTCGCTTCCTGCCCGGAAGCGCGGTTCGTGTAACGATCCCTCGGGCCGACAAACCGTCCGGCCCGCGAACCGGAAAAAAGCCCCGATCCGCAGGGCGGCTCCTACACGATCAGCATCGCGTCGCCGTAAGAAAAGAACCGGAACTCCCGCCGCACGGCCTCGGCATAGGCAGCCAGAACCCGCTCCCGCCCGGCCAGGGCGGAAACCAGCATCAGCAGCGACGATTCCGGCAGATGAAAGTTGGTGACCAGCCCGTCCAGCACGTGGAAGGGCCTTCCCGGATACAAAAAGATATTGATCCATCCCTGAAAGGGCCGCGCTTCCCCGCACGTCGCCCACACGCCCTCAAGCGTACGCGCCGCCGTGGTGCCCACAGCCACTACCGCCCGCCCCTCGGCCCTGGCTTTGTTCACCAGGCGCGCCGTTTCCCCCGGCAGTTCCACGTATTCCGCGTGCATGGGATGTTCGCGGATATCTTCGCAGCGCACCGGGCTGAAGGTGCCGTACCCCACGTACAGGGTAACCTCGGCCCATTCCCGGCCGGAATCCTCCAGCGCGCGGCGGAGCTCCGGCGTAAAATGCAGCCCCGCCGTGGGCGCGGCCACGGAGCCCGCCTTGTCCTCCCGCGCGTGCGCGGTCTGGTAGCGCGCGGCGTCTTCTTCGCCCGCCGGACGCCGGATATAGGGCGGCAGGGGCAATACCCCGCAACGCTCAAACACCTCGCGCACATCCCCCCGCCAGCGCAACAGGCCGGAAAACCGCCCGAACTCCCCTCGCTCCAGCGGCACAAAAGCCAGATCCGCCGCCAGCACCGCCTCTTCACCCAGCCGGATCTTTTTCGCCGGCCGCAGCAGGGCCTCGGCCGGGGCGGTGAAGAGGGGGGGAGAGAATGCGGACGCCTTTTCCAGGAACGTACCCGGCGCGGCCAGCGCGGAAGGCTCTTCCAGCGGGCGCGGTTCCAACAGCGGCAGGGGGGTGAGCAGCAGCATTTCCAGGTTGCCGCCGCCTGGCCGCCTGGCCTGCACCCTGGCCGGGACCACGCGCGAATTGTTGACCACCAGCAGGCAGTTATCCGGCAGATAGCGCAGGATGTCGGCGAACGCGCCCTCATGCGTCGCGCCGGACGCCCGGTCCAGCGCCAGCAGGCGCGAGGTTCCGCGCACGGCCGGGGGCTCCTGGGCGATGAGGCGCTCCGGCAGGGGAAAGTCGTAGCTTTTCAGGGAAAAATCAGGGGGGATGGGCATAAAGAAACCAAATCAAAAAGTTTTGGGGAAAAGGGGTGGGGGGTGGGGGGTGCGGGGAAAGGGACCTTTTCCAAAAGGTCCCTGATCACACTCTCCCCCCGTCTACACCCGCGTATCCGTGACGCGGCGGGACTTGCCGAAGGAGCGGGGCAGGGTGCCGGGGTTGCATATTTCGACGGCGGCGCTGACAAGCACGCGCGAGTGCAGCTGTTTGGCCACGCTTTTGGCCAGATCGGCGTCGTGGTCGCGGGAGGCCGCGGGCGCGCGTTCCACCTGCAGGGCCATGGAGTCGCGGCCGTCTTCGCGGCTGAGGCTGATGTGGTATTCCGAGCCCAGATCCGGAAACTGCTGGAGCACGTCGGCGATCTGGCCGGGGTAGACGTTTACGCCGCGGAAGATGATCATGTCGTCCGAACGTCCCAGCAAATGGTCGTGCCGGGGCATGGAGCAGCCGCACAGACAGGGCTGGGGCAGCAGCCGGGTGAGGTCGCGGGTACGGTAGCGGATAAGGGGGGAGGCTTCTTTGCACAGGCTGGTGACGACCATTTCGCCCACTTCGCCGGGGGCCACGGGGGCCAGGGTGGCCGGATTGATGACCTCGATGACGAAAAGGTCCGCCCAGTAGTGCAGGCCTTCGTGGGCGCGGCATTCCAGGGCCGTGCCGGGGCCGTACATTTCGGTCATGCCGCCGATGTCAAAGCTTTCGTCAACGCCCAGGTTGCGCTCGAAGGTGCGGCGCATCTTGGGGTTGTGGCCTTCGGCCCCAAAGATGACGGTACGCAGCCTGACCTTGTCCGCAAGGCCGTGGCGCTGCACTTCCTCGCCCATCAGCAGGGCCATGGAGGCGGTGCTGCCGAGGCAGGTGGCGCCCATGTCCGCCAGCATCTGCAAATGGATTTCCAGGTTTCCCGCGCCCACGGGAATGGACATGGCCCCGAACTCCTCGCATCCCAGCTGAAAGCCGGCCCCGGCCGTCCACAGGCCGTAACCCACGGCTATCTGTACCCGGTCCTGCGGGGTCAGGCCGGCCATTTCGAAGCAGCGCGCCATTTGCAGGGCAAAGGTACGCACATCCTTTTGGGTGTAGGCCAGAATTTTGCGCTTGCCCGTGGTGCCGGAAGACGCGTGCACGCGGACCACTTCGGCCTCGGGCACGGAGAGCAGGGGCAGGGGGTAGCCTTCGCGCAGATCGTCCGTGGTGGTAAAGGGCAGGTGGCGCAAGTCCTCCATGCCCCGGATTCCGGCCGGGTCCACCCCGGCGGCGCGAAGCTTGGCCCGGTACTGGGGGCTGCGGGCGTAGGCGTGCAGAACGGTCCAGCGCAGGCCGTCCTCCTGGATGCGCGCCAGATGCTCCGGCGTATACTGCGGTATGAAGCGGTACATACGGTAGTCCTCATCAGTGTGAGCCCACAGGCAGCGGCCCGGTTTGCCGTGATGCTTCGTCAGGCTTGTTTTTCCTCCGGGTCATGGACCAAAGAGTCCACTTCCCTCCGGAAAAAGCCGCGCCTTCCTCGTCTGACGGCAAACCGGGCCGCTGCCTGCGGCTTGGCTATTCGGGCGTTTTACGGTACAGACAGGGGCGAACGCTACCATACTTGTCCCCGGCGGGAAAGGCCCGCGCCCGGCGGCAAAGCGGGCGGCGCCGGTTTATTTGTGCCGGGCCGTTCAAGACGCAACAGGAGCCCACAGTGCGCATTCTTATCATCGGTTCGGGCGGGCGCGAGCACGCCCTGGCCTGGAAACTGAACCAAAGCCCCTCCAAACCGGAGCTGTTCATCGCCCCCGGCAACGGCGGCACCGCCCGCGAAGGAAAAAACGTCCCCATCGCGGACAGCGACATTCCCGCCCTGATGGCCTTTATCAAGGACCAGGGCATTGATTTCGTCATCCCCGGCCCCGAACTGCCCCTGGTGCGCGGCATTGTGGACGCCTGCGAAAAGGCCGGCGTGCTTTGCTTCGGCCCCCGGGCCTATCCCGCCCGGCTGGAGGGGTCCAAGGCCTTTGCCAAGCGCGTCATGCGCGACGCGGGCGTGCCCACGGCCGAATTCGCGGTCTTTTCCGACCACGTGGAAGCCGCCGCTTACGTGCGCATGCGCGGCTGCGCCCTGGTGGTCAAGGCTGACGGCCTTGCCGCCGGCAAGGGCGTGGTGGTGGCCAAAAACACCGAAGAAGCCCTGGAGGCCCTGCATTCCATGATGGTGGAAAAAGCCTTTGGCCCGGCCGGGGAAACCGTGGTCATCGAGGATCTGCTTATCGGCGAGGAAGCTTCCTTCCTGGCCTTCTGCCAGGGGGACACGGTGATCCCGCTGCCGTCGGCCCAGGATCACAAGGCCGTGTTCGACGGCGACACCGGCCCCAACACCGGCGGCATGGGCGCGTACAGCCCCGCCCCGGTCCTGCCCGAGCACCGCTACCAGGAAATCGTCGATACCGTCATCCGGCCCGTGCTTGCCGCCCTGGAAGAAGAAGGCAACCCCTATTCCGGCATTCTTTATGCGGGCCTGATGATGACCTCTGAAGGCCCCAAAGTGGTGGAATTCAACGTGCGCTTCGGCGATCCGGAATGCCAGCCTCTGCTTATGCGCCTTGAGGGCGACCTGCTTGAAGTGCTGCTGGCCTGCGCCCGGGGCCGCCTGCACGAAGTTGCGCTGGCCCACGCCGCCGAAACCGCCCTGTGCGTCGTCATCGCCGCCAGGGGCTATCCCGGCGACTACCCCAGGGGTATGGAAATCTTCGGCCTTGCGGAGGCCGAAGCCGTCAGCCCCGGCAAGGTCAAGGTCTTTCAGGCCGGAACCAGGGCGGAGGGTGCCCATACCCTGTCCAGCGGGGGACGCATCCTTGGCGTCACCGCCCTGGGGGGCGATCTGGCCCGGGCGCAAAGCCTGGCTTACGAGGCCGTCGCCAAAATACACATGGAAAACAGCCACTTCCGCCGCGATATCGGCAGCAAGGGCCTGCGCAGTTGCTGGGCCTGCCGCGGCGGCGCGGAGAGATAAGGACATAACATGAGCGCCAAAGTAGCCGTATTCATGGGCAGCATCTCCGACGAGGAAATGGTCCGCCCCTGCGTGGAAGTGCTGGCCAAGCTGGGCATTCCCCACGTTTTTACCGTCACCTCCGCCCACCGCACTCCGGAACGCACCGAAAAACTGGTGGCCGACCTGGAGCGCGGCGGGTGCCAGGTGTACATCTGCGCCGCCGGCATGGCCGCCCACCTGGCCGGGGCCGTTGCCGCGCGCACGGTCAGGCCCGTCATCGGCATTCCTGTGGCCGCCTCGGCCCTGGGCGGCATGGACGCCCTGCTGGCCACCGTCATGATGCCCCCCGGCTTCCCCGTGGCCACCGTGGCCCTGGACAAGGCCGGAGCGCGCAACGCCGCCTGGCTGGCCGCCCAGATCCTGGCCTTGAACGATCCGGCCCTGGCCGCCAAACTGGCCGAAGCGCGCGAAACCTTTGCCGCCGACGTGGAAAAAGCCGCCGCCCGCCTGGAAGGCGGAGCGTGAGGATGAAGATGGAGCCGCGCGCCGCCGGGCTGCAGCGGGCTTTTGCCCTGGCGGCCGTTTTCGCCCTGCTGCTGTGCGCGGGCTGCGCTTCTTCCGGCGGGGGCAACCCCACGGCCGCCCTGGCCGTGGACGGTCCGCCCCTGGCCGTGGTGGGCGAATACGACGGCATGCGGCTTGAGGGCACCATGGACCGCACCTGCATGGCCGGGTACGGCCAGCTTTTGCTGTTCAGCCCGGACACGGGCGCGGAATTCACCTGCGAGGCCGCCGTGGACTCCCCCCCCACGGACAAAGCCCGCATCCGGGGTATTCTGGACTGTTCGCAAAGCAGGATTCTGTACTTTTCCCTGCGCAATCTCGGCCCGGATCAGGGCGTGGGCATCGCCCGCTCCGGCCAGAACGACGCCCTGATGATCTTCTTCTACCACCCCTCCGCTGAAGAGGCCAAACGCCGCTTTCCCGGCGTGCGCGCCGACATCGAGGCCGCGCGGCAACAGGCGCGGTAACGGCGCAAGGCCCCCTCAAAAAAAATCGCCAATGGCGGCGTAAGCGGGCCGGAAACCGCGTTTTCCGGCAAGGCGCTCCCGTAAACCGGCCGGAGCGGATGAACCGTGAAGTGTTCATCCGCTCCGGCCGGTTTCTGGGGGCGTTTTCAGTCGTCGTAGATGGAGCGTTTGCGTATGCGGCGGGAAATCGCCGTTGCGACGAGACTTCCGGCAAGAAGGGGAAGAAACAGCGAAAAGTTTCCCGTCAGTTCGCACGCGATTACCGCCGCCATGATCGGCGCATGCGTGACGGCCGACAGCACCGTGACCATTCCGCCAAGAACCAGCGCCGGCAGGCATGGCGCCGCCGCGCCGCAGGCAATCAGCGCGCCGTCGGCCAAAGCGCCCAGCGCGGCGCCGATGAAAAGCGTGGGGGTAAAAATCCCCCCCGGCGCGCCGGAACCGCTGGCGGCGCATATGGCGATTCCCTTGCAAAGCAGTATCCCGGCTATAAAGCCCATTCCCTTGTGCGCGTTGAGAATTTCGGTAATGGTGCTGTAGCCGTTTCCCCATACATTGGGATAGGCCAGGGACAGGGCTCCCACGATGGCCCCCCCCAGGGCGAGGCGCGGCAAACGGGGCAGGCCCGTCCGTTTGAACAGGGTTTTCGCCCATTCAAGGGCGGCCAGATACGCGGGGCCAAGCAGCCCGGCCGCGACGCTCAGCGCCGCGATGACGGCATATTCCGTTATGCTTGCGGATACAGGCGCGGCAAGCGCATACTGCGGGCCGCCGTCCTGAGCGAGGCACGTCACCGCAAAGGCGGCGGCGGCGGCCACGCCGGCGGGCCAGGCCGCAAGGGGCGCGAATATCCCCATAAAGACTTCCACCACGAAAAAGTACCCCATGAACGGGGCATGGTAGGCGCAGCTCATCCCGGCCGCGGCCCCGCAGGCGGTCCAAAGCGCCCATTCGCGTTCGGGCGTGAATTTTCGGGCCAGAAGGTGGGCCGTCAATGCGGCCAGAAGAATCATGGCTCCTTCCCGCCCCACGGAGTTGCCCGTCACCACCACGCACAGCGAAGCGCCGACGGTCACCAGCGAGGAAGAAAGAAGCAGCCGCCCGTTGCCGTAGCGGACGGCGTCAAGATAGTCGTTGGAAAAAGGCTGGCGGCTGGCCTGGGGGAACAGCTTGCCGCCTCCCCACAGCAGGGCGCCGGCGGCAATGCCGCCCAGAACGGGAACCAGGAGCCTGAACAGCGGGGAAAGGGACGAGGCGATGAAGACCAGATGGCTGGACGTGGTGTTAAACAGCCTGTGTTCAAGGGCCGTCAGCAGGGTGTGGTATGCAAGGACGGCCAGGGCGGCGGCGATGCCGATGCCCGCGGCGGTCGCGGCGCGCCGCGCGAATGTTCTGTACGTATGCCGGGTTGCCATAAGTCACCCGGGGCCGGCTTTCATTCCATACGGCAATGCGCCGATATTACCGAAACCGTCCCCAGTCTGGCATGATACCGCAAGGCCGGCCTTTCCGGCAAGGAAAGACTTGACCCGAAGGGCCTTCGCGCCGGGAGGGCGTACAGGCAAGATGCCGCCCGGCAACGGAAGAACGGCGTGCGGGATTACTCCTCCTCTTTCCAGTCCTTCAGGCGCAGTTCCACCGTAGCCGCGCCGTTGTAGCGGTCGATGCGGGGGGTGTAGGCGATGCGGATACGCCTGCCCTTGAGGCGGGCGGGCATGTCCGCCGTCTGCCGCCAGGCCTTGGCCCGCAGGACAAGGCCGCTGGCCTCATCCTCCAGATCCAGCATCATGAAGCCCGGCTTGCCGCGCAGGGACCGGACCCGCACCGGGGGCGAGGCGAAAACCGGCTCCGCGTTGCCCATGCCGAAGGGCTGGAGCATTTCCAGCTCCTTAAGAAAGGTGAAATCGGCCTGGGCGAAGGCAAGCTCGGCGTCGATGCGGCAGACCGATTCGGGAGGCGCGCTGCCGAAGCTGTCCACAGCCAGGGCGTTGAACCGTTCGCGGAACGGAAGCAGGTTTTCCGGCGCCAGGCTGAGACCGGCGGCCATGAAGTGCCCGCCGTAGCCCAGAAAAAGATCCGCGCAACGGGTAAAGGCTTCGTGCATATCAAAGGAAGGAACGCTACGGCCCGATCCTTTCAGGTAATTGTCCACGGAAGACAGGACGACGGTGGGCCGGTGCAGGCTTTCCACCACCCGCGAGGCCACGATGCCGATGATACCGGGGTGCCAGCCGTCCGCGTGCAGCACCAGCCCCATGCGGCCTTCGTCCACCTGTTCCCCGGCCTGGCGTATGGCTTCGGCCAGGATGCGTTCTTCTTCGTCCCTGCGTTCGGCGTTCAGGCGGGAAAGCTCTCCGGCCAGTTCCGTCGCGCGGCGCCGGTCGCGGGTAAGCATCAGTTCCAGGGCGGCGGCGGCGGACCCCAGCCGTCCGGCGGCGTTCAGGCGCGGGGCCAGGGTAAAGACGACCTGCCCCGCGCCCAGGGAGGCGGAAGGGGCGTGGTTGCAGGCGGTTTTCAGGGCGGCGATGCCCACGCGCGCGCCTTCGGCTATTTTCAGCAGGCCGTTTTTTACCAGAATACGGTTCTGGCCGTTCAAATCCACCACATCGGCCAGGGTGCCTAGCGCCACCAGGTCAAGCAGGGGGCGCATGTCCTGTTTTTCGCGCCCGTGCCGGGCAAGGACCGCGTTGACGGCGGCCATCAGCAAAAAGGCCACGCCCACTCCGGCAAGGGCGGGGCAGGGGCAGTCGCCCAGACGGGGGTTGACGATGGCGTCCGCCGGGGGCAGCACCTCGGCCGGAAGGTGATGGTCGGAAATGATGACGGTCATGCCCAGCGCCTTGGCGTGGGCCACGGCGGCGGTGTCGGAAATGCCGGAATCCACGGTGAGCAGCAGGTCCACCCCCTGCCCGGCAAGGACCTCAAGGGCGGCGGCGTTTACGCCGTAGCCTTCGGCCAGGCGGTTGGGTATGTGGTGCAGGCATTCGAATCCGTGCCGCGAAAAAAAGTCCAGCACCAGCGCCGTGGCCGTGATGCCGTCCACGTCATAGTCGCCCCAGACGCAGGGCTTTTTTCCGGCCAGAAGCTCCCGGGCCAGCAGTTCCGCCGCCGGGACAAGGCCGGGCCAGTCTTCCAGGGGGGCCAGGCCGCGCAGGGAGGGGTTGAGGAACAGGCGCATGGAGGACACGTCGCGCAGACCCCGCTGCCACAGAAACCCCGCCAGGGTGGGGGAGATCTCCAGCTTTTCCGCCCAGTGCGGGATATCGTCCGGCACCGGCGGGACGCCATCGCTTCTGAACCGCCATTGCATGCCGTCTATCCCACCATTCCGGCCAGAAGTTCGGCCTTTTCCGCGGACAAGGCCTTTTGCGCCGCCGCCGCAAGCTTTGCCGGATCCGCCCCGGCGGGCAACAGGGCAAGGACGGGGGCGGGAATTTCCCCGTCCGGTCCCAGTCCTTCGTTGGCCAGCCGGTTCGCCGCCGCCAGCAGGGCCGCTTCCGCCCTGCGCGTGGGAGCCAGATCCGGGGCGTGGTGCCAGCTGATGGTATCGGTGAGCAGCAGGGGCAGCTTCCAGTATTCCAGCATGCGCGCGCCGAACATGCTGTGGTCCATGCCCCAGTATTCGTTTTCCGCCTCGGTGAAGGACAGGCCCGTTTCCCGGCGCAGATCTTCGACGGCCTCCCATACGGCCGGGCGTTTCGCCGCCAGCAGTTCCTTGCCGATGTCATGCAAAAGGCCGGTCACGTAGGCCTCGTCAGGGTCCAGATCCACGGGGCTCTGGCCGTCCGCTCCGCGCAGGGCGGCCGAAAGGGCCTTGGCCAGGGCGGCGGCAAGCAGATGGTGCCGCCACAGATTCCGGCAGTTGAAGTCTTTGGGCATCTTTGCGCCTTCAAAGACCGCAGACGCGGCGGCCATGAGCGTCAGGGAGCGCACCTCGTTGAAGCCCAGCACGCTGACGGCGCGTTGCAGGCTGGTGATGGAGGATTCCAGAGCGTAACAGGCCGAGTTGGCAATGGACAGCACCCGGGATGCCAGTTTCTGGCTGCGCTCGATCAGCGCGGCAAGGTCGGCGGCGGAGAGGGTGGAGTCTTCGCGCGTGGCCTTGAACAGCCGGGGCAGCAGGTCCGGTTCGCAGGGCAGCAGCGGGGGGGAGTTCGCGAGATCGTCAAGAAAAGAGCGGGCGTCTTCCATATGTTGCGCGAGCATGCTCATAAAGGCCTCTTGCGGGCGGGCCGCGCTTTCCGCGCCCTTCGCGCCCGCGGGTTCGGGGGCGAAAGGCGCGGAACGTAAAATGGTTGTCCCGGCCCGGGGCGCGTTATAATGCGGTATCCCAGGGCGGCTCCTCGACAGAGGAGTTGGCGGCGGCCGTCCGGGCGGAAGCCGCCGGGGAAGCGGCGGCCGTCTGAGCGCCGGGGGTCTGGCCGCCGGGGGCCGCCGGGGCGTCCGGAGCCGCGCCCTCGGAAGGGGCCTGGGGGGCGGCCCTGGCGGCCTTGATTTTTTGCAAAATGGCCCCGACTTCCATTTTTTTGTTGCCCGGCACCAGATTTTTGCCGACAAGCCAGGCAAGGAACTTGGCGGAAACCTCGAGGGCCGGATTGATTTCAAGGGACTTGATCAGCGCGTCCAGGGCGTTGGGAACGTCCTTTTTTTCCAGATAGGCCCGCGCCATGTTGTAGTACAGGTGCTCGTCGTGGGAGGCCAGTTCCATGGCGCGGCTGTAGTAGGCGATGGCCTGGTCGTTCATGCCGTTCTTGCGCAGGTTGATGCCGAACTCGTTGAACAGGTGCTTGTGTTCCGGCTCAAAAGCGGCGTCAAGCTTGACCAGCCGCTCGAAGATATTGTCGGCCTTGCTGGTGTCGCCGCGCTCCAGATAGGTGATGCCCAGGCCGAAGTTGGCGCGCACGTTTTCTTCGTCCACCTTCAGCGCGTTGCCGTATTCCATTTCCGCGCTGTAGTATTCCTTGTTGCTTCTGTGCCTGTCGGCCCGCGCGACGGTTTTGTTCAGCTCGCGCATCTTGGGGTAGACGCTGGAGATATAGATCTCCGGCTCGGGCGAAAAGCTTTCCAGAAAATTTTCGTGCGGAATCTTTTTTTTGGGGCCGGAAGGAATATAGTTGGTGTTCAGCGGCTGGACCTCGATCTGCCCGTCGTCAAGCTCGATGCAGAACCAGAAGGCCTTTTGGATGGTCCGGCGCGTGGTGGTGCCCGTGCCGACCTTTTTTACTTCCTGCGAGGAAAAAACGCCGCTGAGGCGTTCGCGCTTTTCTGGCTGTTCCAGGGTCATGCCGGTTTCTCCGCGTGAAAGGAAACGTGTGGAAGCCCGCCACCCATGAGGGAAAGCGCCTGTTTCGCCGCCCCGGCCGGATCGGATGCCCGCAGGATGGGGCGGCCCATTACCAGAAAGTCCGCCCCGGCGGCGGCGGCCTGCCGCGGCGTGCATACCCGGGCCTGATCGCCCGCGTCGCCGCCGGCAAAGCGGATGCCGGGGCACAGGCAGATAAAGTTCCCGCCGCAGGCCGCCTTGACGGCCCCGGCCTCAAGCCCGGAGCAGACCACCCCGTCAAGGCCCCAGGATTTTGCCAAAAGAGCCCGTTCCAGCACAAGATCTTCCGCCCGTTCCGCCGGGACGGCGTCGCTGGTCAGCAGGGTGACGGCCAGTAAAAGGGGGCCGTTGGCTTCCAGGGGCCGGTTCATGCGTCCGGCGGTGTCCCGGCAGCGCCCCGGTCTGCCGTCAGAACTTTCCAAAGCCTCGCGTCTGCCTTCCAGAGCGGCTTCGGCCATGGCCGGCCCCCCTGTTGCGTGCAGGGTAAGCAGGCCCGCGCCAAGGCGGGCGGAAGATCGCACCGCTCCGCGCACGGTATTGGGTATATCATGGAATTTCAGGTCAAGAAATACGGGAAAACCCTCTTCCATGAGCCGCCGGGCCAGGGCCGGTCCTTCGGCCGTGAACAGTTCCAGCCCCACCTTGAGCCACACGGGCAGGCCCGCGAAGTTCCGGGACAGGGCCAGGGCCTGTTCCGAACCCGGCACGTCCAAAGCTATGACCAGTTCCGCCACGGCGTCACCATGCCTTGATCAGCGCGTCAAGAAAGCCCGTCTGGCAGGTCGGGGAAAGGGTGGCCGCGATGTAGGCGGCGCGCAATTCCTCGTAGGCTTTTTCAATGTCGTTGTTGATGATCCACGAGTTGAACCAGTGGGCCTGGATGATTTCCGTCAGGGCCACATTCAGACGGCGTTGCATGCTTTCCGGGGTTTCGGTGTTGCGGCCCGTCAGGCGGCGTTCCAATTCCCCGCGCGAGGGGGGCAGGATGAAGATGAGGCGCGCGCCCGGCACGGTCCGGCGCAGTTGCGACGCCCCCTGCACGTCGATGTCGAAAAGCACGTCGCGTCCCTGGGCCAGCAGGTTGCGCGTGGCTTCCAGGGGGGTGCCGTAGTAGTTGCCGAACACTTCCGCCCATTCGGCAAAGTACCCGGCGTCGCGGCGCTGCAAAAATTCCTGCTTGGCCAGAAACTGGTAATCCTCGCCGTCCTTTTCGCCGGGGCGGGGAGCGCGCGTGGTGCAGGAAACGGAAAAGGCGAAACGCGGGAACTCCGCCACCAGCCGTTTGATAAGCGTGGTTTTGCCCGTGCCCGAAGGGGCGCAGATGACCAGAGCGATGCCGGAACGGCTGTGGGGAATCACTCGTTTTCCTCCTGAAAGCGTTGGCGCATGGTTTCCGCCTGCACGGCGGAAAGAATGACGTGGTTGGAATCGGTAATGACCAGCGACCGGGTTTTGCGGCCCTGGGTGGCGTCGATAAGCCGCCCTTCCTGCTTGGCGTCCTCGCGCAGGCGGCGCATGGGGGCGGAAGACGGGTTGACCACGGCCACGACCCGCGCCGCGACCACAAAGTTGCCCAGCCCCAGGTTAAGCAACAGTTTGTTGCCGCTTAGCATGCCGCGCCCCCGCGGCCTTGCGGGGCCGCCCCGCGGAGGGAAGCTTCACAGCGGCCCCGTTCCGGGGTCGGCTTGGCGCTATTCAACATTCTGCACCTGCTCCCGGCATTTTTCCAGTTCGTTCTTCATGTCCACCACCAGGCGCGACACCTGCACGTCCTGGATTTTGTTGCCGCAGGTGGTTATTTCGCGAAACGCCTCCTGCATGGTGAAATCGAGCTTGCGCCCCGCTTCCGCGCCCAGATGCAGCAGTTCGCGCAGGCGTTCCAGGTGGATGGAAAGGCGCGTCAACTCCTCGCTGACGTCCAGTTTGTCGGCCAGCAGCACTATTTCCTGTAAAAAGCGCCCTTCGTCCAGTTCCTGGCCGTGGCGTTCCAAGACTTCCGCCAGGCGCTCGCGCACCTGGACGAAGCGTTCTTCCTTGATTTCCGGCGCCCGCGCCCGGATGCTGCGCAGCCATTCCTCCATGCGCAGAATCCGGGTAAGCATATCTTTTTCCAGGGACTTGGCCTCCAGGGCGCGCGACTCGTTCCAGTCCTCAAGGGCCAGGGTCAGGCCGCGTTCAAGGCTTTGCCCCAGCAGGTCGTCGGGTTCTTCCTGCGGGCCCTGTTCCCACAAACAGCCCAGGCCCAGCAGCCGGTTGTAGTCGGGGGTGAAGGAATCGCCGCGCGAGGCGGCGAAATCCCCCAGGGCCTGCAACATGGCGTCGGCCTGGTCGTCGTTGAAGGAAACGGCATCCGCCGCCAGACGGCGCGTTTGCAAAAACAGCGAAATTTCCACCCGGCCGCGCGCGGCGTGCGCGCGCGCCAGTTTTTCCAGCGCCGGTTCCAGGGCGCGGGCCTGCGCGGGCAGTTTCCAGCGAATGTCCAGGTGCCGTCCGTTGACGCTGCGCACCTCCCATATCTGGGTCCAGTCTTCTTCTTCCAGCAGACAGCGCCCGAAGCCGGTCATGCTCCGCAACATGCAACCTCCGCGTCCGTAGGCGGACGTGTTTTGCTCGCGTCCGCGTGCGGACGTATTTCAATTTCGCATGGAAGCCGCTTTGATTGTCATCCGCAATTGGAATCAAGCAAAGTGTATTCGCTGGAAAATACGGTATTCGCGCCGGACTGGCAATGGAACTTTTCCGGCCCGCGGCCGGGAGGCTTTATTTTTCGGTCCTCCGGACCGGGGGGCTTTCCGGCTTGCAGCCGGGGCTTTTCTTCCGGCCTGTCGGCCGGAGGTTTTTTTCGGTCCTTCGGACCGTTTTTTTCCGGCTGTCGCCGTTATTTTTTCGGTCCTTCGGACCGGGTGTTTACGGTCCTTCGACCGGTGGACGCTCCGCGAGGGGAAGGGGGCCGCTACGCGGCGGCCCCCTTCCAACCCCCGCGCGCAGGGGGTAAACCCCCTTGACCCCCAAGAGTCGCTTCGCCGCCGTCCTTCCGGACGCGGGCAAAACTTTTTTCCCTGATACAGCGCCCGGCTCGCGTCCGTCCGGCGTCGGACTCCGCTCCTTTACGCCCGGTGGCTACAAACTCCGGTGGAAAGTACCGCAGGCCGTGGCCCCGTTGCCATACACGCGGAGTTGCAACGGTCCGGCGTCGGATTCCGCTTCAGGGTATGTATCCATTCGGCGGGACAGACCATTGCCGGGAACAGGTTCGGATTTGTGGCGCGCAGCCTCCCGACAGGGCATAGCAATGCGGGTGAGAGGCTCCGTTTTTGCGGCAAACCATGCCGGACAAAACAACAGGCCTGCGGGAGCGGCCATGCGCAGAGGAACACGGCGCGAGCAGATCGCCTGAGGGAGGCGGAGCCGACCGAAGGAAGCTGCGAAGCGGGAAGTGTTCCGGCGCACGGACATTGGGAGCAAAGGAGCGCCAGCCGATGCGGGCGGGCGGAAAACGGCATTGAGGAACGAAACCCGGCCCGCCCGCATCGGCCGAGCGACGGAGCGAATCCGGGGTCGAGGGGCGAAGCCCCCGCGCGAGGGGGTTGGAAGGGGGCCGCCGCGTAGCGGCCCCCTTCCCCTCGCGGAGCGTCCACCGGTCGAATGACCGGAATACTCCGGTCCGAAGGACCGAAAAGACTCCCGGTCCGGAGGACCGAAAAGCTCCGGCCTGCAAGGCCGGCGAAGAAACTCCCGGTCCGGAGGACCGGAAGAAGCTCCCGGCTACAGCCGGAAAAATCCGGTCCGAAGGACCGAAAAAAAACCGGCGGCAGCCGGAAAAACACGCCGCCCCCCGTCGGGGGCACCCCTTTACCCCAGGCTCCGGACCAGCATCCTGACCGTATCCTGAAGATAGGCCCTTTCCGACTCCGGAGCGAGCAGGATCAGTTCTTCAAGAAAGCGGATGTGCGTGTCCGGGGCATAGGTCAAGTCCCAGGGCAGGGCGTTATTCAGGCGTTCGCAGAACAGGCGGAAGGCTTCCCCCTGCCTGTCGCGGGGCAGGCGGGGATAGTATTCCAGCAGCAGATCTTTCCAGTCCTGGCGCACCTGGAAGTAATCGTTGGAGATGCCGGGGGTTTCCTCCAGAGAGCGGGTGGCGTGTTCCAGGGCTTCTTTGTACAGGGCGGCCTTGCCTTCCTCTGGGGCAAGGCGGGCCACCTGGGTGAGCATTTCGGCCCAGTGGAACTCGGCCCTGGCGCGCGCCTCGTAGGGGGGGAGCATCTGGCGCTCGGCCACAAGCCAGCGCATGCCGTCGGGGAAAGAAGCGTAGGCGGGGTGCCTGCGCAGGGCGTCGGCGGAAAGGGTGGCGGCATGCGGGGGCCCCAGTTCGGGGCACAGTTCCCACAATTCGTCATGCAGGGCGGCGACGGGGTTTTCCTCGGCGGCGGGGTCTTCGCCGCGCAAAAGCCT
Source organism: Desulfovibrio sp. (assembly GCA_031549405.1). Lineage (GTDB taxonomy): Bacteria > Desulfobacterota > Desulfovibrionia > Desulfovibrionales > Desulfovibrionaceae > Frigididesulfovibrio. The sequence continues at coordinate 38,910 of JAVBPV010000018.1, forward strand.
TTCCGCCAGCATGGCTACGTAGTTGCGCCGGGCGGTCTGCAGCCGCGTAAGCTTGTCGCGGTGGCGCCTGAGGCAGGGGACGGGGCCGGGGGCGCGCAGGGCCGGGCCGCCCAGGCCGGCGCGCATGGAGGCTTCCAGGGCGGGGACGATGCGGGCGGGCAGGGCGCGGACTTCCGCGGGATCCAGCAGAGGCGCCAGGACGCCCAGCACCAGTTCAAAGGAATGGCAGCCCGTGGCCGGGTCGATGCGAAAAGAACGCCACACGTATTCCAGTGCTTTTTCCAGGCAGGCGCGTTTTTCTTCTTCGCCGTCCATGTGCTGGGCTGCTTTAACCAGCAGGCGGGGGATGCTGTCCAGGATAACCGCGTTCATCTGTTCCGGGCACAGGGCCAGAGCGCGGACCAGGCATTCCTCGCCCTCCCAGAGCAGGTGCTGGCGTTCCGTGGCGTTGCGGGAAGCCTCGCCGGCCTGCAGCAGCAGGCACATGCCGTAGTCGGCCTGCAGCCAGCCGTTTTCCGGATCGCCCGCCAGGGCGGCCATTTCCTTGTCGCAGGGCGAAGCGGCCCGGGCCGTGCGGGGCGCAAGGGCCGCGGCAAGAGCCCCGCAGCAGAGCAGGGCCGGGATAAGAAGGTCAAGAAAGGCGGACATGAGAAAGCCTCCGGACAGGCCTAGCTGTCGGATTGGGCCAGGATAAGTTCCACCTCGTCCAGGGAAAGCCCGGTGGCCTTGGCCAGTTGCAGAGGCGAACGGCCTTTTTTGCGGCCCGCGATGATAAGCTCGCGCAGAAATTGCGGGGAACGGCTGATGTTTTCCGCCTGTTCGATCAGGTTGTGCAATTCGGCGGCGCGTTCTTCGAGCTTGTCGTTCAAAAGACGCAGTTCCTGCTGCCGGGTGGCGAAACTGTGCATGATTTCACGTTCCAGTTCCGCGTTGGTCTGCAGTTTGTCCAGCAGGGATTCCTGGTTGTCGCGCAGCCGGGTAAGCAGTTCCTCGGAGCGGCGCAGGCGGTTGAAGAACCCCAGAAGCATGGCGAAAAGCACAAGCTCGGCAAGGCTGATGACGATAAGTAAGATCTGCATGATATATATGCCGGGCCGGCCGCCCGGGCGGAATCAGATTTTTACGTTGACGATCTTGCCGGCGAAGGGGTTGCCGGCAGAGCCGGAAGCCGTGGAACCGGGGTCGGTTTCGGCGTCTTCCTCCGCGCTTCGGGCGGCGTTTTTCGTTCCTTCGCGGCGGCGCCTGTCCTGCCGGGCCTCGCGGTCGTTGACCTTACGGGAGCGTTCCGAAACATCCACCTGCGGGACCAGCGAGTTTTGCCTGTGCAGTTCCTCGCGGGCAATATTCTGGGCGACAGCCTGCTGCACCGCGGGGTGGTTCTGCTCCACCTCCACGATTTTTTCCACATGCCCCATCTGGGCAATGGGGGGCAGCGTGCCTGTCATTGTTTTGGCCTTGAGACAAGAAAGTCCTGAAAGTGCAGGTTATTGATCTTTTCCGCCGACACGTGCTCGTTGATGACGTTGATCATGTCGGCCTTTCTCTGGTCAGCCATTTTAGGGTCCGTAAGAAAGGCGAGGGTGCGGTTGCTCAGATAATAATACAGCGAATCGCGCAGAACAACCGCCTTGACCTCCAATTCCGTCTTCAGCACCGGGTTTTTGGTGATAACACTGAAGGAACACTGCAAAAAGTGGATCTCGCCTTCAGTCCCGCGAATTTCCACCAGGAAAGGCTCAAAGGTGTAGGTATATTCGGGTTCCGGCGGCGCTTCGGGCTTGGCGGCCGGAGCGGGTTCGGAGATGTGTCTGGGCTGTTCCGGCGGCGGCGGGGCCGGGGGCTTGCCGAAAAGAAAAAATTTCAGGACCACGGCCAGGACGACCAGCAGCGCAAGGCCGCCGCCCGCGATGATGACCAGCTTTTTTTTGGCCTTGAGGACGGCCAGCAGGGCGGCGAGACGGGCGCGGATCTTGTCCGCCGGGGAAGTCTTCTCCGCCGTCCCGGCCCGGGCGGGCTGGGAGGCGCTTTCCGTCTTGGCCGGTTCCGGCTTGGGCGGTTCGGGGGCGGCTTCCTCAAGAAACGGCGCGTCGTCAAGGTCCAGCTCGACCTTGACCGTGGGCAGCTTTCTTGCGGAAGCGGGCTGCGAAGCCGAAGCCCCGGGCGCTTCCGGCTCGGACGGCCCCTCGCCGTCAGGCACGATGAACAGCATAGATATACCTTGTGGGCCGGGCGCGGCTTTCGGTCCTTAATGCGCGTTGGCCTTGAGAGGCCCCGTGCCTTTGCGGCGGACGGCACCCCGCGCCGCCGGGCGGGTGAACATGTTCGATGCCCGCCCGCTTCAGCCGCACGGGGATGGCGGCACCGGCCGGGACCGCCGCGAAACGCGCTTCATGCGGAAAGAGGCAAAAGTCCCGCGTCAGGGAAAGATTTTGTCGATTTTCTGCTTCATCACTTCGGCGGTGAAAGGCTTGACGATATAGTTGGATACCTTGGCCTGCACGGCTTCGATGATGTTTTCCTGCTGGGCTTCCGCTGTAACCATCAAAAAGGGCATGTCGGCGAATTCTTCGCTGGAGCGCACCTTGCGCAAAAGCTCTATGCCCGTCATCTGCGGCATGTTCCAGTCGGAGATGACAAAGTCGATTTTGTCCTTGTTCAGCACGTCCCAGGCTGTGGTGCCGTCGTCGGCTTCCACAACGTTATTGAACCCGAGCTGCCGGAGGATGTTTTTGATAATCCGGCGCATTGTGGAAAAATCGTCAACCACCAGCACCCGCATGTTGGGATCAAAAGGCATGCTTTTCTCCTTATCTAGAGCATAGTAACTTTTGGACGCTCGCTCCGGCGCTTAACGGCGAAACAAGTTTCGCTTACGCCTGCGCGGCGGGCGGCGGTTCCCGCCGCCAGAGCAAATAAACATTTTTAATGTCAATTTGCTCTGGCACATATCATATTTGAGATGCTTGCAAGGCGGGCTTTGCCCGCTGCCAAGCAAGCATCTCACGGCAAGGATTTGCCGGCAAATCCTTGCGGAGCGATGTACACTTTTTTAACGTCAAACAGTCTTTATGGCGTGCATCCGCCTACAACCCGGACATGTCGCCGTGGCGGGCGGCAAATTCCTTGCGCAGGCGGGCAAGGGCCTGAGAGTGCAACTGCGACACGCGCCCCTCTGTAATGCCCATTACTTCCGCCGCTTCGCGCATATTCAGTTCATCTGTATAGTAAAGAGACAATACCAGCTTCTCACGGGGTGTCAATTGTTCAATAAGTTCCGCCACTCTGTCCACAAGCTCCTGCCCGGCCGCGCGGGCGAAGGGTTCTTCCTCGCGGGAGCTTTCCAGGGGGGAAAGGGAGTCCTGCAATAGCTCCAATGAAAGGCAGAACTGATTTTGCAGGGCTTCAAGGCCCTCGCGCACCTCTTTGAGATCAAGGCCCGTCTCGGCGGCCAGTTCGTCTTCGGTGGGAGACAAGCCCCTGTCGTGTTCCAGCCTGTGTATGGCCTCGTCCAGTGTGCGCACCCGGCGGCGCAGCGAGCGGGGAAACCAGTCCAGCCGCCTCAGTTCGTCCAGCATGGCGCCGCGGATGCGGCTTTCCGCGTAGGTGTCGAATTTGATGCCCAGTTCGGGGCGGAATTTGCCGAAGGATTCCATCAGCCCCAGAGTGCCCGCGCCCACCAGTTCTCCCAGTTCCACGCTCTTGGGCAGGCGCGCCTTCATGCGCAAGGCAAGATACTTCACCTTGGGGGCGAAGTGCCGGACAATGCTCTCCTGCTGGGCCGCTGTGCAGGCGGACCAGATCAGCTCGCCCGAGTCGAACCGTTCCCAGTCCGGCGCGGCGGCGCTACTGCCTGAAGAGCAGCCGCTTCCAGAAGAACTTGATGTTGCCATCTAGCGTATGCGGGACATCCCAGGATTGGATGGTGGCGGCCACCTGGCCAAGGGCCGAGGTGACGGGGCTTTCCGGGTCGTCGATGAAAAAGGGCTTTTGGTTGATGACCGCCCTGCGCACGCCCGGATCGCGCGGCAGATGGCCGATAAAGTCCAGCGAAACCCCGCTGAGAAAGTGATCGCAGGCCCGGTACAGCCGGCTGAACACCTCTTTGGCCGACTTGAGATCCGGGGCCATGTTCACCAGCACGCGAAAGTCGTTGACCTCGTGGTTTTGCTGCATGACCTTGATCAGGGCGTAAGCGTCGGTGAGCGATGTGGGCTCGGTGGTCAGCACCACGATGCGTTCCTGGGCGGCCAGGTTGAAGTACAATACGTTGTCGTTGATGCCGGCCCCGGTGTCAACAATAAGGTAATCTATGGAATCTTCAAGCTCGTCCATGGACTCCAGCAGGGTCAGCTTTTGCCCGGCGCTCAGCGAAAGCATCTCGCTTACCCCCGACGAGGCCGGGAGGATACTGAACCCGTAGGGTGTGTCCATCAGCACGTCGGAGAGGGTCGCGCCGTCGTGGAACAGGTGGAACAGGTTGTTGCGGGGGGTCAGGCCCAGCAGCACGTCCACGTTGGCAAGACCAAGGTCCGCATCAAGCAGAACCACGCGTTTTCCTTCCCGCGCAAGACAACACGACAGGTTGACCGAAAAGTTCGTCTTGCCGACCCCTCCCTTGCCGGAGGTGACCGTTATGACCAGCGGAAGGTCGTTTTTCATAAACATGCTCCAACTGCAGTAAGAATATCCAGCCGATATGGGCTATCCATAAATATACGGTTACGCGGGAAGTTCCCGCTTGAACAGCAGCCGCCACAGCATGGCGCTTTGCGCGGGAACCAGGGAGTTGCCCAGTCCCGGCCCGTAAGAAAGAGCGGACACGGGCAGCCCTGTGGCAAGCCCCACGTTCACGATCTGGCCGTAGTGCTCGGCCTCGTCCAGCTTGGTCCACACGATGCTGCCCGCGTGGGGGGTGCGGTAGCGGCTCAGGATGGCTTTGAGCTGCAACCCGCCGTAATGCGGCGGCAACGCCAGGTGCACGGCAGGGCCGTCCGCGCCGGGAGCGAACCCGGCGTCCGCCAGCAGGGTGGACAGGTAGCCGCCCCGGGCCAGGCCCGGCAAATCCACCATGACGCGGTCAAATCCTTCCTTGGCTGCCTGATGCAGGGCGCTGACCAGCTCAAGGGTTGTCGCGGCCTCTTTGTAGGCCATGTCGGAAAGCTCGCTGTAGTGCCGCAGCAAAAGGCGCCCGTTGCCGCGCGTGGCGTCGGCGTTGACCAGACAGATGCGCATGTCCGGAGCGGTTTTACGCAGGTACAGTGCCATGCGCATGGCCACCGAGGTCTTGCCCGCGCCGAAGGGACCGGCGATGAACTGAATTCTTTGCGGCCAAAGGCGCGCGTCCCACGTCCGCACGGGCGTCATCCGCCCCAGAGGGCCAAGAATGGAAGAAGAGGCGTCCTTTTGCAGCATCTGGTACAGTTCCAGCACCGCCTCGTCGTCCAGCCCCTCTTTTTGCAGAAATTCCACGGCCAGACGCTGCCGGGGCGGAAGCTGATCCAGCTTCAGGGCGGGCTTGAGCAGGGCCAGCAAGTGCCCCTTGATGCTGTTCCATTCGTCCTGCCACTGCTGCCACGAAGGGCCGGCGCCGCCCGGGGCAAAGGCTCCCGGTGCGTAGTACGGGGCCGCGCGCGAAGCGCCGGGCGCCCGGCCGTCTATGGGGGCGAAGGCGGAACTTTCCGCCGCGGCGGAGGCCCGCGCCGGGGCGGGGGGCCGCGCCGGAGCGGTAACGGGCGGCATGCTGTCGCGCTCAAGCGCGGCGGTCATGAACACCATTCCGTCTTCTTCGCGGGTTTCGATGATTATCGCGTCCGGCCCCAGCTCTTCCTTGATCTGGGCGAGTACCTGCGCGGAGGACCGCGCGCTGAAGGTCTTCAGTTGCATCAGTCGATCCCGGCGCTGCCCACGGAAGCAAGGCGTATGTCAGACGGAATCTCGGCCTGGGAAATGACCGGCACGGTGGGCAGAAAACGCATGACCAGCTGGGCCAGGTGGGGGCGGGCCATGGGCGAGGCAAGCACCACGGGTTGCCCGTCGGTGTTCACGGCCCGTTCCACCGCCTGGTTGATGTGCTGCATAAGGCGCTGGGCCAGACCGGGCGAAAGGGCCAGATACACGCCGCTTTCCGTCTGCCGGATGGATTCCTGCAGGGTCTGTTCCGCCTTGGGATCAAGGGTGATGATGGGCAGCGCGCCCTGGCTGTCGATATAGGGCTTGATGATGGTGCGGGCAAGGCGCTCGCGCACGTATTCGGTGAGCACTTCGGAATTTTTCACCATCAGGCCGTGGTCGGCCAGGGTTTCCACAATGGTGAGCAGGTCGCGCACCGAGACATTTTCGCGCACCAGGTTCTGCAGCACCTTTTGCACCACGCCGAGCGGCAGGATGCCGGGCACCAGTTCCTCCACCGCCTTGGGCGCGGTCTTGGCCAGGTTGTCCAGAAGTCCCTGCGTTTCTTGCCGCCCCAGAAAGTCCGAAAGATGCCTGCGGAAGACCTCGGTAAGGTGGGTGGCGATGACAGTGGAAGGATCCACCACGGTATAACCCGCCAGCATGGCTTCTTCCTTCTGCGCTTCGGGTATCCAGACGGCGGGCAGGTTGAAGGCGGGTTCGCGCGTTTCCACGCCCCGGATGCTGTGTTTGGCGTTGCCGGGGTCCATGGCCAGGTAATGGTCGATAAGGATTTCGGCCGAGGCCACCTCGTTGCCCTTGATCAGCAGGCTGTACTGGCCGGGGCGCAGCTGCAGGTTGTCGCGCAGGTGCAGCGAGGGCAGGATGACCCCCATGTCCAGGGCGAACTGCCTGCGGATGGAGCGGATGCGCGACAGCAGATTGCCGTTCTGGTTTTCGTCCACCAGGGGCACCAGGCCGTAGCCCACTTCCAGTTCCAGGGTGTCCAGCGGCAAAAGGGCCTGCACTTCTTCCGGCGTGTCCAGGCCGCCTTCGGCCCCCTTGCCGGGCGCGGAACCCGCCGGCAACGCCTTGCCGCCCGGCAGGGCCTTGGTTCCGTCCTTGGCGCGGATTCCGGGCGCGGTTTCGCCTTCCTGCTTTTTGGTGATGCGGGCCAGAAGCAGCAGGCTGAGACCGATGGCCAGAAAGGGGACGGTGGGCATGCCGGGGATGACGGCGAACAGCACCAGCACGCCGGAAACAAGGGTCAGGGCGCGGGTGTTGTAGGTAAGCTGGCCGATGAATTCTTCGCCCATCTTCGCTTCGGCCGCCGCGCGCGAGACAATGATGCCCGCCGCCGTCGAGGTGATGATGGAAGGAATGGTGGCCACCAGGCCGTCGCCGATGGTCAGCAGGGTATAGGTGCGAAAAGCGTCGCCCCAGGCCATGTCCTTTTGCAGCACGCCGATCAGGATGCCGCCCACGACGTTGATCAGGATGATGAACATGCCGGCGTTCACGTCGCCCTGCACGAACTTGCCCGCGCCGTCCATGGCGCCGTAAAAGTCGGCTTCCTTGCGGATGCCCTCGCGCTTTCTGGTGGCTTCTTCCTCGTTGATAAGTCCGGCGTTCAGGTCGGCCTCAATGGCCATCTGCTTGCCGGGCATGGCGTCCAGGGTAAAGCGGGCCGCCACTTCCGCGATGCGCGTGGTGCCCGTGGTGATGACCATCTTGTTCAGGATGAACAGGATCATAAAGATGACCGCGCCGATGACGTAGTTGCCGCCCACCACAAACTCGCCAAAAGACTGGATGACGTGGCCGGCGGCGTCGGTGCCTTCGTCGCCGTGCAGCAGGATAAGACGGGTGGAGGCCACGTTCAGGGCAAGGCGCAGCAGGGTGGTCACCAGCAGCAGGGAGGGAAAGATGGAAAATTCCAGCGGGGAAAGCATGAACATGGAGGTGACCAGGATCACCAGCGACAGGGAGATGGAGATGCAGAGCATCAGGTCCAGGATGATGGTGGGCAAAGGCACCAGCATCACCAGAAGGATGGTCACGACACCGCCGGCCAGCATCAGGTCGCCCTGGCGGGCGAAACGCTGGTAGTCGATGTTGGGCAGGGACATGGTCTTTGTCGCCATAATCTTGACGCCTTATCTTACCCCGCCCGTCAAGTTTTTGAGGAATCGCGGGCGGGGTCAGGGTATTTTCGTGTGTTTCGGCGGGCGGGTTTTCCAGATTTGCGCAAGTATGATGGCCACAGCCTGGAAAAGTTCCGCCGGGATCATGTCGCCGATTTCCGTCTGCTTATACAAAGCCCGTGCCAGCGGCTTGTTTTCGCGGATGGGCACGCCGTTTTCGCGGGCGATTTCCCGGATTTTCAGCGCCAGGTTGTCCGCGCCCATGGCCACCACCACCGGGGCGGGCGCCTCCATGGCGTTGTAGCGCAGGGCTACGGCGATATGCGTGGGGTTGGTGATGACCACGTCCGCCTTGGGCACTTCCTGCATCATGCGGCGCGCGGACATGCGCATCATTTTTTTGCGGATTTCGCCCTTGATTTTTTCGTCGCCTTCCTGCTGCTTGCGTTCGTCCTTGATCTCGTCCTTGCTCATTTTGAGATTTTCGGCGTAGTCCCAGCGGGTGTACCACCAGTCGAACACGGAGATGCAGATCATGGGGAACAGGGCGTACATGGTCATTTTCGCGCCCACGTTCAGGATGTACAGGGCCACGCCCGCGGCGTCCATGTAGTACAGGCTGGCCAGTTTGGGCATTTCGGCCTTGATGACCAGCCAGGGGGCGAAGCCGATGCACAGCGCCTGCAACAGGCTTTTGCCCAGGCGGATAAAGGTCTGGGGCGAAAGAAACATGCGCTTGATCCCGTTAAAGAGATTGAAGCGGTTGAGTTTGAACTCGAATACCTTGGTGGTCCACAGCTTGCCCACCTGCAGGCGCAGCGAAACAAACACGCAAAAGGCGATGATGAACAGCACGGGCAGGACCATCTTGGCTGTTTCGGCCATAAGCCACAGGCCCATGGACATGAGGTTGGCCTCGTTCAGCTCGAAGGTGGGGGAAACGGTCATGAAATGGCGGAACAGCGCGGCAAGATCCTTGGCGATGTAGCCCAGCCACATCATCAGCGCGGCCAGGCCCGCCATGACGGACACGGTCTTGCTGACCTCCTGCGACTTGGCGACGTTGCCCTCGTTGCGCGCCTTGCGAATGCGCTTGGGTGTCGCGGCTTCTGTTTTTGACGGGTCTTTCGCCATGCCGCCCGCCTATTTCGCCATGCGCATAAGGTTGTGGAACATGGGGCCAAGGCCGATGATCAAATCTTCCATATGCTGCGCCATGATGGTGAACAGCGTGCCGATGAAAAAAAAGCCCACGGCGATCTTGATGGGAAAGCCCATGGTCAGCAGGTTCATCTGCGGCGCGGCGCGGCCCATAAGGGCCAGGGCCAGCTCCACCATGAACAGGGCCACCAGCACCGGGGCGGCTATTTTCACCGCCAGCGAGAACATCCCCGCCGAAAGCTCGATCATGTCCCCCGTCGCGGTCCGGGAAACGGCAAGGCCGCCGGGCGGGATCAGGGCGAAGGAGTCGGCCAGCGCGCGCAAAAGGTGCAGGTGCCCGTCAAGCACCAGAAAAACCATCAGGGACACTGTGTACAAAAGGTGCGAGGTCACGCTGATCTGCGCGCCGGATGTGGGGTCCGCCAGGGTCACCATGGTAAAGCCCATCTGAAAGCCCAGAAGCTGCCCCCCGGTCTGGATGCCCGCGAAGATGAAGTGCACGCACAGCCCCAGCATCAGGCCCAGCAGCGCCTCGCGCAGCACCAGGATGATGATGGCGGGCGGGGCGGCCGGGAAGAGCCCGCCCGGAAAGGACAGGTGCGGCCACAGCGCCATGGTCAGCACGATGCACAGGGCGCCTTTGACTGTGGGGGGGATGTTTTCGCCCCCGTAAAAGGGCAGCAGAAACACCACAAGGCTCACCCGGATCAGGGTGAGCAGAAAGCTGGTGAAGTCCGCCGCGGAAAAGCCGAAGATGTCCATGCCGGAGGGTTATGCAAAAAGCATGCGGCGGATGCCCGCGGTGTGTTTTCTCAGACCATAATCTCCGATTTCGTCATCCTGAACCGTTCCTCGCGGTTTCTGCGGCGGTACTGGGTAAAGAACACCACCGCGAAGCAGGCGATTCCGGGCAAATCGAAAAAGCCGCGCGCGGGCTGGGGCCGGGGCACCTGGATGCCCAGCACCTGATGCTCGTCGGCGATGTCCAGGCCGACTTTTTCGGCGCGGCTGTTGATGCCGATGTCGGCGACGGCAAGGGTTCCGTTTTTGTCCTCAAGGAACAGGCCGGCCTTTTCCAGGCGCTCTTCGGGTGTTCCTTCCTCCACGGGCAGGATCACGACGCGGTTTTTGACGGATTTTCCGTCGTCGGTGCGGATGCGCAGGCGCATGACGCCGCCGGGCTCAAGATCGCCCACGGCCCGGGCGACTTCGCGCGCGGGCAGTTCCTTGTAGGGGGGGAAAAAGTAATTCTGGGCGAGATCCGGCCGGAACATCTGGATCATGGCCAGGACCAGCAGAATCACCTCCCACCAGCGGGTATTGGTAAGCATAAAGCGCTGGCAGGCGCAGGCAAAGGCCATGCAGGCCAGGGCGGCCGTGCCCACGGCCCAGGCCAGTTCGAAGACCGAGGACACGTCGATCATCAGAATCTGCGGATTGTAAACGAAAACAAAGGGCAGGATGGCCGTGCGCATTTCGTACAGGAATCCCTGGATGCCGGTCTTGAAGGGATCGCCCCCGGAAATGCCCGCGGCGGCAAAGGCGGCAAGGGCCACGGGGGGGGTGGCGTCGGCCATGACCCCGAAATACAGGCAGAACAGGTGCACGGCCACCAGGGGTATGGCCAGGCCGTAAGCGGCGCTGAGGTTGTGGATGACCGGGGCCAGCAGGGTGGAGACGATGATGTAGTTGGCCGTGGTGGGCAGGCCCATGCCCAGAATAAGCGAGAGCATGGCCGTCATGATCAGCACCAGGGGCAGGGAACCCATGGACAGGGTTTCCACCACCGAGGCCAGCACCTGACCGACGCCGGTCAGGCTGACGGCGCCGACCACGATGCCCGCGCTGGCCGTGGCCAGGGCGATGCCCACCATGTTGCGGCCGCCGCCCAGCAGGCTGAGGACCAGGCGCGACAATCCGTGCTGGAAGGCGGGCCGCACCGGCCTGCCGCGCAGAAAGGCGGCGACGGGCCGCTGGGTCAGCAGGATAAAGCTCATGAAAGAGCAGGCGTAAAAAGCGGCCAGGCCCGGCGACTGCTCAAGGATCATCAGGCACCAGACCAGGGCGGCGATGGGCAAAAGATAATGCAGGCCGGAGAGCAGAATGGGCGCCACGGAAGGCAGGCTCATCAGGTCCTGGTCGCCTCCGTCGGGCAGTTCCGGATAGCGTATGGAAATGCACAGCATGCCCACATAGGCGGTAAGCAGCAGCGCCGCGAAGACCGCCCAGGCCCACGGGCCGAACAGAACGGGAATCCACGCGGTCAGGTAGTGGATGAAGCCCATAAGAACAAGAACGGCGGAAATGGTCAGGCCCCAGCCGATCAGGCGCAGGCGCGCGGGAGTGGTGCGGGGCAGGCCTTCCATGCCCATTTTGCAGGCTTCCAGGTGCACGATGTACAAAAGGGAGCCGTAGGCCAGAAGCGCCGGGATAAAGGCGTGCTTGACGATCTGCGAATAGGGCATGTTGATGTATTCGGCCATCAGAAAGGCGGCCGCGCCCATGACCGGCGGCATGATCTGCCCGTTGGATCCGGCGGCCACTTCCACCGCCCCGGCCTTTTCCGCCGAAAAGCCCACCTTTTTCATAAGCATTATGGTCACCGGGCCGCAGGTGAGCACGTTGGCGATGGACGAGCCGGAAATAAGCCCGTGCAGGCCCGATGCCACCACGGCGGCCTTGGCGGGCCCGCCCCGCAGATGGCCCAGCAGGGCGAAAGAAAGGGAGGTCAGGTAATTGCCCGCCCCGGCGTTTTCCAGCATGGACCCGAACAGCACGTACAAAAAGACGAAACTGGTGGAAACGCCCAGCGGCACGCCGAAGACCCCTTCGGAGGTGATCCAGAACTGCGAGGCCGCGCGGGAAAGAGAAGCCCCCTTGTGGGCGATAAGGTCCGGGGCGTATGGCCCGGCAAAGGCGTACAGCAGAAAAACCAGGGCCACCACGGTCATGGGCAGGCCCATGACGCGGCGGGTGGCTTCCAGCAGCAGCAAAACCCCGGCGCAGGCCACGTAGATGTCCATGTCGGTGGGCTTTCCGGCCCGGCCCGCCAGCTCCGCCTGGAACAGGAACAGGTAGGAGGCGCAAAAAGCGGCGGCGAGCGCCATGATCCAGTCGTAGGCCGGGATACGGTTTTTGGGGCTGCCCTTCAGCATGGGAAAACCGATGTAAGCCAGGAACACGCCGAAGGCCAGGTGGATGGAGCGGCAGGCGGTGTCGTTGAGCACCGGGATGGTAAAGCCCAGATGGGCGCTCATCCAGGGGTTGTGCTCGGCCAGCATGTACGGCAGGGGAGAGGTGATCCAAAGCTGGAACAGGGACCACAGGACCGGCACCGCGAGGAATATGCCCTGGGCTGCGCCCGAGGGTTTGCGGCGGCCGGTTTCCTTTTCAAGAATTTCGGCAAGAAATTTGGAATCCTTGACGCTTACGACCTGTGACGACATGAACGCTCCTTGTGCCTCTGAAACCCTGCGGAAATGTTATCTGTATTGCTATAATTAGAGGGGAAGGATATTCCCCGCGGTGCACTGTTACGTCTGAGACTGTTGGCCGGCGACGTCAGGCGACATCCGCTCCACCGCGAATGCGGCCCGTTCGGGCAAGAGGCTTTGGGCGGGCGGCGAGTTTTTCGGCCAGGCAAGGAAGGCCAGCTTTTGTAAAGGGGGCTGGACTCTTTGGCCCTGCCCCCTTTACAAAAACGACGCCTGACGCGGTATGGCCGGAAAAGACGCCGTCCGGCCCCGTTATTTCATCAGGCCGGCTTCCTTGAAGTACTTGAGCGCGCCGGGGTGGAAGGGCACGGAGTTGCCCGTAAGCATTTCTTCCTTGGTCAGGGTGGCCAGGGCGGGGTGCAGCTTCTTGAATTCGTCAAGATTTTCGAACACCGACTTGACCACCTGGTAGGCCACGTCGTCGGGCAGATCCGCGCTGGTAAGCAGGGTGGCGCGCGGTCCGAAGGTCTTCACGTCGCTGTCGGTGCCGGTGTACATGCCGCCGGGGATGACCGCCGCCGGGTAGAAGGGGTATTTTTTCATGAAGGCGTCCACTTCCGGCCCGGTCACGGGCACCACGTGCGACTTGCAGGTGGTGGCGGCTTCTTTGATGGATCCGTTGGGATGGCCGACCACATAGACGTAAGCGTCAATCTTGTTGTCGCACAACGCGCCGGCCATTTCGGCGGGCTTCAGGTCCGTGGCCAGTTTGTAGACCGCGGGCGTCCATTTGTATTCCTTCATCAAAAGTTCCATGGTGCTGCGGTTGCCGGAGCCGGGGTCGCCCAGGTTGACGCGCTTGCCCTTAAGATCCTTGAAGCTTTGGATGTTGGCGTCGTCGCGGGCCACCAGGGTGAAGGCTTCCGCATACAGGGCGAACAGGGCGCGCAGCTTTTTGTCCGGGCCGGCCTTGGCGAACTGCTCTTCGCCGTTGTAGGCGTGGTACTGGGTGTCGCTTTGCACGATGCCCATGCTGAGGTCGCCGGTGCGGATGGCGTTGACGTTGAAGACCGAAGCGCCGGTTGATTCCACGGTGCAGCGCACGCCGTGCTCTTTGCGGCCTTTGTTCACCAGGCGGCAGATGGCGCCGCCCACGGGGTAGTATACCCCGGTGATGCCGCCGGTGCCGATGGTGATGAACTGATCGGCCGCGTTGGCGGGAATGGCGTCAAAAGCGGGCAGGGCAAGCGCGGCGGCAAGGCCAAGAACGGACATCAGGCGTTTGAGAAAAGGGGTGCCGTACATCTTCGTGCTCCTTGTTGCAGCATTATGATGGCGAAATGCCTGAAAAAATACTCCTTGAATATCGTCTAAAGCCGTTTTGCTCCAAAAGAGGGGTGCCCGCCCGCAAACCGCGCGAGGCGTCTACCCCGGCAGAAACTGCGCCCAAACCGCGCGGTCGCGCGGCCCGTCCCATTCGCACAGGTACACGCCCTGCCAGGTGCCCAGGCGCACGGACCCGCCTTCGACGATCAGCATGGCGTGCGGCCCGAACAAACTGGTCTTGATGTGCGCGTCGCTGTTGCCCTCCGCATGGCGAAACGCCGCATGGGAGGGCACGGCCCCGTGCATGAAGGATACAATGTCCCGCGCCACATCCGGGTCCGCCGCCTCGTTGACGGTCAGGGCCGCCGTGGTGTGCGGGCAAAAAACCAGCAGCGCGCCCTTTTCCCAGCCTTTGGCGCGGATCAGGTCCGCAAGCCGGGGTGTCATGTCGATCAGTTCTTCCCGCTTCGTTGTACGGATGCTCAAGACTTCCATGGCGTTTTATTCTTTTTCCCGCAACCGCAGCGACAATTCGCGCAGCTGCCGGCCGCTTACCGGCGAGGGAGCCCCGGTCATCAGGCAGGTGGCCTTTTGCGTTTTGGGAAAGGCGATGACGTCGCGGATGGAGGCGGCCCCGGCCAGCAGCATGACCAGGCGGTCAAGGCCGAAGGCTATGCCCCCGTGGGGCGGCGCGCCAAGCTCCAAAGCCTGCATCAAAAAGCCGAACTGCGCCTCCGCCTCTTCTTCCGTAAAGCCGAGCGCCTCGAACATGCGCCGCTGCACATGGGCGGCGTGGTTGCGGATGGAACCGCCGCCGACCTCGGTGCCGTTCATGACCATGTCGTAAGCGCGGGCCGTCACCGACGCCGGGTCCGAGGCCAGCCTCGCCATGCCCGCCTCGCCGGTGTCCGCCGGGGAGGTGAAGGGGTGGTGGCAGGCCACGTGGCGTTTTTCCTCCGCGTCGTATTCGAACAGCGGAAAATCCGTCACCCAGAGCAGGGCGTTTTTCCCTTCGGGGATAAGATCCAGGTGCTCGCCCAGTTTGACGCGCAGGTTGCCCAGGGCCGCGTTGACCACGTCCGGCGCCCCGGCCTGAAAAAAGACGATGTCGCCCGTTTCAAGGCCCAGCGTTTGGACCAGACCTTCGCGCTCTTTGTCCGACAAAAACTTGGCGATGGGCGACTGCCATTCCACGCTCCCGTCCTCCAGGGGACGAAGCTTGATCCAGGCCAGTCCCTGCGCGCCGTAAATTTTCACAAACTCGGTAAAGTCGTCGATTTCCTTGCGGGTCATGCTTTCGCCGCCGGGAACGCGCATGGCCTTCACCAGGGGCACGGCGGAGAACAACCGGAAGTTCGAGCCGCTTACCACCGGGGTCACGTCCACCAGGGGCAGATCAAAGCGGATGTCCGGCTTGTCCACGCCGTAGCGGCTCATGGCGTCGGCATAGGTCATGCGCGGCAGGGGCAGGGGCAGATCCTCGCCCAGCGCCTCTTTGAAAACCGCGGCCATAAGCCCTTCGGCCATGGACATGACGGCTTCCTCGTCCACAAAGGACATTTCGATGTCCACCTGGGTGAATTCGGGCTGGCGGTCGGCGCGCAGATCCTCGTCGCGGAAGCAGCGGGCGATCTGGAAATAGCGGTCCATGCCGCTGACCATCAAAAGCTGCTTGAAGAGCTGCGGCGACTGCGGCAGGGCGTAAAATTCCCCCTGGTTCACCCGGCTGGGCACCAGGAAGTCGCGCGCGCCCTCGGGCGTGGATTTGGTCAGAAAGGGCGTTTCCACTTCCACAAAGCCCTCGCCGTCCAGGTGGCGGCGCACCGCCTGGCTGATCCTGTGCCGCAGCATCAGGTTGCGCGTCATGCGCGGGCGGCGCAAATCCAGATAGCGGTACTGCAGGCGCAGGTTCTCGCCCGGATCGCCCCGTTCCTCGATCATGAAGGGCGGGGTCTTGGAGGTGTTCAGCAACTTCCACGAGCGCACCACCACCTCGATTTCCCCGGTGGGCATGTTGGGGTTGGCCATGCCCTCGGGCCGCGGGCGCACATACCCGTCCAGGGCCAGCACGTATTCCGAGCGCAAAATATGCGCCTTTTCATGGGCGGCCGGGGCCACCTCCGGAATAAAGACAATCTGGGTCAGGCCGGCGCGGTCGCGCAAGTCCACGAAAATCAGCCCGCCGTGATCCCGGCGGAACTGCACCCAGCCGGTCAGGCGCACTTCCTGTCCCAGGTGC
The DNA here is from genome assembly GCA_031549405.1 of Desulfovibrio sp. GTDB lineage: Bacteria > Desulfobacterota > Desulfovibrionia > Desulfovibrionales > Desulfovibrionaceae > Frigididesulfovibrio. The sequence continues at coordinate 55,103 of JAVBPV010000018.1, forward strand.
GCCGCAGTCAACTCGCCGCACGTGTGCGTGCGCCGGAATCCGTCCAGCGGCTCGATATGTTTCTGGTGCTCCAACTGCACGTCCTGCGTCAGTACTTGTTCGCTCATGGTGTGTGGTGTCCTTGTGTGGGTGCGGGACGAGGGGGCGGCGCCCCCTCGGGCTCCCCCGCAAGGGACTTGCGTCCCTTGACCCTGCATTTGGGGGGGGCGTTGCGTATCGGCAACTTGTTATGGCGTGCCGTGGAGGGACTCCCGGCGCATGTTCAGCCCTTATGGTCGAAAAGCTTGGATGCCGTGGCGGATCTTGAATTCGTCCATCAAATTAAGGGAGCAAACAAATATGGGGTCAAGGGGCCGATCTGCCCCTTGCGGGGGCCGGGGCGGAGCCCCGGATAATCCCCATCCTTACTTCTTGCGTTCTCTAATGTGCTCGGCGCGGCGTATCTGCGCCCAGTCGCCCAGAGTGTCCAGGGAGATGGGCACCTGCTCGCCGGTATCCATGTTCTTGACCTGTACGGAGCCGGAGTCCAGTTCCTCGCCGCCGATAAGCAGGCAGTACGAGGCGTTCAGCTTCGAGGCCCGGCGCATCTGGCTTTTCAGGCTGGCGGAGGCAAAGGCCGCCTCGCCCGAAAGGCCGGCCTCGCGCAGGGTTTGCGCGGCCAAAAGGGCGGTGTCCGGGGCCTTTTCGTCCAGCACGGCGATGTAAAAGTCGGGCCTGTCCGCCGCCGGGGACTGTTCGGCCAGCATCAGGGCCAGGCGCTCCATGCCACAGGCGAAGCCTATGGCCGGCACTTCCGGCCCGCCCAGTTGGCGCACCAGCCCGTCGTAGCGGCCGCCCCCGGCCACGGAGCCCTGCGCGCCGATGCTGCGCGAGACGACCTCAAAGGTGGTGCGCATGTAATAGTCCAGGCCGCGCACCAGCCGGGGGTTGATGGCATAGGGGATTTCGCGCTCGTCCAGAGTGGCGAGGACGGTGGAAAAGTGGCTTTCGCAGCCGGCGCAGACATGGTCGCGGATTTTCGGGGCGTTTTCCGTCTGGGCTTTGCAGCCGGGCACCTTGCAGTCCAGCACCCGCATGGGGTTGGTGGAAAGGCGGCGGCGGCAGTCTTCGCACAGGGTTTGCGGATCAAGACGGGCCAGAAAGGCGGAAAGCGCCTCGCGGTAGGCGGGGCGGCATTCGCGGCAGCCCAGGGTGTTCATTTCCAGGGCAAGGCCGGTCAGGCCGAGGCGTCCCAGAAAAAGCATGAGCATCAGCAGCACTTCGGCGTCGGCCTGCGGCTCGTGCGCGCCCAGACATTCGCAGTCGATCTGGTGGAACTGGCGCATGCGCCCCTTTTGCGGGCGTTCGTAGCGGAACATGGGGCCGAAGCTGAAAAATTTGCTGACGCTTTCGCGGGCGTGGCAATTGCTTTCGATATAGGCGCGCACGATGCCCGCCGTGGCTTCGGGCCGCATGGTCAGGGAACGGCCCTTGCGATCGGCGAAGGTATACATTTCTTTTTGCACCACGTCCGTTTCCGCGCCTATGGAACGGCTGAACAGTTCAGTGTGTTCCAGAATGGGAATGCGCAGTTCCGCATACCCATATGCGCCGAAAACGCGGCGCGCCGTATCTTCCATGTGGGTGTACAGGGAACTTTCGGGGGTGAAAAGGTCGGCGAAACCTTTGACAGTGTGAATGGCGCTCATGCGTTCCTTGCCCGTGCGAAATGGTGGAAAAGAGATCTTTTTAGATCAAATGATATGGGGATGTCAAAAGGCGCGTGGCGGAATAATGCATCGGCGCCGGCCGCCGGCCCGGATCTTGACAGCGGGACGGCGGTCACAGTAGCGTATCTTCCCGTATTGCCGGGAGGCGTTCGGAAGGTTGTTGCGGCTGTACGCGGCACGCCGGAAAACGCGCTCCCGCGCGGCGCGCCGGTTGCCTTTGCCCCGGCCGTCCGGAACACTGTAATTGACGTCCGCACGCCTTCGGGACCGCACGCGGCCGCATGCCGGGGATATAAAGGCTTCCGTGTTTAAAAATTACCACATCGTCATATTCAAGGACCGCGAAGGCGGCTTCCGCAATCTGCGTCTGCGCGGCTGGTTCGGCGTGGCGCTCTTTCTTTTGCTGGCGGGCCTTGTGGCGGGCAATGTGTACCTGTGGGGCTTTTACACCAAAAGCCGGATACTGGAGCATCAGTTGGCCGAGGCCAACAGGATCATCCAGGGGCACGACAGCCGCATGCTCAGCCTGACCGGCAGGCTCCAGACCCTGGAAGGCGACGTTGCCCGCGTGCAGCAATTTGACGCCAAGCTGCGCGTGCTTATGAACATCGACAAGGATCCCGTTTCCACTTCCCCGGACGGCGAAACGGCGGCGGGCGTTTCGGGCGCGTTGAACGATCCCGCTTTTCTGGCCCGTCACCGCGAGCTTTTTTCGCGCCGCCTGCACAGTCTGGTGGAAGAGCTTGCCGGCTCCGTCCATCTTGAGGAAATCAACCAGCAGGCTCTGGTGCATTTTTTGCGCGAAAACAAGGATACGCTGCTTTCCACCCCGTCCATCTGGCCGGCCAAGGGGTTTCTGACCTCGGGCTTCGGCTGGCGCAGTTCGCCCTTTACCGGCAGGGGGACCCTGCACAAGGGGCTGGACATCTCCAACCGTCCGGGCACCCCCATCTGGGCTCCGGCCAGGGGGACGGTGACGTTTTCCGGGCCGGACGGTTCGTACGGCATCTGCATCATCATCGACCACGGCAACAATATCACCACCCGCTACGCCCACCTGCAGCAGTCGCTGGTGAAGGAAGGGCAGTACGTGCAGCGCGGCGACGTCATCGGCGCGATGGGCAACACGGGGCGCAGCACCGGCCCCCACCTGCACTACGAGGTCAGCGTCGGCGGAGTTCCCGTAAACCCCTTGCGCTATATCCTCAATTAGAACATATTGAGTTTGAGGTTTGTCGCCCGCGCCGGACTTGCGGCAGGCTTGCGCCAGGGGTTTGCCCGAAATATCGCTCGCGGAGCGTATGAACATTTGCGCCGGTAATCCGCTTCGGGCCGCCTCCAGGCCCCGCCCTTACCAAAAAAACGGCCGCCGGGCTTTCGCCGCGCGTTGCCAAAGGTTTTTCCACGCATGCCCGATTGGCTTCTGAACCTTGACGTGGCTGTCTTTCGCCTGATCAACCATGACTGGCGGAACGCCTTTTTCGACGCCGGCATGACCGCCCTTTCCAAGGATCCCCTGTTCTGGGGGCTGCTTGTGGGGACGGGGCTGATCTATTTTTACACGAAGCGCCGCTTCGACTGGCGCCGCCTTTGGCTGCCCCTGCTGGCGCTGGGACTTTCGCTGGGCACGGCGGATATGGTGTCGAATATCTGTAAAGAAAGCCTGGAGCGCCCGCGCCCGCAGCACAGGCTGTCCGGCGTCCATTTTTTTGACGGAAAAAAATGGACGAGCACGCCCGAAGATTTCCAGGGAAGGGCCAGCCGCAGCTATTCCTTTTTTTCCAACCACGCGGCCAATTCCATGGCGTTGGCCGCGACGCTGGCGGTAATGGCGCCGCAGGCGGCCCCCCTGGTTTATCCCCTGTCCGCCGCCGTGGGGTATTCGCGCGTCTACCTCGGCAAGCATTACCCCTCCGACGTGCTGTGCGGCTGGCTGGCCGGGTGGCTTATCGGCACGCTGTACGGGGGGCTGTACAGGCGGTGCCGGAGCTGGCTGGACGCGCGCGGGCGGGAAAAGGCGCCGCGCCTGACGCTGGTGGACGGACGCCCCGCGCCGGACGGGCGGCCTGCCCCGGCAGCGCGGCGTTCGGCGGGCGGGCGCGTTTTGCCGGGGCTTCCCGTGCGCGGGCTGCGGGCAAAGGAGGCGCGGCGACGGGCCGCGCCGGACTGACGCCCCGCCGCCCGGCTTGCCTGCCCGGCTTGCCTGCCCGGAAGGGTTGGTGCTATATCCCTGCGCAAAAGGGGGAGGGGCCGACCGTTTCTTCCTCTTCCCGCCCGGTCCCAACCATTGTGGTCAAGGCCATTCCCCAGGGCGGGTTTTTCATGCAGGAGGACAGCCCGTGGAAAAAGACGCCAAAGAAGCCTTGCAGGTGGCCAAGGAAATAGTGGTGAAGTTTATTGAAACCAGCCGGGTTTCCCCATCCAACTTCAACGAGATTTTTCCCTCGGTCTACCAGGTGGTGCTGGAAACCATCACCCGGCCCCCGGATTCCGGGCCGGGCGGCGCCCGCAAAAAGCCGGACGACGGCGGGGAGCGGTAAGCATGGAAAACGCGCCGCAGGAGCACGCGCGGCAGGTGCGTGGGCTGTTTTCCCGCATCGCCGGGGTGTACGACCTTTTGAACCGTGTGCTCAGCCTGGGGCTGGACGCCCGCTGGCGCGCGCTGCTGGCCGATGCCGCCGCGCCTTTTCCCCCCGGGGGCGCGGGCCGCGTGCTTGATTTGGCCGCCGGCACTTTGGAAGTGACCCTGGCCCTGGCGGAGCGTTATCCGGAAGCTGCCGTGCTGGCTATGGACTTTTGTCCCCCCATGCTCGAGCGCGGCCTGCCCAAACTTGAGCGCCTGCGGGCAAAGCGCGCCGGGGCCGGGCGCAAGGCCTGGGAAAAGCCCTACGGCCCCGTGGTCCCCCTGGCGGGTGACGGCCGCTTTTTGCCCCTGGCCGATTGTTCGGTGGACGCCATCACCCTGGCTTTTGGTCTGCGCAACATCAAGCCGCGCGCCGAAGCCTATGCCGAGGCCCTGCGCGTGCTTACGCCCGGCGGGCGGCTGTGCGTGCTGGAGTTCGGCAGCGCCAGGGATCGTATTCTGTTCGGCGTGTACAACGCCTACCTGCATTATCTGCTGCCCCTGGTGGGGCGCCTTGTCTCCCGGGACAAGGGGGCCTACCGGTATCTTGCCGACACGGTCGAGGCCTTTCCCTCGGCCGCCGAACTGGAAGAGGAAATGCGCCTGGCCGGCTTTGCCGGCGTGCGCCATAGCCGCCATACCGCCGGCATCGTCTGCATCCACGTGGGCGTAAAACCTGTCGCAGTCCCCTAACGGCCAATAGTATGACAACACTTTCCGATCTGCGGGAGGGACGCTCCCGCGTCGCCGTGGTAGGGCTGGGCTATGTGGGCCTGCCCCTGGCCGTGGCCCTGGCGCGGCATTTTCCCGTGCTGGGATTCGACATTTCCCCCGCGCGCGTGGCGGAACTGCAAGCGGGCCGCGACCGCACGGGCGAGGTTTCGCCCGGCGATCTCGCCGCGTCTTCCGCGCGTTTTTCCTGCGACGGCGCTGTTCTGGCCGAAGCGGGCGTCATCATCGTGGCCGTGCCCACGCCCATTGACCGGTACCGCAGGCCGGATCTTGCCCCTGTGGAAAAGGCATCGGCCACCGTGGGCAGGCATATGTCCAGGGGGGCCGTCGTCGTCTACGAATCCACGGTCTACCCCGGCGTGACCGAGGATGTCTGCGTGCCCATTCTGGAACGCGAGTCCGGCCTTGTCCTTGGCCGCGACTTCAGCGTGGGCTACTCGCCCGAGCGCATCAACCCCGGCGACAAAATCCACACCGTGGAAAACATCGTCAAGGTGGTGGCCGGAAGCTGCCCGCAAACCCTGGATCTCCTTGCCGGACTGTACGGCTCCATCGTCGCCGCCGGGGTGCACAGGGCCTCTTCCATCAAGGTGGCCGAGGCCGCCAAGGTCATCGAAAACACCCAGCGCGATCTGAACATCGCCCTGATGAACGAACTGGCCCTTATTTTTGACCGGCTGGGCATCGACTCTCTTGAGGTGCTGGAAGCCGCCGGAACCAAATGGAACTTTTTGCCGTTCCGGCCCGGCCTTGTCGGCGGGCACTGCATCGGCGTGGACCCCTACTACCTGACCTTCAAGGCCGAAGAGGCCGGCTACCTTCCCCAGGTCATCCTGGCCGGGCGGCGCATCAACGACGCCATGGGCAAACATGTTGCCGAAAAGACCGTCAAGCTGCTTATCGCCGCCGGATGCCGCGTCAATGAAGCCAAAGTGGGCATCCTTGGCCTGACGTTCAAGGAAAATGTGCCGGATCTGCGCAACACCCGCGTGGTGGACATATGCGCGGAACTTGCCGAATACGGCGTCACCTCCCTGGTGGCCGATCCCCTGGCCGACCCGGATGAGGCCATGCGCGAATACGGCATCGCCCTCACCCCCCTTGAAAGCATGCGGGATCTGGACGCCCTTGTCCTGGCCGTGGCCCACGACGAATACAAGGCCCTGGACCCCGCCCGCCTGCTGCCCCTTTTTTGCGCCGGGCATACCCCTGTGCTTGCCGACGTCAAGGGCCTGTGGTCCCCCCGGGCCGCCCGCGAAGCGGGATTCCTGTTCTGGAGGCTGTAGGGGAAGATTTCCCGGGGGCGGGAGGGGGAAAACTTTTCCAAAAGTTTTTCCCCTCCCG
>JAVBPV010000027.1:0-23062 GCA_031549405.1 Desulfovibrio sp.
GTTTCGCCTACGCCTGCGCGGCGGGCGGCGGTTCCCGCCGCCAGAGCAAATAAACATTTTCAATGGTAATTTGCTCTAACCCACAAGGCGGACAAGGCCCCTCTGGTCCCCTGGTCCCCTGGTTCCCTGGTTCCCCGGTTCCCCGGTCCCCTCCCCCGGCCTGTCCGCGTCAGGCACAAGAAAGCCCCGGTTCCCTGTCAGTCGGACAGGAGCCGGGGCGGGCAACTTGGGAACAAGTTAGGAACAAGTTACGGGCGTCAGGCCGTGCGGATGCGCTGGTTGATCTGTTCCAGCACGGCATCCAGTTCCGAGCGGATGACAGGCTTGGCAAGATAGATGTCCATGCCCAGTTCGAGGAAGCGTTCCCGGTCGCCGGCCATGGCGTGGGCCGTCAGGGCCACCAGGGGAAGGTTGCAGGGAATGGGCCTTTCTTTGCCGCGCGCCGCCGCGCATTCGGGAATGGCCGCCGCCACAAGCTCGGCCACCTCGCGCGAGGGCGTTATGCCCTCCGTCCTGCCTTCGCGGATGCGCTGCGCGGTTTCCATGCCGTCCATGAAGGGCATCTGTATATCCGCGATCAGGCAGTGGAAGGGGAACAGCTTCAGGGCCTCAATGGCCTGCCTGCCGTTCTGCACGCAGACGGGGCGGTGTCCCGACCCCAGCAAAAAGGAACGCATGGCGAAACGGCTTACGGCATCGTCTTCCGCAACCAGAACGTCAAGAGGATCGGCGGACGCCAGGGAGCGGATCTGCCGGATTTTAGGGGCGGCGGGGGCTTCGGCGCGTTCCAGAATCAGGGTGCAGTGGGCGGTGGTGCCCACGCCTTCTTCGCTTTCGATGGCTATGCGCCCGTTCATCATATCAACCAGACGCCTGACAATGCCAAGGCCCAGTCCGGTGCCGGGGTGTTTGCGCGTGGACGAACTGTCCACCTGGGTGAAGGCTTCGAACACCTTGTCCAGGGAAGCTTCCGGTATGCCGATGCCGGTATCCTGGACGGACAGATACAGGTGCGCCTTGTTGCCCTTGCCGTGGGGCAGCAGGGCGCACTCCACGTAAATGCAGCCCGTTTCCGTGAACTTCAGCGAGTTGCCCAGCAGGTTGAAAATGATCTGGCGCACGCGGGCCTCGTCGCCCATCAGGGAGGGGGGCACCTTGTCGTCCACCACGGCATAAAGCTCAATGCCCTTTTTTTCGGCGTCGCCGGCGAACAGGCTGACGGTGGAGGCGATGGTGGCGCGGATGTCAAAGGGAGCGGAATGCAGTTCCATCTTGCCCGACGCCATGCGCGAAAAGTCGAGAATGTCGGAAATGATGCGCAACAGGGTCTTGCCGGAAAGAACCGCGTTATGCGCGTACTGCTGCTGTATGTTGGAAAGTTCAGAATCCTCAAGCAGTTGCAGCATGCCCAGCATTCCGTTCAGGGGCGTGCGCAGTTCGTGGCTTACGTTGGCCAAAAATTCGTCCTTGGCCGTGTTGGCCTGCTCGGCGGCTTCTTTGGCCCTGCCCAAAGCCTGCACAAAATCATGGCGGCGCAGCAGCAGCCAGGCCCCCTTGATAAACGTCTCCAACTGCTGAATATCCTGCTCCTCGTAATCAGAGCCTTTGTTGCACACGGCGGCGACGCAGGCCAGGCGCGAACCTTCCATGACGGGAACGCGCAAGTAGCGCATGATGCGCAGCTTTCCGCCAAAGGCCGTGTAAATGGGATTTGTCTGGTCGCCGTTGTTGATGCGGTAATAATCGCCGTCGACGACGTCATGTTCCTGAAAAAAGACGATGTCCGGGTCCAGCGTGTCGTGGGGCAGCTCGCCGGGGGCGGCAAAGTCGTAATGCCCCTTGGACCAGAAGGTGCGCCCCCGCTTCTGGGGCTTGGCGGCAAGAAGATGCACATAGCCATAAGCGCTGCCGGTAAGGCTGGTAATGGATTCCACCACGTAGCGCATCAGCTTTTCCTGCGGGGCGTGGAGCATCTGCGAAAGCCGGTACAGGGCGTCAAGGCGCATTTCGTTAAGGCGCACCTTGTGCTGGGCCCGCACCTGCTCGGTGACGTCGCGCATCTGGCAGATCACGGAGGCAACGGCGGCTTCCTCGTCAAACTCCGGCCAAAAGGTCCAGTCCCCTACCAGGCCTTCTTCCAGGTGGGTGGAAAAGGAACGCCGCTCGCGGATGGCCTGGCCTTCCTGGAATACCGCCTCCACGTTGCGGGTGAGAAACGCCATCTGCTCGGCGGAAATGCCCAGTTCCCTGGCGGAACTGTGCCCCAGTTCTTCGGAAGTTTTGGGCGTGTAGCGGTTGACGGCCGGATTGACATACAGGGGAAACAATTCCCGATCCAGGCGCGCGATGAGATCGGGGGAGTTTTCCAGAAGCGCCCGGTAGTTCAGGGAGTCGCCCCAGGTCTTCGGGGGATGAAAACGTTTGTTGAGGCGCAGGTGGGAAACCTCGATGGCCGACCCGAGCAGATGCGCTGGTTTGGCGCCGGAAGCGGGTTCGTAATGCCCCCGCGCCAGAAACCACGTCCAGCTGTTGTCCTGGCGCAGCAGGCGGAACACTTCCGCAAAAGAACCTTGCCGGTCGTTGAAGACGCTTTCGGCGGCGCGTATCAGTTCGTCGCGATCCTCAATATGCACGCGCTCGACCCAGTAGTCCGGATCGCCGCTCAGGGGCGCGCTGTCGGGAAGGAGCAGCATGTCGCGCCACTCCGGAGAGAAAATAACGGTTTTCGTATCAACATACCATTCCCAGTGCGCTTCGCCCGGTCTGTTGGTTGGCGGCAGTTCTTCCATCCATTCCCGTCCGGCGGCGGCGCGGAGCGGGCAGGCGTCGTAATCGTTGCTCTGCATAGGCAGTACGCTTTTGCCGGTTGCGCAAAAACGCTTTCCTCCAGTGGTATATTCTATACGCATACGGGAAAAAATCAACAGGATATGCGAAACACCCTTCCGGGAATACGTTTTCCTGTTACGCGAAAGCACGTTATTTCAGTACAAATACTCTATACGTATATAGGAAAAAAGCAACAGGATATGCGAAATAACTTTCGCGGCACTCTTTTGCGGGGGCGCTGCCCGTGTGAACGAAGGTCCGCGCTTTGGAAGGGAGTTTACCGTCTTGCGGTGAATCGGGCCGCGCCTTTGGAAAACATTCCGCCGGCCGCTTTTGGAGCATGTTGACTTTAAGGTGCCCGCTCCGGCGCTTGGCGGCGAAACTTGTTTCGCCCGCACAGGCATTTTCAATGGTAATTTGCTCTAATATTCCACGGCGGCAAGCGTCAGACCCCGCGCCGGGGCCGTGGGGCTGGGTAAAGCCGTACGATCGCGCGCGGCGAGCAGGGCGGGCACGGATTCGGGATCGATCCTGCCGCGTCCGGCCCAGACCAGAAGGCCCATGATGTTGCGGACCATTTGCTTCAAAAAGCCGTTGCCGCAAAAGGTAAAAGTAAGCACGGGCCAGCCGTCGGGGCAGGCAAGGCCGGCCACTGTCCCCGGGCGGGCGTTGATGGAATGCAGGACGCGGACCGGGTTCCGTATGTCGGTGCCGGTATTTTGAAACGAGGTAAAGTCATGTTCGCCCGTCAAAAAAAAGGCGGCCCGTTCCATGCGGGCAAGATCAAGGGGGGGCGCGCTCCAGACAAAGGCCTGGATGCGCGGGGGGGCTTTTTGCCGCGCGTGCGTCCACAGGCTGTAGGCATAATGCTTGCGCAGGGCGCTTTTGCGGGCGTGGAAGGAAGGGGGGACAAAGGCGGCGTCAAGGACGCGGATGTCGTCGGGCAGGCGCGTGTTAAGGGCGCGCGTCCAGTCCACCCGGGGCGTATTTTCGGGCAGATCCAGGTGGCAGACCTGGGCTTCGGCATGCACCCCGGCGTCGGTGCGGCCGGCCCCGTGCAGGGGAATGCGCCCGCCCGGCGGGGAGATGATCGCCGCGACGGCCCGCTCCAGCATTCCCTGTACCGTGGAAGGACCGCCTTCGGTATGGGCCTGCAACTGCCAGCCGGCGTAACGGGTGCCCTCGTAAGCCAGGGTAAGCTTCAGCCGGGGCATGGTTACTCAAGGGGAAGCTGCATGCGGGCCAGGGCCTCGGTAAGCAGGGCGGCCTTTTCCGGATGGACGAAGGTAAGGATTTCCCCGGCCTGGCGGCCGCGCATGCCCGCCAAAACTCTGACGGCGATTTTCTGGTCCAGGGTTTCCAGCACGGCGGCGGCTTGCTTGGCTTTCATGTTGGTAAGCACGTCCACCAGGTGGCGAAACTTGGCGTCCTTGGTTTCTTCCGCTTCCTTGATCATGATGGACAGGCGGTTTTCCAGCACCTGAAGCTTTTCCAGCTTGGCGGAGATTTCCCCTTCCAGGGCCTTGAGGTCCTGCTCTTTGCGCGCAAGGTCCTCCTGGCGGCGGGCCAGGGCGTCGCGCGACAGGGAAGGGCTGGTGCCGTTGGCGGAAGCCCTGCCCTGCGGGTTCTGGCCGATGGCGGGCAGGGCGCGTTCCAGGGCGGCGGGAGGTTCCGGCGTTCCCTGGGCGGCAACGCCGGGGACGGCACCGGGCGCAACGGTGGGGCTGGGCGCGCCGGGGCTTCTGCCTGTCATGCCCACATCGGGCAGGGTGGCGTCCATAGCGGGCGGGGCGGCGGGCGCGGTTGCGGGCGCGGCGGCGTCTGTGGCCGCGTGCGCGGGGGATATGCGCGGGCTGAGCAGTTCGGACAAAACCCGCGTGCCGGGCAGATCGGGCTCGAAGATCATCAGCCCGAGCACGGTCAGCTTAAGGGCGAAGGCCAGAAGAAGAAACCGGCACAGCTTAGACGGCGGCAGGCTTGTACCGGAGGGTCGCCGTTTCGTCAAATATTCGCCGTTCGAGTTGTCGTTCCTGCTCCGCATGTCGCGCCGCCTGTTTTTCCTTGAGTTTATCCAGAAGTTCCCGTTCCTGCGCCCTTGCCACCAACGCGGTCCTGCAACGGTCCACCTCCCGCTCCTGTTCGGCCAGAAGGGCGCGTTGCATCGTGATGTCCTGCTTCAGCGCCTTTTCGTACAGGGCGACAAGCCAGCGTTCCGCCGCGTCAAGCCCGGCGGCGGCGCAAAGGCGCGCGCGCTGTTCGGCAAGTTCCGATTCCAGGGATTCGACGCGCGCGCGGGTAGCGTCGCGCATCATGCTGGCTTTGGCAAGCTCTTGCATGGCCTGTTCCTCAAGCTGCCTGCGGTAGGCCAGCACCTGATCAAGCCGGAAGCGGAAAGGGGCCATGCGGTGTTCGCTCGCGTCGAAAAGTTGTCGGTCGCGTAAAGAGTAGCAACACCCGTGCCATCCCGCGGCGGTTTGCTTGCCCTTCCCGCAGGTCCCCGCTTTCGACCGGAGATTCAGGGCCTGAGGGCGCTTAAAAGCGGCATGTTCCAAAAAAATTTTTAGAGCGGATGATCCTTTCAATGTTCATCCGCTCTCATTGACCGCAATTGCGCGGATGTTTTACGCCGACTTGCCCGTATAGCGGGTGCTGATAAATTCTTCCAGGGCATAATACAGGTCCGGATCACTCATTGTTTTCGCGTAGTTCCGCGCCGCTGTGCCGAATTCTTCATCACTGATGCCACCCGCTTTTGCCATATCCATTAATTGATAATAAGGGGTTCGCGGCATGGTAAGGCCTTTTTCCGCATACCGCGCGGGCACTGGCCTGCTGGCGGCCCACTCGTTTTCCAATCTTTTCATCGCATCGTTCATGTTGTTGGGGTTGGCGGACAATACGGCCTTTTCCCATGCCTCATAATAAGCATCATGGACGCCGTTCAGCGTATTGAGCGCCAATTTTGCCGAACCTACCTGATGCTCAAACTCGGCCTGTGCTTTCGTCATGGGTTCCTTCCAACCACTACGCTCCAGTCCATGCCGCATGTTGCCCAACGTGGCAGCCCGGCTGCGACCTTCTGCTGTCGAGAAATCGCAGGTACCCAATTCTTGAGTTATTTCATCATACAAGGCTTTGTTTTCTTTCGTCATAGGCAGATATGCCGTCTCAACCCCGTTATCAAGGCGCCTTTGCGCCTCCGCGACAACCTCCGGCGATAAAGCCGACAAAGCTCGTTGCGCGTAAGAATAGCGTTCCGCCTTGCCGGAGAAAGTCACTGTCGTCGCCGGCGTATCAAAAACGGATGGAGAAGACGAGGCCGGGTTCGCCTGGGAGGCCTTACGGGCGGTTCTCTCCGCCGCAAGGCTTTTTTGTATGGACTGAGCATAGGGGTTATTGGGGGTGCGCGTTGTGCAGGCGACCTCTGTAAGCCATGAGCCGATATCCATTTTTTCCTCCTGCCGGTGGGTAATATTTGCCTGTATACTTTCTATCTGCATATATTATTCCAGTAAAGCGCCTGATACGCTTTTGGGGGATTGCAGCGCAACGACTACAGTATATGTTTTTCTGTAGTCCAAAAAGTTCAGGGAGGTAGCGGAACTTGAATCCGCCGTTTCTTAAAACGGTATAGTTTCAAGCTCCGCTACGCTCCCTGAGCATTTTGACCTTATAACATTTTACACTTGAAAGAGTCGCTTGACGGCGAGCAAATCGAAAGGGGGCTGGACCCCTTGGTCCTGCCCCCTTTCGATTTGCGACGCCTGACGCTGTATGGCGGAAAAAGCCTCCCGCCCGCTACCCCGCGCGGGAGGTGGCAAGGGTGTATATCTCGTGCGGATCAAGGATCAGGATGACGCTGCCGTCGCCCATGATGGTGGCGCCGGAAATGCCTTTGAGGTCGCCCAGATAGGAACCCAGCGGCTTGATGACGATTTCCTGGCGTTCCAGCAGCCGGTCCACCACCAGGCCAAGGCGGCGTTCGTTGTCCTGGATGACCACCACGGAAAGCACATCCTGCTGCGCCATGCGGCAGGGCAGGCCCAGCAGTTCCGCCAGGCTGACGACGCCCAGAACCTCGCCGCGCAGGGTCACGGCCTTGCGCCCCTTGACGTCGGTAAGGCGGCGGGCCTCGATCTTGGTGGTTTCGGACACCGCGTCCAGGGGGATGGCGTACATTTCTTCGGCCACATTGACCATAAGGGCGTCGATGATGGCAAGGGTCAGGGGCAGGGACAGGGTGAACTTGGTGCCCTTGCCCACCTCGGAAGTGATGTTGATGCTGCCCTTGAGGTTTTTGATGTTGGTGCGCACCACGTCCATGCCCACGCCCCGGCCGGATATGTCGGTGATGACCTCGGCGGAGGAAAAGCCGGGGGCGAAGATCAGTTCCATGGACTCGCGGTCGTCCAGGGCCTTGGCTTCTTCGGGCGTGATGACGCCTTTGCGGATGGCCACTTCGCGCATTTTTTCCGGATCAATGCCCTTGCCGTCATCCTCGATTTCAATGGCGACGGAGTTGCCCTTGTAGTAGGCGCGCAGCCAGACCTTGCCCTTGGGGTTCTTGTTGCGCTCGCGGCGTATGTCGTCGGGCTCTATGCCGTGGTCCACGGAGTTTCTGATCAGGTGCACCAGGGGGTCGCCGATGACTTCCACCACGCTCTTGTCCAGTTCCGTCTCCTCGCCTTCCATGATGAGATCCACGTCCTTGCCGCTTTTGCGGGAAAGGTCGCGCACCAGGCGGGGAAAGCGCGAAAACACCGAGGCCACGGGCACCATGCGCACCTTCATGATGGTGTCCTGCAAATCGTCGGAGATGCGGGCCATGGCGTAGGTGGTTTCGGACAGGTTCTGGGCGATGAGGCCGATGTCGATATTGGAGCTGTCCTCAAGCTGCCGGGCCAGCATGGAGTAGCGGTTGCGGTTGATGATCAGCTCGCCGATAAGGTTCATGAGGTGGTCAAGCTTTTCGTGGTCCACGCGGATGGTGGAGGAGGCCTTGGAGCCTTCTTCCGCCTTGGCCGGAGCGGCGGCGGCCGGGGATTTGGCCGTAGCGGGCTGGGCGGCGGGTTTGGGGGCGGCTTTTTCGGCCGGCGGCTGGACGGCGGGGTCGGCCTGGGCCGGGTCCTTGGCGGAAGCGGCGGGGGTTTCCCGCACGGCGGCCGGGGCTTCCTGCGGGGCGGGGGCTTCGGGGCTTTCCTGCATTTTTTCGACGGCGGAGGCCAGCATATCGTGGATGATGGCGCATTCCTGCTCCAGAAGACCCGCCATGATGCCGAAATCCAGACCGGACGAGCGCCCCTGATCCACGATGCCCGCCGTGCGCTGGGCGTATACTTTGATGTCCTCAAGACCCATGAAGCCGCAGCAGTTCTGGATGGTGACCAGGGAGCGGTACATGGCGTCGGCGTATTCGCGGTTGGACCCGTCGGCCTGCATGCCCACCAGGGCGCTGCTGATGGTGCCGAACTGCTGGCCGATGGTATTCTGGAACATGATGACATCGTCCCGGTCGGGGACGGTGGCAAAGGCCGCCTTGCCGCCTTCCGGCAGAACGCGGGCCGCTTCGGCCAGCTCGGCGGGGGTGGCTGTCGCGGCGGAGACCGGTCCGGGGGCGGAGGAAGCCAGCAGACTGTCGGGCAGTTCGACGCTTCCGCCGGCCACGGCCTGACGCAGTTTTTCCAGCAGTTCCGAAGCGTCCTGCGGCGCGGCCTGGCCCTGGGCCGGTTCGATGCGGTAGATCAAAGCTTCCAGCACGTCCACCACCAGCAGCAGCAGGTCCACCAGGGCGGGGGTGACGGGATACTCGTCCTTGCGTACCGCGTTAAGCAGGGTCTCGGCCTCGTGGGTAAGGCTGTTCAACTCCTGGTAGCCGATGATGCCGCTGTTGCCTTTAAGGTTGTGGAAATAGCGGAACAGGTCGTTGACCAGGTCCGTCTGCCCTTCCGGATGTTTTTCAAGCTGTAGCAACCCATCGGAAAGATTGGCGATGTTATCCTTGGCTTCTTCGATGAAGTCACGCAGGTGCGCTTCGCCAAAGGCGGTAAGGGCATAGGGGGGCAGGTTGGCCAGGCCTTCTATCCAGGTTTCCACGTCGCCGGTCTGGCGCAGTGAGAATTCCGGGGCGGCGGGTTCTTCGGGTTTTTTTTCCGGCGCGGCGGCCTGTTCCGCCGCGGGAGCCGCGGCGGGCCGGTCCGGGGCGGAGACGGGTTTGGGCCTTGCGGACATGTCGCCGGCCATCAGCGCGTCCAGGGTGGCGATGATGTGGCTGGTGTCCACGTCGCCTTCGGTGTTGCTGGCCTCAAGGCTGTCAATCATCTGGCGCAGGGCGTCGGTGGACGAAAGAATGACGTCCATGATTTCGGAAGTCACCGACATGGAGCCTTTGCGCAGTTCGTCAAGGATGTTTTCCGCTTTATGGGCCAGACCGTTCATGCGGTTCAGGCCGAGAAAGCCCGAAGCCCCCTTCAGGGAGTGCATGGGGCGGAAAATTTCGTTGAGCAGCGAAAGGTTGTCGGGGGCTTTTTCAAGCTCCAGAAGGTTCGGCTCGATGGTTTCGAGATGTTCTTTCGCCTCAATGATAAAGTCGGCGAACAATTCCGGATCCATGAAATCCTGGCTCATATCCTGTCCTTTTTCCGTATCCCGTTATCCCAGGAGCATGCGGATATTTTTTACCATCTTGTCGGGCTGGGCCGGTTTGACCATGTACATGTTGGCGCCCAGGCTGATGCCCTGCTGGATGTCTTTTTCGCGCCCTTCGGTGGAAAGCACGACAATGGGCAGGTCGCGGTAGGCTTCCTGCTCGCGCACGGTTCTGATGAAGGTAAACCCGTCCATGCGCGGCATGTTGATGTCCGAAATGATCAGGTCAATGCCGTCGGCGGCGTATAATTTTTCCAGCCCGTCAAGGCCGTCTTCGGCCATGGTGACCTTGAAGCCTTCCTTTTTCATGATGAAAGCCACAAGGTTACGCACGGTTTTGGAATCGTCCACGATAAGGATATGCTTTGACATTGCCTTCTCCTGTTATTCTCATCCGCCGTGCCGCCGCGGCAAAAGCGGCTTGGCGGCAACGCTACTTCAGAATGCTGCCGATGATCCTGTCCACGGACACGATGCCCACAAGCAGCTCGCGCAGTTTCAGCAGCCCGGCGATAAAATCGACGTTGATTCCCAGGTGCGCCTCGATGCTCCAGTCAATGTCGGCCTGCGGCACACGGTACATGGTGTGCACCCGTTCTATCATCATACCCACCTGCAGGCCCTGGCGCCGGCAGACGATGATGAATTTGTCCTCGCCCAGGCGGGGGCTGGTCACTTCCAGCATGTCGCGCAGACGGATGATGGGCGTGACCTTTCCGCGCAGGTTGATCACCCCGGCCACAAAGGGCGGCGCGGCGGGCAGTTTGGCCATGGGCATAAAGCGGATGACCTCCTGCACGGCCATGGTGGGCACGGTAAATTCCTGCTCGCCCAGGAAAAAGCCCACCATCTGCAACTCTTGCGACTCGCGCATCAGCGCTTCCAGGGGCCGTTCGGCGGTCATGGCCGCGTGCTGGTCGGGCGCGGCGTCCGGGGCGCTTTGCCCGGTGATGCCAAGCCTGCCCAGGATGTCGCCTTCGTCCACCCCCAGGTACTTGTCCATAAAGGCCTGTTCCGCCGGGCTGAATTTGCCGGGGGTATCGGACAGGCCGGAAAAGTTCTGTTCCTTGAAATATTCTTCAGGGCTTTTGTTCATAGGGCCAGGATCTCTTTCGCCAGTTCTTCATATTCACGCGCGCCCCGGCTGTCGGGCGAGATCTCGTAGATGACCCTTCCTTGCGCGCTGGCATCGCGAAAGCGGGTGTCCATGCCGATAACGGTCTGAAACATACTGTTTTGCATTTTCAGGGCCAAAAGTTCCAAAACCCTGGCGCAGGCCCGCGCGCGCCGGTCGTACAGCGTGGGCAGCACCCGGTAGCAGATGGGCACGGGCAGCACCTTGTTAAGCACCTTGATGGTGTCGAACAACAGCTTAAGCCCGTGCAGGGCCAGAAAATCCGTCTGGATGGGCACCACCAGAAGGTCGGAGGCCACCAGGGCGTTTACCAGCAAAATACCGACATGGGGCGGGCAGTCCAGAATGATGAAGTCATATTCATGACGCACATGCTCCACGGCCTGCTGCAATATGGCGCCCTTGCCCTTGCGGTTGCGCAGATCCACCTCCAGCTCCGCAAGCCGGATGGTGGCGGGCACCACGTCGAACTCCTGCGTGGGGTGGTGCTGGCGGATGTTGTCCCAGATTTCCTGCCAGTCGTGGGGGCCTTCGGCGAAAATGTCGTTTACCGAGTGGCCCAGCTCGTCGGGATAGTAGCGCAGATGCACCGAGGCGCAGGCGTGCGGGTCAAGATCCATGATCAGAATGCGCTTGCCCATACGCGTGAGGGCGGCGGCAAGGGTGACGGAGGTGGTCGTCTTTCCCACCCCGCCTTTCTGGTTGGCAACGGCGATGACCTTTGCCCTGGCGCCTGTCCTCGTGCCCGTGTTCATCGTTGGTCCGTTTTTCTCATCAGGCTTCTTTCCGGTAGACGATGGTTCCCGTGTGGTGTTCCGGCTTGAATGCCCGCGAAATGTTGTGCAGTGACTCCGAATGCCCGATGAACAGGCATCCTCCCGGCAAAAGGTTGTCGTAGAACGATTCTATGACCTGTCGTTTCATTTCGTCATCAAAGTAGATGATGACGTTGCGGCAGAAAATAATGTGCGACCGTTCCACCCGCCGCAGCATCATCCTGTCGCTGAGGTTGATGGAGCCGAAGGAGATAAGGTGTTTCAGCCTGGGGTCCACGGAATAGTTGGCCCCGTCCTTGATGAAGTAGCGCGAGATAATATCCTGCGGCGTTGTGCGCAGGGCGTATTCCGTGTACACCCCCCGGCGCGCCGCCGCCAGCACGCCTTCTGAAAGGTCGTTGGCGGTAATCTTGATGTCCCATGAACCGATCTCGTTGCGCAGCACCTCGTGCAGGATGATGGCCATGGTGTAGGGCTCTTCGCCCGTGGAGCAGCCGGCGGACCAGATGCGCAGCTTTTTTGTCCCTTTGGCGCGCAGTTTGTCCAGTTCGTGCTTGAGCACCGCGTTCTGAAACACCTGCAACTGGGGAGGATTGCGGTAGAAGCTGGTCTCGTTGGTGGTGATCACCTCGAACAGCTTGGGCAACTCCGCCCGCCTGTTGGCGTCAAAGCGCAGATAGTAATAATACTCGCCGAAGGTTTTGAGGTTCAGTTCCTTCAGCCGGTTGTTCAGGCGGTTTTCGACAAGATACTTGCGCGTTTCGGCGATATAGATGCCGCACTGCTCGTAGATGAAGTCGCGCAACTGGATGAATTCCTCGTCGGTGACCTTAAGCTCTCTGCCGGGTATGCCCGAGGATGAGGTGGTGGTGGGAAACAGCGCCATATGCTTATTCTCCCGCCTGGCGGTGCACGGCGTCCAGAGCTTCTTCGGCGGCGGCGCGCAGGTCGCGGTCAGGATGTTCCAGCAGCGGCAGAAGGGCGCGGAAGGCCGTTTCGCCGCCGATCATGCCCAAGGCCTCGATAGATTTGATGACGATCAGGTGGTTGCTGTCCTCCAGCATGGAAATAAGGCGCTCTGAAGCGCGGCGGTCTTTGCGCTGGCCCAGCCGTTCGGCGCAGCGCACCCGCACCCAGGGATCGGGATCGTCCAGGCCGTGCATAAGGTAGGTGTGCATCCTGCTGTCGGAACACGACCCCAGGGTGTCCACCACCGCCATGCGCACCTCGCGATTGTCATCGTCAAGCTTCTGCTCGATAAGGGCGATGTATTCCTCGGGAATGGGGCAATCCCTGCCGAGCGCCTCGATGCTCACCTTGCGCACGTCGGGCGATTCGTCGTTGAGGGCGTCCTTGAATTCTTCAAGAAAGTCCTCTTTGTTCATAAAGCCGAAGGCGTACACCCCCATCATGCGCTGCGCCGGGTCGTGGTGCCGGGTAATGTCGCGCAGGTGTTGCAGGATGAGCGGGGTGCGCAGGGCGATGCAGGCCTCCAGAGCCGTTTCCTTGACGTCGTCATACTTGTGCGAAAGGAAGGGGATGACGTGTTCCTGCACGGCTTCCGGGTCGCCTTTGCGGCCCAGGAACATAAGCGCCCCGCGCAGCACGTTGCCGTCGGAATGCCGTTCCAGCACGTCCAGAAAAAACTGCTGCCGGTCGCGTCCGGCCCGGCTTGCCAGTTCGAGAACAAGCTGGCGCTGCACATCGCGCGAACGTTCCCAGAACACGTCCATCAACAGCGGGACGGCGGCTTCCGGATTGATGCGCAGAAGAGCCTCGGTGGCCACCTGCATGGTCAGGTCGTCGCACACGCGCACGGCCTGATCCAGTTCGGGCGTGTGGCCCACCCTGACCAGGGCGTCGATGATGTTCATAAGCCTGTCGGCGTCTTTTTCCACGTCGATTTGCGGCACAAGCTTCAGAATGTTGCTGGTGGCGCCTTCGCCCCCCAGGGCGGCAAAGCCCCTGACCGCGGCGTCCTGTATGGCGGGGTCCTCGTCCTCGACGGCGTTGGGCAGATAGCCGCGCAGGCGTTCGCAGTCCTTGGCTCCGAGCAGCGAAAGGGAACGCTCGCCCATGATGCTGACGACGGCGCGGACGATTTTGTTGCACAGGGGCGAGGGCGAGGCGTCAAGACGGCGCAGGAGCAGGGGGACGGCCTTGATGTTGCCCATTTCGCCCAGCGCGTCCACAATGGTGGAGGCCACAAGGTCGGAAGCTTTCTCCAGCGCGCCCAAAAGGGCCTGCACCGACGATTCCGCCCGGATTTTGGTCAGGGCCTCAATGACGGAAAACTGCACCCATTCCTCGTCGTGCAGGGCCTTGTTCAGGGCGGGGACCGCTTCAGGAAAGGCCAGGGCGCCCAGGCTTACCGCCGCCTGGTAACGCACGTTGACCTCCGGATCCTGCGACAGGGCGCGGCAAAGGGGCGAAACCGCCTGGGCGCTGCCCACGGACCCCAGGATATCGGCGGCGAAAATGCGCACGTCGGGGTCTTCGTCAAGCAGCAGGGCGTGCAGAGCCTCAAGATCCGTATGCCCCTGGGCGCGCAGCAGGTCCATGGCCAGGTTGCGTACCGGGGGCTCGTCCGAGCGCAACAGGGGGATGACGGCATGCACCATCGCCGGACCGCCGATCTTGCGAAGCGCCCTGTCCACCGCTTCCTGCACGCCGATATTGCTGCTGGCGGCATGCCGGACAAGCAGGGGAATGGCCCGCTCGTCTTTGGACGAACCGGCAAGGCGCGCCCCTTCACGTATGGATTCGGGGTCGTCGGCATTGAGCAGGGCGAGCATCTGAGCTTGGTCGGGAGAGCGGGCGTCCATGCGGGGCTCCATATATGACGATATGTTCCCGGCGCCGGGTCGCGGCGCCGCGTATTGCTGGCCGGTCGGGGGCCGTTTTTTCGCGGGCGGCGTCTATCTGGAGGCAACCCCCAGATTTTCCATGATGGCGGCCGCCATATCGTCTATATCGACGATTTCGTCGGCAAGGCAGGCGTCCACGATGGCTTTAGGCATCCCATACACTACACAACTAGCTTCACTTTGGGCAATGGCTTTTCCACCTTTTTCCTTCAAAATCCTGGTGCCCTCAAGCCCGTCGTTGCCCATGCCCGTCAGCATGACGCCCAGCGCCTTTTTGCCCAGGGCAACGCCCGCGGTTTCCATAAGCACGTTGGCTGAAGGCTTGTACAGGGCCTCTTTGGGGTCTTCCGTCACCACGCCGGTCAGCGCGCCGCCCCTGTTTTCCAGGCGCAGATGCTTGCCGCCGGGGCAGATGTAGGCGGTGCCGGGCTTAAGCCGCTCGACGGACTCCGCCTCTTTTACCGTGATGGCGCACTGGGAGTCCAGGCGCTTGGCAAAGGGACCGGTAAAGGCGGCGGGCATGTGCTGGGCGATAAGAATAGGTACGGGAAAGGCCGCCGGCAGGGCGGAAAGAACCTTTTGCACCGCCGGGGGACCGCCGGTGGAAACGCCTATGACCACCGCCTCAAAGCCCCCGGGGCCCCGCAAGGCGGCGGGGACGGGGCGGCGCGGCGCGAAAGGCGCCGATAAAGAGGCGGGATGCGCGGCGGCGGGTTTGTTCCGGTTGTGCATAAGGCGCATGAACGCCTTGCGCCGGGCCAGCGCCTTGA
Source organism: Desulfovibrio sp. (assembly GCA_031549405.1). Taxonomy (GTDB): domain Bacteria; phylum Desulfobacterota; class Desulfovibrionia; order Desulfovibrionales; family Desulfovibrionaceae; genus Frigididesulfovibrio. The sequence goes on from JAVBPV010000027.1 coordinate 15,023, forward strand.
CCTTGGAGCAGAGTTCCGATTCCACCCTGGCCAGGTCCGGCAGCGAGCCGGAGCTGAGCTTGGGCATGAAATCAAGAGCGCCCAGTTCCAGGGCCTTCAGCGTGACTTCCGCCCCTTCGCTGGTCAGGGAACTGATCATAATGACGGGGCAGGGGGTTTCGGCCATGATGCGGCGCAGGGCGGAAATACCGTCCATGCGGGGCATTTCCACATCCATGGTAACCACGTCGGGATCGTGCGACTTGACCATGTCGATGGCTTCTTCGCCGTTGGCGGCCGCGGCCACCACCTGGATGTCCTTGTCCTTTTCAAGAATGCTGCGCAGGGAACGGCGGACAAAGGCGGAATCATCAACTATAAGAACTTTGACCACAAGCATAGACTCCTTGCAAAACAGAACACCGGGCGTTTTAGCCCGGCCTGGACTTGTCCGGAACATCACGCGGGGACGGAACAAAATTCTCCGGAAGCGCGGGCGCGTAATCGTTGCGGCGGGCTTGCGGGTCCCCTGTTGGTTTTTCCGGTTCTTATTGCATGGAAACCGAAAATTCACAATGTATGTTTGGGCCCCTGCCCTGTTTTATTGGGGAAGACGCCCTGAAAGAAAGGGACGGGGCGGCCGCGTCTTTTGACCGGGGAATTTCTCTACGGATTTTTTCTTGCCAGCCGGGCCGCCTTGGCTTATAAGGCCCAATGCATCCGCATTTCCGGTTCGGGGCGGCGCGCCAAGCGCCGCCGCCGGATAAAGGCGGAACACCACGGGATGTGGCTCAGCCTGGTAGAGCACTGCGTTCGGGACGCAGGGGCCGGAGGTTCAAATCCTCTCATCCCGACCATAAAAATCAAGGACTTACGCTGGCGTAGGTCCTTTTTCATTTCCGGGGCAAAGTCTTACAGCCCCTCTCCCGCTCCTTTTCCTTGCAGGGTCAGGGCCAGCTGGCGGCGGGTCAGGGCATTGAAGATATTCTGCCGCCTGCCCTTGCGTCCCCGGCACAGGGCGTTCAGTTCCTCCGTCACCGCGGCGCGCGCCGTGGACCCGGCCGAAGGGCAGGGGTTGCTCCACACGGGCAGCTCCCACTGGTCCGCCGCTTTGGCGATAAGCTTTTTTTCCACCAGCATCAGGGGCCGGATGACGGTAAGGGCTCCCCTGAAGAAGTCCTCCTTCATGCCCATGCCTTCCACCCGGCCGGTCTGGAACAGGTTCAGGAAAAAGGTGGAGACCAGATCGTCGGCGTTGTGTCCGAAGGCCAGATGGGTCAACCTGTAAGAGCGGCACAACTCGAAAAGCCGTTTGCGCCGCAGCATGGCGCAGTAAAAGCAGGCCGAGCGCTTGCGGTTTTCCGGCGAATGGGCGCGGGGGCCGTGGTCGGTCACTTCCACGTGGGCGGCCACGCCGTTTTCGCGCAGCCAGTCCAGCAGCGGCGCGTGGCTGCGGGGATCGAAGCCGGGATTGACGTGCAGCGCCATGATTTCAAAGGGAAAGGGCACGATGCGCTGCCGGATCTGCAATACCTTGAGCAGCACCCAGCTGTCCATGCCTCCGGAAACGGCCACGCCCACCCGCGCGCCGGGGTGGAGCATTTCCGCCGTCTGCATCAGTTTGCCCGCAAGGCGCACGCAGCGTTCCTGCGGCCAGGTAAAAGAAAGTCTGGACATTTCAAGATCTCCCATCGGGGGCGCATGTTCTGTGACGTAAAGAGCCAGCTATAGCGGGCCGCCCTTCATATCTTGCGCCCGGGGGCAAATCAAGGCATGCTGCCCCGGCATTGTTGACCGAAAACATCCAGCAGCATCCCCACATGTCCGACAGCAGCATCTTTTTCCCTCGACCCGGCGGGGCCGCGTGTTCCGGGAACTCCCCCTCGCCTTCCGGCGGTTTCGCCATCGCTTCCGCCGGCGCGGCCGCTTCCTCTCCTTCCGGCGGTTCCGCCGCCACGCGCGGGCGGGAACCCTTGCTTCCCATCGGGCGGGAGTATCCCTGGCTTGCGCCCCTGGCGGGTTTTTCCGATCTGCCCTTTCGTCTGCTCTGCCGGGAGCAGGGGGCGGCCGTGGCCTGCACGGAGATGGTCAGCGCCAAGGGGCTGATTTACGGCGAGCGCGGCAAAAGGCGCGCGCCCAAGGCCGGGGCGGGCGCAAAGGACGCGTCGGACAGCGAAGCCACGGACGGCCCGCTTTTTCCGGGCGCGGGCAACCCCACACTGGACCTGCTGTCCACCATGCCGGAGGACGCGCCCCTGGTGGTGCAGCTTTTCGGCGCGGAGGCGGACTTTGTGGGCGAGGCGGCGGCCTTGCTGCGCGGGCGGGGATTTTGCTGGTTTGACCTGAACATGGGCTGTTCCGTGCCCAAGGTGACCAGGGCGTTTGCCGGGGCGGCCATGCTGCGCGACCCGGCAAACGCCCTGGCCGTCGCGCGGGCGCTGGTTTCCGCCGCCGGTCCCGGCCGGGTCGGATTCAAGCTGCGCCTGGGCTGGGACGCCGCGTCCCCCGTTTTTCTGGATCTGGGCCGCGCTCTGGAAGACGCGGGCGCGGCCTGGCTGACCCTGCACCCGCGTTATGCCCGGCAGGGATTTTCCGGCGTTGCCGAGGCAAAGGCCCTGGAGGCCCTGGCCCGCGCCGTTTCCATCCCCGTGCTGGCCAGCGGGGATCTGTTCACGGCGGAAACGGCCCTTGAACGGCTGGACGCCACGGGCGTCGCCGGGGTGATGCTGGCGCGCGGGGCCATGGCCGATCCCTTTATTTTCCGCCGCTACCACGCGCTGCTGCGGGGCGAGGCGCCGCCCGCGATTCCCGCCCCGGCGGAACTGCACGCGCTTATCCGCCGCCACGCGGAACTGGCCCGCGTTCTGACCCCCGGCCGGGCGGGAAAAGGCGGGCGCTCCCCGGCCCTGCTGAAAATGCGGACCGTGGCGCCGCGCTACGTGCGCCATCTGCCGGGGGTAAAGGCGTTGCGTCAGGCTTTGGCCCATTGCGAAAGCTGGGAGGAACTGGACGGGATACTGAACGGCTTTTTCAAGCCTCTTCTGGATACCACCTTTGAATGACCTTTCCTTGCCCGCGCGCTTCACTGGCGGAGGCATGCAACCGGTTGTTCCCGAAGGGGTTAATCCCGTTCCGCCTTGCTTGCGGAAAAGGCCTGATGACAACATGGCCACCCTGCCTTAAACTCACCTTTCACCCAATCGAAAAGTTTTGGGGAAGAGGGAAAGGGGGCTTCTCCCCTTCCCCCGCAAACTTTTCCGCGCTTTTCCCAAGGAGCCAACCATGAGAGTGCTGCGAGCGAAGTCGGCGGGGTTCTGCCTGGGGGTCAGCCTGGCCCTGCGCCGTCTGGACCGTGAGTTGTCCGGAGGGGGAAGGGCCGGGGGGGGGCGCCTGGTCACCCTGGGGCCCATCATCCATAACCCGCTGGTAATGCGGGATTATGCCGGGCGCGGAGTTGTCTGCGTGGAGGAGCACGCCGGGCTGGGGCCTTTGGACCGCGTGGTCATCCGGGCGCACGGAGTGCCGCGCGCGGTGGAAGAGGAACTAAAAGCGGCGGGCGCCGCCATTGTCGACGCCACCTGCCCCAAGGTGAAAAAGGCCCAGATGGCCATAGCCGGGCAGACGGAGGCCGGGGGGACGCTGCTTTTGTTCGGAGAAAAGGAACACCCCGAGGTGCGCGGCCTTTTGAGCTATGCCGGGGCGGGCGCGCGGGTTTTTGGCGATCTGGAGGAACTTGCCGCCCTGCCCCTGAATGCCGGGGCGCCGTATTTTCTGGCGGCGCAGACCACCCAGGAGCGCGCCCTGTTCCACGAGGCCCGGGAAATGCTGATTGGGCGGCTGGGGCGCGAACTGCCGGTGCTGGACACCATCTGCGACGCCACGCGCCGCCGCCAGGCCGAGGTGATCGAACTGGCGGGCAAGGTGCAGGCCGTGGTGGTGGTGGGCGGGCACAACAGCGGCAACACCCGCCGCCTTGCGGAAGTGGCCAGGGCCCGGGGCGTTCCGGCCTTTCATGTGGAGCAGGCCGGCGACTGCGCGCCGGAGATGTTTCATGGCTTTTCGGTACTGGGCCTTACGGCCGGGGCTTCGACGCCCGACGAGCATATTGACGCCATGCAAAGATATCTTGAGTCCCTGTAGCCTTTCCGGCAAGGCGCCGGGGTTTTTCTCTGCGGTACAAAAAATTTGTTGAAGAAATGCCGTAACTATGGTTTGTATCGGCAAAGGCGGGTCCAAGTTTTGTCCTTCTCGCGCTGTTTTGAATCATAGGGAGCTTCTGACGCATGTCCCAGAGCAATATTCTTCTTGAAGCCGGCACAAACGAACTGGAAATCGTCGAATTTCATCTGGACGAGATCGAGCCGGACGGTAAAACCGAATACAAAGGCCATTACGGGGTCAACGTCGCCAAGGTGCTGGAGATCATCCGCCTGCCCAAGGTGACGGAACTGCCCGAGGTGCGCGACAAATCCGTGCTGGGCGCTTTCAACCTGCGTTCGCAGATCATCCCCCTGGTGGATCTTTCGCTGTGGCTGGGCAAAAACAGGGTCAAGACCTCGGCGCCCAAGGTCATCGTTACGGAATTCAACAACGTGACCACGGCGTTCATGGTTTCCGGCGTCAACCGCATCCACCGGATCAGCTGGGAAGAGGTGGAACCGCCCAACGCCTATGTGTCCAGCCTTACCCGCAACACCATTACCGGAGTGGTGAAGCTGGAAGGGCGCATTATCTTTTTGCTGGACCTGGAGCGCATTGTCAGCGATCTGAACCCGCAGCTCGCCCTGCGCCTTGACGAGGCCATCGACTGGCAGACCGGGGCCAAATACCGCGCCCTGGTGGCCGACGACTCCACGGTCATCCGCGAGATGCTCAAGGATCTTCTGCAGCGCGCCAACTTTGAGGTGGAGGCCGTGACCAACGGCCGCGACGCCTGGGAACGCCTTGAAGAAATCAAAAAAAGGGCTGAAACCGAGGGCAAGCCCGTGGAAAACTACGTGCAGTGCGTGGTTTCGGATATCGAAATGCCGCAGATGGACGGACACAACCTGTGCAAACGCATCAAGGAGGATCCGGTCCTGAAAAGACTGCCCGTGCTGCTGTTTTCCTCGCTGATTACCGACAAGCTGCGGCACAAGGGGCTTTCTGTCGGAGCCGACGAGCAGATCTCCAAGCCGGAGGTGACGGCCCTGGCCCAGAAGGCTGTGGCGCTTATCAAGGCCAGGGGGTTTGGCGAAAAGGCCAGATAGGGTTCTTAAACCACGTTCTTTTGCCCAACTGAAAAAGAGCGCGCCCCGGAAACCTTCGGGGCGTGTTTTCTTCATGCGCCGGCCCTTGACCTTTCAGGCTCAGGGTGTATATATCTTTCCTCTTTCGTCAAGCATAAGGAGTCAGCATGGCCCGCATTACCGTCGAAGACTGCCAGCAGCGCGTGAACAACCGCTTCCTGCTTGTGCAGATGGCTATCAAACGCGTGCACCAGTATCGCGAAGGGTATCCCGCCCTGGTGGATTCCCACAACAAGGAAGTGGTCACCGCCCTGCGCGAGATCGCCGCCGCCAAAGTGCTGCCCGAGGACATAAGCTATTTTGTGGCCCCGGATCCCGACAAGCCCATTGACACCTCCAAAGCCGACTAAAATCCGCCGGCGCCGCGGCTTTTTGTCTTTCGCCCGCGTCAGGTCCCTTCCGGCCCAAGGCTTCGCATGTGCGCATGCGGCCTGTGTGCCGGAACGGACGATTCTTGGCGGGGAACAAAAGCGGCATGGTGCCAGCGGGATCGGACAGGTTATTCCCGCCATATGACCCAGCGCGACTATTACGAGATTCTGGGCGTCGCCAAGGACGCCCCGGAAGACGAGATTAAAAAAGCCTACCGCAAGCTGGCCATGCAGTATCATCCGGACAGAAACCCGGGCGACGCCGAGGCCGAAACCAAGTTCAAGGAAGCGGCGGAGGCTTACGATATTTTGCGCGACGCCGACAAGCGCGCCCGCTACGACCGCTTTGGCCACGCGGGGGTCAACGGCGGCCAGGGCTTCGCCTCCAACGAAGATATCTTCTCGCATTTCGGCGATATTTTCGGCGATCTGTTCGGGTTCAGCATGGGGGGGGGGCGCGCGCGCAACCGCCCGCAGCAGGGCGCGGACCTGCGCTATAACCTGGGCATCAGCTTCCGCCAGGCCGCCAGGGGCGACACCGTCACCATCAGGATCCCGCGCCGCGCGCCCTGCGCGGAGTGCAAAGGAGCGCGCACCGCCCCGGGCACAGGCACCGAACCCTGCCGCGGCTGCGGTGGCATGGGGCAGGTGCGCCACAGCCAGGGCTTTTTCCAGATCAGCGTGCCCTGTCCGCACTGTCAGGGCCAGGGGTTCACCATCCCCCATCCTTGCCCGCGCTGTAAAGGCCACGGCATCATGGAGGAAGTGCGCGAACTTTCCGTGCGCGTCCCGCCGGGCGTGGACACGGGCAACCGCCTGCGCCTGCGGGGCGAGGGAGAGGGCGGCCTGAACGGCGGTCCCAGCGGCGACCTGTTTGTGGTTGTGCACGTGGAGGCCGACGACACCTTTGAGCGCGAGGGGCAGAACCTGCTGATTTCGCGCGGCGTCAGCTTTGTGCAGGCGGCCCTTGGCGACAAGATACAGGTGCCCACCCTGGACGAAGACATCACGCTTGATATTCCCAGGGGCACGCAAAGCGGCGAGGTCTTCCGCATAGCGGGCAAGGGGCTGCCCTTTCCCGGCAAAAGCTCCGCCGGGGATTTGCTGGTGGAAATCACCGTGACCACCCCCACGCGGCTGAACAGCCGGCAGGAAGAACTGCTGCGCGAGTTCGCCGCCATTGAGGCGGAAAAACCCCTGACCAAGGCCAGGAAGTTCGTCAAGAAGGTGGGCAAGGCCATGGGCATCGACTAGCGGGGGTGCGCCAGTTTGCCGTGATACTTCGTCAGACTTCATTTTTGCTCGGGGGGCGGGACCAAAGAGTCCAGCCCCCCGAGCAAAAATTTGTCTTCCTTGTCTGACGGCAAACTGGCGCACCCCCGGATGGCTCGCTATTCATAATGCTTCTTGCCACGCCGCACCTTATCGCCTAGGTTTGCGGCATAACGGCTGTTCAGCGGCTTTTGCCGTCCGGCGCAAAGCCCGCAAAACGGCGCAAAGCCCGCAAAACGGCGCAGAGCCTCAAAACGGCGTGGCCGCTCCGGAACCGGAGCGAAGCGGCGCAATACCAGCGAGGCGCGGCATGAAAACGATGCGGTATATTCTGTGTTCGGCGGCGGGGCTTGTGCTTCTGTGCTCTTCCTCTTTGGCGGGGCAGCAGGGCGGATTCAGCGGGCCTTCTGGCACTGTGGGCGGCGCAGCGGGCGGAAAGGGCGGCGGATTTTCCGGTCCCGGCCCCGCCGTCTCCACGGTGGAGCAGGCCAAAAGCATGCGCGACGACGCCAACGTCACCCTGAAGGGTTCCATCGTCCAGAGCCTTGGCGGCGATCATTACCTGTTCCGTGACGCCACCGGCGAGATCCGGGTGGATATCGACCACGACAAGTGGAACGGCCAGACCGTCACCCCGGCGGATACGGTGGAGTTGCGGGGCGAGGTGGACAAGGACTGGAACAGCGTGGAAATCGACGTGGACCACGTCAGCAAAATCAACAAGTAAGCAACGCCCGCGACGCGCACGAGCCTCCATCCATGACCGAAGAACGCCCCTGGACCCCAGCGCCCGAAATTACCGTCACCCTGGAACCGGCCGACCGGACCTTTGCGCTGCCCCGGCCCAAGACCGCGCTGCAACTGCTGCGCAAGCTGGAGATCCGGCCCGGCACCGCCCTGGTCATCCGCGCGGGCGAACTGCTTACCCCGGACCGGCAAATCCTCACCGGCGACGAAATTATTGTTCGGATAGTTACTTCGAGCGGATGATATGCGATTCGGGGGGGGGGGGGGGGGGGGGGGGGGGGGGGGGGGGGGGGGGGGGGGGGGGGGGGGGGGGGGGGGGGGGGGGGGGGGGGGGGGGGGGGGGGGGGGGGGGGGGGGGGGGGGGGGGGGGGGGGGGGGGGGGG
>JAVBPV010000050.1:0-55229 GCA_031549405.1 Desulfovibrio sp.
CTGTCCCGCCAAGCAAGACGGCTCGCCTGGCGGCCGAAATTCTGGCCGCCCACAGCAGGACACGTGGCGCATACGGCGCGGAGCGGTTGCACCAAGAACTCGTGGCAAGCGGTTGCGTCGTCAGCCTCTGGAAAGTCAAACCGTTGCGCCGTGAACTTGGCCTCACCTGCACGCGCAAGCGGCGGGTTATCCGCACCACGGACTCAAATCACGCGCTGCCGGTCGCTCCCAACCTTCTGAACCGCGACTTTGCGCCGGGCGAGCGAAACCGCGTCTGGGTAAGTGACATAACCTACGTTCCCACCCGGCAGGGTTGGGTATACCTTGCCGGAATCAAGGATTTAGAGCAGTTTAATTTTGAAATTACTCCTGCAATGGCAGCCATAATTGCGGGATTCCAAAGGAACTCAGTCCATTTTGCCGCCGGAGGCAATTCGATCCTTGTCCAATTTCATTGTGAATTTGCTCTACACAGCCGGGAAATTGTCGGCTTCAGTCTTGCCGAACGTATGGACACCGGCCTTGTGTTGGATGCATTGACGAAGGCGGTGCGCTTGCATCGCCCGCCCATGGGGCTGATTCTGCACTCGGATCGCGGCAGCCAGTCTTGCAGCGCTGCCTACCAGGAAAAACTCCGTACATACGGTCTGACCTGCTCCATGAGCAGAAAAGGCGATTGCTATGACAACGCGCCCGTGGAGAGCTTCTGGGGCTTGTTGAAAAATGAATTGGTACATCGCAAAAACTACAGATCACAGGCTGAAGCCATTATAGATGTAGCGGAGTATATTGAAGTATTTTACAATCGGCAAAGGCGTCAGGCGGTACTTGGCTATCTTTCACCGGCGGCGTTCGTCAGGAACGAGATGTCGGAATCAAAAATACCGATTGCCGCTTAACATGGCGTCCGAATTTGACGACCTACCTCAGCATCCAGACAAAGTAAAACAGCGAACACCCTTGGCAATTCCGCTTGCCAAGGGTGTTCGCTGTTTCCCAACAGACGTGTCCTGAGCCCTACGGAGCGACGGCGATATTCCCGTTGCGCTCGATCATGTTCACGGCATTGCTGATTTGCCGGCCCAGTGGAGTCTGACGGCTTATTTCCCGCTCCAGGTTGGTGATGCCCTTCAGCACCGTGGAGTGCCTGCGGTTAAAGTACCTGCCTATGGCTTCCAGGGAAAGGTCCGTATGCTTGCGGGCCAGAAAAAAAGCGGTGTTGCGGGCGGAAACGTATTCCTGCTTGCGCCGTTGCGAAAGCAGCTGTTCGGCTGTGACGCCAAAGCCCCGGCAGACCTGGGCGATGATGGAGTCCATGTCCAGCACCGGCGCGTGGGCGGCGTAGTTGCCGATAATTTCCCAGGCCATCTGCATGGTGATGCCGCTGTTGAACAGCCGGGCCTTGAACACCAGGTTCTGCAGGCAGCTTTCAATCTGGCGCACGTCGGCGTGGATATAGCGCACCAGCACGTCTTCCACGTCCTCGGGCAGCGAAACCTGATGCATGGAAGCCTTGCTGCGGAAAATACGCTTGCGCGTTTCGGCGTCCGGGCGTTCGATGGAAGAAACAAGACCGGCGCACAGGCGCGACTGGAGCTGTTCGTCCAAATCCCGCAAATCGCGCGGAGAAAAAGAACTGGTGAAGACGACTTTGCCGCCCCGGTTGCCCAGAGCCTTCAAGGTACTGAGCAGCTCGGCCTGCATGTTTTCCTTGCCCTGAAGAAAATGCACGTCCTCAAGCAGCAGCAGATCCAGATCGCGATAGCGAGCCTTGAACTGCTCCGTATCCCTGGATTTGAGCGAAAGCCAGAACCGGTTGGCGAACTCCTCCGCCGTCAGGTACTCCACTTTGGGAGCCCTGCGGTTGCATTTTTCGCAAAGCGTGCGGCCAACGGCCTGCATCAGGTGCGTTTTGCCAAGACCGGGCGCGGAGCTCAAAAAAAGCACGTCCGCCCCCGCAATCTCGCCGCACATGCTGCGCGAGGCGGCGTGAGCGAATTCGTTGCTGGGTCCCACCACAAAATCCTCGAAAGCATAGCGCCAGTTCTGCTCGGGCCTGACGTATTCCTCTTTGGCGCGCGGCGCCTGGAAGGGAAGGCTGAGCTGCACGGACGAAAGAGGCCGAGGCGACGGGCGTCCGCCGGGAACGTCGACAGACGAAGAGCGCGCAAGGGTAAGGTCCGGACCGGATTCCGCCGGAACGGGGCGTGAGGGGGAACAAGAAGCGGAATCCTGACTGCTCATGGAAAAATCGCTGGCAATAACGTTGGAAGAGGAAACCGCCAATACACTTACGGAGCAGTCCATGCCCACAACGGCCGAAGCCGCCCCCGCGATTTCCGGCAACAGCCGGGAACGGACAAAATCAGCGGCAAATTCGCTGGGGGCATGCAAAACCAGGGATTCGTCCTTCCAGGCGGGCTGAAGGGGATCAATCCAGACCCGGCATTGCCCGGGAGCAAGCCGTTCTTCCAGAATCGATTGGATTTCCGCCCAAATTGTTTGCATGGGTCAAGCTTTACTGCTTTGAATGTAAGAGAACAAGGGCCGTTTTCTGCCTGCCTGCCGCTCCGCGATCACTTTGCCTCAACAGCATGCACCGTCGATAACACAGTCAAATATATTGTTTTAATACAAACAAAGAACTTATGCGGCCCGGTAAAAATCCTTAGACGGCAAAGGTTTTCCGCCGATCTCATTCGCGGACCCCACAAAGCCAATTTAGCAAGTCAACGGTGTTGAAAAGAATTTTCTTCGATTTTCAAAGAATAGCTTCGATTTTCTCCAACATCACACCGCATGTTGATTTTTCTTGCTTTTATTTTTTCCCTTCATCTGAAACTTTTTTTAATACATAATATATTGATATAATAAATATTTTTATCTCACTCCCATCTTTTCGGGCAACGGATATTTCCCACAGGTAAACCGTTCTCCTTCCGGGCACCAGCCAAGACGCTCGCAACGCGCCCCCGCCGTAGCGAACACCACGGGCAGAACACGCCTGCATTCCGCAAGCATTGCCTGGGCCAGCCCGCGAATCTCCCATTGCGCGCGCGCGCAGCAGCGGTGCTCAAAAAAATTGAGCAGCGACCGGCAGTTCATGGTCAGCACAATGCGGGTCTCGGCAGCCTGCGGCAGCAGGAAGCGGGCGTCTTCCTTGGCCTTGGAACCGCCGCCCTCTTCCAGAAGGCTTTTGATTTCCCGGTAGGCGTCGCCTATTTCCTCTATGCAGCGCAAAAAGCGCTCTTTGGCCCTGGGGTTGCGGGCTATGGACGGAGGCAGGATATAGTTGAAGTCGCTGCCGTCCACGTACCGCTGGCTTTGCTGCGAATACGAGGCAATGCGGTGCCGCACCAACTGATGCGTAAGCGCGCGCGAAATCCCCTGCGCGGCAAAGGTAAAGGAAACGTGCTCCACAGGGCTGACATGCCCCGAGGCCACCACCTGCTCCACGAATTCCGCCTGTTTTTCCGGGGATATTTCCCCGGCCACAAGGCGCGGCCACATGTCCGCGACGAATCCGGCGTGGTAGCACTGGCGAAATGCCGCGTAAATCAGCGAAAGAGGTTCCGGCGTATGGGCAAGAAGCTCCACGCGCATCCGTGTTTCAGCCATGGATACTCCCTGTATGCTACCCCAGCATGTTAAGGTGCCGATAGGCCTTGGCCGTGGCCATCCTGCCCCTGGGGGTGCGTTTGAGAAAGCCGCTTTGTATAAGATAGGGTTCGTAGATGTCCTCAATGGTGCGCACGTCTTCCGAACAGGCCACGGCCAGGGTCTTCAACCCTGCCGGGCCGCCGCCGTAATGTTCGATGAGCACGGAAAGAAGCTTGCGGTCCATCTGATCCAGGCCGCTTTCATCCACGTCCATGCGGGCCAGGGCGTGGGCCGCTTCTTCCTCTCCTATGCCCTCGCGCCCGCGAAAAGTGCAAAAATCCCGCACGCGGCGCAGCAGCCGGTTGGCGATGCGCGGCGTCCCGCGCGAGCGGCGGCCTATTTCCAGCGCGCCGTCCCCGGATATGGGCACGTTAAGGATGCGGGCCGTACGCGTCACTATGCGGGCCAGTTCCTCGGGCGAATAAAATTCCAGGCGCAGGATGACCCCGAAACGATCGCGCAGGGGCGAGGAAAGCAGCCCTATACGTGTGGTGGCCCCCACCAGGGTAAAGGGCTCCACCTCTATTTTCACCGTGCGCGCCCCCGGCCCCTGTCCGATCACCAGATCGAGCTTGAAGTCCTCCATGGCCGGATACAGCACTTCTTCCACCGCAATGGGCATGCGGTGGATTTCATCCACGAACAATATGTCGTTGCGCCCCAGGTTGGTAAGAATGGCGGCCAGATCCCCGCTGCGCTCAAGCACCGGGCCGGAGGTGGACACGATGTTCACCCCCAGTTCCGCGGCCATAATTTGGGCCAGCGTGGTTTTGCCCAGCCCCGGATTGCCGTGGAACAGGGTGTGATCCAGGGCCTGCCCGCGCTCTTTGGCGGCCTGCAGATAGACATGCAGGTTGGCGCGCAGGTCTTCGTGCCCGATAAACTCGCCAAGCGAACGCGGACGCAGTTGCTCGTCGGGCAAAAGCGGCGCGCAGGTTCCTTCCGTGCCGGGCCCGCTCATTGGCGCCCCCTGGCAAGGGCCTTCAGGGCGGCGCGCAGGGCGGCGCCCACATCCAGATCAGGTTCGCCCGTCAGCACTTTCTTGACGGTCTGCAAGGCCTCTTCCTCGTCATAGCCAAGATTCACCAGGCCGGCCACGGCGTCGGCCAGAACTCCCCCACGCGCCGCCACCGGGGCCGCTCCGGGCAGCGTGGCATCCAGCTTGAGCCGGTACTTGAGCTCCAGAAATATCTGCTGGGCCGACTTTTTGCCGATGCCCGAAACGCGTGTCAGGGACAGCGCGTCTTCTTCCAGCACCAAACGGCGCAAATCGTCGGGCCGGAACACCGTTAAAATGGCCATGGCCGTACGCGCCCCCACCCTGGTGATGGATATGAGCACCTGGAAGGTCTCGCGCTCGTCCCAGGATTCAAAGCCGAACAGCTCCAATGCATCCTCGCGCACCACCGTGGCGGCGAAAAAGCGTACCTGGCCGCCCTCGGCCGGCAGCCGGGACAGGGAATGGCCGGCAAGATACACTTCGTAGCCCACCCCTCCGGGGGTGACCACTACGCAGGTGTTTTCCGTCACCGCCGCAACGCGGCCCTCAACATAGGCAATCATACGCGCTCCTTATGCGCCGCAATATAGATCATTCCCCCCCGCTTGAAAATGCCGGCCCGCGACGCCGTTGACCAAAAGAGCCGGATGAAGGCAGCCGCCGGCGACAACGGGAGAAAGGCAGCCGCCGGCGTTAAGGGAAGGAAAACACCCGCAGGTACACATGCACCCCGCCCGCGGGGTGCTCCCCTTCCCCGCAAAGGGCCTGGCGGATATCTTCTCCCGCCGCCAGGGCCAGCGGTTCCGTGGGAGCCTCGTGCCAGCACACCCCAAAATCCGGGGCCACATACCGCACCGCGTAGGCGGACGCCCCGGCCCACGCCCCGGGCGCACAGTTCGCACATTTTGTACAAAACTGTTCACATTCGTTTTTTTGCCCTTCCATCACGGATATGTTCCTTGCATCACAGGCACTTTCCCGCCCATACCAGCCGGCCGAGCACCTCCCAGTGGGGAGAGGGGGCCGGAGAAAGCTCAAAATCCTGGTGGGACAGCGCCCGGTTGTCGTTGCGGAAAAGATGCCCGCCGGGCATGCGGAAAAGCCGCCTGACAAAAAAATCGGCGCCGTAGCGCACCAGATAGACACGGTCGTCCGTCAGGGTTTCGTCATCCGTGTTCACCAGACACAAGTCCCCGTCGTGCAAGGTATCCTCCATGCCGCGCCCGGTCATGCGCATAAGACGCAAAGCCTGCGGGCGCAGGCCTTTTGCCTCTATCCATGCGGCGGAAAAGGCACAGCCCCCGCCTGCCGGCGAAATTTCGCCATCCACAGGCGTTCCGCGCAAAAAGGGCGTGGAAAAAAACGGCAAAACAAGAAAAGGAGCGCCGTCTCCACCGGCCGCCATCGCGGCTTCGCCCGGAACCAGAAGGCCGCCGGCAACGCAGGATACAGCCCGCAAAGATTCGTGCCCGGCGGCCTTTTCAACGGCATAGCGCCCCGGACTGTCGTGCGCTTCCAAGCCCGACGCGCCTCCGACTGGGTGCGCGGGAAAAGGAAAAGACATCCGTTGCTCGCGAAGCGGCCTCTGCCCGCCCGGAGGCACTTCGTAAGGAGGGGCGACGATCTCGAGATAACGCGTCATTTTCGCTATATTGCTGCGGCTGGGATGACGTTCGCCGTTTTTCCACGCGTAAACGGTGCGTTCGCTGACCCCCGTGATCTCCGCCAGCCTGGCTACGCTGCCGGCCCGCTGAAGGGCCAGAATTACAGGCGGCTCCACGCCCGCAGCATGGAAATGCTCCTGCATATTTCCTCCCGACGTTTATATTTTTCACATACTGCCGAATATGACGAAAAATGTCAAGTTTTTTGCACAAAATCATCTATACTTGACGTTTTTGTGCAAAAATAGTATGACGTTCCCATCCGGCCACAACACCTTTCAACTCAATACCGAGGCGACACATGGCCCAAAAGCGTCTTCCCGTGCGTTGCACTTTCTGCAATCAGTATTTCCTTGTCCGCAAAGAGGAGGCGGCTTTAGGGAAGCCTCACGCCTGTCTTTCGTGCGAGACTACGGCCCACAAAAGCCGGAAGATGATCCTGGTCGAAATCAAGGAACATCAGCATCTGCTCAATCTGTATCATGCCGTGTACAACGCCGCGGAAAAGCCCACCGAGCGGCATCTTGAACAAAGCAAACGGGCGCTTGATGACTGCAACCGCTTCTTTTCCGGGGATCCTTCATGGTTATGACAAGATGCGGATTTTGCGGAAAGGATTTTTATATCAAGCCATCCAGGTTGAACAGAGGCAGAGGACGCTATTGCTCGCGAAGCTGTCAGGGGGCCATGCAGGAACGAATGCCGGCCGTCCATTGCCGGTTTTGCGGGAAGAAGTTGCTGCACAACCGAAAAGAAGGATCTTTCTGCTCGCGCAGATGCGCCATCCAATACCAGCGGTGCAACCCGTCCACGACCCGCTTGTGCCTTTGGTGCGGCGAGCTTTTCACCACCTCGCATTATCATGAACGCCATTGTTCACGGCTTTGCGAGGCAACACACGGGCTGCACGACGGCACGCTGCGGCTTATGGACGATCCCTGGCAATCCGGGGACGTCGGCGCGGGGGAATCTTCTTCCGAATACTGGCGCGTCCCCGACGGAAATTTCGGTTTTTGACAGGCTACTTTGCTCTAATCCCGCAGCAAGACCGCGGGGTCTTCACTGCGGCGTTTATCACCAGCACTGTAAGGAGCAACTTATGATTGACGGTCAGAGCGATGACGCGTGCAGCGCCCACGGCGGTTCCGTCCGGAAAAAAACCGGGGGAGAGCCGCCGGCGTCCCCTGTTCCGGGGCTTTCCGAGGGCGGATGGGAACATGCCGAACTTTTCACGCAGCACTCCCCCCCCATGATCCTGGTGGGCCTGGAGGCCATATCCAAGGCCGTGGGCGCCGGAAACAAGGCCATTCTCCGCTGGATTAAAGAAGAAAACTTCCCTGCAAGAAGAAACACCGACGGCATTTACAGGGCCGATCCCGAGGCGGTGCGCCGCTGGTTCTCCACCTCCTGCCTGCGGGACAGGCCGTAATCCCCTTTCCCCCTCCCGGCGAAATTCCGCCGGGAAGGGGAAAGCGGCAAAAACGCCAAACAGCGCGCCGCCTTTGCGCGGTTACGCCCTGATGCGCGTTGCGGCTTTCTACCGCTCAATGCCGCATTCCACGGCCCGCAGAAAGACGCCCGGCTCCAAATCCGGAAAATCGGAACATAACACCCCGCGTATGCCGGAACCGACGGAAACGCTCCGCTCCCCCCGCTGGTTTTCCAGTCCGTATGTCCCGGCGGCAATCCAGGGACGCCGCAGCCCGGGCAGCAGGACTTCCACATCGGCATCCGTCCGCCAGTTGGCGCGCACGTCCACAACCCAGCGCCCCGCGCCCTGCGCCTCCACAACGCGGCCCACCACCGGACGCGCCTGCGCCGCCGCCGCGTTTTGCTCCCGCGCGCCCGCCGTTGATCCGCCTTTTTCCCGGCAAGCGGGTCCCGGCTTCCGCAACCCCTCCCAGGTCACGTACCTGCGTTCGCCGGGCACAAAAAAGCCCGTGCTCAAAGGACGGAAGGACGAGTGCAAAAGTTCGGGCAGGCAAAGTTCCATCCGCATTTCCCCCGGGCGGCGCGCGCCGTCCAGGGCCGCCCGGTAGGCGTCCACCACCTGGGCCACATAGGCGGCGCTTTTCATACGCCCTTCAATTTTCAAGGCATGCGCCCCAATGCGGCAGAACCAGGGAATATAGCGGATAAGGCACAGGTCGTCCGGGGCGAAAAGAGCGGCGTACCCTTCTTGCCGGCCCGTGCTCCATAAGGGTTCGCCGGGGCGCGTGGCTTCCTCTACCTCCAGGGAAGGCTCAAGGCCCAGCGCCCTGTATTCGAAACGGCAGGGCTGGGTGCAGCGCCCCGCGTTGGCCGGGCGGTTGTTCAACCATGCGGACAGCAGGCATTGCCCGGAAACGGCCAGGCACATGGCCCCGTGGACAAAAACCTCCAGTTCCATATCCGGGCAGGCCCGGCGCAGGGCGTATATTTCGCGGCAGGAAAGTTCGCGGGCAAGATTGGCCCGGCTGACTCCTTGCTCTTGCCAAAAACGCAGGGCTTCGCTGTTCGCCGTATTCGCCTGGGTGGAAAGATGCACCGCAATCCCCGGCGCGTAGCGCCGCGCCAGCCGCAGCACGCCGGGATCGGCCACTATGAAGGCGTGCACGCCCAGAGCGGCGCACTCTTCTATCCGGGCGGGCAGGCGGGCCAGGTCGGCCTCGCGGGGAAAACTGTTCAGGCAGTAGTAGACCCGCGCCCCCCGCCTTTTAGCCAGATCAAGGCCCCTGGCGAGTTCAAAAGGGGAAAATCCCCGGCAGGCGGCGCGCAGGTTACCTTCCGGGCCGCCAAGATACACGGCGTCCGCGCCGTAAAGCAGCGCCGTTTCCAGCTTTTCCGGATCGCCCGCCGGGGCGAGCAGCTCGGGTATGGGCATACAGCCTCCTGAACGTTCAAGCAGCGGCACTGTACGGATTCTTCTTTCCATTGTCACTCCCGGCGGAGCTGTTCAATAGTATGACATGTACTTATTCCCCGATGAAGCAAAAAATGACTTCCGGACATATTCCCGGCGCCCTTTCGCGCCCCGCAAATCAATTGTGATCCTTCGCCCATTTGGCTACTATGCGCGGCGATGTCCGGCAGTAATTTTTATCCGCGCGGTACCCTTTCATGAACATTCCCCGTCTGGTGCTTGCCGCCACGCACAGCGGCGCGGGCAAAACCTCGGTCTGCGCCGCCCTCATGGCCGCGTTTTCCAGGCGGGGCCTTGCCGTGCGGCCTTATAAAACCGGACCGGACTACATAGACCCGTCCTTTCACTCGCGCATCACCGGACAGCCCTCGATCAACCTGGATTCCTGGCTGTTGCCCGCCCCCGTCCTGTACGGGCTTTTCACACGCCGGGCCGCCGGGCCGGGCGCTTTCCCGCCCAAAGGACCGACCGCCCCGGCGAAGGGTTCAGCCGCCCCGGCGCAAGAACTCGCCCTTGTCGAAGGCGTCATGGGTATGTTCGACGGCCGGGGAACAGGCCACGAGGGCAGCACCGCCCACGTGGCGGAGCTTCTGCGCGCGCCCGTGGTGCTTGTCATCAACGGCAGGGGGATTTCCCGCAGCGCGGCGGCCCTGGTAAGCGGCTACGCGCGCTTTCACCCTTCCGCGCCCGTAAGCGGCGTCATCGTGAACCGGGCGGGAGAAAGGCTGTACGCCCTGCTCAAAAACATCATCGAGGATCAGACGGGTGTTCCCTGCTTCGGCCATTTGCCGGAGGATTCCGCCTTCGCCCTGCCCGGACGCCATCTGGGCCTTGTCCCGGCGGACGAAGTGGAACGTTTTGACGCCGTTGTGGAAAAACTGGCCCAGGCCGCCGAAAGGCACCTTGACCTCCCCGGCCTGCTGGACCTGGCCCGCGCCGCGCCGAAGCTGGCGGCGGGGAAAGCGTATACGTACGAACGCGGGGCTCTCGAAGAAACAACCGCTCTCCGTCCGCCGCTGCGCATCGGCGTTGCCAGGGACGCGGCCTTTTCCTTTTACTATCAGGACAACCTGGATCTGCTGCGCGAACTTGGCGCGGAACTGGTATTTTTCAGCCCGCTGCGCGACGCGGCCCTGCCGCCGGGATTGCACGGGCTGTACCTGGGCGGGGGCTTCCCCGAAGTGCACGCCGCGGTCCTTGAGGCCAACGGTTCCTTCCGTAAGGATATCAAAACGGCGCTGGAAAACGGCTTGCCCGCCTATGCCGAATGCGGGGGGCTGGTGTATCTTTGCGCCGCGCTGGAAAATCCCTCCCCGGATTCCGGGGCGGTCGAGGCGGCGGCGAGCGTGACAGCGAAGGGGGGAAAAGGCGGGTGCGTTCCCGGCGGAACCTTCTCCCTGGCGGGCTTTTTTCCGTACACGGCGCGCATGGGCACGAAGCTGCGGCGCTTCGGCTACGCGGAGGTCGAACTGACCCGCGACACCGTGCTTGGCCCGGCGGGAACGGCCTTTCGGGCGCACGAGTTCCACTACTCTTTTTTGGAGCTTCCGGAAAAGGAGCCTCTTGCCTGTCTGGTGCGCAAACCCGGCCGGGAACACGGCGCGGACGCCTGGCGCGACGGGCTGGTAAAAAAGCGCGTTTACGCGGCCTATGCCCACCTGCACTTTTACAGCAACCCGGCAACGGCGCGCAATTTTCTGCTGGCCTGCCGCGAATTTCGAAACGCCGCCGGTGAGGCGACCCCAGGCCGCCGCCCGGTCGATTCTCTTCCCCAGGCGCAAAAATAATCAGGAAACCGCATGACGGCGAAGGCATTGATGATCCAGGGCACGGGTTCTTCCGTGGGCAAAAGCGTGCTGGTGGCGGCCCTGTGCCGTATCTTCCGGCGGCGCGGCCTGCGCGTGGCCCCCTTCAAGTCCCAGAACATGTCCCTGAACTCCTTTGTCACCCGCGAAGGGCACGAAATAGGCCGCGCCCAGGCCGTACAGGCCGAGGCCGCCGGGCTGGAGCCGTCTTCGCTGATGAACCCCGTACTGCTCAAACCCTGCTCCGACCGCAAAAGCCAGGTCATTGTGCGCGGCAAGGTGCGCCGTACCCTGGACGCCAGGGAGTACTACGCCTTTCGCCATTCCTTGCGCGAAGAAGTGCGGGACGCCTTTGCCGCCCTGTCGGCGGCGCATGACCTTGTGCTTATCGAGGGCGCGGGCAGCCCGGCCGAAATCAACCTGCGCGAAAACGACATCGCCAACATGGGCATGGCCGAAATGGCCGACGCCCCGGTGCTGCTGGTGGGCGACATCGACCGGGGCGGCGTTTTCGCTTCGCTGTACGGCACGGTCAAGCTGCTGGCAAAAGGGGAACAGGCCCGCGTCAAGGGACTGATCATCAATAAATTCCGAGGGGATGAAAGTATTTTGGGACCCGGCCTGCGGCAGCTTGAGGGTCTTCTCGACCTGCCGGTGCTGGGGGTGCTGCCGTACTGGGACATCGCCATCGACGAAGAAGACAGCCTGACCCCCCGGCTTGGCCCAAAGGGCCCGGCGGAAAACGGCCAGGCCGGAAGCGGCGGGGCCAAAGCTTCGGGGGAAAGCGCGGCCCCCCTCCCCGGCCCGGCTTCGCCCGCCCTGGATATTGTTGTGCTGCGCCTGCCGCGCATGTCCAACTTTACCGATTTTGCCGTTTTTGACTCCCTGCCCGACGTAATCCTGCGCTACGCAAAAACCCCGGAACAGATCGGAACGCCGGATTTGCTGATCCTGCCCGGCTCCAAAAGCACGGCCGCCGACCTGCTGCATCTTGAACGCCTGGGCATGGCCGGGGCGGTGCGCCGCCTGCACCGGCAGGGAACGCCCGTCATGGGCGTTTGCGGGGGATTTCAGATGCTGGGGCGTTTCATCCACGATTCCCTGCGGGTGGAAAGCGACCGGGAAACCGTCGCCGGGCTGGGACTTTTGGAAATGGAGACGCGTTTTTCGCCCGAAAAGTCCACGGAACAGACCCGGCTGCGCATCGGCGAAGCTCCGGGCCTGCTGGCGCGGGCGCGCGGCATGGAGCTTGCGGGCTACGAAATCCACATGGGCCACAGCTTCGCCACAGGAAATATCGTGCCGCTGGAAGCGGACGCGCCGTCAAAGGGCCAGACGCCCCTGCGGGCGGCGGCAAATCCGGAGGGAACGGTTTTCGGCGCCTATCTGCACGGGATTTTCGACCACCCGCCCTTTACCCGCGCCCTGCTCAACGCCCTGAGGATGAAAAAAGGACTGGCCCCCCTTGATTGCGAAAATCCGGACCATACCGCCCGGCGCGGCGCGGAATACGACAGGCTGGCCGACGTGGTGGAAGCGCATCTGGACATGGCGGCGGTGCTGCGCATAGCCGGAATCCGCCTGTGAGTTCAAGGCAAAAGCGCGCGGCAGGGCCTGGCCATTGAAAATCACAATAAAAAGCCGTCAAATAATGCGCGGTGGAAAATTTATGAACGAATATGCCATCCGCCCCGAACGCCGGGAAGAGTTCCCCGCTGTCTACAGCCTGGTGCGGGAGGCTTTTGCCTCGGCCAGGATCAGCGACGGCGATGAGCAGGACTTTGTGGAACGGCTGCGCGCGGGCGCGGGCTATATCCCGGAACTGGCCCTGGTGGCGGAAAAAGACGGGGAACTGGCCGGGCACATCATGCTTACCGGCATCACGCTTGTCCTGGATGCGGCAAAAGACGGCGAAGAAAGCGGGAACATGCCGGTCCTTATGCTGGCGCCGCTGTGCGTGCGTCTGGAATGCCGGAAACGCGGCCTTGGCGCGGCCCTGGTGCGCAAGGCTTTCGAACGCGCCCGCGAACTCGGGCACGGCGCGGTCTTTCTGGCGGGGGACCCCGCCTATTACGGGCGCTTCGGCTTTCGCAAGGCGGAAAAGTTTGGCATCCGGCACCTTCCCGAATCCATACCGGGCCGCTACGTGCTGGCCTGCGAACTTTACCCCGGCGCCCTGGCGGGCAAAAAGGGCGTTTTCGACTTTTTCGGACAATAGCGCCGCGTAATGCGCCTTTACGGATGCCGCGACTGTTCATATAAGCTCAAAGAGAGGGGCCAGGTTTGCCGCCAGACAAGGAAGGCGAATTTTTATTCCGGGGGCTGGACTCTTTGGTCCTGCCCCCGGAATAAAAATGAAGCCTGACGAAGTATCACGGCAAACCTGGCCCCTTTCTCAAAAATTCCAGCGCAGGCCGACGGATGCCCCCGCCGAGTTGCCTTTATTCTCAGGATTGACCGTCTCGTCCTCGTAGATGCGGTATTCGCCCCCGAATTGCAGTTGCATGTCCTTGCGCACGTTCACATCCAGATACATGCCCGTGGCGCTGATGGCCCCCTCTTTTTTGGTGATGGGCGCATACAGAGGCGAAGTCTGATCCTGCGAATTGATGGCGAGGCGCGCCGCCGTACTATTGGTCATGGCGTAGCGCATGGTCATTTCGGGCGGGGGTTTTTCTTCCTGCCAGCCCACAGTGTGGGGATCCGAGGTGGGAAACACCGTATGGTGCGCTTCCAGGCGGCTTTCGGGCGGTTCGGGCAGTCCGCCGGTCACCATAAGACGCTCGTTGGTCGGAAAGGCGGGAGACGGCTGAGTGGCGTTGGCCGAATAAACCAGCGGCCGCTTCTTGCCGCCCGCCCCTTTGCGGGAAGGGGGGATACTTTCAAGGGCAAAGGGATTGCGGGAAAAAAGCCCAAGTCCCGACGGAGGCTGCTTCCAGGCGGAATTCCGCGCCGCCGCAACACCCTTGGGCGTCGAAGAATTCCGCCGCGCGGACGGTTCCTTTGCGGAAGAAGCGGCCTTCCGCTTTGCCGTGGAAGATGCTTTTGCCGCCGCCGGAGCCGCTTTGCGCGACAGGGACGCGGGTTCTTTCCGGGCTGCCGGGACGTCGCTTCGCGCGGGGTGAGATGACTGGGACGTCGAAGCGGGCTTTCCAGCAGCGGTGGGCTCAGATGGCGAAGCAAGCTTTCGCGCGGGGGCGGAACCGGATGGCGCGGGGGCTTTGTACGCGGAAGAAGCCGCCCCCGCCGCGGCCAGTTCGCGCGGCCGCGGCACGGACGGTTTTTTTTCGCCCTGCCCTTCCTGCCGGGCCATTTGGGATGTGACCACCGGCAGCGTGGACAGGCGCGGGGCCGCCAGCGCCCGGGAAAACGGAGCAAGACACACGGCGCATAACAACACAAACGTCGCAAAACTCGCCGCAACGGCTTTCCCGGCGGAATCTCTTTCGCCGTCCTCAAAAAACGGCATGCGGGGTCGCGGCCGCTTCACCTCAAACGTCCTCCGTTCTGCCGGCGGGCGCGGGGATCCGTTTTGTACCGGGCGGCTCCCGGCCATCCGGAGGTAGACATTTTTCATACGAAATGACTTCTAGAAAATTACTATAAACATTTTTTCCCCCCCGTGCAAGATTGTAAAAACGGTCCGCATAGGCCATAATCCTTCGATTCGTTTCAAACGGCCTATGCAGCGAAACCTAACCTCAAGGACGAACGATGCTGACTCTGGTGATGTTCCTGAACGGCCTTGCGGTGATGGTGCTGGAAATGGTGGGGGCGCGGCTGCTGGCCCCCTGGATGGGAACCTCCGTGGTGGTCTGGACCAGTCTGATCGGCGTCATTCTGGCCAGCCTCAGCCTTGGCTACTGGCTGGGCGGCAGGCTCGCCGACCGCCTGCTGCACGCCTCCGGCGACGGAAATGCCGCGAAAAAAGCTCGAAAAGACGCCGGCGACGCCGGGGCCAGGCGTGAACACGCCCGCGCCGTCCTGGCGGGCCTGCTTATGGGGGCCTCGGCCTGCGTCCTGGTGACCGCTCTTGTCCAAAGCGTGGTGCTGGAGCTTCTTTCGCGCGCCGTGCCGTCGCTGCATCTGGCCGCCGTCTGCGCCGCCGTGCTGCTGTTCGCCGCTCCCAGCGTTCTGTGCGGCATGGTTTCCCCCTATGCCATGCGTCTTGCCATCACGCACAGCGACGGGTCCGGCTCGGTCATCGGCAGGCTTAACGCCGTTTCCACCGTCGGCAGCATTGTCGGCACCTTTCTTGGGGGTTTTGTTCTCATTTCCTGGTTCGGCAGCACGGAAATAACCCTGGGCGTCGCCGCCTGCCTGCTGGGTGCCGCCTGCGCCGCCCGGGACAGGCCTTTTTTTCCCAGGGCGCTTCTGGCCGCCCTGCTGCTGCTTGCCGCCTTTGGCAGCCGGGCCTATTCATCGTATCTCGCCGAACAGGGAACCGTTACCCTGGAAACGCCCTATTCCTCCATCCAGATTATGGAAGGTTCCCTGGAGGGCAGGCCCATCCGCCTGTTGCGCACCGACCCCGGCAGCTTCCAATCCGGGGCGTACAGGGATGCCCCCAACGAACTGGCCTTCGCTTACACCCGCTTCTACCGCCTGGGCACCTTGCTTAACCCGCGCGCCAAGCGCATTCTGATGCTGGGCGGCGGCGGGTATTCCGTGCCCAAATGGCTGCTGGCCGGGCAGTCGGGTCTGGCCTCCCGCGACTTTTCCCTGGACGTGGTGGAACTTGACCCCGGCATGACCAAAGCCGCGCAATCGCGCTTCTGGCTGCCCCGGGACGATCCCCGCATGCGCATCCTGCACGAAGACGCGCGCGGTTTTCTTAACCGCAGCGCCAAAAACGGGGAGGCCGGAACCTACCAGTTGATCTTCGCCGACATTTTCAATTCGCACTACAGCGTGCCCTTTCACGTGGGCACGGTGGAAACCGCCCGCAAGGTCCGCGATCTGCTCAGCGAGAACGGCGTGTTTTTGATGAACATCATTACGGCCGTTGAAGGCGACAATGGCCGCCTGCTGCGTTCCATATACCGGGCTTTTGCCTCGGAGTTCGGGAATGTTTATCTTTTCCCCGTGCAATCGCCGGCCGACGGGGATATGATACAAAATGTCATGCTTCTGGCCTTGCGCTCTCCCCGCGAACTGCCCGACCCGGCGGCTGTGGACACGGGCAATATCGTGGAGAACGCGCGCATCGCCGCCATGCTGCGAAGCAGGTGGACGCGGCCCCTTCCCGACGACGCGGACGCAGTGCCGGCCCTGACCGACAACTACGCCCCGGTGGAACGTTATACGCTGGGCCTTGCCGGGAGGTAACGCTTCCTCCCCGGCCCACTGAAACAAGAGAAAGACCATGACTCGACCTATCATAGACGAAAAGACGGCCCGGATACTGCCCTGGCTGGTGGCCGTCGCCTTTTTCATGGAAACCCTGGACAGCACCATTCTGAACACGGCCATTCCCGCCATGGCGCACAGCCTTAAATCAAACCCCCTGCGCATGCAGTCTGTGGTTGTCGCCTACATGCTTACCGTGGCTCTGCTGATTCCGGCTTCGGGCTGGCTAACCGACCGTTTCGGCACCCGCAGGATCTTTCTCGTCGCCATTCTTTTGTTCAGCACGGGGTCGCTGTCCTGCGCCCTTTCGCCCAACCTGGAATTTCTGGTGATGTCCCGTATTCTGCAGGGGGTGGGCGGGGCCCTGATGGTTCCGGTGGGCCGTTTGAGCGTGTTGCGCGCCTATCCCCGCGAACAGCTGGTGCAGATTTTAAGCTTTATCACCGTCCCCGCCCTGCTGGGTCCGCTGGTAGGGCCGACCCTGGGCGGATTCCTGGTGGACTACGCCTCCTGGCACTGGATATTCCTTATCAATATCCCCGTGGGCGTCGTGGGCGCGCTGGCCACCCTGCGCTATATGCCCAACCTGATGCCGGAGACTGAACCCGCGCCCTTTGACTGGACGGGATTCGTCTTTTTCGGCGGAGCGATGGTGGCCGTGACCATGGCGCTGGAGGGCATAGGCGAGCTGCACCTCGCCTATACGCCCATGATCATCCTCCTGGTCTGCGGCATCGTCAGCCTGATTGTATATTGTTTGCACGCCCTGCGCGTTTCCAATCCCCTGTTCAGCCCCGCCATGTTCGCCACACGCAACTTTTCCGTGGGCATTCTGGGCAACATTTTCGCCCGGCTGGGCACCGGGGCCATGCCCTTTCTTACCCCCCTGCTGTTGCAGGTGGGTCTGGGCTTCAGCCCGCTGAAGGCGGGCATGACCATGATACCCATCACCCTGGCCGCCATATCGGCCAAGCAGCTTATACGGCCCATGCTGAATCTTCTGGGCTACCGCTGGCTGCTTGTGCTGAACACTCTGATCCTGGGAATTTTTATTTCCTGCTTTTCCCTGATCAACCAGAACACGCCGTACGGGTGCATTATCGGGCTTTTCGTCCTGTTCGGGGTGGTGAACTCCATGCAGTTCACCGCCATGAACACCCTGACGCTGCTGGACGTCCCCGATTACCACGCCAGCGCCAGCAACGGTCTGCTTTCCGTGGTCATGCAGACGTCCATGGGCATGGGGGTGGCCTGCGCGGCGGCGATTCTGGGCGAATTCTCCGGCATCCGCGCCGGGGCGCCCACCAACGACGTGCTCAAGGCCTTTCACAGTACCTACCTCTGCCTGGGGTTCATGGCGGCGGTTTCGTCGGCCATTTTCTTCCACGCGCGGCACACCTCCGGCTATAGAAAATCTTAGAGCGGATTACCTTTGAAACGCTCGCTCCGACGTTTAACGGCGAAACAAGTTTCGCCCACGCCTGCGCGGCGGGCGGCCGTTCCCGCCGCCAGGCCAAAACATTTTCAATGGTAATTTACTCCGGGTTCAGTCCCGGTTTCGTTTCCAGAACCACCAGCCGCCCAGCCGTACCCCCAGCCAGAAGCACCACGGCACGTGCAGGCGCACCCACCGGGGCCGCCCGCGCCTGCGGAGGTTTTGCGCGATGCACTTGCGCAGGATCCGGTCGGCGAATGCCCTGTCGCGAAAGCTTTGCCGCAGCCAGGGCAGAACGCGCCCCCAGCCCTGCCAGGGCAGACCCTGCTCATAGAACAGATCGTGCTCGTCGCAGCAGCCGGTAAAGGCCAGGGGGCGACCCCGTCCGGCCGGACCGCTGCCAAACTGTCCGCTTCCGGACGAATCGGGCCCGGCCCGGCGGATATATTTGTTCACCAGCCGGGCCAGGGCGTCCATGCCGCCGGAACAACCATTGACAGCCACAGCTTCTCCTTGTGTTTTGCCGGGTTACAGCAAGCCGCGTTGCGTTGAGGGATGGGCCGCCTTACTCAACGCGACCTACACCGAATAGCCTGCCTGAACGGCCGCGATATCTTCCAGGCTTTGCGCCGCAAAAGCCCGTTCTTCCAGCGCCTGCCGCTGGGCCGTAAGCAGGGCGGCTACCGGCTCCCAGGACGCCGCGTTGGCCAGAATACGGCCCGCCATTTCCTCGACGCTTATATTCTTTACCGCCGCCAGGGTGCGCACAAAGGCGGCTTCCGCCGCCGGGTCCGCCAAAAGCTCCCGCGCCTGCGCGGCCTGACGCTCCCAGGTCAGGACTTCCTCCAGGGGATACCCGCCCTGGATATAGCGGATGGCGCTTTCATAACCCGCGTTGATTTCCACAATCTTGGCCAGGCGGGCTTCTTCCAGGCTGGGGGGGCGGTCCGACCGGGCCTTCAGCCGCGCTTTTTCCAATTCCCACAACCTTGCGAAAGGGGCCACCTTGTCCTCGTAGTCGGCGGCGGTCAGGGGCGTATTGGCCCGCCCGTCCGCGTATTCCACGTGTCCGGAACCGTTATGCCATTGCAGGGCGTGCATGCCGGCGGGCGCCCCCGTAGCCAGGGAAAGATACTGGCCGTCAACGACAATGGCGCGGTCGGACGGTATGACGGTGATGCGTGTATACATGCTGCCTCCTTACAGTTTCATGATGAAGCACAGGGCATAGTACGGCGGAAACGCCCCCCCGGCGGCCACGGCAACACTGTGCGTGTGGGCCTCCTGTCCGTGGGTGTGGCCGTCCCATCCGCCGGTGTCGCCTATCAGATCGCTTTTTATGGCCACCCCCGTGGAATTGCCGCCCATAAATCCGGGGGGATTGCCCGTGGCCATGTTGGAGTTGGAACCGCCGCCGCCTACGTAGGTATGTCTGTGCACCGGCATCTGCGACGTGGAGAGAGACGACCACTGGTTGGCCGCCGCCGTGGCGCCTGCCGACGCCGTATGGCTGTGCGTGGCCGCGCCGCCTGTTGCCCCCGGCGCGTAAGAAGACCCCGCGCCTATGACGAAGCGGTCCCGCAGGTTGGGGGTACCCTTGCTGCCGTCGCAAAGCGCCCAGCCGGTGGGGACAGCGCCTGCCGCGCCGCTCCACATGATGATACCGCCGGCGGGAAAGGCCGTGGCCGCCGCCGCCATTGCTTTTGCTTCCGCATCCGTGGCCGTGACCGCCGCCGCTTCCGCCCTGTCGTACGCCAGCTTCACTGCCCTGCTGCTGGCGTATACGCCGGAATCGGGGCTGGTCACGCTGTCGGATATGGGCGGCTGCGAACCGGGTTCACCCTGCGATCCCCGCGGACCCGCCGGGCCTTGGGGGCCTGCCGGACCCGCAGGGCCATCCGCGCCCGCCGGACCTTGTCCCCCGTCCTCGCCCGCCGGGCCGCTGGCATAGGGTAAATCCTTCCAGGGGGTAGCGCCGTCCCCCAGCTTAAGCAGCAGCCCGCCGCCCCCGCCGCTTACGGGCGCATCCGTCACCGCGCCCAGTTCACCGGCCAGAAGCACCGGGTTGGCCGCCTGCCAATTGGCCGCCGTATCACGCCGAAATTGCACCTGATACAAAGGCATACGATCCCCTCCTTATTGCCAGCTTACGGCTGTGCCGCAGGCTTACTATTGATGACAAACCCCGCAAGACCGGGGTTTGTAAAGACACGCCCGCTCCTGCGCTTGACGGCGGCAGTAAATGCCGCCTGCGCCTTTGCGGCGGGCTGCCGCCAAAGCGGACTTTGGCGACAGCCTCAGCCTGCGGCTGTGCCGCAGTCTATAACCGTGATCTGCGTGGACCAGGCCCCGCCGCAGTCGATAACGTCAATGCGCGGCGCGCTGCCCGGCGGCCCGGCGGGCCCCTGCGGGCCGGCCTGGCCGTTTGCTCCGGGGTCGCCTTTTTCTCCCTGCGGCCCTTGCGGGCCTGTGGCCCCCGACTCCCCGGCCAGACCGGGCAAACCTTGTTTTCCTTCCGGCACGCGCAGGGTAAGCATGCCGGTGGCCGAATTAAAGCTGCCGCTGGCGGCCTGTCCGTGCGGCGCATCGTCCACGGCTATGGAAAGGCCCATCAGACCCTGCGCGGCTCCTTCCGCGCGCCGGGCCGCGTCTTCAGCCCGGTCCACGGCTTCCTCGGAAGCCTCCCTGACCAGGGACACGGCCGTAGCCGCGCTGTCCGCCGCTAAGGAAGCGGCGGATTCGGCCCTGTCGCGCGATTCAAACAGCGACCGCATCAAATCTTCCGGAGGAGTCGTATCCGCCACATCCACACAAAGGGCGCGGGAAAGCCCCTGGCGCGCCTCGGCCACAAGAAGGGTCAGCTTGTCCAGGCCGTACTCCAGCACCTCCGCATCCAGGATACCGTTGTTGCGCAAATCGATTTCCTGGGTGCAGGCCTGCTCAAGATATATGGTCAGCCGGTGCCCGTCGGGCACCGCCGCGTGCAGCGTCCCGCCCGTTGCCCCCGTGCTCTGCGTCACGCTAAAGTCCTGCCCCGCCGCAAGCTGACGCTTTGCGCCGCCGGGATCGGTGATTACGGCCCGCACGTCGCCGGGCTCAAGGAAGGGGAACAGCACCGGCCAGTCCGTCTGGACGCCGTTACCCTGGTATTGTTCACAAAATCTCGTTTCCCGCGCGTATATGGTCATAGTTGCTCCTTATCCGCCAGGGTGCCGGATACCCGGCGCGTCGCGGCCTCCATGGCCAGCTCCGCCCTGGACAGGGTCCGCATCTGGTCCCGCGCCGCGGCAAGCGCCCGCGCGCGCAGATCCTCCGAAGGGGAATAGGCGGCGGTGTCCGCCAGGGCACGTACGGAACACAACACGTCCCGCCTGCGCCGTCCGGCCTCCTCACGGCAGCGTTCAAGGCGTTCGCGCAGGGCAAGGTCGCGGCTGCGCACGTCAAAGGCCTCCAGCGAGGCGGCCAGCTGGTTTTGCGCCGCCCGCGCCGTTTCCTCGTCCTTTTCCGGAGACAGCACTTTGCGCACCTCTTCCCGCGCGCGCAGGCGCAAGGCGCCTTCTTCCTCCACCAAAGTTTTTTCCAGACGCGCCCGGCGCAGCAGGGCGGACAGTTCCGCTTCGCCCTTTGAGGCCAGGGACAGGGCGGTTATGCCGCGCACGTCGCGCCCGGATTCATCCGCATCAAAATCTTGCTCCCGTGCGGGCAAAGGCGCCCGGCCGGTAAAAGGCGTTTTTCTCTCTCCATTGTTTCCGGGAATGGTAAGGGCCATGGTTCCTCCCCGGCGTCAGGCGAACATCGACGACATATTCGACGCGATTCCAAGCGCCCCGCCGTTGTTGCCAAATCCGCCAACGTCATTGACAAGCTTGTAGTATTCCAGTCCCTTTTCCAGCAGGGTGCGGCTGTCCCTGGCGTTCTCGGCCGTATTTTTCGACCTGGTGCGCAAAAGGCCCGCCTCGTAAGCAAGATCCCGCTGCCTGTTCCCGGCCTGCCGCTCGACCTCGAACTGATCCTCGGCGCTGCGGGCAGCGGAATCCAGCAGCACGTCCAGGGCTGACCCGGAATCCGTCTCGCCCCCGCCGGCTCCGAGCAGGGAAAGGCGCTTGCCGCCCTGCTGGGCATACTGACGCTGAATTTCCCGCAATTTTTGCCGCTTTTCATACTCGGTTCGCCGGATTTCATTCTCTTTCAGCCGGGCCTGATAACTTTCATACCGCGCCTGGTTGGCCGCCACAGAGCGCTGGTAGGCAAGATCCGCCTCCTTGCGCTGAAAGTTCACTATGGCCTGCAGCGAGTTCATGGCCATCTGGGCTACCTGGGCCACCATCATTGAGCACATGGCTTCCTCCTGTTTTAAGGATTTGAAGACAACCTCTTGCGAGCATTTCAAGTGTGCAATGCTCTGGCAGAGCCAATCCGCTTTTGTTCACATTCCCGGAGCCCGGAAGAACACCCACACCCTGTCCCAGGGGTTCTCCTCTGCGGCGGCGTATCCCTTTGCGTTACCGGCGCAGAGGCGGGGCACGCGCACCGGGCGCCGCAGGGCAAAGCCGCAGCGTTCCAGCCAGGCCAGGGCCGCTTTGCCGCCGGGGCCTTTTTCTTCCAGGGTGCAGTTCACCAGTTTGGGAAAAACCGCCGACGCGCGCGGCGCAAATACCTTTGCAAGCAGGGCGAAAGCCCTTGGGGACGCGTCCAGTTCCACCGTCCCCACCATCCAGGGGCAGCCCCAGCCGGGCTCCGGCAAGGGGGTCACGCCGCCCACGGCCAGACAGATTTCGCCGCGCAGCAGGGCAAAGCGGGCCAGACTTCGCGTAAACGAGTCCTCCAGCACCGCCCGTACCGGACGCGGTCTTTTTTGCACCGCCTCAAAAAAGGCCGCTTCCCGCCAATCCTTGGGGCGCAGGTCCGCCAGCACCGCGCGCAGATGCGCTTCTGAAGACCGGACCACAAAATAGCCGTTCCCCAGGGACATATCGCCACCCGGCAAAACGCCGCCGGCAGGCCGCGCATCCTCAGGCATGCGGAATATTCGCGCCGTCATATCTCGCCCACCTCCACTTCGTGCGCCACGGCCAGCAGGGTGAACGGCAGCGGGTCGTCCTGCCGGAAAAACACCCCGCCGCCGGTGGAAACCACCGAATCGATAAGGGCCGTCCTGTCCCCGCTGTACAAGGGCAAAGCCCGCCCCATGGGATGACGCACATCGCGGAAAAGAACCTCGCGCAGGCGCTCCGGGCCGGGCCCCACTTTGCAGCCAAGGGTGCGGTATACGCGAAAGCGTACCCGCCCCACCCGGCGCGTCATACCCAAAGCCGCGCCCTGCGCCTGCGTCGGTTCCGAAGCCATGGGGGCGATATCGCTGACAAATCCCAGCCCCGCATGCACCACCGACGCGGGCCGCTCCAGCGCGATGCGTCCGTTTTCCACCTGCTGGGGCGGGTGTACCCATCCGTCGGCAAGAATCTGCACGGTTCTTCCTTCCAGGTGTTCCAGGCCGGCCAGAATGCGCACGGCATGCCCCTCCCAGGAAAGTCCGCTGTCGACAAAAAAGGCCTCCACGGCGTCATCGCCTTCGAATACGGAATCCAGGCGCTCCACAAACCGCTTGCGGACGGGGCCCTCCGCGCCAGGGCGTTCCCGGCTGATCACCGCCCAAAGCTCGTCGCCTTTCGCGCCGGGAATGACCGTGACCCCTTCCACAAACCCGTCGGTCTCATGCCTGTGCCAGGCCACCACCTCATGCTCGCGGATAAGTGTCAGGCCCGCCAGCGTTCCGTTGTCCAGCACGCACCAAAGCACGGAATGCGGGTTCTGCTGCCAGACCCAGTCCACGATGCGGCGATGGCGCAGGATGTGTTCGCCCAAAATGGAAAGGTCCACGCCCACATAGCCGTCGGAGTCAAGGCTGTAGCGGAATTCGCGCACCACGTCGGCGCCGCGCTGCGCGTACAGGATGGAGTCGCCCACGGCCAGGGCGGGCAAAGCGGCCGACCCGCGCGCGCTTTGACGTTCCACCATGCACGAACCGGGAGAGAGGGCCTCGCCCCCCATGCCGGAAACGGCCCATTCGCCGTCCACGGTCCCCACAAGAAGCTTTTGCCCGTGCATCATCCAGCGCACCGCATTCACCCGGTCGGCGGCTATGGTTACCGTGCAGGCGTCGTCCGCCTGCAAGGGGCGGGAGATGTTCAGATTATGGTAATTGGCAGTGCGGCTGGTCCAGATGGTCTGGGGGGAATTTATGCTTGCGGCGAAGCACAGGCGCTGTTGAAAAAACTGCACGCAGGAGGGATAATTTCCCGCCCCTTCAAAAGGCGTGCGCATCTCGGGCAAGCCCTGGCCGAAGTCGGCCGCCTGTCCCCTGTCCTGGTATTCCGCGCCGACGGCGCGGCCCACAAAACCGTAACTGCCGCTGCCGCCGCCTGCCCTGTACACGCGGTATTCCCGCGCCCCGGGCACGATGCTCCAGGTCAGCGTGACGTAGGAATCGGCGTTCAGGGTTTTGGCCGCGCGGCACACCGCCGGTGGACAGGGCAGGCTTTCTTCCTCGTTGGCCGCGTTGACGGCCGTAATCACATAGGAATAGTCCCGTTCCGCATTGCCTGTGACAGCGCAGGACGGCGTTCCCGGCGCGGAAATAGAAGGGCCGAAAACCACCGGAAGAATACGCCAGTCGGCGTGCCCGTGCCGCTCAAGCCGGTGCGGCGGCGTTTCCGGATGCACCAGGTACAGCACATCTGCGGACTGGCACTGGCGCACGCCCCATATACGGTCGGCCGTATACGGCGTGGATACCTCCAGGGGCAGGCCGTTTCCGGCCAGAATAAGCCCCCCCTTGAACCATACCCGCATTTTTTTGTCGGAAAATTCCAGCACGTAGGCCTGTTCCTCGCTGAAGGCAAAGGACATCAGCCGCACCCGGCGGGACTGCCCCGCCGCCGAAGAATCCAGGGCCTCGCCCATGAAGCGGAAACCGGGCCTTCGGTAAGCCGCCCCGTGCGGAGCCGGGAGCATGTTGCGCAAGGCGCGGCACCCCGTGGAATAGCGGCTTTGGTCCACCCTGGCGTCCATGTAAGGCGAAAGTTCGCCCCCGTTGAAACTGGCCTGCATTATGGTTGTTGTCGCCATGGCTACCTCGCCGCTATCCAGGCGTCTTCCATCCCGGCCGCCGTGCCGGGCGGAATTGATTCCTGCGCGGCGTCGGCAAGGCGGGCCGCCTCAAAGGCCAGGGTAAAACGCTGGAACATGCTTTGCTCAAGGCGCGCGTTATTCACCAGCGCCACCGCCAGGGCGGCCGCCAGCCGGCGGGCCAGGGCCTCTGTAAACAGGGGCGGGTAACGGTCGGGGTTTTCCGCCAGGACCGTCATCACCGCTTCCGCCGTGGACGCGTCCGTACGCAGAACGCCGTTTTCCCCCACGGCAAAGGGCTCGCCGCCCGCCAGACGCTGCACCGCCAGACAATCCACGGGAAGTTTATAGGCGCGGGCGAACCCGCCCCCATCACCCCCGTCCGCATGCAAGGGAGCGAGCAAAGCGCGGCGCGTGGCAAAGGACCAGTAATGCGCCGCCAGAAGCTCGTTTCTGGCTTCGGCGTAATTTTGAGCGCATAAGTCCGATTCCCGGCTGCCCTGCGTAAGGGAAAGTATCTCCGAAGCGCCCAAATACCGCAGAGCCTTGTTGCAGATGGAGACCTCGCTTTGTCCGCCCGAACCTCTAAGAGAGTCCGATGTCATGGATATCCTCCTTGCTGTGCCTTGTCCCCGAAGACGACAAACGGACCCCGCCGCAGCACTCGCGCAGCGCCGCCAGCACCTTGAGCATGACAGGCAGGGGCATTGTTTCGGCAACGCCCACCCCCATGCCCGCCAGCGCGGCGCGCACCGCCGCCCTGGCGAACCGTTCCGCATCGTCGGGACCTGGCAATTCCTCTGTTTTCATAAAACCTTTCCCCTTGCCGGTAAAAGCGTTACGCCCCGAATGCCGTTCACCCCTCAACACTCCCGCCCAAAGCCAGGCGGGTTGCGCTTGAAATGCCCGCCCGGCGGCGGGCAAAGACCGTCCGCAAGCGCCATGCGGCGAAAATCCGCCGCCCCGCCCGGAAAGCCAGACCGCCCATACGGGCCGCCGCTTCATCCATACGGCGGCCCGCCGGCACACGCGGAAAGGCTCAGGCTCAGCCCTCATTCATCCGTCCTTCCCCGCCGGAAAGCGCCTTTCCGCCTTCCTCCGCCGCTACCTCGGCAGATAGTCGAAGTTCACGTCCACGCTGCCGGAAGCCGAGGCGTCGTCGGTTTCCAGAACCGCCCGCACATAGCGGCGGCAATCGGAAGGCAGGGGAAGCCTGCCCACGACGCAGCCCTTTTCCCAGGCCGTGGGCGAGGGGCCGCCCGTATACTTGAAGCTTACCGGCATCTGGCGGAAGGTTTCGTTGTCGTCGCTGTCTTCGAACAGCAGCGAAACGCTCTTGCCCGCGGCGAGAGCCGCGGGGCTTGCCGCCCGCATGACCGCTTCCGCCGCGCCCATAAGGGAACCGGCGCGCTGGCCGCCGCCGTTGCCGACGGCGCGCGCGTTTTTGGGCAGGGCCTGGGCCTGGGCAAGATATTCGCCGTAGATGCGCAACTGATGATCGTACATGTTTGCTCCTGATAAAACGGTTTGCTCCCAAGGACGGAACGCCGGCCGCCAAAATTCCGGTCCGGGCGCCTTTTCCGCGCGTCCGGACCGGAAGGGAAATTATACGGAAACCACTTTTTCCGTGCCGTCCTGAAAGTTGTAGGAAGTAACGATCCGCACGCCGTTCCAGTGGGTGATCTGCCTGTCCAGATCCTTGCCGCCGGGGGTAATGTGCAGGGCCGAGCTTTTATAACGGTGCAGCAGGTTGCGGGCCTTTTCGTGCATGAAAAGATAGGTGGAGCCGGGCACGGCGCGCACCGAGGCCAGCAGGTCGTCGATCATCACCTCTGTGGGAACCTTGTCACGGCTGACGTTGACCAGGGCCGCCACGGAATGCTTGTTGGCTATCTGCATGCCCAGGTAGGCCTTAAGGCGCATCCCGTACACCAGAACACCCTGGTGCTTGCCCGAGGGGGCCTTGTACAGCGCGCCCCCGTTGATCCCTTCAGAGTGCAGCAATCCGCCCTGCACAAAGCACTCGGGGGAATACAGGCCGCATGTTTCCGAGGAAACAAAGCGCACCGCCAGGATGGTATAGTTTTCGTTGGTGGTTGAGCCGGCGCTTATGGCTGTTTTGTTCTTCAGGGCATAGGCGCGGAAGTTGTCGTACAGGATGCGGGTTTCCGCGCTCATGCCCGATTTGCGGATGACCTTGGGGAGTTTGCGGTTGAAGTAAAGGTGCTTGCCGCCAAACAGCTTGGCCGTGTCTTCCGGGCATTCGATCTCGCCGCCCAAAATGGACAGATCGACCTTGCGCAGATTTCCGGTCACGTCCACAGCGGGAAGGGGGGCGTTCATCTCCACCCAGCCCGCGCCGGTGACGTCGTCCACCTCCTCGTACATGTTCCACAGGCCGTGGCTGGCCTGCTCAAAGGGAAGGACCGCCAGAACCGGAGCTTCTTCGGTAAGATAATCCACCTGCTCGGGCTGCTTTTTGGCGTACCGCGTGCAAAGTTCTTTCAAGGTGTTGCCCATGATGCGTTTTTCTCCTGGTTACAGAGTGACGCGCGGGGAAAATCCCCCGCAGAATCGCTTATCTGCCCTTGAACACGACCGTGCGCAGGAATTCCTCGGTGCTCATGGCTTCGTCGGGAGCGGAACCCGCCCCCGAGTGGCTGAAGCTGTCCTCGGTCATTGATTCCCCCACCAGCGCCATAAGTTCGCCGAACACCGGGTGGCTGCCCAGGCCCGCCCGGACAAGGGGCATCAGCCTTCCGCCCATGCGCCGGTCAAGGCTCATGCAGGCGCCGCGGGCCATGGCCATGCGTTCCGCGTAGCGCTCGTTCCATTGGGAGCGCAAAATCATTTCGCACTGTTCGTGCATGCCGGTAAGGGCATGGCCCTGTTCCGCCATGTAAAAGTCCACCGCCCGCTGCGCCTGTTCGGCCGTCAGGCCGCTGCTCGAGCAAAAGCACTTGAAGCGGTCCAGCACGGCCGTATCCACCGGATCGCCGGGCGCGTTCTCCGGCAAAACTATGGTGTATTCCTCCGGGGAAAGGCGGACGGCCGCCCCTTCCGGGCCGGTTTTTGCCGCCTTTTCCTGCTGGCCCGGCCGCGTGTCCTCCCGCTCCAGCAGGGTGCGCGCGGTCGCCTGGGGGGCACACGCGGGCGTATCCGCACTGGCCACCGGACCACCCGGAGCCTCCGCGCGGTCCGCCGGAACGCCCGCCCCTTCCGGAACCGGGACCGCCCCGCTTCGCTCCCCGGTCGGGGCGACCGGCATTTTTACGTATTCCTGACTCATAACTCCTCCTTGGGTGATACAGATTGCTGCCATTGCCCGGCGGCGGCGGCCCACTGCCGCGCCCCCGCAAGCTGCACCCGCACGTGCCCGGCGGGATCGGCCAGGGCTATTTCCGCCATGCGATCCCTGGCGTAATCCGTCAGAGCGGCGGCGGCGAAAATGCGCGGCGCGGGAAGGAAAATACGGCCAAAGGCCGATGCCTCATCCAGCCAGTGACGCAGCACCCGCAGCCCCGCCCCGTCCGGCAGGCGCAGCACCAGGCGAAGATCCTCCAGGTAGCGCAGGAACTTCTGCCGGTTCTCGCGCGAGGCCAGAAGCTCGTCGTCCGGCGTGGCCAGGCACAGATCCTCCAGCAATCCCCCGGCGCATTCCCGGCCAAAGCGGCGCCCGCCGCCTTCGGCTTGCCCCGAAGTTTCCCCGCCGGGGCCGGCTCGATCTTGCGCGGCGTCGAAGGCCCCGGAAAAATCCATGTCCCGCCGGTCCAGCAGGGCGAAAAGCCCTTGCAGTTCCTCATCGCCCCGCAAGCCGGGGCATCCGTGTTCCGCGCTCATGCGCCGCCTCCTTGCCCGCCGTCCAAAACGGCGGGCGGCATATTTTCAGAAACTTCCGCATCCGGATCGCCGCCAAGGGCCGCCAGCAGGGCCGCCGCGCCGGGGGATTCCAGGCCCTTTTCGCCGGGCTTTTGCGCCAGACCCGGCAGAAGCCGCCCGGCGGCGGCAAGCAGCTTGTCCAGCCCCGCCGCGTCCGTTCCGCCGCCTTCTCCGGAAAGCCCGGCGCCCAGCATTGACGCTATGGACGCCACTTTCGGATCCAGCGGCGGGTCTTCTTCCGCTTCCGCCAGGGGAGTGGCCTCCCGTTCGCGCGCCCGGCGCAAATCCCGGACCTCGGCGTCGGAGCGCACGATGCGCGCCGGAACGCCCGCCATGGAAGCCAGTTCGTCCACGGCCTGCTCGAAATCAATTTTATCCAGCACTTCCGGCGCGATGGCGGCAATGCCCGACACTTCGCCGGTAAGCCTGCGGATGGCCTCGGCCCCGCCCGTGCGCTGGGCCTGGGCCAGAGCGGACACATATTCCACCCTGAGATCCTGTCCCCGCAGGGACAAGGGCGGCGGGGGCAGCAGCCCCGCCCGGTTGACGATGCCGAAAGCCCGCACCAGAAGCGGATCGAGAATCTCCGTCTGGTGCCTCTCGATAACCGGTCCCAGCATCAGCAGCTTTTCCTGCCCCCGTTCCATGATCTCGGCGGCGGTGACGTTGGAGCGTCCCTCGGCCGTGAACATCAGGAAAAGATCGTTGAAAAAGCCCTGGCGCACAGCCTCGCGCACGTCCTCGATCTTGCGGGTCAGGGCCGGGATGTCGGGGTTGATCTGGTACAGGGGGCCTATGCCTTCGGGCTGGTTGGGGTTGATGTAATTGATGGCGCCGGGGATAAGGGACAGGCGCTGCTTGAACCCGGCGGGCACGCGCATGGGCGGGTTGACCACCTTGTGGATGGCGAGAAGCTGACTTTTGGTCATCTCCTGCAACATGCGCACGTCGGGCAGGGTTTCCATGGCCGGGCTTCTTCCGTAAACTTCGCCCCCAAGCACGTCCCAACGGGCGCACAGGTGCGGGAACTCCTCGTACCCGCCCTCGTGCAGCAGTTCCCCGGCCTGGGCGTCCTCCTCCCACACCAGGGAGGCGTAAGGCATATGGCGTTTGCCGGACCTGGCCGGGTTACGCGCGCCGCGCGGGCGCACCAGATGCAGCACTTCCACGGGCGAGTCGGGATTTTGGACAAGCTTTTGCCGGGTCGGCCCGCAAAGGCGCTCCTGCCCCCACAGTTGGACCATCTGGCGCGGGGTCAGGCGCATGCGGCGCAAAACGGTGTCCACCCTGCCGGAAGCGTCGCAGGCCCAGCTGAACTCGCCGCAGGTAAGGGTCGAAAACCGCAGATGCCGCTCCGGGTCCGTTTCCATGTACATGTCGGCGGAACCGAAAATAGCCAGTTCCGTGTACAGGTTGTGTACCGCCTGGTAGAAGTTGGACCCGGCAAAAGCCGCGTACAGGGCTTCTTCCACCACATCGAGCCAGCGCCGCTCGGGTCCGGACTCTGCGGATCTGTCGCCGCCGCGCCGCAGCCGGAACCAGGGCCGCGCCGGGCTGGTCAGGCCGCTTTGCAGGCCCGCCGCCAGGATGCGCAAGGCCCGGGTGGCCGTGCTGTCGAAAATGTGCGGAGAACGTCCCTGCCCCCGATCCGCCCCGCCGGAATCGAAGCCGGAACCGGCAAAAGCGTCGGAGACGCACGCGCCGTTGAATCGCCCCCGCCAGGGCGCGATCCAGCGAGCCGTTTCTTCCCAGCGGCCCACCCAGTCCCTGCGCCGGTCTTCCAGCAATGCGGCCAGCCGCCTGGCTTCCGTGAGTTGGTCTTTTTCCATACTACTGCCCCAGCAGGGTTTTCCTGCTGACCGCCGCCTCGCTGGTATCGCCAAGGGCTCCGGTCAGAATGGTGGAGCTTCTTCCCGCGGCAAGGGCGGCGGCCTTTCTTGCCTTGTCCGCCGCCGCCGCGACGGCTCCGGATTCCTCCTGCTCGACGGTTTCGGGGGTTTCCGGCACTGCCGGCGCTTTGTAGGTCACCACTTTCGGCTTTGATTTTCCTCCGCCTCCTCCCATGAAAAACTCCTTGCGCAAAAAGGTTGATGTCCCGGCCAAACCGCCCTTTCCCGCAAAATAACGGCAACGGACGGCAATAAGCAGCCTCGGTCTTTTGCCCGCGGGCACGGCGCACCCATACACCACGATTTTTTTGGAAAACGGTCAGAGCAGTGTCAGGGAGGGGTCAGAGAGGGGTCCGAGCATGGT
Source organism: Desulfovibrio sp. (assembly GCA_031549405.1). Lineage (GTDB taxonomy): Bacteria > Desulfobacterota > Desulfovibrionia > Desulfovibrionales > Desulfovibrionaceae > Frigididesulfovibrio. Next base: position 31,076 of record JAVBPV010000050.1, read on the forward strand.
CAGGGCATGGTGGACAAGTTTTGAAAAAAAGGAGGAAAACTTGCGATCCTCTTCCGGTAGGATTACAAAGAGGATAGACACACTGCTTTTTCCCGCTCGAAAATACGGGCCTTGGAGCGCCCTGTTTGAAAGCGCTTTTAATAAGGAGGAAAATGCCATGAAAAAACGGACCTACGGAATGCTTCCGGCAACGCTCGTGCTGTTGTGCATCGCGGCCGCCGCTTCCGGCTGCGCGCCCCTGCGCGCGGGCACCACGGAAAATGCATACTACCAGGCGGGCATCGTCGACTCGTACATCCGGGTGACCCCGCCGCTTACCCTTGCCGGCTCGGGCGACGCCTGGCCCAGCGTGCCTTCGGACACCAATATAGCGCCTTTCGGCACCTTCCATTTTGGCGTATATACCGACGACGCCTCGGGGCCGGTGGACCGTTTCGCCTACATCGTCGTCAGCCAGCTTCCCCCGAATGCCTGGCGCTGGGAGATGGAAACCTGGGGAACCCCGCAAACCTTGCTGCACACAAAGTCGGAAGGGGCCGGTAAATTCTGGACCATCCAGATGATGCCGGTGGTGGGTGAAAAGGACTGGTTCAACTCCTTATGGGCGGCCAACAAACGCCAGACTCCCGACTTCTGGCTGGCCAAGCGCTGGTCCGCCACCCCGGATGACCAGGACCGCATCGTGGCGGAATACCGCGAAGCCGCGCCGCAATGCGTACGCAACCTGCTTGCCGACGCGCTGCAAAACAACAAAAGCGAAAACCCGTTGCCCAGGCAGGACGAAATCTGGCGTGACTGCCGCGACGACATCAACGCCTTTTCCAACAGGGCCGACAAAGTTTTCGATTTGCAGCGCATGCCCGCGCAGCTTACGGAAGCGCCCCTGTCCAAGCCCATGCGAATGCCGCGCGAACAACCGAACATGGTCAAGCTGGTGGGCAAGGCCGAGCGTATCGACACCGGCAACGACAGCAGCTTCAGCAACTGAAGGGAACCGCATTTCAGGCCCGGTTTTCGCCGGTAGACAGTTCAGTCCCGATGTTCGTCGGCAGGCGGTTCAGCACCGAAAACGCTTGGCAACGGCCTGAAACCCCCTAAAACAACGCCGCCGGGCGGCGCCGCAAATCACACGGCGCCTCCCGGCGGAAAAACGGGGAAAAAATGCAAGAAAACGCCCGGCACATACTGGCGGCGGACATCGGGGCCACCCACAGCCGGTTCGCCCTGTTCGATCTTTGCCCCGGCGATTCCCCCCTGCCCCTCGCCCTGCTTCGCGAACAGTGGTACGCCGGAGCCGACTTTCCCGACTTTTCCCTGCTGCTTAAGGCCGTGCGCCGCGACTTCGCGGACAGGGACGAATTACCCGTTCCCCGCATGGCGGTTATTGCCCCGGCGGGACCGGTACGCGACGGCGAATGCCGGATGACCAATCTGCCCTGGGTGCTTCGCGAAGCGGACATCCGCACCGCCCTTCAACTGGAGCGGGCCTTTCTCATCAACGATTTCGCGGCGCAGGGACATGCCTGCCTGCTGCCCGGCGTTCTTGAACTGTCCGCCATTCTGCCCGGACGCGCCGTGGCGGGCAGTCCCGCCGCCGTGGCGGGCGCGGGCACCGGCTTTGGCAAGGCACTGGTGCTGCCTGGCCGGGAAGCGGATCTTTGCCCGGCCCTTTCCGGAGCGCCGGACGCCCTGCGGCCGTCTCCGGCAACAACCGCCGCGCCGGAAGAAGGCCGCACGCCGGAAAAAAGCCGCGCGCCTTTGCCCGACCCGGCGGTCCGCGTTTACCCCCCAAGGGAACGCGTGCTGCCCTCGGAAGGAGGGAACAGCGAATTTCCTTTTTCCAACCGCGAGGAATACGCCTTTGCCGATTTTGTCCGCAAAGAAACCGGCCTGGCCAGACTTATCGGCGACACCATCGTCAGCGGGTCGGGCCTTGCCCACCTTTTCGCCTTTCATACGGGGCTGCGCCCGCACCCGCATGAAGCTACGGCAAAAGCGGCGGACCATCCGCCCGTTCTTGAATGGTTCGCCCGCTTTTACGGCCGCATCTGCCGGAATTTTGTGCTGGACACCCTGGCCCTGGGCGGACTGTACATCACCGGGGGCATGGCCCTGCGCCTGCCGGTGCTTGAGCATCCCGCCTTTCGCGAGGAATTCCATGACAGCCTCGCCCAGCGCGGCCTGCTGGAACAGGTGCCTGTATGGCATATCCGCAACCGCCAGGCGGGCCTGTGGGGCGCGGCGATCTACGGCATGCTGCGCTACGCCGAATAGCGGAAACAGGCGTACAGAAACTGCTGCCTGGTATCGAAAGGCGTGTCGTGCCACACCAGTTCCGACTCCAGCGGCACAAACCCCGCGCCCAGCGCGGCGGCAAGTTCTTCCGCGCTGTAGCGCTCCGTGGGAAGGTCGCTGCACATCTTCGGCCCCTGCGGTCCGAAAACAGCCATGATTACCGTCCCGCCGGGCCGCAGGGCCCGCTTCATCCTGTCCACGTAAGCCTGCCTGTCGTCCCTGTTGACCAAAAAGTGAAAAACCGCCCGGTCATGCCAGATAGCATAGCGCCCGGCGGGAAGCTCCGCTTTGGTCACATCCCCCGCAATCCAGCATATTCCGGCGGCGGCGGAGCCAAGGCGTTTTTGCGACACGGCCAGGGCCTCGGCGGAAATATCCAGCACCGAAATATCCTGAAAGCCCGCCGCCAGCAGATCGTCCGGCAGGGTTGAGGCCCCGCCCCCCACGTCCAGCACCGGATCCGGCGCGGCCGCGTACCGCCCGATGTATTCCAAAGAGCGCTCGAGACGGGGCGTAAACCAGCTTACCCGCTGCGCCTCCTTGGTCATGTACACTTTTTGCCAGTGCTCCTTCATTGCGCGAACTCCCTTTTTAGACAGTTATCCCTTCAGCGACTCGTGCAGGGCGGCAAGTTCCGCTTCCGGCATGGTAAAACTGTGCTCCGGACCGGGAAAGACGCCTCCGCGCACCTCGCGCGCGTATTCGGCTACCGCGTTTCCGCCCGCTTCGGCCAGACGGGCGTATTGTTTGACAAAGCGCGGCACGTGCCCGCCCGTCATTCCCAGCATGTCGTGCAGCACCAGCACCTGCCCGTCGCAATGCGGCCCCGCGCCTATGCCGATGGTGGGTATGGAAAGGCGTTCCGTAATAATTTTGGCCAGCGGGGCGGGCACCGCTTCCAGCACCAGCGAAAAGCACCCCGCGCGCTCCAGGGCCAGGGCGTCTTCCAGCACGGCTTTGGCCGAAACCGCCGTTTTGCCCTGCACCTTGAAGCCGCCCAACGTGGCCGCCCGCTGCGGCGTAAGCCCCACGTGGCCCATGACCGGTATGCCCGCGCGCACCAGGGCTTCCACCTGCGGCAGCACCGTAAGGCCTCCTTCAAGTTTTACCGCGCGCGCGCCCGATTCGCGCACAATGCGCGCCGCGCCGGCAAGGGCCTCGCCCGGTCCCGGCTCGTAGGTCATAAACGGCATGTCCGCCACAACCAGCGCGCGGCGCACTCCCCGCACGACGGCGGCGGTGTGGTGGATCATGGCGTCCAGGGTCACGCCCAGGGTGTCGTCCCCTCCAAGCATGACCATGCCCAGGGAATCCCCCACCAGCACAACGTCCACGCCGGCGGCGTCCACCATAAGGGCGGAAGGGTAATCATAAGCGGTTATGACGGAGACTTTATCCTTTCCCTTGGCGTTCTTGACGGAAAGAGCCGTAACGCGCGCCAAGGCCGCGGGGGAATCGCTTGCGTAGGAAGACATGAAAAACCTCTCGCTGTTGCATGCCGTACATTTGTGACTGCCGATATAAAAAATACAGATACCTCCTCTCCCGCCACAGGTAAAGTCTGAAAAGCCATACGGAAATACGCCCGCGCATTGTGAAGAAACCGTGAATATACGCCCCGCCGCCGCGCAATCGCCGTGGCCGTATTGCCCCGGACCGGGTAATGGTTTAAAGATACAGCATCATGGACGCCGATTTCTGCCTGACACGCGCTTTTTACGCCTCACGGGCGAAACCGACTTTCATCCGGCGCTTTTCCGCGTCCCGCGCGGCATTTTGGCTGCCGGTTTTTTTTTGCTGCCTGATGGCCTGCGGCTGTGCCGGAAAAGTGGACACCCGCGACCTGCGGGCGGGCATCGCCTCCGGCAACGTCACCGGCCTGCGCTCCGAGGTGGAAAACTCCCATTCGCCGGGCGAGGATTTCGAGATAGCCCTTAACCTGGGCCGCCTGCGACAGATGGAAGGCAAATGGGAAGAGTCCATCGCGGCCTACAACGAAGCCGCGCACATCCTGCGAGAATACGAGGAGCGGGCCGTCGTCAACATACGCGGGGTAAGCGGCGACATCGGCATGTTCACCCTGGCGCGGGGGGCCAAGGGCTATTTCGGGGCGGGGTACGAGCGTTCGCTTCTGCATACCATGAATTCCCTCAACTACCTGATGCTGGGCGACCTTGACGGCGCCGCTGTCGAATTGCGCAAGATGGAGCGCCGCCAGGAGATCTGGCTGGCGGAATCGGCCGAGCGCCTGCAAAAAGCCGTGGAAAGCGCCAGGGAGGCCCAGCCGGAAACGCCCGACGCCCTTCCCGCCGGTTATTCCATGCGGGCGGTTCTGCAAGATGCCGTGGCCCGGGAGATAGCCTCCACCTACCAGGATCCGTTTTCATACACCTTAAGCGCCACAGTCTGCCGCCTTGCCCGGGACCCGCTGTACGCCGAGGTAAGCGAAAAACGCGCCCTGGCCCTGGACCCGTTGGCGGCCGCGATCCTGCGGCCCGAGCCGCGGGAAGAAAAACCGCAAAAGTCCCGCCGGAACAGACGCGGCCGGGAAGAAGCGCGGCAGGCCGCCCCCCCTCCCGGGCAGGAGGTGCTGGTCATCGTGCTCACGGGGCTGGCTCCTTCGCTGTATATCGAGCGGGTACGCTTCTGGGCGCCCGCCATCGGCTCGGTGATGCTGGACCTGCCCTCGTACCACCCGCCGGTCAAACCGCTTTCCGCACCCGTCCTGACCCTTGGCGGGCGGACCGTGGCGGCGGCCCCCCTGCTGCACGCCGATCTTCTGGCCTATCGCAACCTATGGGACGAACTGCGTTTTGAGACGGCGGCGGCCATATCGCGCGCGGGCACACGGGCGGGCATCGCCGCGGGGGTTTTCGCCGTCACATACGCCAACAAGGACACGCGTCCATACAGCGGCATCGCCGGCGCGTTGACCTCGCTTATTCTGGATCTGGCCACACTGCCCTTCGACCAGAACGTGCGCAACTGGGAAACGCTGCCCTGCACCGGCTATCTTGCCCGGTTTGAAGCCGCCCCCGCAAGCGAGCTGACCGTGGCCATCGACGGCGCGGAACAGACTGTGCTTCTTCCGCCGGAAGGCAAAACCGTGGTGGTGCTGGTTTCGTACATCACCGCGCAAAACATGAGGATTGACTATGCGGCGTATTGAAAAAGCGCTTATGGCGGCTGTTGTCGCCCTGTTGCTGTGCGCCTGCGGCAGCAAGGTTCACTACCTGGACAATGACGACGTCGAAGTCACGGACGTGAAAGAAGTGGAGGACGGCGATCATCTGGTCGTGCACCTGCAGTTCAAAAACCAGGACACATCCGCTGTGAACCACTCGGTCTACCGGGTGGAATGGTTCGACGGAGACGATCACCCGCTTGAAGCCACCAGCTGGCGGCCCCTGATTCTGCGCGGCGGCGTCACCGCGCACGCCACGGAACGCTGCACCAAGCCGGGAGCCAAAAACTACAAAATCGTCATCACCAACGACGCGAGGTAGCCATGAACACAGGTACGCTCTCTTCCATTTTCTCCGGACGCGGGCTGAAAATCATTATGCTCGCGGCAGCCCTTGCGGCCTGCGGCTGCTCCGGGCCGCGTACGGGCCGGGTGGCGGGCGACGGCGACGTGCACTACGACGATCCCAACGCCGTCGAAACAGTCACCGGGGATTACGGATCCACCGACCTGCAGATGACGGCGGAACACATGACCCAGTCCCTGCTGGCCTCGGCCTGGGTGGCCAGGGCGGAGGCCCCGCCCCGCGTCCGCCTGCGCGAAGTGAAAAACTACACCGACGAGCATATCGACACACGAGGCATCACCGATAAAATCCGCGTCAAACTGCTGGGATCGGGCAAGGTGCGCTTTCTGGCCGACGACGCCAACCTGGACCAGGTCTTCGGCGAGCGCGATCTGACCGAAAGCTCCACGCGCAAGGCATCCAACGCCCCGATGCTGGAATCGGACTACGTCATCACCGGAGCGGTGCGCTCCATCCGCAAGCAGTCGAAAAAGACCGGCGACAACTTCTACCAGATCACCATGGAATTGGTGGACCCGCAAAGCGGCGAGATTCTCTGGGCCGACGAAAAGGAAATCCGCAAGGTGACGGAAAAGTCCACCTTCGGCTGGTAGCGCCCGCATGTGCCGCCTGTCCTGTTTCGCGTCCGGAAAACGGTCCGCCGCGCCGGCCCTTGTTCCCGGCCTGACCCTGCTGATTGCCCTGTGCGCCTTTTGTCCCGCGGGCGCATCCGCCGCCGGAAAAACTCCCCCGGCGGATGCCCCGCACCAAAAGACAGATGCCGCACCACAAAAGGCGAGTGCCGCACCAGAAAAGCCGGATTCCGTATCCCCAACGGCGGACGCCGCAAAAGAGGCGGAAGACCCCGCAACAGGGCAGAATCATCCCCCGCCGCCGGAACAGGGCCGCATATTTTTTACGGATCGGGTGGAGCTTGCCCCCGGCGTTGCCGAAACCCTGGAACAGGCCTACGGGCCGGAGTCCTTCCACAACGCCCTTGCGGCGCAAACGGGCGGGACGGCCGTAAAAGAAGCCGCTCCGGAAGCTTCTGGCAACGGCCCCGCCGGGGAGGCCGCCCGGCGGCTGGCCGGCCTGATCCGGCACAAGCTCGAGGCCGGAGGCCTGGAGGTGAGCGCCTTGCCGGCCTCGCCCCCTCCCCGGCCGGAACACGCCGGAGAAGCGCCGCCAGCCGGAACCGCTCCGGCCGCTTCCAAAGAAATAAGCTTGGCCCCCCCGGCCCTTTCCGAAAAAACCGTCGCGGATCACCCTTCCCTGGCCGACGCGGAAAAACTGCCCCTGGTTCCGGCGGGGGAATCTTCCGCCGCCCGCCCGCCGCGCGGCGAAGCCCCCACCAGCGCCGAGGAATCTTCCGTGGCCCCCTTGCCCCACGAAACGGTCTTCACCGGCATAGAACCGGCCGGGCCCGCCGCTAAAACCGGACAGCCTCCGGCCGCCCACGACCCCCAACTGGGCAGGAGCACCCCCCCGCGTTCTCCGGCACCCGGCGCGCCTTCACCAACCGCCCCGCATTCCCCGGCTCCCGGCGCGTCTTCCCCCGCCGCTTTCCCGCAAACGGGCGCGGCCGCGCAAAACATGAACGCCCTGCCGGACGGCTCCCTGATGATTTCCGTTCTCCTCGACCATGCGGAAGGCGCGGGCTGGAGCGGCTCCACCGTCATCGCGGGCCAGGGGCGCGCCTATACCCGCCTGGTTCTGGGCGGACGGGTCACTGTGCGCTCCGCGCGCGGAGACCTTCTGCTGCAAAAAAACATTTCCGCCGTCGGCAGGGTGAACGTGGCGGCAGGACAAGAGATGGGCCACGCTCACGAACGCACCTTGCGCGCGGCCCTGGAGCATTTTGCCGAAAACGTCGCCGCCGCCCTGCCGCTTGAGAAATACGCGGCCGGAACCGGCGGGGAGCACAGCGATTCCGGCAGCGGACGTAACAACGAAACCGCCATCCCCGCTCCCGCCCAAAAATCTTCCGCGGCGGAGGATCGCGCCGCGTACCAGGATTCGCCGGGCAAACGCCTGAAGCCCAAATGACCGCCTCAGAGCGCCTTGCCTGACCGTCCGGAGCGCCGGAACCCACTACGAAAAGCGGCCGTATGGTTCCCCCATACGGCCGCTGCATAATAACCCCGTCCGGACTACTCCTCGGGGCGAATGGTCAGTACCGGAATCCTTGAGTTTTTCACGACCTTTTCCGCCACCGAGCCGAAGATAATCAGGCCCACGCCCGTGCGTCCGTGCGTGCCCATGACGATCAGATCCGCTCCGGCGGATTCCGCCGCCCTGATGATTTCCTCGGCGGGGCTGCCTGAGGAGATTTTCGTTTCAGTCTTCACACCCGCGAAGTGCTCGGCAACGACCTTTTCCATGGTCTTTTCGGCACTGACGGAAATCATTCCCACCAGGTTGGCAAGAGCTTCGGGCTGCACTTCCATGGCCGCGTACTGATTCAGCGACGGGGCCACATACACGACGACCACTTCCGCGCTGAACACGCGGGCCAGCGACACAGCATACTCCGCCACGCGGGGGCTGAGTTCCGAAAGATCCAACGCGCAGACGATTTTTTTGATCGACAGCATGGTGTACTCCTTTGTTGAAGCGTTTCAATAAGGTGCGCAAGCGCATCCGCTTATCTTCTCCGGCGGAAATTTCCCCGGTGAACACACCATACCCGTATTTGCCGGGCGTTTTCACGCAATACGTCTGGAATCCTCCACGCGGCCGCTTGCCGAAAACGCGCACCGCACGCGATATCCACAGGGGAGGAAAAGAAACGGGAGGAATGAGGAAGAGGAGGAGGAGCCTAAGAATAGGAGGAGGAGATGTGAAACCGCCCTGGGAACGCGGGCTTCTTTTCCGGCGGCAGCGGCTGGTTATTTTTTATATAACAAAAACGCTTTCCAGGCGTCAAGGCACACCCCCTCCGCATAAAAGAGACCGGGGTCCGTTCCCCGGTCTTTCATCCAACGATGCGCCGCGGCAAAAAGGCTTAAAACGCCTTTGTCAGGGTAAGCGTCGTCACGTTGCCTTCGGGGCGGTTTCTGTTCTCGAACTCCCACAAAGAACGCAGGGACACCTGGAATCCGTAATCCGGAAAGGCCATGGCGATTTCCGGCCCCAGGGCGTAGGCTTCTTCCCGGTCGTCATGGCGGCCGGGGCCGGAATCGTTGGCCACCTGCCAGTGGCAGTACCCGGCAAGCCCCACGTCCACCACCTTCCACAAGGTCTTGCCCAGGCCCCATTCAAAGTGAAAATGGTCCCCGGCGGTCCTGTCGGTGTCTTCCTGTTCCGTGTGGATCTCGTACCGGGCCAGGGCAGAAGCGCTCCAGGTCTTTTCTTCGTCAAAATACAGCGTCCCCCCGGCGGTAAACATAAAGGTCCAGAACCCCATGCCTGGGTTGGCCGCGCGGTCGGCGTCGTACGCCCCGGTGGGGGCATACACGCCCGCGGCAAAGGCGGCATCGTAGCGCGCGCCGTGCCAGCCCAGAATAAGCGGCTCCACCAGGATGTCGCCCAGGCCGAACCTGTTGTCCGACATCAGGGTCGTCCCGTGAACGCGCCAGGACATATCGGTGTTGGTCAGGGGAATGACCACGTCCATCAACAGGTTTCCGCCCAGAATCTCGATATCTGTGGAGTAGATAAAGCGGTTCACCCAGGCGAAAACGCTGGCGTCAAAGTCGCCGGGAGCCTTTTTGCCGTGATCGGTCCTGAGGGTGTCGGCGTTGTAGAATACGTTGTACATGCGCCAATAACCCCCCGGCGGCGGCAACGTCGCCGCCTTTATGCCCTCCACCCCGTTGACGTAATGGCCGGAATCGGCCCGCGCCTGCTCCGCAACGGCAATGCAGCCGCATAACAACGCTGCGATAAGAAACTTTTTCATACGGAAATCCCCCTTGTTACATGGAATAGAATATAGAATTATATCTATGCGACTTGAAAACAACTCGCAGGCAACTCTATACGAAACTCGGGCTCCCCTTGCCATTATAAAAATACATCAAAGGCGAAGCAATATATATGTATTAATAGATTATGTAAAGTGTAAACGAAGCAACGAACCTGACCGCCCGGGCGCATATTGCGCCCCGCGCTCTACACGCGCAGTTTCGCATACAGCGCACCCAGCAGGGGGCTGCCGTACAGGCGCACCCGGCTGAGCAGCCAGCCCCCGTCCTTGTTCCTGGCCTTAAAGCGCCGTACCGCCGTGGCCCCTCCCGGCGGATTCGGCCCCTCGCGGGTGGTGAACAGGACGGAAAAACCCGCCTCCAGGGCCAGTTGGCGCGCTTCTTCCGCATACTTGCCCCAGGGCCAGCAGAAACTGAGGACCGCATGCCCCAAAAGCGCCTCCAGGTCCGCCTTGCTTCCAGCTATCTCTCCCCACATGCGTTCCCTGCGCTCGTCGTCCGTTTCCATGCGGCCCATCTTCCCCGCGAATCTTTCCGCCAACGCGCGCAGCCGCGCTTCGTTCCCCGCGTCGGAAAAAAAGGCGGCCGCCCCGGCGTCGTCCTGCGGGACAAGCTTGCGGACGGCTTCGACCATTTCCGGGGCGGGAATAAAGGCCCGGTGCAGCAGGCCGGGCTTTACCGTAAAACCGGGCAGTCCCCACACGCGGCCCAGGGCAGTGCCGTAAAAGGTGCGCGGCTGATCCCCCGGCCGGGCAAAGCCGGAAAACTCCGCCCCGGCAAACACCCCCAGATGCCCGCGCGAATGCGCGGCCACCGCCATGACGCCGCTTTCTTCCATGGCGCGCGCCTCGGCCGCGTTGCAAAAAACATCGCGCCGCACGCGAAACCCCAAAGAATCCTCCCGCACGGGAAAATTCACCCCGGGCATGTCCGGAATCCGGCCCGCAAGCACATCGGCCAAAGGGGCGCGGGGCTCCGTTCCCCGATCCAGCCTGCCGCTGACGGCGAACATCACCGCCTGATGCCCGTAAGCATGCAGCAGGGGCAAGGCGTGCAGGTAGTTGTCCAGATAGCCGTCGTCAAAGGTGATCAGCGCCGATTTTTCCGGCACCGGCTCGCCGCGCTCCAAAAATCCCTCGGCCTCGGCAAGGCTTATGCCGCGCCAGCCGCTTTCGGCCAGGGCGCGGCAATGCTCCGCGAACTCCGCGCGGGAAACAGCGTTGGCGTCCGGATGATCGCTGATGTAGTGATACATCAGCACAGGCAGGCTTCCGGCCTTTTTGAGCATAAACTTCACCTTTAAAATCCCTTGCGGCATCAAAGCGCAAGGCGGACCCATGCGCACTTTTGTCCGCGTAGCGCTTGACTCTTACCGGACCGGCGTTATTTCTGCAAGAGAATGCGGCGACGCGGTAAGAAAATACAAGCACTTCCGGCATTACGTTCCACATACGAAGGATAGAAGGGGAACCCCGCGATGAGCGTGGAATATAAGGATTACTACAAGATTCTGGGGGTGTCCAAAAGCGCCTCCGCCGAAGAGATCGGCAAGGCCTACAAAAAGCTGGCCCGCAAACACCACCCCGATCTCAACCAGGGGGACAAAAAGGCCGAGGAAAAGTTCAAGGAAGTCAACGAAGCGCACGAAGTTCTCAAAGATCCGGAAAAACGCCGTCTTTACGACCAGCTTGGCCCCAACTGGCAGCATGGGCAGCATTTCCAGCGTCCCCCGGGCTTCGAGAACATGCGCTTCACCTTTGGCGGACCGGGAGGCGGAAACTTCAACGCATCGGGGTTCAGCGACTTTTTCGAGACCCTTTTCGGCGGCGGCGCTTTCCGCGCCGGGGGCAATCCCTTCGCCGGGGCGGGCGGTTCCTTTTCCGGGACCGGCGGTCCCTTTGAAGGCGGCGGGTTCGAGCAGGGCTATTCTTCCCGGCCGCGCAAAGGGCGCGACGTGGAGGCCTCCCTTGCCCTGACCCTGGAAGAAGCCTTCAGCGGCGGCAAAAAGACGCTTACCCTGCAAGCCGCGCAGGGGCAGTCCTCCCGCTCCTTCGAACTGAACATCCCCGCCGGCGTCAAAAACGGGGCGCGCATCCGCCTTGCCGGACAGGGCGATCCCGGCCCGGCCGGGGCCGGCGACCTGTACCTCAAGGTGGCCATCCAGCCTCACAGCCGCTTCAGCCTGGACGACACGGACGTTCTTTACGAACTTCCGCTGGCCCCCTGGGAAGCCGCCCTGGGCTGCAAGGCCCGCGTGCCCACCCTGGACGGGGCCGTGGATCTGTCCATCGCGCCCGGCACCTCCAGCGGCAAAAAACTGCGCCTGCGCGGCAAGGGACTGGGCAGCGGCTCCGCCAAGGGCGACCAGATCGTGCGCGTCAGCATAGCCGTGCCCGAATCCCCCACGCCGGAGGAAAAATCCCTGTGGGAAAAACTCCGCGACGCTTCCAGCTTCAAAGCGCGGGGGGAAGAGTGATGGATATTTGGGAGAGGATATTCCTATGGATATGAAATCGTTCACAGAAAAATCCCAGGCGGCGGTTGTGGCGGCGCAGGAGATTGCGTTGCGCATGGGCCACCAGCAGGTGGACGCGGAGCACGTGGCCCTGGCCCTGGTGCGGCAGGAAGGCGGCCTGGTGCCGCGCCTGCTGGAAAAAGCGGGCGTGCGGGCGCAGGCTTACGGGCAGGCGCTGGAAAGGGAACTGGGCAAAAAACCTTCGGTGAGCGGACCAGGCGTGGACGCGGAGCGCATGGGCATCACCAGCCGGCTGCACCAGATGCTGATCCGCGCCCATGACGCGGCCACGCGCATGAAGGACGAATACGTCAGCGTGGAGCACATTTTTTGCGAAATGGCGGCGGAAGCGCCTTCCACCATGCTGGGCAAGGTCAACCGCGAATCGGGCGTGACCCGCGACAAGGTGCTGGCCGCCATGTCCGAGGTACGCGGATCCCAGCGCGTGACCACGCAAAATCCGGAAGACACCTATGAAGCTCTGTCCAAATTCGGCCGCGACCTGGTGGAAGAAGCCCGCAAGGGCAAACTGGACCCGGTCATCGGCCGTGACGCGGAAATCCGCCGCTGCATCCGCATTCTTTCGCGCCGCACCAAAAACAACCCGGTGCTGATCGGCGAGGCGGGCGTCGGCAAAACCGCCATCGTGGAAGGCCTGGCCCACCGCATCCTGAACGGCGACGTGCCCGAGGGGCTCAAGGACAAGATGCTCTTCGCCCTGGACATGGGCGCGCTTATCGCCGGGGCCAAATACCGGGGCGAATTCGAAGAGCGCCTCAAAGCCGTGCTCAAGGAAGTCTCCGAAAGCGACGGCCGCATCCTGCTGTTTATCGACGAACTGCACACCATTGTGGGCGCGGGCCGCACCGACGGCGCCATGGATGCGGGCAACCTGCTTAAACCCATGCTGGCCAGGGGCGAACTGCACTGCATCGGTGCCACCACGGTGGACGAATACCGCAAGTATATCGAAAAAGACCCGGCCCTGGAGCGGCGTTTCCAGCCCCTTTTGGTGGACGAACCGACCGTCGAGGACGCCATATCCATCCTGCGCGGCCTGCGGGAACGCTTCGAGGTGCACCACGGCGTGCGCATCGCCGATGCGGCCATTGTGGAGGCCGTTACCCTTTCCGTCCGCTACATCAGCGATCGGCAACTGCCGGACAAAGCCATCGACCTTATCGACGAGGCGGCGGCCATGATCCGCATGGAAATCGACTCCCTGCCCGCCGAGCTGGACGAGGCCAAGCGCAAGATCATGCAGCTTGAAATCGAACGCGAAGCCCTGCGCCGCGAAACGGACGCGGCCTCGCGCGAGCGCCTGGGCAGGCTGGAAAGCGAGCTGGAGGAACTGCGCGCCAGGCAGGACCTGCTTACGAGCCAGTGGGAAAAGGAAAAAGGCGGCATCAACCGCGTGCGCGCCCTGAAGGAAGAGATAGAGCAGACCCGCCGCCTGATGGAAGAGGCGGAACGCACCTACGATCTGAACAGGGCGGCGGAACTGAAATACGGCACATTGCAGCGCCTGGAAAAGGAACTGACGGAGGCCGAAGCGGCGGAAAGCGTGGAAGACGCCGCCCGCCTGCTGAAAGAAGAAGTCCGGCCCGACGACGTGGCGGAAATAGTGGCCCGCTGGACGGGCATCCCGGTCACGCGCCTGCTGGAATCGGAGCGGGAAAAGCTGCTGCGCCTGCCCGAAGTGCTGCACCGCCGCGTGGTGGGCCAGGAAGAAGCCATCACCGCCGTTTCCGAGGCGGTCCTGCGCTCGCGCGCCGGACTTTCCGACCGCAACCGGCCCATCGGCTCCTTCATCTTTCTCGGCCCCACGGGCGTCGGCAAGACCGAGCTGTGCAAAACCCTGGCCGAAGCGCTCTTTGACAGCGAAGACAACATGGTCCGCCTGGACATGAGCGAGTATATGGAAAAGCATTCCGTGGCGCGGCTTATCGGCGCGCCTCCGGGATATGTGGGCTACGACGAAGGCGGCCAGCTTACCGAGGCCGTGCGCCGCAAGCCTTACAGCGTCATCCTGTTCGACGAGGTGGAAAAGGCCCATCCCGACGTGTTCAACGCCCTGCTGCAAATCCTGGACGACGGGCGGCTGACGGACAGCCAGGGCCGGACCGTGGATTTTCGCAACGCCATCATCATCATGACCTCCAACATCGGGGCCGCCACCATGCTGGACGGCATCACCGCCGAAGGAACCTTCAAACACGGCGTGCAGGAACGGATCATGGAGGAGCTGCGCCGCCACTTCAAGCCGGAATTTCTGAACCGGGTGGATGAAACGGTGCTCTTCAAGCCCCTGTTGCAGGAGCAGATTGTCCACATCGTGGAACTGCTCATGTTCCGGCTGCAAAAACGCCTGGATGACCGCAAGATCCGCGTGGAGCTTTCGCCCGAAGCCAAAACCTTTATCGCGGCGGCCGCTTACGACCCGGTCTTCGGGGCGCGCCCCCTGCGCCGCTATATCCAGCAGCGCGTGGAAACGCCCCTGGCCAAGGAGCTTATCGCCGGAAAAATCCTGGAAGGCCAGACCGTAAGCATGGACGTACGGGACGGCGAACTGACGTTTGTGTAGCGCCTTCCGGCAAATCCCTTCCGCAGCAAAGGCCGTTGTCCGCGAGGACTGCGGCCTTTGCAACGCCGTCTCCACACCCTCACATATCCGCCGGAAACTCCCCTCTCGCGGCCCGTTCCAATAGATCCACCTGTTTTTCCAGGCACGCGCCCAGTTCAAAGCGTTCCAGCACAGTTTCGCGGGCGGCTTTACGCAAGGGCGCGAAGCGTTCCGGATCGTCCAGGGCCCGGCTTACGGTTTCCACAAGTTCTTCGCGGTCAAAGAAATCCACCAGCAGCCCGTCACGGCCGTGGGTGACCACTTCTTCCACCGGCGGCGTGCGCGAGGCCACCAGCAGGCCTTCGCAGGACATGGCCTCCAGCACGGACCAGGAAAGCACAAACGGGTAGGTAAGATATACGTGGACGGAAGAGATGCGAAGCAAGGCCCGCAGGGCCACATAGGGAACCTTGCCCAGAAAATGGATGCGCGAAAGATCAAGCCTGCCCTCCAATTCCTTGAGGTAACGGCTTTTGTAGGTTTCTCCGCCGGGCAGGGCCGGGCTGTAGCTGGTGCCGTCGGCCCCGACGACCAGCACGCGGGCGTCGGGATGGCGGCGCTGCAATTCCGGCAGGGCGCGCATAAAGACATGAAATCCCCGATACGGCTCAAGGTTCCTGGCCACGTAGGTAACAATCTTGTCGGCGCGGGTCAGGACAAGCTCGGTGCCGCCCTCCTCCGGCGCGGACTCTTCCGGGCTGGTCTTGCCCGGACTGATATTGTCCGGAGTCATATTGTCCGGAGCGGCTCCTGCCGGTGCAAGTTCTCCCGTGCCGGAAGTTACCGGGCTGCCCCCTTCCGGGCCGGATTTCTGTAACGCGCCCCCTTTCAACGGGGCTCCGCCCCGGGCGGATGCGGGTTCTCCCGGCGCCCGCGCGTTTTTGGCGGCGGGCGGACAGGGTTCGACCACCCGGCTTTCGCCCGGCGCGTCCAGAACCCGCAACTTCAAAAAGGCCAAAGGCTCGGGGTGCATGTAAACGGTATCTATGCCGTCATGGATGATATGCAGGCGCTCGCGCACAAAAGCCGGATAGCGCGATGCCTGCCATTGCGTGGGGCACAGGCAGACGTTGGCCGTGGTCAGGGAAATAAGCTGCGGAGCATTGCGCACCCGCACGCCGAAACTCCAGTCGACGGAAGAGGGAAACTCCGGGTCAAAACTCAGGTCCGCCTGATCCGCCTGAAAAAAAAACTCGCAAAACATCACTATGGGCACATGCGGGTACACATCGCGCGCAAAAAGCCCCTCGCCCCAGCCGGGATGAAGACTGATGACGTCGGGGACAAAACCCTTTTTCCGCAAGTTAAGCAAGGCCCGCGCCGCCGCCTGGCCCCGGCGGACGGCCGCCTCGGTGCTTTGCAGGTAATGATGGGTTTTCGGGCCGGCCCCTTCAGGTTTGGGATAGCCGATGGTGGAAATGCCGTACAGCGTGCCCCGGCGTCCGACGTTTTCCGACTCTCCCAGGCCGACGACCTCGTGCCCCCCCCGGGCGCGCAGATACTGGGCCAGATGCAGGTACTGGCCGGGAAAATTTTGATGAATAAACAGTATTTTCATGGCGCCCCCCCAGGCATCATGGTTCAAAACCGCTTCCCCCCACAACGACCGGCTTATCCGGCGGCTCCGGTCATGCGCCGCTTCAGCCACGCCCCCACCAGGGCTGTTCCGTCATCCTCCGGGGAAAGCTTCAGCCCAAGATCCGCCAAATCCCGGGCAACTACCTTTTCCATGCGTTCCGACTCCATAAACATTACGTATACCAGGGCAAGGGTGGCGTCGCTTTCTTCAGTTCCCCGGCAAAGATCGCGCACCTGCTCCGGCGGGACCGTCTCCATCAGCTTGTCGGCGAACATGCCGGCCCATTTGGCGTATACGCTTTCGGGCAGTTGCGGCACCATGCCCGCAATGCCGCGCGCGGCGGCGTCATCCAGATTGGGCACAGTAAGGCCCAGCACGTCGCGCAGGGCCTCCTCCCGGCGTTCGCCGTCCCTGGCCAGACGCCCCAGAATGGAGGAAACAACAAACTGCCTCAAGTCGTTTTCTGTCATAACGTAACAACGTCTGTTGCGGTTGTTGAAAAATAGCCTGAAAAAAGATGTTCCGCCGCATACATAACAGCATCCGCCCTTTCACTCAACAGGCTGTTGTCTCCTTCCGCGCCTGCGGGCCGGGCCTTCGCGGGGCGTTAAAAAAACGCCCGCGTCCGGTACGCATGTTGTCCGGGGCAGGCCCGGACAACCCGATTCGCCCGCCGGGCCGCCTCTGGACTCTTGACCGCCCGGCTGCTATTTTTATAAATTCCACCCTCGGCAAAGTGCCGGGGGAATTTTCGCGGAGGAAACGTTCATGGCGTCATACGAAGCGGTCATCGGCCTTGAGGTGCATGCGCAGCTGCAAACCTCGTCAAAACTTTTCTGTTCCTGCCCCGCCGCCTATGGGGCCGAGCCCAACGCCAACGTGTGCGAGGTATGCTCCGGCATGCCCGGCGCGCTGCCGCGCCTGAACGAAAAAGCGGTGGAACTGGCGGCAAGGGCCGGGCTGGCCCTGAACTGCACGGTGAACGAAACCTCGCTTTTTTCCCGCAAAAACTACTTCTATCCCGACCTGCCCAACGGCTACCAGACATCGCAGTTCGCTCCGCCCATCTGCGAGCGCGGCCACGTCGACGTCACCTGCAACGGCGGCACCCGGCGCATCGGCATCACGCGCATCCACCTTGAGGACGACGCCGGCAAATGCGTGCACGGGCAAAACGGCATGACCCTTGTGGACCTTAACCGCGCGGGCACGCCCCTTATCGAGATCGTCAGCGAGCCCGACATGCGCAGCGCCGAAGAAGCCGCGCTGTACATGAAGCAAATCCACGCCACGCTGGTGTATCTGGGCATTACCGACGGCAACATGGAAGAAGGCAGCCTGCGCTGCGACGCCAACGTCTCCCTGCGCCCGCGCGGCTCAAAAGCCTTCGGCACCCGGGCGGAGATCAAAAACCTCAACTCCTTCCGCAACATCCAGCGCGCCATCGAGTCGGAAATATCCCGCCAGGAGGCCTGCCTGGAGGACGGCATTCCCATCCTGCAGGAAACGCGCCTTTTCGACGCCGTCAAGCAAACCACCCAGGCCATGCGCTCCAAAGAAGACGCCCACGACTACCGCTATTTTCCCAACCCGGATCTGCCGCCGGTCCTCGTCTCCTCCGCGCAACTGGAGGTCTGGCGCGCCGCCATGCCGGAACTGCCCCTGCCGCGCACGCGCCGATTTATGGAACAGTACAACCTGCCTGAAGACGAAGCCGTCTCCCTTGTGGCCGACCGGGAAACCGCCGACTATTTCGAGGAGGCCATCAGCCTGGGCGCTTCCCCCCGCCGCGCCGCCAGCCTGATGCAGGCCGAGTTCCTGCGCGAATGCGCCGCTACGGACATACGCCCCCGCGCCGCCGCCATGACCCCGGCCCGCCTTGCCGAACTGGCCGCCCTTATCGACAAGGGCAACCTCAGCCCGCGCATGGCCCATGACATCTTTGCCGAACTCTTCTCCTCCGGGGCCTCTCCCGAAGCCCTGGCCAAAGAACGCGGGCTTTCCCAGGTTTCCGACACCGCCGCCCTTGAAGCCGCCGTCGACGCCGTGCTTGCCGCCAATCCCGCCGAAGTCGCCGCCTATAAAGGCGGCAAAACCAAGCTCATCTCCTTCTTTGTCGGGCAGATCATGCGCGAGACCAAAGGCAAGGCCAACCCCGCCCTGGTCAACCAGTTGCTGGAACAAAAGCTGGGGGGATGATGGAATTTTTCCGGAGGGCTCCGCCCTCCGGCACATCTACCCTCCCCGCTTGTCCATGACCCAGCGGCGCAGGCCGGCGGCTTCGCGCAGCAGGGCGGGATAATCCAGGGTATGGTATTGGCCGTCCTGATAAAGTACGCGGCCTTCCACCATGGTCAGGCGAACCTCGTGTCCGGAGGCTGCGTACACGGCCTGGGAGACGGGGGAAAAAAGCGGCTGCATATTGGGGCAATCGAGATCCAGGGCGACGAGGTCGGCCGGACCGCCGGGGACAAGCCGCCCCAGTTCCGGCCAGCCAAGACAGGCGGCGCCGCCGCGCGTGGCCATGTCCAGCACGGTCCGGGCGGGAAGGGCCGTGGGATCCCCGGTGTGGACCTTGTGCAGCAGGGCGCAGGCCGACATCTCGGCGAACAGGTTCAAACTGTTGTTGCTGGCCGGACCGTCGGTGCCAAGACCCGGCAAAATCCCGTGCGCCAGCATGGACGGGACGGGAGAGACGCCGGAGGCAAGCTTCATGTTGCTCTTGGGGCAATGGGCCACGTGCGCGCCCGTACCGGCAAGGGCGGCGATTTCCTCTTCCGTCAGGTCCACGGCGTGGGCCACAAACGTGTTGGAGTCCAGCAGCCCCAGGTCGCGGCAGTAGGCCACGGGGCGCTTGCCGTGCGTTTCAAGGCAGGCCAGGGTTTCCGAAGGGGTCTCGGCCAGGTGCAGGTGCAGAGGAAGGGAAAGCTCGTCCGCCAGGTCCTTGCAGCGCAGCAGAAGTTCCGGAGTGGTGGTATAGACGGCGTGGGGCATCACGGCCAGGCGTACCCTGGGATGGTTCTTCCAGCGCAGGACCTGTTCCCGTACCAGGGCGAGCCCTTCCTCCACACCCGCGTAGGCGGGGGAGGGAAAGGCGAACAATACCTCGCCGGCCAGGACGCGCATGCCGGCGACGTCCGCCGCCCGGCAGACGGCTTCTTCCAAAAGATACATGTCCGCAAAGGC
This sequence comes from Desulfovibrio sp., assembly GCA_031549405.1. Taxonomy (GTDB): domain Bacteria; phylum Desulfobacterota; class Desulfovibrionia; order Desulfovibrionales; family Desulfovibrionaceae; genus Frigididesulfovibrio. The sequence goes on from JAVBPV010000050.1 coordinate 50,730, forward strand.
GGTGACGCCGGTGCGCAGCATTTCCGCGCAGCCGAGCAGCGCGCCCAGGTGGACTGTTTCCGGGGTAAGGTGCTTTTCCACCGGAAAAATATGCTGGTTCAGCCAGTCCATCAAAGGCAGATCGTCGGCCGCCCCCCGCAAAAAGGTCATGGCCGCGTGGGTATGGGCGTTGATCAGTCCGGGCAGCGCCAGGGCGTTGCCCAGGCTGATCGTCTTTTCCGGCGCATAGTCCCGCAGCGATTCGCGCGGCCCCAGCGCCAGCACGCGCCCCTTGGACACGGCCAGGGCCGCGTCCTCGATAATCCGCCGCTCGTCGTCCTGGGTGGCAAGAAAAGCGCAGGTGATCACGATGTCGCACGGTATGGGCATACGGGCTCCTTACGTGTAAAACAGACTACAAGGCCACCAGTTCCATGTTTCCCCACACGCCCACGGCCTCCCCGCACTGGAGAAACAGGCCCTCTATGGGCGCGTCGGGCAAGGCCGCGGCTTCTTCCAGCACCCGCCGCACGTCTTCCGGCTTTTGCAGGCGGTTGCAAAAAGCCGTGGCCGCCGCGTCGGCCAAAAAGGCGTCGCGGGCGCGCACGGCGGCCAGTTCCCCTTTGCCGAAGCTGAGGGAATGCCCGATGGTGGAAGAAGAAGAACAGACGGAAACGGGAAACTCCCCGGCGGAAATGCGAAGGCCCAGCACCGCCCCCTGCCCGGGATCGGGCAGCAGGGCCACCACCCTGTCACGGGTGGAATGCAGCATGACGTCGCCGCCGTTTTCCACGATGACCTCGGAAGAAAACCGCAGCAGATGGTCCGCCGTCATGGAAGCCACGGCCCCGGCCACGGCGGCCATAGGCCCCACCCCCATGCGGGCGCAGGCTTCGCCCATGCGGCGCACTATCTCCGGCGCGTGATCCGCTACGGCCAAAGGGGAAAAAGACGGGCCGAACGCCGGATCAATGAGCATCCAGTTCCGTATCTGCCTGCGCAAAAAATTGACCCGCTCCAGAGCCTCCCGCGCAAAATCCACGCCGGCCGCCCTGCGCACGGTGATCCACAAGTCGGTCTGCTCCACGACGATCTGAAAACTCATCTCGTCGGCATGGGCGGACTGACGGCGGTACGAACGGCTGAACCCCGGCGCGGAGGGGATGCTGTCTTTGCGGGGGACGTGCGGTTGTTTCGCGCCGCCGCGTTGCGTATTCATGTGATAAAACGTACCAAAGGCCATTCCTCTTTACAAGCGGATGCGCCGCCCGGCGGCGGACCGGTTTGCGGCGGCGCTGCGCCGGGCCGCGCCTGTTTGGTCTGGCGGCAACCCGGCCCGCCACCCGCGCCCCTTGCCGGACAAAAGCAAGGATTTCGCGCCCGCTACGGGTTTTCCCCGTCAATACCGTTGCGGGTCAACGCCGTATGGAGTATAGTATCTGGCTTTCCATACTGCGGGGCGTATCCCGCATTTCCCTATTTTTGGAGGCCCCCATGTCTGTCACCAGGGAACAAGTTCTCGCCACCGCCAAGCTGGCGCGCATCGATCTGGCCCTTCATGCGGAAGGCGTTCAGGCCGATGCCGAAGAAACCGTCACCCGCCTTGCCGCGCAAATGGAATCCATTGTCGGCTATATGGATATTCTGAACCAGGTGGACACCACCGGGGTGGAACCGCTGTATTCGCCCCTGGAGTGCGCCCCCCCGCCCCGGCCCGACAAGGCGGAGCAACGGCGCACCATTGACGAAATTCTGTCCAACGCCCCCAGGCGGCAGGGCTCATTTTTCGCCGTGCCCCCGGTCATTTAGGCCGCGGCTTCATCGGCCAGGGGCGGCAAGCCCCAACCGCCGGATATTCCCAACGCCTTTCAGACGCCGACCCCATCCAGGAACAGCCCATGAACGCTTCACACGCTTCCAGCCTTGTCGAACTGCGCGACGCTTTGGTGCGTAAAGAAATCACCCCTTCCGCCGCCGTGGAGGCCAGCCTTGCCCGCATAGCCGCCACGGAACCGGCCGTCCGCGCCTGCGTCACCGTCTGCGCGGACGAGGCGCGCGCCGCCGCCGCCGCCCTTGAAGCCGGCCCCTTTCCCGCCCCCGGCGAAAAGCCCCTGTGGGGCGTGCCGGTTACGGTCAAAGACGTGTTCTGCACCAGGTGGGTGCGTACAACCTGCGCGTCGCGCATGCTGGAAAATTTTGTTCCGCCCTACGACGCCGAGACGGTGGAACGCCTGAAAAAGGCCGGGGCCGTCATCGTGGCCAAAACTAACCTGGACGAATTCGCCATGGGGTCCGGAACGGAGTTTTCCGTATTCGGTCCCAGCCGCAACCCTTGGGACACCAGCCGCGTTCCCGGCGGTTCCAGCGGCGGATCGGCGGCTTCCATCGCCGCCGGGCAGGCTTTCGGCTCCCTGGGCTCCGACACGGGCGGCTCCATTCGCCAGCCCGCCGCCCTGTGCGGCTGCGTGGGCATCAAGCCTACCTACGGACGGGTGTCGCGCTATGGAGTTGTGGCTTACGCCAGTTCCTTCGACCAGGTCGGCCCCCTGGGCCGCACCGTTGCGGATTGCGCCCTGCTGCTTTCCGCCATTGCCGGCTTTGATCCCAAGGACGCCACCTGCGCCGACCTGCCCGTGCCCGACTATGCCGCCGCCGCTGCCCGAAAGGATCTTGAGGGCCTTACCCTGGGCCTGCCCGCGGAATACTGGAACGAAGGCCTTTCGCCCGAGGTGCGCAAGGCCTGCCTTGCCGCCGTGGAAGCGGCGCGCTCGCTGGGAGCCAAGGTCAAAGAGGTTTCCTTGCCGCACCTTTCCTATGGGGTGGCCGCCTACTACATTCTTGCCTCGGCGGAGGCCAGCACCAACCTGGCCCGCTTTGACGGCCTGCGCTACGGCCTGCAAAAAGGCGAGGAAGACGGCCTGCTCGCCGTCTATACGCAAACGCGCTCCCTCGGCTTCGGCGAAGAGGTCAAACGCCGCGTCCTTCTCGGCACCTACGCCCTTTCCGCCGGATACTACGATGCTTATTATACCAAAGCGTCACGGGTGCGCCGCCTTATTCTGCAGGACTTTCAAAAGGCCCTTGCCGAATGCGACGCCCTGCTGTCCCCGGCCTGTCCCATCACGGCATGGAAGCCGGGAACGTACGCCCACGATCCTCTTACGGCCTACAAAATGGACATTCTTACCCTGGGGCTGAACCTGGCCGGACTGCCCGGCCTTTCCCTGCCCGTGGGGCTGGGCGAAGACTCGCGCATGCCCGTGGGCATGCAGATCATGGGCCGTTCTTTTGACGAAACGGGCATTCTGGGCATCGGCGGCGCGCTGGAAGCCGTTCTGCCGCCTTTGGGCGCGCCCGCGGGCATTTCCTCATAGAAAAAACGGCAAACAAACCGGGGCAACCGGCGTCCCATCCCCAAAATATGGCCAACAGCGTCGTTCCCTCTCCCCACCTGGTGGCTCCGCGCAGCAAGGTCAGCCAGGAAATGCGCGAAGCGCGCCAGTCGCACCGGGGCATGGTCTTCTGGCTGACCGGACTTTCCGGCGCGGGCAAATCCACGCTGGCCCACGAGGCGGAGGCCCTGCTTTTCAAACAGGGCTGCAACATCGTCGTGCTGGACGGGGACGCCATACGCAAGGGACTTTGCGGCGACCTGGGCTTTTCTCCGGAAGACCGGCTGGAAAACAACCGCAGAATCGCGGAACTGGCGAAAATTCTGGTGCGCAACGGCACCATCTGTTTGTGCGCCTTCATTTCCCCTTCCGAAACCGTCAGGCGCATGGCCCGGCAAATTATCGGACCGGAGTTTTTCCACGAAATATTCGTGTCCTGCTCCGCCGAAGAATGCGAGCGCCGCGACGTCAAAGGCTTTTACAAAAAGGCGCGGAGGGGAACTATAGCCGACTATACCGGCGTCTCCTCCGGTTACGAACCGCCGGAACACCCCGACTGCGTCATTTGCACCGAAGGCGCCTCGATAGAGGAAAACACCCGCCAGCTGCTGGACTATATTCTCACGCACGCGTCCCGAGGGTGACGGGGAAGGATTTGCCGGGATACAAACGTCAGAACATTTCACGCCTGAAGCGCTCCTGACGTCCTTGGGGGCCGTCACTCCCCAGGCGCATGCAGGCAGGCGGCCAGATCAACGCGGCCGTCAGGCAAAAAACGCGCCCCTTCCCTTTGCAGCATGGCCCGCTGCCGCTCCGCCCCGCCGAAAATATTCCCGCCCGCCATCTGCCCCAGCCGGTTCACCACCCGGTGGCAGGGCAGGTTGCGCCCTTCCGGCGCCGAGGCCATGGCGAATCCCACGTACCGCGCGGAACGCGCCCCGCCCAGCAAGGCGGAAATCTGGCCGTACGTCATGACCCGGCCCGGCGGAATGCCCTCCACCAGCGCATATACCTGTTCAAAAAAGTTCATCGGAAGAAGCTCCGGGGGAAGCAAAAGAAATACCCACCATACCCCAAACCGAAAAGTTTTGAAGGAAGGGGTTGGGGGCTTGGGGGCGGGGGGGGGGGA
>JAVBPV010000056.1:0-55190 GCA_031549405.1 Desulfovibrio sp.
TTTTCCGGCAGAATGACGGTTTGGGGATAAAAGGATGACCAGGCGAACCACATGGCGTTGGTGGAAAGAACCGGAGGCAGTTTCTGTTCCCGCAGGCGGCCGTATACGCAGATGCCCTCGCTGCTCCATTCGCTGCGGGTTTCATTGTCAATGAGTTTGCCTTCGAAAACGGACAGGGTCAGGAGGTCCGCCCGGCCGGGCAGGCGGCGGTCAAAGACGCGCACCGTGTTCAGAAGGGAATCGTAAATGGCGACCAGGGGAGTTACGCCCAGATTCAGGTTCAGAACTCCGGCGTCTCTGACGGCGTCAAGCTGCACCGCGCCGAAGGCGCCTTCGATTTCCAGACCCAGGATGCGTTTTTTCGGGGCCAGCCGGTTGTCCAGGCGGCGCAGGGGATGCAGCAGGCGCAGGTCGTCGTAATAGTTCCCCGGCAAAATATAGGAGCCGTAAGGATCGCGCCCGTAGTTGCGCTTGTGCCCGGTGGAGCGGGAGAGCACCTGCGCGTCAGGATAGCGGGTTCTGGCGCCCTGCCAACTGGCCCAGACCACCTGTATGGGCGAAAGGCGCTTGCCGATCATGGCGCCGTCTATGCAGACGCCGGTTAACTGGGACCAGGTGCTGCGGCTGAGACGGTCGTAGAGCAGGGTGTTGGCGTTGAGCAGTTCTCCGGTCACGCCGAAAGTCGTGGCATAGCGGCCTGCCAGGGCGTAGTAAGCGGCCACCGCGCCCGTCAGGGGGCTGTACGCGACGACGAAGGCGTCCAGGGCCGAAAGCGGCGTGTCCGGCCGGATGGTCGCGCCCGTGGGGTCGGGCAGCACGTCGTTGACGACCTCGTGCCAGACCATAATCCGCTGGGGATAAATGCGCACCAGGCCTGTGGGGTATGTGATGATGAACACCGGCTCGTCGTGTTCCATGGACAAGCTGGCGTCGGACACGCTGAGAAAGCGGGGGCGGTACAGAGCCGGGATGGAGTCGGAGGCAACGCCCGTGCGGGTGGCGCTCTCGGCCATGTCTTTCAGCAGTTCCAGTGAAAACGGACTTTTGGGCGGCGGCGGCACGTCCAGGGCGCCCGCGCGGGCTAAAGGCGCGAAACAACAAAGGAGCAGCAGAACCCCGGCGAGGACAGCATTGCGCAGGCGGCGCGAACGCGGTAACAATGCGAACAGTGCAAGCATGGTACAACCTTACGGAAACTATAGGCGAAATCTGGAGGAGCGGCAATGGGGGCGGTCTCTGCAAAAACTATTCTCGTCTGCGGCGGAGCGGGCTACATCGGTTCTCACATGGTGCGTCTTCTGGCGGAAAGCGGGTATTCGCCTCTTATTCTTGACGACCTTTCCACCGGGCATGCCGAAGCCGTGCCCTGCGACAGGGCTCGGCGCCGGGCCGGAGATCCTCCCTTTCTGGTGGCCGACAGCGCCAGAGCGCGAGCGGAACTGGGCTGGCAACCCAAATACGCGCAGATCGAATCTATCCTCGAAACAGCCTGGAACTGGCACCGTTCGCCGCGATTTTAGAGCAATTTCACCCTGAAATTGCTCGGAAGATGCGAAGCGGATGCCCGCGAAGCGTGTCGTTTCTATTGGTAATCTCGCATCATTATATGCAGATACCGACGCCTTTTTTGAAACGGTTTTTATATAGTTTGAAAGTTGAAATGCTCTAGCAGCATCAAAATGGCCCGAATCAACCTGGTTCGCCGTTAAGCAGCTATTCAAACATACAATGCTGTAAAATCATTTTCGCGCAACGGACGAAAACGCCCGACGCTTTTCCAAAAAAGCGTCGGGCGGAACGCCACGAAGTTTCGCGGCTATTTATATTTCCATTATTTCTTTCTCTTTGGTCTGGCACTTTTGGTCGGCTTTCGCCACCTGCGCGTCCGTCAGCTTCTGGATGGCGTCTTGCGCCTTTTTAATTTCGTCTTCGCTGTGGGCTTTGTCTTTTTCCAGTTTTTTCAACGCGTCATTGGCGTCACGGCGGATATTGCGGATGGCGACCTTCGCCTCTTCCGTGTATTTACGTGCGACCTTGCCCAGCTCTTTTCTTCGTTCCTCGGTCAGAGCAGGGATGTTGATGCGTATGAGCTTGCCGTCATTGATAGGGGTCAGACCCAGATCGGACTTGAGAATGGCCTTTTCGACCAGAGCGAAAGCGCCTCTATCCCAAGGCTGTATGGTGAGAGTCCGGCTGTCGGGAACGGCCACCGAGGCCAACTGGCTGATAGCCGTGGGCGTGCCGTAATAGTCCACCCTGATGTCGTCCACCAGGGCCGTTGTGGCGCGGCCGGTGCGGAGCCTGGAAAAATCTTTGTCCAGGGCCGCCAGGGCCTTGCTCATGCGATCTTCAGCGTCGCGTTTGACGGAATCCATACCTGTCAGCCTCCTTGTACGATGGTGCCCACGCTTTCGCCCTTGACCAGACGGCAGATGTCGCCGCCAAACATGTTGCAGACCACGATGGGCATATTGTTTTCCATGGCCAGCGATATGGCCGTGGCGTCCATGACGCCAAGGCGTTTGCCCAGCGCTTCCTGAAAGGACACCGAACTGTACTTCACGGCGTCGCAGTGTTTGACCGGGTCCTTGTCATAGACGCCGTCCACCTTGGTCGCCTTGATGATGATGTCGCACTTGAGTTCCATGCCGCGCAACGCGGCTGTCGTATCCGTCGTAAAATAGGGGTTGCCCGTACCCCCGGCGCATATGACCACGCGGCCTTTTTCCAGGTGGCGTTCGGCCCGGCGTTTGATATAGGGCTCGCAAATTTCCTGCATGGTGATGGCCGAAAGGACCCGGGTGGGGTGTCCCAGCGCTTCCATGGCGTCCTGCACGGCCACGGAGTTCATGACCGTGGCCAGCATGCCCATGTAATCGGCGGTAGACCTGTCCATGCCGCGCGCCGCCCCGGCCATGCCCCGGAATATATTGCCCCCGCCGATGACCAGCGCCACCTGCACATCCATGCGGACAACCTGCAGAATCTCTTTACATATCTCTGATACCGTGGCCGGGTCAATGCCGTATTTCTGTTCGCCGGCCAGAGCTTCGCCCGACAGTTTGAGCAGGATGCGTTTATACTTCGGCATGGGGTCCTCTCGGTTTATTGATGGTCAAACGGTTCGCCCCAGCTTGCGCGCGGCACCCGGGCATATTTCAGAAAGGCGTAAAAAGAGCCGTGGGCCGCGGCCAGAAAGCCGGCTCGCCCGTCCAGAAAACCGGCCTTCAGAATATAGATGCGGAAAAAACGAGCCAGCGCGTGGCCCAGGCCGCGCGCGATACCGCCTTTTTTCCCTTTGTCGCGCAGGGCTTGCGCGCCCTGTTCGGCGTAGACGTTCAGTTTGGCCAACTGGTGGTCAAAGCCGCTGTAGGGGTAATGGATGATTTCCCCTGTCGCGATGTGCGCCGTGGGACCCTTGGCATGGTAGTGGATGTGCGCGTCCTGCGAAAAGGTGACGAAGCCGGTTCTGAACAGGCGCAGTATGTGGTCCGGGCTCCAGCCGCCGTGTTTCATGAAACGGTCGAAATACCAGGACCGCCGGGCCACGGAAAAGGCGGCATGCGGTTCGGCCGCATCCTTGTCCGCCGCTTTTGTCCGGGCCAGCGTCGTTCGGATGGCGTCGGCCAGTTCCGGAGAAACGCGCTCGTCCTGATCCAGAATAAAAAACCAGTCGCTTTTCACGTGGGAAGCAGCGTACGTGAACTGCGCGGCAAAGCCCTGCCATGCGTTTTCAAGGACCGCGGCGCCGGCGGCGCGGGCGATGGCCGGCGTTGCGTCCTTGCTGCCGCAATCCACGACGAGAATGGAATCGCAGAACGAAAGGGAGGCAAGACAGGCGGCAAGCAGACGTTCGCCGTCGTTCGTCAGAACCACGCCTGTCAGGCCGGGAAGAGGGCTATTTTGTGGTTCAGCGTCCATAAGATCATAAACAAGGGGGGCAATGCCCCCCTTGTTTTTATTCGCTTTCGCCTTCGCCGAGTTGCAGGCGCGCATAACGCGCGATGCTGACGCTGTCGCCGAGGCTATTGCCCTGTTCGGCCAGCAGCGCCTTGATGGTCAGCTTGTCGTCCCGGATGTACGCTTGCTCAAGCAGGCAGACTTCCTGATAGAATTTCTGGATACGGCCGTCCACGATCTTGTCGACAATGGCCGCGGGCTTGCCTTCATCCAGAGTCTTCTGGCGGAACACCTCGCGTTCGCGCTGGACCAGGGTGGGGTCAAGGCAGGCCGCGTCAAGGGCGGCGGGGGATGCCGCCGCAACCTGCATGGCGATGTTGCGGGCCAGTTCCAGCAGTTTGGGGTCCTTTTCGGTTTCCGCTTTGTTGCAGGCAAGTTCGACCAGCACGCCGATTTTGCCGTTGGCGTGCACGTAGCAGCCGACAGCGCCGTTGCCCTTGACTTCAAAGCGGACAGGACGGCCGACGGACATGTTTTCGCCGATGGTGGCGATCTGGTTGCTCACCGCATCGCCCAGCAGAGCGTTCAGCGCCGCGGAATCAGCCGGGGCCTTGCTGAACACGACCTCGGCCACTTCCTTGGCAAAAGCCTGGAATTTGTCGCCGCGGGAAACGAAGTCGGTTTCGCATTTTACTTCGACAATGGCCGCAACGCGGTTGTCGGCCTGGGTTCTGGAAGCCACAAGGCCTTCGCTGGTCGCGCGGCCGGCTTTCTTGGCCGCCTTGGAAAGGCCCTTCTGACGCAGCCAGTCAATGGCCGCTTCCATATCGCCCTTGCATTCGGTCAGGGCGTTTTTGCAATCCATCATGCCCGCGGCGGTGCGCTCGCGCAGTTCTTTAACCATCGAAGCGGAAATATCAGCCATTGTTTTTGTCCTCCGTCGACTCGGCGCTTTCTTCAACGGCTTCGGCGGCAATCGGCGCGGAAAGGGCGGGAGCCGCTTTTTCCTGGGTCATGGCCGTTTCTATGGCGGCGTCGGAAAGGTCGTCCTTGCCCATGGCCTGGCCTTCGCGGCAGGCGTCGGCAATGTGGCCGACAAAAAGTTTGATGGCGCGGATGGCGTCATCGTTGCCGGGAATGATATAGTCGATGACGTCAGGGTCGCAGTTGGTGTCGGTCACCGCCACGATGGGAATGCCCAGTTTGCGGCATTCGCTGACCGCAATGGCTTCGCGGTGGGGGTCGATGATAAAGGCCAGCTGGGGCAGGCGGTCCATGTCTTTGATGCCGCCGAGCACCAGGCGCAGCTTGTCCAGTTCGCGCTGCAGCGAAAGAATTTCTTTTTTCTGGTATTTGTTGATGGAGCCGTCTTCAAACATGGCTTCCAGTTTTTTCATGCGGTCAATGCTTTTCTGAATGGTGGAGAAGTTGGTCAACGTGCCGCCCATCCAGCGGTTGGTCACATGAAACTGCCCGGCGCGGGAGGCTTCGGCCGCGACCGCTTCCTGAGCCTGGCGCTTGGTGCCGATGAAAATGACCCGGCCGCCGCCCGCCACGGTGCCGGCGACTTTGTCGTGAGCGGCGCGGTACAGTTTCACCGTCTGCTGCAGGTCGATGATGTGAATGCCGTTGCGGGCGCCGAAAATGTAGGGCCGCATTTTGGGGTTCCAGCGGCGGGTCTGGTGACCGAAATGCACGCCGGTCTCCAGCATCTGCTTCATAGAAACATAAGGCATATCGTACTCCTGGGTTTTGCTTCCACACCGGCACAGCCCTTCAATCCCGCGGCCGTCGCGGGACACCCGGGGCCTCATCCGGAGTGTGCTTCATTGGGAAACAGCTATATTTATCCTCGATTTTTTTTACTGGCAAGCAGAAATAATCAGAATCGCAACGCGGATTTCCAATATCATCTTTTTTTATTATGGTGCGCTGAAAGCAATGCGGGCAAGCAGGCCGGACTCGAGTGACTCTATGGAAAAAACGGAACTTTTGAGTCTTTTAAAACGGCTGGGCATCCGGTTTCATCTAACCGAGCATGTGCCGGTCATGACCGTGAAAGAGGCGGCGCTTATTCATGAGGGCATACCGGGGCTGGCCTGCAAATGCCTTTTCCTGCGCGGCAAGGACGGCCGCCTGTGGCTCATCGGCGTGCCTTCGGCCATGCGGGCGGATATGCATGCCCTGGCCGCCGCCCTGGACAGCGGCCGCCTCTCGTTTGCCTCTTCCGAATTGCTGAAAGGGCATCTTGGCCTGCTGCCCGGCGCGGTAAGCCTTTTCGGCGCGGTCAACAACCGTGAAAACAGCGTCAGCGTGGTCATCGAACAAACCCTGATGCAGGCGGAAATGGTCTGTTTTCACCCGCTGGTCAATAGCGCCACGGTCAGCCTTGCTCCCGCCGATCTGATGCTTTTTTTGCGGCACACGGGGCATGAGCCTGTTGTGGTCGGCGGCATCGGCGCGACATAGCGCTGCGGGAGTTTTATATCCCGTGTTTGCTGATTTTCGCGTACAGTGTGGTCAGCGAAATGCCCAGTTCGGCCGCGATGGCCTTTTTGGCGGCCAGGTCTTCGCCGCGTTCGCGCAGTTTGGCGCAAATGGCCGTTTTTTCCGCCTGAGCCACGATTTCGTCCAGGCTGCGCGTCGCGTCGAAAAGGTCCATGCGCCTTTCGGCCGGGGACGCGCCTTCGGGCAGGGAAAAAATATTAGCCGGCAGGCTGGAGGGGACAATGCGGCTGCCCGAGCCCATGTGCGACGCATATTCCACGGCATTGCGCAGTTCGCGCACATTGCCCGGCCAGGGGTAACGGCACAGGGCGGCAAGGGCCGCCGGGTCGAACACCGCGTCTTCTTCGGGCTGCTTCCATATCCGGCGGGCAAAGAACCGGGCCAGCAGCGGAATATCGTCGCGCCTGTCCCGCAACGGCGGCACCTCGAGATGCAGAGCGTTGAGGCGATAAAAAAGATCGCTGCGAAAAAGCCCCTTGTCCACCATTTCACGCATGTTCCGGTTGCTGGCGGCGATCACCCGCACGTCCATCGGAATTTCATCGGTTTCGCCCACGCGGCGCACGGCTTTTTCTTGCAGCACGCGCAGCAGTTTGGCCTGGGCTTCGGTGGACAGTTCCGTCACTTCGTCCAGAAAAAGCGTGCCGCCGTCGGCCACTTCAAAAAATCCTTCCTTGCCTCCGCGTTTTGCGCCGGTGAACGCGCCGTCGGCATAGCCGAACAGTTCGCTCTCGATGAAGTTGGGGGCCAGGGTGGCGCAGTTCAGGGCCAGAAAGGGCCCGCGCGAACGGGGGCTGGCGTTGTGCATGGCCTGAGCGAAGACTTCCTTGCCGGTGCCGGACTCGCCCGTGACAAGGACGGTGCTGTCCGTGGGGGCCACTTTGGTCAGGGTACGGAACACTTCCGCCAGGGATGTGCTTTGCCCGATAATTCCCGTATCACTCACGCTCATCTACTCCCCCCAAGAAAAACAGGCCGTGCCGGACCGCAGAAACCCCCGGGAGCGGATTTCGGCAAAGCGCGCGCGGTTCGCGCCGTTTACCGCCGCCTGTGGCGGAGGCGTTTCCAGAGCGCGTTCGCGTACCGGAAAAAAAACATGTTTCTGGCGTGCCCGCGCCGTCACGTACGCGTACCAAACCGGCCTTGCGACCGGCGTACGGACTGCCGTGGTGGCGCGGAAATGCCGAAGCGAATATTGCTTCGCTGTTTTTTTAAGCAGTGTCAATTAAATGACAAAAAGTCAAGGGGGGGAGCCTAAAAAAACTTGGAAATCGCCAGTATTCTGTATGTTGTGGAGGGAAAAAAACGGCGTTGCACAAAAAAATGGTTTCGTCTTTATATAGATGACGTTCGTTATAAAAACCGCTTTACGTTTTTTTGTATTGGGAATGGGAGACAAGCGCCGCATCGGAACGTGCGGCGCTTATAGAGGCTTTCAAGGCAGTTGCAGAGGGGAGCGGTCCGCCAGGGCCAGCATGTCTTCCAGCATGGAGAAGCGCCGCTGGGCCAGGGCGGTTTCGTCGTTCATGATCATGTCCAGTTGCCGGGTGTGCATGACCAGGTAGCCCAGGACGCGCAGGGCGGAAAGAAAATCGTTTTCCTCGCCTTGTTCCATGCGCGCGGTAAGGGTGTCGCCGGAGATTTCCGTGGCAAAGTCGAACTGGGCCAGAAGCTCCGAGACGAAGTGCACGCGCCGGATGCGCCGGGCCAGATCCGCCGCTCCGCCCTTGAACTGAAAGACGATGAAGCGCTCTTTTTCCCGCTCGCCCAGCAGGGTGTCCAGGGAAAGAAAATGGAAGCCGAAGCGGCAGCGCATGCTGCAGAACCGCCGGGCGATGAGAAAGACGTTTTTTTCCGTGTACTGGGTGGACTGCGAGGCCGGGTCCAGGCTGGGGTTGGCCGTGGCCTCGAACAGCACGGACAGAAAGCCCCTGGCGTCAAGCTGCGGCGGTCCGTCCCAGGGCTTGTCCATAAAGCCTTCCCACAGCGAACGCATGGGGATGGAGGCCACTTCCTCCAGGCGCACCGAGGGGCCGGAGATCTCTCCGTAAAAGCCGTCGTCCAGGTTGATCATCCAGAACTGCTTGGGCACGTCGCACACCAGCTGCTTGGCCGGGGCCGAGGCGGTCTTGCGCGAAGTGCCGTAGCGGAACATCTCGCGCACGGCGTGGTCGTGGCAGTATTCCAGAAAGTCGCGGTAGGTGGCGCAGTTTTCCGCCCGGAAGTCTGTGGAGTCGGAATCGGGCAGGGTCAGGGGCACCACCTTGGGGGCCAGTTCGCGCGCCATGGAGGCTATGTCGCTGTCGTGTTGCCAGAGGGGCGGCTGGGGTTCCTGCCGCCCGCCGGAACAGCGAATCACCGCCGGTTTCCGCCCTGGCAGGGCCAGCAGGCGCGCGGTCTGGCCTTCTTCCAGACTTTCCACGGCCATGGGGTGGTTCAGGATGGCCGGTCTGCCGTAGCGCCTGGCCGTGCGGGCGAACAGTCCGTTGCCGGTGCCGTCGCCCACCACCGCCCCGGCGGCGAAATGCAGCAAAAAGGTCCAGCGGGGCGACGCCTTTTCCAGCGCCAGGATGGAACCCAGGGGGAAGCGCAGGGCGTCCCGCAGGTTACGCACCGGAAAGACGGGGCCGGCCACAGTGCCGGGGTAGGTGACAAGCCCCCCGGCTATGGGCAGTGACCCCGGGCTGCCGGGGGAACATTGCGGCGGCGGGGGAGAGTATTCCTCGGGCGGGGGGTCGGGCAGGGCGGTGACGCCCATTACGGCGAACTCACCGCTTTCCGAGGCGGCCCAGAAAATTTCGTGCCGGTTGCCGGGTATGGGCGCGTCGGCAAGGCAGTCCAGGGCGATGCAGCTTTTTTTCTCCACCGCCTCGCGCACGGCGGCGGGCAGGCAGGCCCCGGTTACGGAAAATTCCGAAGGAATGGAATCCGGGGTGTTCAGCCCGCGCCGGATATGCAGGAACAACTCGCGCGCCTCGGCCGGGGACCGGCCGTCCAGCCTGCGGTGGGTGCTGCCCCTGGCGTGGTCGCCTTCCAGCAGGGTGACGGCGATGCACAGCGGCATGGCCCTGTCGCGCACACCCAGTTTAAGCCGGTAAATCATGGCCCGGGCCTGGTAGGCGGTAAGCAGCGAAGAACGCACGGCCCGGCTTACCGTGGCGGCGTCCAGGGGCGTGCGCAGCACCTGTTCGGGCATGACCAGGGCCCCGTGCTCGGGCCGCACGGGGAAACAGCGCACCAGCAGGGTGTGGCCGGGCTCGGCCAGTTCCGCGTCCAGATCGTTCAGGGCGGCGGCGATGGCTTGCTCCAGTTCTTCCGGCAGGGGAAAGGCCCGCAGCAGACGTTCGCGGATGGTGGCGCCGGCTTCGCTGTAACTTCCGGGATCTTCCTGCGATATCAGCATGATGCGGTCCGCCTCATCATGCATTTCCGAATTGTTGAAATAACGCCACCAGGCCGCGCCGGTAACCACGAAACCTTTGGGCATGTATTCCGGGTGGGCGCGGCGGATGGCCTCGAGCTTTGTCAGGTTGGGCGCCACGATGGCGGCGTGCTCCCGACCCGAGTCCGCATAAGGGATGACCAGGGGGCCTTCCAGCGGCCAGGTGCCCCGGTTGAGGATGGCGCTTACTTCTTCGCGCAGGGCGGCGAAGGGGGGGCTTAAACGGTCGTAGCGCCCCTGCCCCAGGGCGTTGAGGTGCAGCAGGCACTGCATGCAGGATATGGTAAGGCGCGCCGTGCACAGGCGCAGAAACGGCATGCCCAGGGGCAGTTCCCCGGCGAGCCGTTCCTCAAAGGTCATGATTTCGCTGTAGGCCTCGATGTGGGCGTTCAGGAAAAGACGAAAGCGGTGAAAGCGCGCGGCAAAAGATTCTTCCGCGCGGGCGGCCTTTTGCGGCCTTTTGCCGAACAGTCGCTTAAGAAAGGACGCCACGTCACCCGCCGCCGTTTTCCAGGGCCTTTTGCCGGCAGGCGTCTTCGATTTTGTGGCAGAGGTCGTCGAGATCCACGGGTTTGAGCTGGTAGGAAAAGGCCCCCAGTTCCAGGCCGGTGGCGGCCGTCTGCATGTCCGCATGGCCCGAGAGCATGATCACCGTGATGTCCGGGTGGTCGCGCCGCAGGTGGCGCAGTACCTCAATGCCGTCCATGCCGGGCATTTTCATGTCCAGCAGCACCACGTCCACAGGGTGTTCCCGGACATGGGACAGGGCGGCCTCGCCGCTTGGCGTCCATACGGGAAGCATTCCCCGCCGTTTCAGCCGCAGGGTGAGGATCTCCCCGGCTTCGGCCTCGTCGTCCACGATAAGAATGCGTGTCTGTGTCATGGCGCTCCCCGTAAGAACCCCATACCCTTTTTCAGCCCTTGAACGCAAGGAAAAGAACACCCCGGAATTAATGAATTCCAACGGTTGCGGCGGGCTTGCCCCGTCATCCCGTACCGCGTCCGTGTGATGCGCGGCGTTACCGTCCGGGCGCGGGTGCCGGTGAAAACCATGAAGACCTCGCCCTCCGGGGCGCGGGCACGCCCGGACGGCAAAAGGCCGCTTTGCGGCGGGCGGCCTGATAAGGGCCGGGACTGAGCGCGTTGCTGTGGCTTCGCTCTCTTGTCCGGCGAGGAAGCATGGGCTACAGTGTGTCCTGCCGACCGAGGCGCGCTATTTTTTTGCTGCCGGACGCGCGCTGTTGTTTGTTCTTTGACGCATGCCGTTTTTTAACGCCAACCCCGCAATTCCTCATGCAAGCTTCCCCGCTGAAACGCCTGCCCGGCCCCGACACATTGGGGGCGCGCCTGGCCATGTTTGTGCTGGCCGTGGTTCTGGTAAGTCTGGTGATGCTTTTGTTCAGCATTTTCGACATTGCCTCCCTGGCCCCGGTGGACACGGAAAAGACCTTCGTCTGGGTGGTGCTGGCCGCCGCCCTGCTTCTGCTGTTTATGGCCGGGGTCATCTGGCTGACCATCTCGCGCGAGGTGCTGCGCCCCCTGGAACAGCTGCGCGCGGAAATCCAGGAAGAGGAACGCGGCGGATCGGGCCTGCGCCAGGTGGCCGCCACCATGCGCGAGATGCGCGACGCCATGCACCGCACCCAGGCGGAACTGGACGAAAGCAACCGCAACCTGCGCCAGGTGGAAAAGCTGGCCATGGTGGGAAAGCTGGCCGCCGGGGTCGCCCACAGCGTGCGCAACCCTCTGACATCGGTGAAGCTGCGGCTGTTTTCCCTGGAGCGGAGCCTGACCCTGACCCCGCGGCAAAAGGAGGACTTCAGCGTCATCGGCGACGCCATACGCCACGTGGACGGCATCGTGGGCAATTTTCTGGAGTTTTCGCGCCGCCCCCGCATCCGGCTGAGGCGGGTTTCGCCTTCGTCCGTGGTGGACGCCACCCTGCAACTGCTGGAAAACCGCCTGGCGGCCTTTCCCGTAAGCGTGACCCTGCGCCGCAACCCCGCGCTGCCGGACGTGCTTGCCGACCCGGAACAGCTGCGCGAGGCCCTGCTGAACATTCTGCTCAACGCCTGCGAGGCCATGGACTATTCCGGCGCCCTGATTATCGAGGAACTCCTGCTGCGCGCGAAAGACGGCGCGCGGTACGTGTGCCTGCGGGTGACGGACTCCGGCCCCGGCATTTCCGAAGAACAGCTGCCCGACATCTTCACGCCCTTCTTCAGCACCAAGGAGCAGGGCACGGGCCTGGGGCTGCCCATCGCCAAGGGCATTCTGGAAGAGCACGGCGGCGACATACAGGTGACCTCGTCGGCCCGCGAGGGCACCGCCTTTACCCTGCTGCTGCCGGTGGACCGGCCCGCGCCGGAATAACCCCTTTACGCGGGAATAACCCTGTTTATACACGGAGATGAACAATGAAGGACTTTATGGACCTGTGCCAACGCCGCCAAAGCTGCCGGGATTTCGCGGACAAGCCGGTGGAGCATGAAAAACTGGCGCGCTGCATCGAGGCGGCGCGCCTGGCCCCTTCAGGCTGCAACAGCCAGCCCTGGAGCTTTGTGGTGGTGGAAGACCCGGCCGTGGTGCCGAAGGTGGCCAAATGCGCGCAGCAACTGGGGGGCAACGGGTTCGTTTCCAAGGCCAAAGCCTTCATCGTCGCTTTGGAGGAACACGCCGTCCTGATGCCGGGCATCCGTTGTTTTCTGGACAGCCAGTACTTTGCCAAAGGAGACCTGGGCGCGGCCGTCATGTGCATCTGCCTGGCGGCCGAGGAACAGGGCCTGGGCACCTGCATTCTGGGGCTGTATGACCGGGACGGACTGTGCGAGCTTTTGGACATTCCCAGGGGCAAACGCTTTGCCGGGGTCATAGCCGTGGGCTACCCGGCTTCCGACAGGGTGCGCAAAAAACTGCGCAAGCCTTTGGAAGAAACTGTGAGGTTTGTGTGAGCGGTATGTGAGAACCATGTGAAGGGACTTCACTCCCTTGCGGTTAATTCGTTGCCCGGCAATACATTTTTTTCATGATGCTTTTTTTGCGGAATACAGGTGGCGTGGAACGCTGAAAATTCCCTCTTGCTTTTTTTTCGTCTGTCGCGATAAGGGCGAATATACAACGGTAGAAAAATACCGTTTTGTATGGACGGCACAGATATCGCGCTTTACAACAGATTGTTTTTTCAGGCCTGCCGATACAGGCCGAAGCAAGAGGGAAAGCCATGCGATCGTTACAAGCCAGGGTGTTGATTGTTCTTCTTGCCTTCAGCACAGGGGCCACAGGCTGTGTTCCCAGCCGTCCGCAGCCGTATTATTCGGGCTATGGCGGTCACGAGGGATATCACAGCGATTCCGGCTATTACAGCGATGCCAGCTACTATGAAGAATACCGCTATCGCGAAACGGATTACGACCGGCTGCAATGGAGGCGTTACGAACTGGAACGCGAACGCCGCCTTGCGCTGGAACAGCGGGCCAAGCTGGAGAAAGAACGCCTGCGCCTTGAACGCGAGCGTGAAAAATGGGAGCGCAAGGAACAGGAACGTCTGAAGCGGGAGCGGGCGGAACGCGAAAGGCTGGACCGTGAACGTTACTACAGGGAGAAGGAACGCGAACGGGAAAAGAAGGAACGCGAGCGTGAGAAGCAGGAACGTGAGCGGGAAAAAAGGGAACGCGAGCGCGAGAAGAAGGAACATGAGCGCGAAAAGAAGGAGCGCGAACAGGAAAGGTGGCGCGACGAGCAGCGCCGTGACGAGCAGCGCCGTGACGAGCAGCGCGGCGAACAGCGGCGTGAGCGGGAAGAGCGCCGCGGCCATGAACGGGAACGCCAGGAGCAAAGCCGCCAGCGTCAGGAGCATGAGCGTCAGGAGCAGGAACGCCAGCGCCGCGAGCAGCAGCGCGACGGGCAGCGCCGTGACGAACAGCGGCGTGAGCAGGAAGAGCGCGGCCGCCGGGAACAGGAGCGCCGGGAGCAGGACCGCCAGCGGCAGGAACAGGAACGCCAGCGCCGGGAACAGGAGCGCGCAAGCCGGCAAAGCGCGCAGGACAGCCGGAGCAAGGACGGCCAGCCCAGGCAGTTCAAGTCGGGGCGGCCCGACCGATAGCAACTTTTTCGCTTCACGGAGTTTGTTCGGTGGCGGGCGATGCCCCGCCCCGCGAGGCGGCTGATGGTTCCGGCAAATGCAGTGCCGCCGGAAATTTTTCCGGCGGCACTGGTCTGTTGACAAAGTCCCCGTTGGCGACAGGCCTCCGCGCAGGCGCGGGCGGCATTCATTGCCGCGGCTAAGCGCCGGAGGGGCGTGCCTCTGCAAACCCCGGCCCTGTTATTTTCCCTTGGTTACCCACCATTCGTGGTCCGGCCCCTTGAACCACCAGTCGGTGTGGTCGGTTTCCAGGGCGGCGCGGGCCAGTTCGCGGCCTTCGTCGGTGCGCAGGCGCTTCAGGGCGGCTTCCAGCCATTTTTCCGCGTACGGGTTGCCCAGATCTTTCTGTTCCACCAGGTTGAAGATCAGGTCCAACTGGTCGGCGTCGGCGGCAAGCCTGGCCTCCGGGGTTTGCCGTTCCTCCTGCTCGTCCCACAGGGGCAGAACGGCGCCGGAAAGGCCCGTGCCTTTGCAGGCGTGCTCCACGGCCAGCCGCGATCTGCCGGTATTGTATATTTTGTTGACGTAGTTGAAGTCCCCGGTGCGCGCCTCGTGGAAATCGTGCAGCAGGCAGAGCAGGGCGGTGCGATCCGCGTTCGCCCCGGCCATGTTCGCCAGGATAAAGCCGATGAAGGCCGCGCGAAAGGAATGCTCGGCCACGTTCTCCGAGCCGCTGCCCAAAAACTGGTATCCCGTGCGCGGGGTTCTGCGCAGCATGCCCGCCTCGAACACCAGATCGGCCAGGCGCTGCGCGCGCGGCCGTCCGATCATGTTTTCCAGGGGATTGCAGCCGTTGTTGCCGTTGTCGTCGTTTGCCATGCTTATAATCCGGTTAATCTGCGCATGCGCCGCATGTTCAAATGACACACCGCCACGCCCAAGGCGTCGCCCGTGTCCGCCGGCCAGTCGGGCTTTACTCCCAGAATGCGCCCCACCATAAAGGACACCTGCGCTTTTTCCGCCCGTCCCGCGCCCACCAGCGTCTTTTTCACCACGGTCGGCTCGTAGTCGAATACCGGCACCGCGTGGGCGGCGCAGGCGGCGACCGCGACCCCCCGCGCCTGGCCCAGCTTGAGGGCGCTTTGCATGTTTTTGTGGGTAAACAGGTTTTCCACGGCCGCTTCCGCCGGGCCGTGCCCGGCAATGACGCCGGAAAGCCGCAGGAACAGATCCCCCAGCCGTTCGGAAAAGCCGTCGCCCTTGGGCCGGATGGCGCCGCAGTCCACCAGGGACAACACCCCGGAAACCTCGCGCACCACGCCCCAGCCCAGGCACTGCGAACCGGGGTCAATGCCGATGACCGTAAGGTCCGCTTGTGTGCTCATCCGTTCTATTCCATTTCCGCCATCAGGGATTCGGGCAGATCGAAGTTGGCGTAAACGTTCAGCACGTCGTCGTTGTCTTCCAGGTTTTCCACCAGTCGCAGCAGCTTGCGGCCCGTTTCCGCGTCCTCGACGGTAATGGTGTTCTGGGGCAACATGGAAATTTCGGCTTCCTGGTACTCCATTTTGGCGTCCTCAAAGGCCTGGCGCAGATCTTCGAAATCGCCGGGCTGGCAGTGGACCTCAAAGGTGTCGCCTTCGTCCAGGATGTCCTCGGCCCCGTGCTCAAGGCCGACTTCCATCAGGGCGTCCTCGGCGTGGCTGCTTTTGTCAAAGGTGATGACGCCTTTTTTGTCGAACATCCAGTTGACGCAGCCCACTTCGCCCATGGCGCCGCCGCCTTTGAGAAATATGTGGCGTATTTCGGCCACAGTGCGGTTGCGGTTGTCTGTGGCCACTTCCACCAGCACGGCAATACCGTTGGGACCATAGCCTTCGTAGGTGATTTCAAACAGATCGCCGCCCGCTTCCTCGCCCGTGCCCTTGCGGATGGCGGAGTCGATGCGGTCTTTGGGCAGGCTGACGCTTTTGGCAAAGGCGATGGCGCTGCGCAGGCGCGGGTTGTAGTCCGGGTTGCCGCCGCCCTTGGCGGCGATGATGATTTCTTTGGCGGCGCGGGTGAATTCCTTGCTGCGCTTGGCATCCTGGCGACCCTTGCGGTGCTGGATGTTTTTCCATTTACTGTGACCGGCCATGAGAACCTCCAAAATAGTGTAGACCGCATGACGCGCATGCGGAGATGTTCGATAACGGTTCCGCGAAAGCTGCGGAAAAGGGCGGCAAAAACGAACCCGGGCGAAGGCGCGCTGTCCCGTGAAGCGGAAGCTTCGCCCAGGGAGCGCGGGGCCAGGGGTAGTTCCGGATAAGGATTTTCGTCATCCGCCGAGGAAGATGAGCCTTGCATGAAGGAGTGTACTTCTTCGGTACTCGATTGAAATGCAAGGCGAAATCTGACGAAGGCGGGGGCGGAAAGACTATCCGGAACTACCCCTGGGGGTCTCCGGGGTCCGGAGGAGGCAGCCCCTTGAAGCCGAGGGCCACGTAGAACGTTTCGATGCTTTCCGCGCGGGAACTGACGGGCTTGAAGGATTTTACCATGGAAAAATGTCCGCGCAGTTTTTTGGCAAAGGGCTCCACATCCGGCCCCATGAACACCTTGACCACAAAGCTGCCGCCCTTTATCAGACAGACAAGGGCCACGGCAAGGGCCTCTTCGAACAGCGCCGCCGAGCGGGCCTGATCCGTGCTCCGGTGGCCCATGGTGCCGGGGGCCATGTCGGAGACGACCACGTCAAAGGGGCCTTTTTCCTTCAGCAGGGCCTCGAATTCCTTGGACCGGTCAAAGACGTCCTCGCGGCAAAACCGCACCTGCGGCGGGAATACAGTGTTTGTATCCTGGATGTCCGCCGCAAGCACAAAGCCCTTGGGGCCGACCTTTTCCGCCGCTCCAAGCGACCAGGAGCCGGGCGCGGCCCCCAGATCCAGCACCCGCTGTCCCGGCTTGAAGATGCGGAATTTTTTGTCGATTTCCTTAAGCTTGTATATGGACCGGGCAGGATAGTTTTCCTGCTTGGCCTTCAGAAAAAAATGATCGCGATAGGTTTTCATGCGTGGTTCCCGCCCCACGCTATACGCTATCTTTCATCGATCGCCAAGCCGGGAGCTCCCCATGTCTTCACTTCCCCATGTGATCATTCCCGACAGCGGCGCGGACCTGCTGCGGCAGGAGCTGGACATGGCCTTCAGCGGGCTGGGCTGCCGCGTGACGCGCTTTTTGCCGGAAGTTCCGCGTGCCGTAACGGCGTCGGCGGGCGGCTCCACGCTGGCGCAAGCTTCCGGGGCGGGACGGCCCGCCGCTGCCGAAGGCGCGGGGACATCCCCCCTGGAGGATTTGCTGGCCGGCGGCCCGGCCCTGCTGTTCAGCGTCAACTTTCAGGGGCTGGGGGACATGCGCCGTACGCTGGAGCTGCTGGAACGTTTCGGCGCGCGGGCGGCGGTATGGTGCGTGGACAACCCCTGGAACCTGCTGGCCGGGGTGCGCGATCCGCGCTGGAAAGGGCTGGACCTTTTTGTCACCGACGCGACCTTTATCCGGCCCCTGCTCCGTCACGGAGCGGAGCGCGTCCGCCACCTGCCCCTGGCGGCCTGCGACGCCGTGATGCGGCCCAACCCGGCGCGGGACGCGGCCTTTCCGCCCCCGGCGGATCTTGCGCCCTTTGTGTTTGCGGGGCGGTCGGCTTTTCCCGGCAAGGCGTCTTTTTTCAGCGGCCAGGAAGTGCCGGAACGCCTTTTGGCCGCGGCGCGCGACCTTTTGCCGCGCGGGGAACGCCCGGACCTTTTGTGGTGGGAAGCCGCTTTGGGCTGCGCGGACGCGGTGTTCTGGCCCGGCAAAAAAGCCCGGTGTCCCGCCCTGGGCGCGGAAGAAAGCTCCCTGCTCTGGCGGGCCGCCTGTCTTGCCGCCGCGGCCCAAACCGGGCGGGGGGAGCGGAACCTGGATATTTTCGGCGACGCGGGGTGGGGGGCGCTGCTGCCGGAAGGGGCACGGCTGCTGCCGCCGGTGGACTACTACGCGCGCCTGCCCGGCATTTACGCGGCGGCGCGCTACAGCCTGTGCCTGACCAGCCTGCAATTGCCGGGGGGGCTGAACCAGCGGCATTTCGACGTCTGGACCGCCGGGGGCGTGTGCCTGACGGACGCTACGCCGGGTCTGGCGCTGTTTCCGGAGGAATTGACCCGGCCCGTGACCTTTGTGCGGCCCGAAGGCATCGCCCGGACGGCGGAACGGATAGAGGCCTCGCCCGGCGGCAGGGCGGCCCTTGTGCGCGACTGGCGGGCCGTGCTGGCAAACGGGCACTCCTACGCCCACCGCGCGCGGCAGGTGCTGGAAACGGTATGGAAATAAAGAAAGCCGCGGCCGCATCGGGACAAAAACGTCCGCCTGGCGTCATGTTGCAACAGGTTGTTCGCCCTGCCTCAAATCGGTAAAGCCGGCGTCAGCGGACAACAGCAAACCGGAACAAGGACAGGGCGAACAACCTGTTGACGCTCTGCATCTAATGCGCCGCGGTGGAGATGGTGTCTCCCGAAGTGGACGCGTTTTTCAGCGACAGGTACAGGGGCACGGCCCCTTCGCGTCCGGCGAAAAGCGCCGCCGCGCTGGTGGCCAGGGCCAGGGGCAGCACCTCGTCCACATGCTCCACAAAGGTGATGGTAAGGCCCTTGAGGATTTCTTCGGGCACTTCCTTGAGGTCTTTTTCATTTTCCCTGGGCACGATGACGGTGGAGATCAGGCCCCGGTGGGCGGCCAGCAGCTTTTCACGCAGGCCGCCGATGGGCAGCACCCGGCCGCGCAGGGTGATTTCGCCGGTCATGGCCACGTCGTTGCGCACGGGAACCCCCAGCAGGGCCGAGGCCAGCGAGGTGGCCAGGGTGATGCCCGCCGAGGGTCCGTCCTTGGGCGTGGCGCCTTCGGGAACGTGGATGTGAATGTCTATGTCCTTATGGAAATCCGGACGCAGACCGAAAACGTCGGAACGCGAACGCAGGTAGGAAAGAGCCGCCTTGGCGCTTTCGGTCATCACGTCGCCCAGTTTGCCGGTGGTGCTTACCTTGCCGCTGCCGGGCATCAGCGAGGTTTCCACCAGCAGCAGTTCGCCGCCCATGTCGGTGTAGGCAAGGCCGGTGCACACGCCCACCTGGGGCTCTGTTTCCTTTTCGCCGTGGCGGTGCTTTTTTACGCCCAGAAACAGCCCCAGGTTCTGGCAGGTGACCGAAACCTGTTTTTCCCGGTCGCCCGCCGCCACGATCTGCATGGCCGCCTTGCGGCACAAAGTGGCGATTTCCCGTTCCAGGTTGCGCACCCCGGCTTCACGCGTGTAGGTGCGGATGACTTCCAGGATGCTGTTGTCGGAAATTCGCAGATTTTTCGCGGTCAGGCCGTGCGTCTCGATCTGCTTGGGCAGCAGAAACTGTTTGGCGATGCTGAACTTTTCCGTTTCCAGATAGCCGGGCAGCTTGATAATCTCCATGCGGTCCTGCAGGGGCAGGGGGATGGAGTGCAGGGAGTTGGCCGTGGTGATGAAGAATATCTGCGACAGGTCGTAGTCCATGTCCAGATAGTGGTCGTTGAAAGCGTTGTTCTGTTCCGGGTCCAGCACCTCCAGCAGGGCGGAAGACGGGTCACCCCGGAAGTCGGTGCTCATCTTGTCGATTTCATCCAGGCAGAACAAGGGGTTGTTGTGCTTGACGCGCTTGAGCGACTGGATGATCTTGCCGGGCAGCGCGCCCACGTAAGTACGCCGGTGGCCGCGTATTTCAGCCTCGTCGCGTACTCCGCCCAGGGAAAGGCGCACGAACTCGCGCCCGGTGGCCCGGGCCACGGACTTGGCCAGCGAGGTCTTGCCCACGCCGGGGGGGCCGACAAGGCAAAGAATGGGGCCTTTGAGCTTGTTTACCAGCTTTTGCACGGCCAGGTATTCCAGGATGCGTTCCTTGGGTTTTTCCAGGCCGTAATGGTCGGATTCCAGAATGGCGCGCGCCTTGTCGATGTCGATGGCGGTTTCTTTCAGCGCGTTCCAGGGCAGGTCCAGCACCCAGTCCACGTAGTTGCGCACCACAGTGTATTCGGCGGAGGAAGGCGGCATCTGGCGCAGCTTTTTCGCTTCGCGCAGGGCCCGTTCCCTGGCCTCGTCCGGCATGTTTTTTTCGCCCAGGCGCTTTTCCAGTTCCGCCGCTTCCACCTGAGGGTCGTCCTCGCGGCCCATTTCCTTGTGGATGGCCTTGATCTGCTCGTTCAGGTAGTATTCGCGCTGGTTGCGCTCCATCTGGCTCTTGACCCGGTTCTTGATACGCTTTTCCACGCCGGCGATGGATACTTCGCCCTGCAGCAGGCCGTATACCAGTTCCAGACGATGGGGGGCGTTGTCGGCTTCCAGCACTTCCTGCTTTTTCAGGTAATCGATTTTCAGGTGGGGGATGATGGCGTCGGCCAAGGATCCCGGCCGCGTGTTGGCGGTGATGGCCTGCTGGATTTCCGGCGTGATCTTTTTGTTGATCCTGACGTATTCGTCCAAAGCTTCCAAAGTGGCGCGCAAAGTGGCCGCCGCCTCCTGGTCCTCGCCGGAATGTTCGTCCACGGGAGTGACCCGGGCCAGGCGCGCGGAAAAATCGCTGTCGGACGATACGGGTTCCACCGGTTCCCAGCGGGCTCGGTACAGGCCCTCGAACAGCACCTTGATGGTGCCGTCGGGCAGACGCAGCAGTTGCAGAATGCGGCTGACCGTGCCGACGTCGAACATGTCCTCGCGTTTCGGCTGGGTGAGTGAAGAATCCCTCTGCGCCACCAGCAGTATTTGCCTGTCGTGGCTTTCAAGGGCGTTTTCGATGGCCTTGACGGACGTTTCGCGCCCCACGAACAGCGGCACTATGGAGCGGGGGAACATGACCACCTCGCGCAGGGGCATAAGGGGCAGTTCCACCGCGGGCAGTGTAATCGTTATATTTCCCATAATTTTTTTCTAACTTTGCCCTTGGGCCATGTCCGTCTGGACGTTTTCGTCGGTGTCGAAAATAAGCAGGGGCGGCTTGTCCTTTTCGACCACGGAAGCGTTGATGACGCATTCCTTCAGGCCCTTTTGCGAGGGCAGGGTGTACATGATTTCAAGCATGGACGATTCCAGCACATTACGCAGGCCGCGCGCGCCGGTCTTTTGCTCAATGGCCTTGCGGGCCACGGCGGTCAGCGCGTCCTGGGTAAAGCGCAGGGTAACCTTGTCCAGTTCGAACAGCTTCTGGTACTGGCGCACCAGAGCGTTTTTCGGCTCGGTAAGCACGCGCACCAGATCTTCTTCCGTCAGTTCGTCCAGGTGGGTGATGACGGGAATACGGCCCACAAATTCCGGAATAAGGCCGAACTTCACCAGGTCGTTGGGATGCACCTTGTCCAGGTACTCCAGGTCGGACTTGACCTTTCCCTTGGCGTTTTTGCCGGTCCTGGCGCCTTCCTCCTTGCCCTCGATGCGCGCGCCAAAACCCATGGAACGGCCGCGCGTACGCTGGGCCACCAGCTTTTCCAGGCCCACAAAGGCCCCGCCCAGGATGAACAGAATGTTCGATGTATCCATGCGGATATATTCCTGCTGCGGATGCTTGCGCCCGCCCTTGGGGGGGATGTTGGCCTCAGTGCCTTCGATGATTTTCAAAAGCGCCTGCTGCACGCCTTCGCCCGACACGTCGCGAGTGATGGAGGGGCTGTCGCTTTTGCGCGAGATCTTGTCGATTTCGTCAATGTAGATGATGCCCCGGGAAGCCGCTTCCAGATCGTAGTCGGCGTTTTGCAGAAGCTGCACCAAAATGTTTTCCACGTCCTCGCCCACGTAGCCGGCTTCGGTAAGCGTGGTGGCGTCGGCAATGGCGAAGGGGACGTTCAGCACCCTGGCCAGGGTTTTGGCCAGCAGGGTTTTGCCGCTGCCCGAAGGCCCCATAAGCAGAATATTGCTTTTTTCAAGCTCCACGTCCTTGCCGATGGCGTCCTTGAAAAACACCCGCTTGTAGTGATTGTGCACGGCCACGGCCAGGATCTTTTTGGCGTGGTGCTGGCCGATGACGTAATCGTCCAGGCGGGTCTTCAGTTCCACCGGGGGCAGAAGGTTGCCCGACTCGCGCACCTCTTCCATGCTTTGCCCGGCCATGATCTCGTTGCACAGGGTCACGCACTCGTCGCAGATGCAGATCTTTTCAGGGCCTTCAATAAGGCGCTTCACCTCGTCGTCGCCTTTGTCGCAAAAGGAGCAGCGCAGGGAGCTTCTGGGATCTTTGGGTTTGTTCATACATAATCCTGTTGTAGCGTATTCGCTTACGATTGCCGCGTACCCGCGGGCGGTTCCGCCCGCACGGCAATTCAAGGCGGGGCCGGGCGGCGCGTTGCCGCCCGGCCGGCGCAAAACCTTTTACCGGGCGGCGGCCAGATCGTCGCGCGAAACAAGGACGCGGTCGATCAGGCCCAGATCCATGGCTTCCCCGGCGCTGAGAAAATTGTCACGTTCGGTAAGTTCCGCGATGCGCTCCGGGCTTTGGCCGGAATGCTCGGCCATGATGTTGTTGAGAATATCCTTAAGGCGCAGCACCTCGCGGGCGTGGATGTCGATGTCGGTCGCCTGCCCGCGAAATCCCCCCGAGGGCTGGTGAATCATAATGCGGCTGTTGGGCAGGGCGTAGCGCAGGCCGGGGGAACCCGCGGTCAGCAGCAGCGCGCCCATGCTGGCGGCCTGTCCCATGCACAGGGTGGCCACGGGGCAGGTGATGTAGCGCATGGTGTCGTAAATGGCCAGACCCGCCGTAACCACGCCGCCGGGAGAGTTGATGTACAGGTATATTTCTTTTTCCGGGTCTTCGGATTCCAGAAACAGCAGCTGCGCGCAGATCAGCGAGGCGACATGGTCGTCGACCGCCTCGCCCAGCAGGACGATGCGGTCTTTGAGCAGACGCGAATAGATGTCGTATGCGCGCTCCGTACGGCCCGTGGTTTCAATGACCATGGGAATGGGCATGGAAGGCTCCTTAAAAAAAGCATTTCAGGTGAAAATGCTCTGACGCCGGGGGTTGAAAAACAGCGGCCGCTACGGGCAAAGTTTGCCGGGAAAAAGGCCGTCCGGGAATTTTGCAATTTTTACACCATAGTTGGCGGGGCGGCGAAAGCCCCCGCCCGCCGCACAAGCGCGGGAGAGCTTTGTCCGCCGTCAAGCGCCGTAACTGCGACAACTGCAATGTTATAAAATTACTCTGTTCTAGTCTAATTCTTCCCCATGCAAAGGGCAAGGGAAAACGGAAAATTTCACGCCCCTCCGGCCTGTAGCGGCGTTTTGCGCCGGAAACGAACGGAGCTTGCGCCCCTTGCCGGCGGCAGGACGGCGCAAGCTCCGTTACGGAAGCTGATTCCCCCGGGAAAGGGGATTACTCCGCCGCCCGCTCCTTGGCCGGCACCTTGGTCACGGCGGCCTTTTCATACACAAAGTCCATGGCCTTGTCGGCCAGCAGCCTGTCGCGCAGGGCGAACAACAGGTTATGCTGCGTATAGTAGTCCTTGATCATGTTATAGTCCTGGCCGCTTTGCAGGGCCATGCGACGAAGCTGCAAGTCCACTTCCTGCTCCGTGACGGCCAGGTCGTTCTTTTTGGCCACACCCAGCAGGAATATCTGCGAACGGGCACGCAGTTCGGCCTCGGGCCGCGCTTCCTCGCGCAAGGCGGCCTCGGTCTTGCCAAGAGAGGCCAGGTTCTTGCCCTGACGCTCCAGCTTGTCCTGCAGGTCGCCCACAATCATGTCCACATGGCTTTGCAGCATGCTGTCGGGCACGGGAAAGTCCACCAGCTTCAGCAGGCTGTCCAAAAGGTTTTTTTGCGCCGCGCCCTTGTGCAGATCCTCGCGGCTTTTCAGGTACGAAGCGCGCACGCTTTCGCGCAGCTTGTCCATAGAGTCGAACCCGCCCGCCTTTTTGGCGAAGGCATCGTCCAGTTCCGGCAGCTTGCGTTCCTTGACGGCGTGCAGAGTGGCCTTCATTGTGACGGTCTTGCCCGCGAATTCCGGGTTGAAGAAATCGGCGGGGAAGCTGACCGGACCTTCGCCCGATTCGCCCGGCTCAAGGCCCTTTACCAGGGCCTCAAAATCGGCCAGGGTCTGGCCCTCGCCCAGAGTAAGCTGGAAATTTTCGGCCTTGATGCCGGCTATGGGATCGCCGTTTTCGTCATGGGCGGCAAAGTCCAGTACCGCGATGTCCCCGTCGCCGGGCTTGCGCGCCTGGCCCACGGTGATGACCTCGGCCATGTTCGTGCGCAGGCGCTCCACCACGGCGTCGATCTCGGCTTCCGCAACCTCGGCCTCTTCCTGTTCCACGGCAAAGCCTTCGTAGCCGGGCACCTCGAATTCGGGCATGATCTCGAAGGAGATGGAATAGACAAAGTCCCTGCCGCGCTCCAGTTCGCCGCCGTCGTAGTCGATACGCGACACCGGGCTGAACTTGTTCTCGGAGATTATCTCGTTGATGTGCACGTTGACGAGATCCGTGGTGGCTTCTTTGTACACTTCCTTCTGAAAGCGCTTTTCAATGATGCCGGCCGGAACCTTGCCCTTGCGGAAGCCGTCAAGGGAAACGGAGGTACGGTACATGGCTATGGTGGCGGAAAGGGCGGCGTCGCATTCTTCCGCCGGAACCGTGATGGTAACTTTTTTCTTGACGGGCGAAAGGTCTTCGGTTGCGTATTGCATACAAAAAGGCTCCTTACAGGGATTTTGCGGACGTGGCTTCTGCGGCGCGGGTACCACTGGTGCGAGAGGGGGGAGTTGAACCCCCAAACCTTGCGGTGCCGGATTCTAAGTCCGGTGCGTCTACCAGTTCCGCCACTCTCGCGGGCGGCCGCCGCCGGCTTCCGCCCAAAAGGCGGGCGGCGAGGATGCGCGGCTTAACGGGCGGTGTACATTAGCCTTCATGCCTGCCGCTGTCAAACGCTTAGAGCGGCACGCAAGGCCGGGAGGAAGCATGCATTGCCGCCGTGAGGCACCGTTGTCCGCGTGCCGTTGCAAGTTCCGGCCTGTCCGGGTCAGGGATTGTTTTGGATCAGCTTTAAGGACGACTGCGGGTACCGTTCCCCGGTATCGGGATACCTTGCTATGATCCGCTCGATTTCTTCGACGTCCTCACGGCTCAGATCAAGGTCAACAGCCTTCGCATTCATTTCCAGATAGTTACGCCGCTTTGTTCCGGGGATCGGAATGATGTTTTCCCCCTTGGCCAGCAGCCATGCCAGGGCCAGTTGCGCTGTGTTTGTTCCTTTGCCGAGAGAGAACTCATCGAGCTCCCGCATCAGATTTTTGTTGTTGAGAAGGTGGCGGCCCTGAAAACGCGGCATTTCGAGCCTGGCGTCGCCGGGCTTTATGCGGGCGACGTCAAAATTCTCGGTGAACATTCCCCGTCCCAGAGGCGAAAACGGTATCAGGCTTATCCCAAGCTCATTCAGCACCGGCAGGATGTCTTTTTCCACATCGCGCGTAAGCAGGGAATATTCGCTCTCAAGAGCGGCTATGTAATGAACGGAAGACGCCCTTCTGACGGATTCGGCGGATGCTTCGGAAAGGCCGATGTGGCGTATTTTGCCCTCCCGCACCATATCAGCCATAGCCCCTACCGACTCCTCCACCGGGATATTCGGGTCAACGCGGTGCAGGTAATAAAGGTCAATGTACTCAACTTCCAGGCGTTGCAGGCTCTGTTCCAGGGCTTTGCGCATCCATTGGGGTGATCCGTCCACCGTGCTGACGAACAGGCTTCCGGAATCCGGATAACGAAATCCGAATTTTGTGGCAAGGAACACTTTGTCTCTGTTGCCCTTCAATGCCCTGGCGATAAGCCGCTCGTTGTCGCCGTTACCGTAAAAATCAGCCGTGTCCCAAAAGTTGATGCCCAGTTCCAGCGCCCTATGGAGGGTCGCGATGCTTTCGCCATCGTCGCGGCTTCCGTAGGCATGCGACATGCCCATGCACCCCAAACCGAGAGCGGATATGCTCTCGCCGGTATTTCCCAGTTGTCTGAATTTCATATGGTTCCTTTTACGGATGATTGTAAACGAAATGCCGGCGGCCCGGTCCGCGCTGCCGGGTATCCCCCGCATGCGCGGACCGGGCCGCCGGTGCGCCTGAACGTGCCGCGCCGGGTGTTATTCCGCCCTTGCGCGCAGTTCCGCCAGTTCCTTGTGCAAAACGGCGTTGTCCTCGCGCAGCGTTTTCAGTTCGCGGTCGTGCTCCCGCACCTTTTTGCCGCAGTAACCCACCGCGACCATGAAGAGCCACAGGGGAACCAAAGCCACGGCCGATCCCATGCCTATAAGGCACAGGATGAACAGAAGCACGCCCATGAAGATCAGACACGCGTAATCCGCCAGGGGGAACCACAGCGAGGGGAAAAACAGCTTTTCGCCTATCAGTTCCTTGGCGCGGCGGAACTTGATGTGCGTCAGGCTGATCATGGCCCAGTTGATGACCAGCGCCCCCACCACCAGGGCCATCAGCAGGCCCAGGGCGTCCTTGGGCATGATGTAGTTGAGGCCCACGCACAAGAGGGTGGCCGAGGAAGACAGCCCCAGCGCGGCCACGGGCACGCCCCGGGCGTTGACCGTGCGGAAAACGCGCGGCGCGTTGCCTTGCAGGGAAAGACCGTAGAGCATGCGGCTGTTGCAGTACACCCCGCTGTTATAAACCGAAAGAGCGGCGGTCAGGATGACCAGATTCAGCACATGGGCGGCGGCGGGGATGCCTATGTTGCTGAATATCTGCACAAAGGGGCTGGCCGCCATGGCCTCGGCCCAGGGGGCGTCCTTGGCCGCGGCGCCAAGCTGGTTCCAGGGATACAGGGACAGCAGCACGACCAGCGCGCCCACGTAAAAGATAAGTATACGGTAAATGACCTGGTTGACGGCCTTGGGAATGGTTGTACGGGGATTGTCGGTCTCCGCCGCCGCTATGCCCACCAGTTCCAGTCCGCCGAAGGAAAACATTACCACTGCCAGGGAAATGAACACTCCGTAAACGCCTTCCGGAAAAAAGCCGCCCTTCAGCGCCCACAGGTTGGAGACCCTGGAATGCGACTCCGCCCCCGCCGTCAGCAGAATGTACCCGCCAAGGATGATCATGCCCACGATGGCCGCCACCTTGACGGAGGCGAACCAGAATTCCAGTTCGCCAAATACCTTGACCGTCGTCAGGTTGATGGCATTGATAAGCAGAAAGAATACTATGATGGTCTGCCAGTTTTCGATGCCGGGGAACCAGAACTTCACATACACGCCCACGGCGGTCAGTTCGGACATGCCCACCAGCACATAAAGTATCCAGTAGTTCCATCCCGACAGCAGGCCGGGAAAGTCGCCCCAATACTTATGCGCCAGGTTGCTGAAGGAGCCGGCCACCGGCTCCTGGGCCATCATTTCGCCAAGCTGGCGCATAATCAAAAAGGCCACCAGCCCGCCCAGGGCATAGCTGAGAATAACCGCGGGGCCGGCCATTTTGATGGTGCCGGCCGTCCCCAGAAAAAGTCCGGTGCCTATGGCGCCCCCAAGGGCGATAAGCTGGACGTGGCGGTTTTTCAGGCCGCGCTTTAACGTGTCTTGCTGCTCGTGCATGTGATGAACCCCGGTAAGAATGCCTCCGGGCGCGGCGCGCCCGGCGGAAGGTGAGGAAGAAAGCCCGCCCGCGGGAACCCTGACCCGTACCCCGCTATAGATGCCGTTATATCACGGTTGTGTTGCAAAAAGGTTACGGCTGCGGCCGGGCCCGGAGGTATGCGCCCCGGAACAGGGAAGGCGCGCGCCCCCGCCCCGTGAAGGACGCGGCAAATCCCGCCGGAAACGCCGGAGCGCCGGGCGGGGAGGCGTGAAACCCCTGTCCGGCGCTCCGGTTTTTTGGCGGCGGACGGCCAATATATGCAGGTGAAGCTTCCATACAAGGGGAAAAGGGCGGAAATCAGCGCAGCACGGAAAGTATGTCGCAGCGCTCCAGAATCACGTCCTGCATCAAAAAGCCTTTGACCGTACCGCGCACGGTGACCACAGAGCCTTTGCGGATCTTGCGCAGGTTGGGATCCTTGTTGGGGAAGTAGCAGGTCAGGCCGGTGAACGAGCCTTCCTCGCTGGGAAAAAACACATAGGGCTGGTTGAAGGCCCCCCTGGCGATGTCGGAAATGGACGATTCGAACACCACGGTCTTGCCCTGGAAATCGTCCGAGGCCGTCACTTCGTTTTCCGTGTAGGCGCGGGCAAGTTCGCCCGGCGTGGTGGGATAGCCCAGGCCCTTTTCCAGCCACAGACTTTCCGTAGCGTCTCTGGGACGCAGGATGTTCACTGTTTTGCCGTCCAAACTTTCGCCCACGGCCAAAATTCCCTGCCCCGTCTTTTGCCCGGCGGCGTACCAGGCCACCTGGCAGTGCGGCATGCCCCAGGCGGCGCGCGCCGCCAGCACGGCGGCGGCGATGTCGGCGTCGCTGATATCTTTGGGGGCTTCGCGCACCAGGCCCAGAACATAGCGCTCGGAAATCTCCATTACCTTTCTGGGCTGGCCGGCTTCGACGGAGGGCTGCCCGGCGGGGGCGGAAAAGGCGGCGCAAGGACAGCACAGGACGGCAAGGCACGCCGCCAGCGGCAAAGCCGGGACATGCCGGAACAGGCGGGAAACAAAGCGGAAAATCTGCATGGCGGTTATTCCGGTTAAAAACGTTCTGCCGTTCCTCTTACTCCATACCACGGCATCCTGCAAATGGTTCCCGGAAAAAACGCGGTTTCCGGCTCGCCCGCGCCGTCTTTGGCGGCGCGGCGGGCGGCGGTTCCCGCCGCCAGAGCAAATGAACATTTTCAGTGTTCATTTGCTTTAATCCGCTCCCGTTACTTTTTTGTATGAGGATGTCCGTTGCAGGATAGCCACCATAAGGCCGACTGACAGGCCGAACATAAACGTGCCCACAACGCCTTCCATGGCTCCCACGATCCGCAGGGAAGGAGAGAGCAGCACATCGCCGTAGCCGATGGTTGTATAGCTGACCAAAGAGAAATAGATCGCCGTGGCGAAGTCCGGCAGGCCTTTGGCGTGCAGGTAATAGAACATCCCCCATATGCCGGCTTCCAGGACGTGCAGCAACAGAAGCATCAACACGGCCTCGATAAGAATATATAACTGCAGCGTCTCCGTTTTGGATTGCCGGCTATGGAGGGCTTTGCCGTGTTGGCGCAATATAACGATGAGGCGATAGGCATAGGAACAGTGAAGCAACACTGTGAGCATCGCGCAGAGCAATGCCCATAATACTTGTATCAGCATGAACGGAACCTTGTCGGAATACTTGGTCTGCAAGCCGTTTTCCAGGCGTCAAACCCTTATCCGGCACCATAAGGGCGCGGGGAGGCAATGGCAAGAGCGCAAGGCGTTCGGCTGATATCCTTTTTTTCCCTCTTCATAAACTGAAGGGGATGCCGGCGAACAGCTTGATGTCGTGCTCGTCCTGAAAGGCGTTGTGGTAGGGGGACCAGTCGGGCTGGCTGGAGCCGTTGACGTATTCCGTATAGTGCAGCTTGACGAAGGCCCCTTTGAGCGGGCCGTCGGGGTGGGTGTAGCCCAGATCAAAGGTGAAGGCCCATTCCTTGAGGTGTTCCGAGACTCCGTAGCCCTGACCCTCCCAGCCTATGGCCGCTCCGGCGGCGGCGCTGAATCCCTTTACGGGCAGGATATCGTCCAGGGTGCGGCCGATTTGGCCGGACACGGCTTTTTCGTTGTGGGCGTTCCAGTCCGAACGGGCGTCCCACCAGCATTCGTAGGCGCCTTTGGAACTGCCGTTGGGCGAGGTCAGGCGGTAGGCGAAGTTTTCCTGCTGGCGCGGACCGTCAAAGGGGGCGCGGGTGTAGGTGCCTTCCAGGCGAAAGGTCCAGGCGTCCAGGCTGTGGCGGGCATACAGATAGTGCTGGGAGGCGATGCCGGCAAAGTTGTTGTTGACGCTGTGCGGGTCGTCGTCGCTGTCGTCCATCAGGTACAGGTGATACCCGGCGCTGAACCTGCCGGAGCCAAGGGGAGTTTCGTATCCGGACTTGAAATGGGCGTTTTTCAGATAGTTTTGCGATTCGCCGTAGGCCGCCTCAAGGGTCAGGCCGGACTCGAAGCGGTAGCGCGCCCCCAGGCTCCACAGCCAGTGCACCGGGGTTTCGCCGTCCGTCTGGCGAAACTCGTTGATTTCCCGGTACCAGGGGGCCTTGTAGCCGTCGGCCCAGGCGGCGGCCAGGGACAGGTTGCCCAGATCCACGCCCGTTTCCGCGCCCCGGTAGGTGCCGGGCATGATGGACCAGTTCACCCCCAGCACCCCGGGGCCGGAAGGCTGGAAATAGCCCGCGTGTCCCCAGGCGGGGCCGGCTTTGGCCTTGATGTTGGCCTTGTAAATGGAAAAGCCGTTCTCCGTCCTGGTCTCGGACCAGTCCGGATGCCAGGGATCGCCCCAGGGCACAAAGTTCATCTCGTGGTCCACCGCGCCGTTGTTGTGCGTGTCGGCGGAGCCGAACACCCCGAAGTCAAAGCCCAGCACGCCCCCGGCAAAGCCCGATGCGTATTCGGCGTTGGCCTGGACCGTGGAATGGTCCAGGTTCCGCTTGTACTCCCCCGACTTCAGATCCTGGCGGCGGCGGTCGCGCTGAAAATAGTAGACTCCGCCGGAAAGGCCGCCTTCGTCGAACAGAGCGGTGCCGGTGGAGAAACTGCGCTTTTTGTTTTCTTCCGCGCCCGCCGTGGCGGGGGCGGTGTCTTCATCGGCCAGGGCGGCGGGGGTCGGCAGCAGGGAGGCGGCGGAAAACAGGACGGCCGCGGCGGCGGCGAAGAAGCCGCGGCGCGCGAACGCCGCCACGTGCGCCGGGCCGGGCAGGGAGCCGGAATGCCGCAAAAAGGCGAGGGGGGGCCGCGTCGGAGCGGGTGCGGAATCGGAGCGGGAAGAGAGTGGAAGCTTCACGGTTTCCCTGATGCATCGGCCATTGGGCGATTTATGAAATGAGTGCCGCCGGCGCTCCCGCCAGGCTACCCGCCGTGGGGAACGCGCTCCGCCGTCAGGGCCGCGACAAGCGCTTCGTCCAGAGTGGGGTGGGCGGCCATGAAGGAGTGCGGTTCGTGCCGGCCCAGCACCAGCAATTGCGCGGCCGTCACCAGGTGGGACACCCCGTGCCCCACGGCGGCCATACCGGCAAGGGAGTCTCCCTCCCACACCGCCTTGACAAAGCCCGCCGTCTCCGCATGGGCCTGGGCGATGGGGTTGGCGACAAGAGAAGCCCTGGAAACGGACACCGCCGCGCCGGAAGCCGCCGCTTCGCGGGCGCTTTTGCCCGCGCGCATCAGTTCCACGCTGCCGTAGACGCAAGAGGGCACAGGACCGGGCGCGTACGGTCCCTTCTCCAGCGCCAGAATCCGCCGCGCGGCGTAAGCCGCCTGGTGGTCGGCGGCATGGGCCAGCAGGACAAGGCCGTTGACGTCGCCCACGGCATACAGGCCCGGGGCCGCGCTCAGGTACTCGTCCACAGCCGCGAAGCCGCGCGGGGTCAGTTTTCCCCCGGCGTTTTCCAGACCCAGCCCGGCCGTATTGGCCTGCCGGCCCACGGCCACCAGCGCCTTTTCCGCCTCCAGCGCGCGGCCGTCGTCCAGGGTCAGACGGGCCAGACCGTCTTCCGTAACCAGGCGGGTGACTTTTTGTCCGGTGATGCAGACGGTGCCGGACTTTTGCAGAATTTTGCGCAGTTCCTCGGCGATGTCCGCGTCTTCCGTGGGGGCCAGCTGCGGCATGGCTTCCACGATGGTCACCTTTGCGCCCATGGCGGAGAAAAAGTCCGAAAATTCCAGGCCGATGGCCCCGCCGCCCACCACCAGCAGGCTTTGGGGCAACGTTTCCAGTTCCAGCAGCATGGTGCTGTCCAGCACCGCCTTCCCGTCCGGTTCCAGGCCGGGAAAAACGGCGGATCGCGACCCTGTGGCGACAATAATGTCCCCGGCGCGCAAAAGCGCCGGGTTTGCGCCTTCCACCGCCACCCGGCCCGGCCCGGTCACGCCGCCGCGCCCTTCAAATATCGTCACCCCGCAGGCCGCCAGGCCTTTGCCCAGGGCCTGCGCCGACCCTTTGATGAAGCGTTCCCTGCGCTTGCACAGGGCCGCATAGTCCACCACGGCTTCGCCCGACAGCGTGCCCATGCGCTTGTGCGCGCGCAGGGCCGCGCCGGGGGCTGTGGCCGCCAGGAGAAACTTGGTGGGAATGCATCCCCGGTTCAGGCAGGTGCCGCCGGGACGGTCCGCTTCCACCAGCGCGACCCGCCTGCCCGCTTTGCCCAGCATGCGCGCCGCCGTCGAGCCGCCGGGCCCCGCCCCGATGATGATAACGTCAAATTCCTGGTGCATGGGATGCTCCATGTTACCACGCCCCGCAAACCTGCGGTATGCCAAACAGGTCCGAGGGATTGCGCAGCAGGGCTTGCGCGCCGTGGGCGCGCAGTTCGCTTTCCGGGCGGAATCCCCACAGCACGCCCACGGGCACCATGCCCGCGTTGACGGCGGTATCCATGTCGGTGCGGGTGTCGCCCATAAAGAGCACTTCGGCCGGGTCAAGGTTCATGGTTCTGGCCAGACGCAGGGCCATTTCCGGCTCGGGTTTGGCCCGGCCGTCCGGCGGACTGCCCGCCACCACGGCAAAGGGCGCGTCGGGAAAAAAGTGCGCGGTCATGGCCAGGCAAAAGTCGTGCGGCTTGTTGGAAAGCACGGCCAGCGGGACGTTTTTTCGCCGCAGGCGGGCCAGCATGGGACCGATGCCGTCGTACAGCGCGGTCTTGCGCGCCCAGTGCAGGCCGTATTCCTGGCGGGCGCGGGCCACAAGCCTGTCGATGGCCGATTCGTCCGTACCCGGGGGGGCGGCGCGGCGCAGCATGTTCCGGATGCCGTCGCCCACAAAGTAGCGGTACTCGCCCACCGGGCGGGCCGGAAAGCCGTGCGCCTCCAGGGCGGTGTTGGTGGTGTCCGCCAGATCTTCCAGGCTGTCGAGAAGCGTGCCGTCCAGATCGAAAAAAACAGCTTTTGCCTGCATATGCGATGATACCTTCAGCGTTGCGGCCGGCCCCGCCGGCATGGTTGGCGCGCTATCGCGACTGGATAAGAGCTTCCATCGTCCTGTCCGGCGGCGCCACGTTGGGCTTGAGATCGATCAGGCGCGCGTTGAAGCTTGTCCCTTCCGTCCAGCGAAAGCCATCCCCGGGGCGCTGCAGCAAGGTGATCTCGGTTACGGAGCGGCCCTTGGAGTCCGAGCGCGCCCACAATACTCCGGGGCTTTGGGACTGCAAGCTTTTGGCAAACCCCGGCCCGTCGCCGCCCCCCAAAAGACAGGAAAAGACCCCTTGCGCGAGGGGCAGAAAGTCGCGTTCCGCCTCGAATCCCCACGGGCTTACGCCGATGATAAGGGCCGCGGAAGGCCGCAGGGCGGCTGCGGCGGCCAGGACGCGCTTTTGCTGTTCCGGGGTGGGGGCGTCCTTGGGGCCGTCGCCGCGCGGAAAAAGCACAAGCCCTATCTTTCCGGCCGCCGTGGGCAGGACAAGACTGACGGGATCGGTCCCCACCTCGCTGTAGCCGGAAGGAACAGCCTTGGCCGCGCCCCGCATCCAGGCGGCGGCCTTTGGCGAAAGCCAGCCCGCGTTCACCCGCAGCAGGTTGTGCGCGGCAAGGGCCAGGCGGGCTTCCTGGGGGGGCGGCAGGGGGCCGCTTCCTTTTTTCACGGCCAGGCCGCCGTGGGAAGGTTCGGGCAGTCCGTAGGGCGTGCCGAAGGGCGCGTCGGCCAGGAATTCGTCGGGCCCGGAGATAAGCAGAAGGGGTTTGCCTTCGCCGCGGTACTTGTTGAACAAACCGGCCCGCCGGGCCAGCCCCCCGGAGGAGGAGCCTCCTCAGGTGGGGCAGGGGTGCATTTCCCCGTATGTTCCGGCGACGTAAAGAATATACAGGACGGCGGGACGGTCCTGTATGCCGAGGGAAGCATTGAAGGCCTGCTCGTCTTCAAAATTTTGCGCGGAAGGGGCGGCCTGGGCGGGCGCGGCCAGGCAACAGACAGCCCAGGCCATGCCGGCGAAAAAGCAGGCGCGAAAGATCGAAAAGAGCCGGGAACCCGTTCCCGGCCTGCGCCCCGGTCCGGACGCGCGGGCGGCGCATCCGGACCGGAATGCTGAGTAAAAGTGCATGGACCGCTCAGGAGTTGATGTATTCTTTCAATTCTTTGCCGGCGCGGAAGAAGGGCAGGCGCTTGGGCGCCACGGACACGACTTCGCCCGTTTTGGGGTTGCGCCCGGCATATCCCTGGTATTGTTTGAGCTTGAAGCTGCCAAGCCCCCGGATTTCCACACGCTGTTCGGAAAGAAGCGCCTGGCGCACGCTGTCGAAAAAGGTGTTGACGACGACGGTGGCCTCGTCGGAGGAGATGGCGTTTTCCTCGGCAAGACTCTTGATCAGTTCGCTTTTGTTCATGCTGTACTCCTGACAGTTACAATCGCCGCATGGAAATCCGCCACCGGCCATCGGCCTGTGCAGCCGCAAAACGGCGTGAATGAGCCGGAAACCACGCCTTCCGGCGAACGCCCCCGCATTGAAAAGCGTACTTCCCAATGCGCATTTCAGTAAAACCGTTGTTTCCGTATCTATGCCGCACCGGAAAACAAAATGCAAGAAGGGCGGCCCGCGACTTACATATGGGGCGTCACCGCCCGCAGGGGCGTGTCTTCGGCCTTGGCCTCCAGCAGTTGCTCGCGGACGCGGCGCAGAATTGCCGCCAGGGCCATGCAGTCCGTGGAGGCGGGAGCGTGGGGAAAGACCTGCAACAGGGGTTTTTGTTTGCGCACGGCGTCCATCAGGCTGCGGTCGGCGCGCACGTCGCCGAGATACACGGGCGCGAACCCCAAAAACCTTTTGCAGACCATGGCCAGGCGGTTGTAGGTGCGCTTGCCTTCGGTGGGGCCTTCCACCTGGTTGACCAGGATGTGGAAGTCCTGCACCTGATGCCGCGAGGAAAGCACCTTCATCATGGCGTAGCTGTCGGTAAGCGAGGTGGGCTCGGGTGTGACCACCACGATACGTATGGCCGTCATGGCCCCGAATCCCAGCGCCGTGGGCGAAATACCCGCCCCGATATCCAGGAAGAAGAAATCGTAGCCTTCCGCTATGGGATTGAGGCGTTCGCGCAGAAGGGTACGCGCTCCGCTGTCCAGTTCGGCGAATTCCGCCATACCCGAGTTGGCGGGCAGCAGATCGAAACGCTGCCCCCCGCCGGGGCCGATGGGGACCAGCACTTCGGCGGGATCGCGGTTTTCGATAAGGATGTCCTGTATATGCCGTTGAGGAGCGATGCCGAGCAGCACGTCCATGTTGGCAAGGCCCATGTCGCAATCCATGAGCAGGACCGAATGACCAAGCTGATGCAGGCCGTAGCAGATGTTGAGAGCGAGGTTGCTTTTACCCACGCCCCCCTTGCCGCTGAGAATGGAAACGCTGATGGTCTGATTGCTTGTCATATATGTTACTCCAAGCCTTGGCAGGAAAAAAGAAACTGCTTTTCTTGCGAATGTACAAGGCTGGCTCTGTCGCGCGCGATGCGGTTGCATTCGGCGAGATGGATGCGGTTTTTTCCCTGGCCCTTGGCCGCGTAAAGAGCGGAGTCGGCGCTTGCCATAAGCTGCGCGCCGGTGGGGGGCGAGGAATCGATAAGCGCGACGCTGGAAACCCCGGCGGAAAAGGTCATGGAAAAGGTTGTTCCGGCGCAGCGGAACTCCATTTTGCGGAACTGGTCAAGAATGCGGTTTCCCAGCATAAGGGCGGTCCAGCACGAAGTGGCGGGAAGGAGCAGGGCGAATTCTTCGCCGCCGATGCGGGCCACAGTGTCATAGGGGCGGACCGAGCCGGCCAGAAGCGAGGCCAGCCCGCGCAAAACCGCATCGCCGCAGTTATGTCCGTGGGTGTCGTTGACCTGTTTGAAATTGTCCAGGTCAAGGATGATCAGGCTGAGCTCGGAACGGGAGCGCAGGGCGCGTTCCATTTCGGAAGCCAGGCGGCGGTCGAACAGCCCCCGGTTGCCCACGGCGGTAAGCGCGTCGTGGTCACGCTGGAAGGCCAGCCGCTCCTGCCTGGCGATAAAGGACGCGACAGCTATGGTAAGGTCGCAGTCCAGCGAGACGGCCAGCCAGTCTTCAAGAGCATTGGCGGCGGCGAAGCGCTCCCACTGCTCGGGGGGCAGGTCTTCCACCACGCGCAGCAGGGCCAGACCGCCCTTTTTTCCCGTTTGTCCGTCCGGGCTCGCGCGAAAACTGGCGGCCTTTTCGCGCACCAAAGCGGCGACCTTTTCCAGCTCCGCCACCAGGGCCGGATCCAGGCGTTCAGGTTGCACGGCGGGGTGCTCAGGAATTTTTATTGGCATGCCGGTACAGTAGCAGATCTCGTATGAGGTTGTCGATAGCCCCGTCCAGCACCGCGTCCACGTCCGTGGCCTCTGATCCTGTGCGGTGATCCTTGACCAGACGGTAGGGTTGCAAAGTGTAGGTGCGTATCTGGCTGCCGAAATTAATGGCTTCCTTGTCCAGATACTGCGCCTTTTTTTCTCCGGCTATTTTTTGCAGCTCGCGCTCGTACAGGCGGGCGCGCAGAATCTGCATGGCCGTGTCCCGGTTGCTGTGCTGCGATTTTTCGTTTTGGCACTGCACCACAATGTTTGTGGGCAGGTGGGTGATGCGCACGGCGGAGTTGGTCTTGTTCACATGCTGGCCGCCCGCGCCGCTGGCCCGGAACACGTCGACGCGCAGGTCGCTTTCGTCGATGGTGATGGTGATGTCCTGCCCGGCGTCCGGCAAAACGTCCACAGAGGCAAACGACGTGTGGCGGCGGCCCGAGGAATCGAAGGGCGAAATGCGGATAAGTCTGTGGATGCCCTTTTCCCCTTTGAGCAGGCCGTAAGCATTGGGGCCGGTAACGCGCAGGGCGACGCTTTTCAGGCCCGCCTCGTCGCCGTCCAGGTAGTCCAGGTATTCAGTCTTGCAGCCGTGGCGGTCGGCCCAGCGCAGGTACATGCGCAGGAGCATGGCGGCCCAGTCCTGGGCCTCGGTGCCGCCCGCCCCGGGGTGGATGTCGATGATGGCGGGATTCTGATCTTCCTTTTCGGAAAGAAGCATTTCCATTTCCGCCTGTTCCAGCAGCCCGCGCAGCCCTTCGATGGAGGCGGCCAGGCTGTCCAGGGCCTCTTCCGAGGGGTCCTCGGCGG
The DNA here is from genome assembly GCA_031549405.1 of Desulfovibrio sp. GTDB lineage: Bacteria > Desulfobacterota > Desulfovibrionia > Desulfovibrionales > Desulfovibrionaceae > Frigididesulfovibrio. The sequence continues at coordinate 37,197 of JAVBPV010000056.1, forward strand.
CAAGGGCCAGCCAGTCGTCGATGTCCTCCCTGGCTTGGGACATACGCGCCACGCGGGACATTTCGCCCTCAAGGCGGCTTTTTTCCTGCAATACGGGAGTAAGGCTCTCCGGATTGCTCCAGGCTCCTTCGGAAGCGAGCTGCCGCTCTATTTCCTCCAGGCGGCGGGCGTGTTCCGCATGGTCAAAGGCGCCCCCGTAACGAGGCGAATTGTTCAAAAAGAGGGACCGCCGCCGAACGCAAATCAGCGAGTTGACGCATGAGAATCCTGCCGTGGTTTTTTCCGTAAAAGGCATCCGAAAAGCGCCAGAAGGGCAAAGGCCGCCATGACCGCCTCAGGCACGGGGTGCAGCTTGTGGTACAGGGTCTGGCCGGACATGGGCGTGACGTTGACGGCAAAGGCCGCTTCTGTAAACAGTTTTCCGAAAACCGTCGCTTTGCCCGCGGCGTCGATGACGGCGGTGTAGCCGGTGTTGGTGGCGCGCACAATGGGCCGGGACTGCTCCACCGCGCGCATGGCCGTAAGGGCCAGGTGCTGCGCCGGGGCGGAAGTGAAGCCGAACCAGGCGTCGTTGCTCACGTTCACCAGAATATCGGCCCCGGCGCTCACCCTGTCTTGCGCCAGTTCAGGAAAGATGCCCTCATAGCAGATGAGCACCCCCAGGGCAAGAGTGCCGGAAGGGGCGAGATCGCCCGGCGTGACGACCTGCGGCTCGCCGTTGAGCAGCGGCGGCATGGGGGCGTCGGCCAGGGGATCGGGCGGAGCGGGCGGCAGGGGCACACGCAAGGGCTCAAAACCGGCCCCTGCGGAAAAATCCATATTTTGCAATATATTGCGTAAAAATTCAAAGCTGACCACGCCGGGTAGATATTCGCCAAACGGCACCAGATGGCGCTTGTCGTAATACCCGGCGTCCCTGCCCTGCCAGGAGACCAACTGCAGCCGGTTGTACAGGGAGACCCTGCCCCTGGTCCGGGTGAATCCCAACGTGCCGAAGGCCAGATTGACCCCCTTGCGCGCGGCGTAGGCCCGAAGCTGGCCCGCATAGGCCGCGTCGGACTGGTAGTAAAAAGGCATGGCCGTTTCAGGCCAGAGCACCAGGTCTATTTTGCGGGGCGGCTTTTCCGCCGCAGCCTCGGCCAGCCCCTTGTCCGTCAGGGCCATGTAGCGGTCTATGGTGCTTTGTTGAAAAGACGGATCCCACTTTTGGTTCTGGTCGATGTTGCCCTGCACCATCAGTACGGACAACGGCTTTTTGCCCTGGTCCGGGCTGATGACCGAAAGGTGGCTGTATCCGTAAAAGGGCACGGTGGCGATTACGTACAGCCCGGCCAGAAAAGAGACGATGCGTCTGCCCCCGGCAAGTTCGGCGGCGGCGGCGCAGAAACAGGCCCCCATGGCCAGAATGCCGGAAAGCCCGTACGCACCCACCAGCGAAGCCGCCTGGATCCAGCATATCCAGGGCGCAAAGGCCGTGGACAGCGGCAGCCAGGGAAAGCCGGTGAACAGCACGCCGCTTGCGGCCTCAATCCCGCCGTAAGCCAGGCCCGCCAGCAAAGGGGGAAGCAGGGCCGCCGCCGCGGTCGGCGCGCTTTGCTCGTCGGGCGGCGCGAACAGCAGGCGCAGGTTGCGCGCGGCCACGCAAAACAGGCCCGTGTAGCACGAAAGATATGCCGCCAGCAGCACCACGCAGGGCAGGGCCAGGGGATAGGGCAGCCCGCCCACGTTGTGCACGGGCACGACAATCCAGTACAGGCCCCCGCAAAAACCGGGCAGGCCCAGAAACCAGCCCCGCATGAAGGCGGCCTTCCAGCCGCCTTTTCGCCCACCCAGAAGGTACAGGCAGTACGGAACGGCCAGGATCAGCAGCGGCAACTGGCCCACAGGGTTGGGGTGGCCGAAAAAAATACCGGCCGAACCGGCCAGGCAAAGAGCGATGCACGAGGCGTCAAAGCGTTTCATCATAATGAGCGACTATTTTATAGATTTGGGGCGGCGGAGCCTCCCCAAAAAGTTCCGTTCAGCTATTCTTCCGCCGGGGAATCTCCGCCGTCCTGGGGGCGTTTGATGCGCAGACTGTGGATTTGTTTGGCGTCGGCGTCTTCGACGGCGCATTCAAGGCCGGGCAGGGAGATATGTTCGCCGGTGGCGGGCACGCGGCCCAGCAGGTGGGTGATGTAGCCGCCGATGGTGTCCACTTCTTCGGACGCAAGGACGATATGCAGGGATTCGGCGAGGTCGTCAAGATAGGCGCGGCCGGCGACAAGCCAGGAACCGTCTTCCTGCTTTTCGATTTCCTTTTCGCGCGGGGCGTCGTGTTCGTCCTCGATATCGCCGACAATTTGCTCCAGCACGTCCTCGATGCTCACAAGTCCGGTGGTGCCGCCGTATTCGTCAAGGATGACGGCAAGATGAACTTTGCGCGAGCGGAATTCCTGCAGCAGATCCAGCACGTTTTTGGTTTCGGGGACAAAGAAGGGGTCGCGCATGATGCGCGAGGCGGGCAGTTCCCATTCCTCCACGTCGAAGCAGTGGCGCAGGACGTCCTTGGCGTGCACAATGCCCGTGATGTTGTCGCGGTTGCCGGAATACACGGGAATGCGCGAATGGCCGGTCTCGGCGATCTGCCCGGCGACGGAGCGGATGCTGTCGCCTTCCGCGGCGCAGACCATGTCGGTGCGCGGGGTCATGATGTCCTGCACCTGCAAATCGTCCAGGGTCAGAACGCTGAGAAGCATGGAACCTTCTTCCTGGTCCAGCTCTCCTTCCTCGCTGGCTTCGCGGATGACCTGCTCCACAGTGTCGGCGTGCCGTGCGTGGAATATTCTTGTCAGCCGCTGCCAGATGCCACTACTGCCGGGGCCGTCGTCCAAGGTGCTCCTCCATGAGGAATAGGGTGAAGGTTCGGGGGATCAGGAAGCTTCGGCGGGAATGTCGCGGAACATTTCCAGATGGCGGCGCATGATCCAGTTGCCGATGCTCTCCACCTCTCTGGCGGAGGACAGGCGCAGCCATTCGATGGCGCCGGGGCTTTCGGGCAGGATTGTCTCGCGCGGTTTGCCCCAGGCGGCGAACTGCATGCCCACGTTGACGCCGCGGCCTTTTTCCGAGGGCCAGGCGCTTTGGATTCTGCACAGCAGCCAAAAGCGCAGATGTTTGCCCGATTCGGGGTCCAAAAGGTCCAGCATGAGGATGATCTGCTCGATGTTGGTGAATTCCAGGCCGAACCGCCGCAACGTTTCACCGGGGAAAAAGAGGCGGCAGCCACCGGCGGACAAATCCAGTATGTTGAAATGATCCGACTGGCCGGGCAACAGCAGCAAAAGAGGCGGGGGCCACTTGGCGAGATCGGAATAGTTTTCCGGCGCGGGCATGGATTCGGCGTGCCAGACGGCCGCGCCCGGCAGGTATTCCAGCGGCGGGGCCATGCGCAGAAACGAGCGTTTTTGCCGGTTGTCCAGGGTGGACGGCATGGGCAGGGTTATGTGGCACACGCCGGGGCGCGGCGCGGTGATGGAGGCTATGTGCGAGGAAAAGGTATAGTAAATGAACTTTCCGTCGACGTTCACGCGGAAATACACGGTAAGGGCCTTGCCCAGCCACTTGGAGGACAGGGAACGGATTCCGTTGATCTCGACGACAAGGACATCGGCGCCCAGGCTGTCGGGCGCGCAGCGCAGGGTGGGGCGGCGCTCGTTGCCGTCCGTCTGCACCTGGATTTCAAAGGGCCTGCGCTGGTCAAAGGCCAGTCGAAAGGTCTGCCGGATGATCCTGGGATCGGTGACGCTGCCGTGGGGCGTATAGCGTACCCGGCGCGCCAGCAAAGACCGCACAAGGATGACGGCGGCGATGGCGGCGCAGACCGTTCCCAGCCCGGCCAGCGACAGAGTGATGAATTCCACGTCGAAGGAGCGCGTGGTCAGGCTGTGCTGGAATTCGCTGAGGGTCATATCTGACGGCGGCCGTGTGCCAGGTTGTGGATATCGGGTTGTACCAGAAGGTATTTTTTTACCGTTAGCAAACTTTATCCTGAATTGCCAGCGGAGTTTACGTCTTGCGGTACTTGCCGTCGGTTGTCCCGGGCAGGCGAGCCGGAGGCATGCCTGGGAATCATGCATGCCGAGCCAGCAGTTTTTTCAGATGCACTTCAATGCAGGCCACCGCGGCGGGCGTCAGGCCGGGGATACGCGCCGCCTGTCCCAGCGTGGCGGGGCGCACGGCGGCGAGTTTTTCGCGCGCTTCCGTGGTCAGGCCGGCCACAAGGGCGTAGTCCAGCGCTTCGGGCAGGGGCTTTGCCTCCCCGGCGGCCTGCTTGCGGGCGGTTTCCTCCTGCCGTTCCACATATCCGGCGTAGCGCAGGGTTACTTCGGCCTCGGCGCGGGCTTCTTCCGGATAGCCGGCAAATTCCGGCCACAGGCGGGCCAGGGCGGCGGTCTGCATGAAAGGACGCCGGAAAAGTTCGCCCAGCGTCAGGGCGTTGGCCGGGGCGCTTTGCCCCATTTCCGCGAAGAAGGCGCGCAAAGAGGCGCCCGGCGTCAGGCGTATGGAGGAAAGTTCCCCCAGCAGGGCCTCCAGGTCCGCCTTGCGCTTTTGAAACAGGTCCCATTGCCCGTCGCCGACCAGGCCCAGTTCGCGCCCCAGCGGCGTCAGGCGCAGATCCGCGTTGCTTTCGCGCAAAAGCAGGCGGTGCTCGGCCCGCGAGGTGAACATGCGGTAAGGCTCGTCGGTGCCGCGCGTCACCAGGTCGTCCACCAGCACGGCCATGTAGGCCTCGTTGCGCCCGGGCAAAAAGGGCGCGCGGCCCTGGTGCGCGGCCGCGACGTTCAGGGCGGCCCACAGGCCCTGGGCCGCCGCTTCCTCGTAGCCCGAGGTGCCGTTGATCTGCCCGGCGCACCACAGGCCCGGTAAGGCCTTGGTTTCCAGGGTCCGGTGCAGCTGGGTGGGGGGGAGCATGTCGTATTCGATGGCGTAGCCGGGCCGCACCACATGACAGCGCTCAAGGCCGGGAATGCTGTGCAGAAGGTCTATCTGCACGTCCAGGGGCAGGCCGGTGGGGATGTTGTTGGGGTAGGTTTCCGGGCTGTTTGCCCCTTCTGGCTCCACAAATATCTGGTGCCGTTCCTTTTCGGGGAAGCGGGCGATTTTGTCCTCAATGGCCGGGCAGTAACGCGGCCCCACGCCGGGCAGGGCGCCGTTGTACATGGGCGAGCGGTCCAGGGCCTTGCGGATGATTTCGTGGGTGGCTTCTGTGGTCCAGGTCAGGTGGCAGAGCCGCTGCGGCAGGGGCGGCGTTTTGGGGCTGCGCGCGCTGAAGCGCGGGACCGGGTCGTCGCCGGGCTGGGGCTGCATGCGGGAAAAGTCCACGCTGGCCGTGAGTACGCGCGGCGTGGTGCAGGTCATGAAGCGGCGCAGGGTGAATCCCAGTTCCAGCAGGCTGCGCGAAAGCCCTTCGGCCGGGGCGTCGCCCCGCCTGCCGCCGGGGTAGTTCACTTCGCCGATATGGATGTGTCCGCGCAAAAAGGTGCCTGTCGTCAGCAGCACGTTCCGGGCGCGAAACCGCTGCCCCAGGCTGGTGGAGATGCCGCTGGCGCGGCCGTTTTCCGTAAGGACGGCTTCCGCCGTTTCTTCGCGCACGAAGATGCGCGGGTGCCCGAAAATATCGCGCTTCACCGCCGCCATGTATGCGGCCCTGTCCGTCTGCACGCGGGTGGCCCGCACGGCGGGGCCTTTGGCGGCGTTAAGGGTGCGGGCCTGGATGGCGGCCTCGTCGGCCCACAGCCCCATGCGTCCGCCCAGGGCGTCGATTTCGCGCACCATATGCCCCTTGCCCAGCCCCCCTACGGCCGGGTTGCAGGAAAGATGCCCGATGCGGTCGGCGTTGCCGGTAACCAGCAGTACCGTAAGGCCCGTGCCCGCGGCGGCCATGGCCGCCTCGCTGCCGGCATGGCCGGCGCCCACAACGATAAGATCAAACTCCGAAGGCGGAATGCGAAGAGATGAAAGCATGTTTTCTTACCAATGTTAGTCGGTGAATCAAAATTGCCGTGCCGCCCCAAATACAAGGGCTTGGCGCCCGCTCAGTCGAACAGCATCCGCAGCACGACTTTGGCATCGTCAATGGCCGCGGAGATGCGCGAGCATTCGTCGGGCGCGTGGGCGTTAGGCATGAGGGTGGCCCAGACCGCCGTGTCAAGGCCCCTGGCGCGCAGGGGGGCGGCCACGGTCTGCCCGCCCACGCCGCAAATGATGCCGTCTTTGCCGCGCAGTTCTTTCAGGGCGGCGAGCAGGCGGCGCACCACGGGGGCGTCGCCGGCGGTGGCCGGGGGGGCTTGCTCCCGGTGCACGATGTCCACCTCTATGCCCGCCCGGTATGTTTCAGCCACGGCATGGGCGATACGGCGGCACTCGGCCTCCACCGCGTCCAATTCGTACTCCGGCAGCACCCGGCAGTCCAGATAGAAAACGTCGCGCCCCGGCAGGGTGTTGATGTTTTCCACGTTGGCTTCTTTTTTGGACGGCACGAAAGTGGACCAGGAAGGATGGTACAGGGAGTCTTTACGGCGGAAGGTCCGGTATAATTGCTCCAGTTCCAGCACGCAGGCCGAGGCCGCGACCAGGGAGTTGATGCCTTTGTCGGGTGTGCTGGCGTGGCATTGTCTGCCCGTTACGGTAAAGCGCAGCCACAGGCAGCTTTTTTCGGCTATCTCCACCATGGTGCCCTCGGCGTTGCCCATGTCGGGCACCAGGATAAGGTCGTCCGGCCGGATCAGTTCCGGCGCCTGGGCCAGCACGTGGGGCAGTCCCCGGCTCATGCCGGTTTCCTCGTCGGATACGAACAAAAGACCCAGGGAAAGATCGGGAACGGCGCCCTGTTTCAGCAGCGCCTTGGCCGCCAGCATGGCCGTGACGATGGCCTGCTGGTTGTCCTCTACCCCGCGGCCGAAGACAAGGTCGCCCTCGACCCGCAGTTCGTAGGGCGAAGAACTCCACAGACGAAGGTCGCCGGGGGGCACCACGTCCATGTGCCCGACGATCCAAAGGGTTTTGGGGCTGTTGCCGGGCACCCGCGCGGAAATATTGGGCCGGAAGCCCGAAGGCACGCGCTCGTCCCCGCAGGGGTGACGCCGCAGGCCGGGAACCCCCAGCCGGACAAGTTCCTCCAGCAGCCAGGCCGCCTTGGCTTCCTCGCCCTCGCCCTGGTTTTCGGGGGCAAGGGCGGGGCGGGCGGTCATTTCGCGCTGCCAGCGGATGACGGTTTCGGCTTCGCTGTCCAGGGAACGCAGAAGACCGGGAAGAAAGGGGGAGGACATGGGTGTTCCTTCTGTTGCCGGGGCATGTGTTTGGGGCGGGTACGGGGCCTTTTGGCCTTGCGGCGCGGCCGGGCGGAGAAGGCCGCTTTGCGGCGGGCGGATCGATGAGGGCCGGGTCTGAAAACAGTCCTTAACAGAAAAAAGGCAGGAAGGGGACGCCCCCCTCCCTGCCTTTTTTAATGCGATACTCCCGCCGTTTGCGGCGCCGCGCGCGAAGCGGAAACACAAGGGGCGGACCAACGGCGCCGCCGTGAACGACGGGCGCGGAAACGCCCGTGCCGGTTCCGCCATGCGATCCCGTTTTGTGCCGGGACCGGCGTAAAATCCCCTAACGGCCGCCCTTGGCCGCGCGCTTGGAGGCCTTCAAGGGGTTGACCTTGGCCTGGGCCGCCTGGGCGACGCGGGCGTGGGTGGAAAAGTTGCAGGTGCCCATGGACCATTTGGCGGCCGGCATGGGATAGCTGGAGCAGTAGTTCTGGCCCTCGAATTCGCGGACGCGCCCACAGCCTTCGCACTTGTCGATGATGGGGTTGAATATGGCCCCGTTGTACTTCATGCCTTCGGGGGTCATGTTCGCGCCGGAAAAGTCCTTGTTGTTTTTCGCGCTCATGGGAGTATCCTCGCTTGTCGCGCCAGGGGCGCGGTTGGTCGTTTGGCTGAACGGATGACATTTATTCCTGTCGCGGCAAAAGTCAAGGCTTTTTTGGCCAACGGAACGGCGCGCGGAACCAGGGGAATGCTCCCGGACCGGACTTTCGGGCGGGTTTTGCGCATTTTACAATATTTGCGGATTGATGTAGACTGGAAAATTCCAGCGCCGCCCCAGGGCGGCGGCAATTTTTTGCGCGAGGCATACACATGCGTTTTGTTGACGAGGCGGTGATAACAGTTCGATCCGGCAAGGGGGGCGGTGGATGCGTCTCTTTTCGCCGCGAAAAATTCGTGGCCAAGGGCGGACCCGACGGCGGCGACGGCGGCGACGGCGGCAACGTGATTCTGCGCGCCACCTCGCGCCTGCATTCTTTGTACGACTTCCGGCTGAAGCGCCTGTACGAGGCGGAAAACGGCCGCCCCGGCCAGGGGTCGCAATGCCATGGCCGCAAAGGGGCGGATCTGATGCTGGAGTTGCCCGTGGGCGTACAGGTTTTTGCCCTGGTGGACGGCAGGCGCGGGGAGCTTTTGTGCGATCTTGCCAACGAGGGCGACGAGGCGGTGATCGCCAGGGGAGGGCGCGGCGGCAAGGGCAACGAGCATTTTAAAAGCTCCACCATGCGCGCCCCGCGTTTCGCCCAGCCGGGAGAGCCGGGAGAGGAGCGCACCCTGGGCCTTGAACTGAAAATCCTTGCCGACTGCGGCCTGTTGGGCCTGCCCAACGCGGGCAAGTCCACGTTTATTTCCAGGGTGTCGGCGGCGCGGCCCAAAATTGCCGCATACCCCTTTACCACCATCGAGCCCAACCTGGGCGTGATGCTGGACGACGCCAACCCGGGCCGGCGTATGATTATAGCCGACATCCCCGGCCTGGTGGAAGGGGCGCACACGGGCTACGGGCTGGGGCACCGCTTTTTGCGCCACGTGGAGCGCACGCGTTTTCTGGTGCATCTGCTCAGCGTCGAGGACATGCCGGAGGGCGATCCCTTCGGCGGTTTCGATCTGATCAACAACGAACTGGCGCTGTTCGCCCCTGAACTGGCAAAACGCCGCCAGATCGAAGTGGTGAACAAAATAGACCTGGCCCCGGCGGAACGCCTGGACGCCTTGCGGGGGGCTGCCCGTGAAGAGGGCAGAAACATTTTTTTCATTTCCGGCCTGACCGGGGAGAATGTGGATCTGCTCGCTGAGGAAATGTGGCGTATGCAGGCGAAACTGGACGCACACACTCCGATTGAGATCTTTGCGGCGGAGCGCTTCGGATCTGATGCGGGAGAGGAGGCGGCGTTGGAAGATGATGCGGAGGAGGATGCGGGAGAGGCCGGACCCGTTGTGGTGTACCGGCACTAACCGGCGGGGGAGTCCCTTTACGCTGTTGCGGCGGCGGGCGGATTTGCCGTGTTGCGGCGGCGGCCGTGCTTTTTACAGAACGAGCATGCGGCATAAACGCGTTTTTACCGTAAAAATCATTTTTTTCGTCTTGCGGCGGACAGTATTTGAAGCGGGCGGCCCGCCCGCGCCTTTCCTTTGACAATATCCCTTGCCGCATGGCAGTATGTGCCGTGTACGGGAAGGAAATCACCGCCTGCGCCCGTTTTTGGGAGGCGGGCGTTTTTGTTTTTGCGGAACATGGCGAAAAGGACGGCCCATGGCGACGTTGCGAGTTCTTATCGCGGAAGACGAGCCCGTTTCCTCCGCCCTGCTGAAAATGCTGGTGGAGCAAGAGGGTCACGTGGTCTGCGGCTCGGTGGCTTACGGCAGCGAAGTGCCGGCGGCGGTGGCGCGCACCAGGCCCGACGTTGTGCTTATGGACGTGCATCTGGCCGACGATATTTCCGGCATCAGCGCCACGCGGGATCTGGTAAAGACCGTATCGGTGCCGGTCATTGTCATTTCCGGCACGGACAGCCTGACCGAGATGGAGGAAATCGCCGGCAGCGGAGCCCTGGGATTTATCAAAAAACCCGTTTCCGCCGACGAGTTGCGGGTAAATCTGCGCCTTGCCGTCCATCACAACGACGTGCTGAGCAAGGTGCGCGCCAGCGAGCTTTTGCACCGCAGTCTTTTTGACGGCGCCGCCGTAGGCATTTACGCATGCCATCCCGACGGGTATTATCTGGCCTGCAATCAGGCGTTTGCCCGCATGCTGGGCTATGCCGGGCCGGCGGATCTGCTGCGCAGCATACGTTCCATTGACGAGCAGGTCTATGTTGAGGAGGGCCGCAGGGAGCTTTTGCTGGACTGTCTGCGCGGGGGCAACGAAGTCACCGACTTTGAGTCGGAAGTTTACGGCCGCGAAGGGGATCTGCTTTGGGTGTCGGAGCATCTGGCCCCCGCCAGGGACGAGGGCGGCAACCTGCTGCATTATGAAGGCGTGGTCATCGACGTCACCGACAAGGTGCGCGCGCGGCAGTCGCTGCGGCTTGCCAACAGCCTGTTGCGGCATACTGTCGACGCCATAGCCTCGTATCTGGCGGTGACGGATCTTGAAGGCAACATCATTTTGTCCAACAAGGCCTTTGAGCGCGGTCTGGGCCGGCGCGTGGGGCCGGAAAGAAAGCTGCTTCCCCTGGCGTCCGGCGGCGGTCCCAGCCTTTTTGAGATATTTTTGAGCAACGTGGCCGAAAATCCCAGGGGGGAACACGAGGTTTCGGGGTATCTGCGGTTCGCGGGGGAGCCCCTGCCCCTGCGGGCCACGGTGACCCAGTATTGCAATCACGAGGAAGTGGTGGTGGGCGCGGTGTTTGTCATGCGCCCCATAGGGCAGGGCGTGGAGGCGGCGTAACCGCGCCGCCGGTTCGCGACGGGAAAGGCTATGAAAAAGCATCAGTTCGTCAAGGTTGACTGCAACTGCGCCCGGCGCGCCACCAATTTCCGCTGCAAGCACTGCGGCGTGATGGAATACTGCGGCGCGCGCGAAATACAGGCCCTTGATTCGCATCGCGCTTCCTGCGGAAGTCCCGACGCGCCCGATATCCCCCCCGCGGAGAAGTTCCGGGCCATGATGGGCGGCGCCATCGACTGTCTTGCGCCGGATTTCGAAACCTGGGAGCGGGACCGGAAGGACGCGGCCATGGCCCTGCGCCGGGATGCCGGGGTTGATTGAACAGAGGGCACTTCATACTTCATTGTGAATGGGACGGCCGCTATGAGCAAATTGTACATCGTCATGGTGGGGCTGCCCGCCCGGGGAAAGTCCACGGTGTCCCTGCGCCTGTGCGAAGGCCTGAGGGCCGAGGGCATACCCGCCCGCATCTTCAATAACGGCGAGTTGCGGCGGAATATTCTGGGAGAAGAGTCCTCCGTCCCCGAGTTTTACCATCCCGACAACCAGCAGGGGCGCGGCAAGCGCGAACAGATCGCCCTGATCAACGTCAACGCCGCCAAAACCTGGCTGCGCGGCGAGGGCGACGTGGCCATCCTTGACGCCACCAACGCCAGCCGCGCGCGCCGGGCCTTTCTGGAAGAGCACCTTACAGGCGCCCCCATTTTGTACGTGGAGTGCGTGAACAATGACGCCGAACTTCTGGCGGCCAGCGTCGAGCGCAAGACCCGCCTGCCCGAATTCGCCCGCCTTTCCCCCGAAGAAGCCAGACAAAGCTTTATGGAGCGCATCGGCTACTACGAACGCATCTATGCCCCCCTGCGCGAAGAAGAATGCTTTGTCCGGGTGGATTCCTTCCGTAACCGGATCATCGAGGAACGCATCGGCCGCAAGATTCCTTATTACGTGCGCATCCGCGACGTGCTGGTTTCCGACTGGGTGCGCGAGCTTTTTCTGGCCCGGCACGGCGAAAGCCTTTTTAACGTGGAAGGCCGCATCGGCGGCGACGCCCCCCTTACGGACAAGGGGCGCGCGCAGGCCGAGGCCCTGGCCGCGCACTTTCACGGCACCCACATCCCTTACATATTCACCTCGCACCGCAAACGTTCGCGGGAGACCGCGGCCCCCATCCGGGCCGACCACCCGGAGGCCACGGTCATAGCTTTGTCCGAACTGGACGAGATCGACGCGGGCGTCTGCGACAGCATGCGCTACGAGGATATCCGCACCCGCATGCCGGAGGAGTTTCAGGCGCGCGCCAAAGACAAGTACCACTATGTCTATCCCCGGGGGGAGGGCTACGCCTCCATGCGCGACAGGGTGGAGCGCGGCTTTCGCAAGGCGCTGTTCCTTTCCGGAGGGCAGCCTGGCATTGTCGTCATCGGGCACCAGGCCATCAACCGCACGATTCTGTCCCTGTTTCTGTTCCGCAGAACCGAGGACGTTCCCTACATTTACGTGCCCCAGAACCAGTATTTCCACATCGTGGCCACGCATCAGAAAAAACTTTTCGAGTTGGTGCGGTTTAAGGATTAGATCAATTTTATCGCCGACAGGCTCGGATCTGCTCGTTATCGGCAGCATCCCGCCTGCACGTTTTCTTCAAGGAGACAGCATGGCTACCCCTTTTTTCGGGCGCGGCATTCCGGAACTGGAACGCATCAGTGAAGCCCTGTGCGCGCCGGCCCCTTTCCAGACCATGACCTACGAGTCCGCGACAGACTCCCCCATGCCCTCGCTGGAAACTTTGGGAGAGGTCATGACCCGTCTGCGCGCCGCCGTGTTTCCCGGTTATTTCGGCGGGACGCGCATTTCTCCCGTATCGTTCCGCTACCACCTTACCGCCAACCTCGATTCCATCTTCCGCCTGCTCTCGGAGCAGATCCGCCGGGGCATCTGTTTCACCTGCGCCGACACGGCCTCGCACTGCCCGCAGTGCGGCAAGGAGGCGGAGGAAAAAGCCCTGGCGTTTCTGGGGGGGCTGCCCGCCATCCGCGACATTCTGGCCAGCGATGTAAAGGCCGCCTTTGAGGGAGACCCCGCCGCCAAAACGCCGGGCGAGACCATCTTTTGCTATCCGTCGCTGTTCGCCATGACCAACCATCGCATCGCCCACGCCCTGTATAACCTGGAAGTGCCGCTGATCCCCCGCATCATCAGCGAAATGGCCCACTCGCGCACCGGCATCGACATTCACCCCGGCGCGCGCATCGGCGAGCAGTTTTTCATCGATCACGGCACAGGCGTGGTCATAGGCGAAACCTGCGTTATCGGCAAAGGCTGCCGTCTGTACCAGGGCGTGACCCTTGGCGCGCTCTCCTTTACCAAGGACGAAAGCGGCGCCCTGGTCAAAGGCCAGCCCCGCCACCCCATCCTGGAGGACAACGTCACCGTCTACGCCGGGGCCACCATTCTGGGCCGCGTCACCATCGGGGCGGGTTCCGTCATCGGCGGCAACGTCTGGCTGACGCACACCGTGCCCCCCGGTTCGCGCATTGTGCAGCAGCGCTCCACCCGCAACGGCGACATGGATGGGGAGAAGAAATAGGGGAAGATGGAGGGAGAGAATCGGGGGCCGGCGTCTGTGATTATTGTTTGCCGGCATGTTGCGGCGGATTACAGCGGATACGATCATCAATGGAAAGGAGACGGATATGTACGCCATAGCCATCAACGGCAGCCCCCGCAAGGGCGGCAACACGGAAACGCTTCTCAAGGCGGCGCTTGCCCCCCTGACCGCCGCCGGGTGGGAAACGGAACTGGTGCGCATCGGCGGCAAGCTCATGCGCGGCTGTCTGGCCTGCAACAAATGTTTTGAGCGCCAGGATAAAAAGTGTATCCAGACAGAGGACTCCCTTAACGAAGTTCTGGCAAAAATTCTGCGCGCCCAAGCTGTTATTATCGGCTCGCCCACCTATTTCACCGACGTGTCCGCCGAGACCAAGGCCCTGCTGGACCGGGTGGGGTATGTGTCTTTCGCCAACGGCAGGCTGCTGCGCGGCAAGATCGGCGCCGCCGTGGTCGCCGTGCGCCGGGGCGGGGGCACCCACGTCTATGATACCATCAACCATATGTACCTGATGTCCCAGATGATCGTGCCCGGCTCCACCTACTGGAACCTGGGTTACGGTCTGGACAGGGGTGACGTGGCCGGGGATGCCGAAGGCCTTGCCAACATGGATCACCTGGGCCGTACCATCGCCTGGCTGGGCAAGGTTATGGAGCCGCATCTGGCGGACTTTCCGGCGGCGGACGGCGGCAAGGCGTAAGGACGAGGGCGGGCTTGGGCCCGCCCTTTCATTTTTTTCTTGCCGTTCCCCCGCTTCAAAGGGTAGGAACAAACCCCGCGTTTGCGGGTCAGTCTGTTTTTCCCGCGACAAAAGCCCTTTCGCTTCAAGCGGGTCCGCCCGCGTCTTTTCACCCGCGCCATTGCGCGGCCATGCCGGATGTTTCCATGAACGCACCTGAACGCAACGACTCTTTGCGCAACATCGCCATCATCGCCCACGTCGACCACGGAAAGACCACCCTGGTGGACGCCCTGTTCCGCCAGAGCGGGGTTTTCCGATCCGGGCAGGAGGTGGACGAGCGCATCATGGACAGCATGGATCTGGAACGCGAGCGCGGCATCACCATTGCCGCCAAAAACTGCGCCGTGTTCTGGAAGGGCGTGAAAATCAACATTCTGGACACCCCCGGCCACTCTGACTTCGGCGGCGAGGTGGAGCGCGCCCTGTCCATGGTCAATGGGGCCATCCTGCTGGTGGACGCCTCCGAAGGCCCCCTGCCCCAGACGCGGTTTGTGCTCAAAAAGACCCTGGAGGCCGGCCTGCGCGTCATCGTGGTGGTGAACAAGATTGACCGCAAGGACGCTCGGCCGCGGGAAGTGCTTAACGAAATTTACGATTTGTTCATCGATCTTGGCGCGGACGAGGAGCAGCTTGAGTTCCCCGTACTGTACGCCATCGGGCGCGAAGGCATCGCCATGCGCTTGCCCGACGAGCGGGGCGAAGATCTTTCCTGCCTGTTCGACGCCATTCTGGAGGAAATTCCGGCGCCGGCCCACGACCCGGCCGAGCCGTTCCAGATGCTGGTGTCCGACCTGGACTATTCCGACTACCTGGGCAGACTGGCTGTCGGGCGGGTTTTGCACGGCAACGCCCACATGCGCGACGCCCTGGTGCGCGCGGACGCCGGCGGCAACTTTGTGCCCGCCAAAATCACCAAGCTTCAGGTCTACAAGGGCCTGCACCTGGCCGAGGCCGACGAGGCCCGGCCCGGCGACATTGTGGTCCTTTCCGGCATGGAAGAGGTGACCATCGGCGACACCATCTGCACCAGGGACAATCCCCGCGTGCTGCCCCGCATCCAGGTGGACGCCCCCACGGTCTCCATGTACTTCGGCATCAACTCCTCGCCCCTGGCCGGGCAGGAGGGCAAGCACGTGCAGTCTCGTAAGATCCGCGAGCGCCTGATGAAGGAGGCCATGCGCAACGTTGCCATACAGGTGGAGGATTCGCCGGAAAAGGACAGCTTTATCGTCAAGGGGCGGGGCGAGTTCCAGATGGCCATTCTTATCGAGCAGATGCGCCGCGAAGGCTTTGAACTGAGCGTTGGCCGTCCCCAGGTTATTCTGCGCGAGGAGGGGGGCGAGATCCTTGAACCCGTCGAGCGCCTGCTGGTGGACTGCGACGATGTTTTCATGGGTGTGGTTACGGAAAAGATTGCCCAGCGCAAAGGGCGTATGACCGGCCTGGTGAACAACGGATCGGGCCGCGTGCGCATCGAGTTTTCCGTGCCGTCGCGCGGGCTTATCGGTTTTCGGGACGAGTTTCTTACCGACACCAAGGGCACCGGCATTCTCAACTCGTATGTCTCCGGATACGAGCCCTACCGGGGCGACTTCCCCACCCGCTTTACCGGCTCCATCGTGGCGGACCGTCCCGGCCACGCGGTGGCTTACGCCCTGTACAACCTGGAGCCGCGCGGCACGCTGTTCTCCGTTCCCAACGACCCGGTCTACGAAGGGCTTATCGTGGGCGAGCACAACCGCGACAACGATATAGACGTCAACGCCACCAAAGAGAAAAAGCTTACCAACCTGCGCGCCGCCGGCAAGGACGAGAACATCATTCTTACCCCGGTGCGGCCCATCACCCTGGAATGGGCCATCCAGTTCGTGGCCGACGATGAACTGGTGGAAGTGACCCCCAAGTCCATCCGTTTGCGCAAGACCGAACTCAGCGCCCAGCGCCGCCATCAGATTGCCGGTAAAAAGAAGACCGCCGAAATGCAGGGCTGATCCGGGCCGTTTTTTCCGCCATGTCTTTGCAAACTCCGTCCCCGCGAAGTCTGCCATAATCAAGGCCCGCGTTTTCCCGCCATTCGGAGGGAGAACGCGGGCCTTATCCTTTTTCAGGGCACCGGCGTCACAACAGCCTTACCAGCAGCACAGGGCCTCGAAATGCGCCTGGGGGTGGGCGCAGGCCGGACATTCACGGGGGGCCTCGAGGCCGTCGTGGAGGTAGCCGCAGTTGCGGCAGCGCCACTTGACGCTTTTTTCGCGTTTGAACACGCGCCCTTCCTTGATGTTTCTGAGAAAGTCAAGATAACGCTTTTCGTGCCCTTCTTCGGCCACGGCAATGGCGCGCATGGCGGCGGCCACAATGCTGAAGCCCTCTTCCTCCGCAACGGCGGCGAACTGGGGGTACATTTCCGTATACTCGTGGCGCTCGCCGGCGGCGGAAGCAAGCAGGTTGGACGCGGTGTCCCCGATGACGCCCGCCGGGAAGGCGGCGACGATCTCCACATCGCCGCCTTCCAGGAATTTGAACAGCCGTTTGGCATGCTCTTTTTCCTGGTCGGCGGTTTCCGCGAAGATGTGCGAGATCTGCACAAAGCCTTCCTTCTTGGCGGCTCCGGCAAAGTAGGTGTAACGGTTGCGGGCCTGGGATTCACCCGCAAAGGCGGTGAGGATGTTTTTTTCCGTGCGGGTACCTTTCAACGATTTCATGCGCTACTCCTTTTAAGTATTAACAGGAATTATTCTCAAAAAAGAGTATGGCAAAAAAAAACTTGCATTGCAAGATCCGATTACAGGTAGGCCGCGCCTTCCGCCGCCAAAAGAACTTTGCCGGATATCCAGGCGGCTTGGTTGGGTCCGGAGAAAATCACCTTCAAAGACTCTCCGCTTGGCTGGGCTATATCGAATACCGCCGGCAAAGGCCCCGTGCCGGCGGCGGTATGTCCCTGCCGCGCCTGCAGCAGGGCCACGGCCAGGGAGGCGGAGCCGCAGGCGGTTTCCATATGCTCTGTCCCCGCTTCCCGCACGGCGACGGCCGGGTGGATGCGCCGCGATCCGCGCGGGCTTGCTTCGTGCCATACCACGCCGCAGGCGGGTTCGTTTTCAATGCCGGTTTTTTTCCGCCAGGCCGCCGCCGCGCCGCGCCAGTCATCCGGCAGCGGGCGCCGGCCCGTATCCACCAGCAAATGACAGATGCCCGGCATACGCACCAGGTGCACCCCCGGCTCCAACTCCTTCAGCCCGATGCCCGCGCAGGCCACCCGCGCCGCGCAGTGCAGCTGGACCGCCGCAGGCCTCTGCGCCGTTGCCGCCGCGGGCTCCCGCGCAGTCGCCGCACGGCTTTTTATCGTTGCCGCCGTGGCGCCGGGAAAAACTTTCGGCACAAAAGCGACGGCCGCTTCCGCATCTTCCGCGCTTTCCGCAACCAGCACGGCCACGGGGGCGTCCATGCCCGAGACAGTCAAAAAGCCGTACAGGACAGGGCCGGCGAAGGGGGTTTCATTCGTACCGCCCGGCGCTTCCAACGGCAGCAGCAGACCCTGCCGGGCCAGCAGAAAAGCCGCGCTACGGGTTGCGTTGACGCAGAATTCCCCGCCCATCATCCGCAGGTGCGGCATGTCTCTTTGGGTGTCCAGCGCTCCGGCCTGCTCGGCGCACAGGGAATCCGGCCGAAGCAGCTCCGCCGACAGGGCGGGCAGATCCCTCAGCGGCGGCAGCGGTTCCGTAAGGATTACCGTGGCGTTTCCGCCGGGGATCAGCTTGACAAAGGGGAGTAAGTAGGGGGGAGGTAGTGGAGAGGAACCGGGGGGGGGGGGGGGGGGGGGGGGGGGGGGGGGGGGGGGGGGGGGGGGGGGGGGGGGGGGGGGGGGGGGGGGGGGGGGGGGGGGGGGGGGGGGGGGGGGGGG
>JAVBPV010000044.1:0-30865 GCA_031549405.1 Desulfovibrio sp.
CCCCCCCCCCCCCCCCCCCCCCCCCCCCCCCCCCCCCCCCCCCCCCCCCCCCCCCCCCCCCCCCCCCCCCCCCCCCCCCCCCCCCCCCCCCCCCCCCCCCCCCCCCGATATCTCTTCCCCCCTCCCTTCTTTCTACGCCAAACCTTCGGCCAGACGCTTGTGCAGCCAGGTCCAGCGCTTGTGGGTTTTGTTGTTTTTGACGGCCATGCCCAGGGCGCGGGGCGAACCCACGATAACCACCAGCCGTTTGCCGCGCGTGACGCCGGTATAGACCAGGTTGCGCTGCAGCAGCATGTAGTGCTGGACAAGCAGGGGCAGGACCACGGCGGGGTATTCCGACCCCTGGGACTTGTGCACGGATATGGCGTAGGCCGGGGTAATTTCGTCCAGTTCCTCGTAGGAATACAGAACGTTGCGATCTTCAAAGCGCACGGTCAGTTCGCGCTCTTCGTGGCCCACGTGGCAAACGCGGCCGATGTCGCCGTTGAACACGTCCTTTTCGTAGTTGTTGCGCACCTGCATGACTTTGTCGTCAAGGAAAAAGCGCCGGTCCCCCCGCTGGATGTGCTTTTGCTGCCTGTTCAGGGCGGCCTGAAGGCGGGCGTTGAGGTTGGCCACCCCGGCGGCCCCCTTGTGCATGGGCGTAAGCACCTGGATGTCGTCCACGGGGTTGAAGCGGAACCGGCGCGGGATGTGGTTCTGCACCAGATCCACGATAAGGTCGGCGGCCTTTTCCGGGTCTTCCTGGCGGATGAAGTAAAAGTCGGAAAGCCCCTCGCCTGGCGGCGACAGGGGGGGCACCTCGCCCTGGTTGATGCGGTGGGCGTTGACGATGATTTCGCTGTCCGCCGCCTGGCGGAAAACCTCCGTACGCTCCACCACGTCCACGGCGCCCGAGGCGATGACGTCTTTAAGCACGTTGCCCGGTCCCACGGACGGAAGCTGGTTCACATCCCCCACCAGCACCAGGGTGGCCCCCAGAGGAACGGCTTTAAGCAGGTGGTACATGAGCATGGTATCTAGCATGGAAGCTTCGTCCACCACCAGAAGGCCGCAGGCCAGGGGATTGTTCTCGTTGCGGGCGAAACCGTCTTCTTTGGGGCTGTATTCCAGCAGGCGGTGGATGGTTTTGGCCTCCATGCCGCTGGCCTCGGCCATGCGCTTGGCGGCGCGGCCCGTGGGCGCGGCCAGCAGCACCTTGGCCCTGGCTTCCTTGAACAGCCGGATCACCGCGTCGATGACCGTGGTCTTGCCCGTGCCCGGCCCGCCCGTGACCACCAGGACCTTGCCGGAAAGGCTGGCGCGGGCGGCTTCGGTCTGTTCTTCCGCCAGGGCGATGGGCAGGGTGCGCAGCACGTTTTCCAGCAGGCGTTCCGGCCCGGCAAAGCGCGTGGATTTCGGCGAACGCAATATGCGCCGCAGGTAATGCGCGATGTTGGATTCGTAATGGTGAAAGCGGCTCAGGTACACGGCGCGCATCTTTTCCCCGCCGTCGTCCTCCAGATCTTCCAGCACCACGCGCTCGTCCAGAACCAAAGAATCCACGGCCCCGCGCACCAGTTCCGTCTCCACGCCAAGCTCGTCGGCGCAACGGTGCACCAGATCCTCCAGCGGAAAAAAGACATTGCCCTCGTCCGTAAGCTTTTGCAGCACGTACAGCACCCCGGCCTCGGCCCGCAAATCGCTGTCCGGCTCGAACCCCAGCTTCATGGCCACGGTGTCGGCGGTGACAAAGCCGATGCCGTGGATGTCCATGGCCAGGCGGTAGGGGTTTTCGCGCACAACGCTCAGCGCGTCCGCGCCATAGTGGCGGAAGATGCGCACCGCGTAAGAGGTGGAAACCCCGTGCGGCTGCAAAAACATGATCAGGTCGCGGATGCCCTTGTGCTCCGCCCAGGCCGTCTTGATGTCGCTGGCCAGGCGCGGGGTGATGCCCCGTACCCGCGTCAGGCTGTCCGGGTCGTTGTCCAGCACGTCAAAGGTCTTTTCGCCGAATTCTTCCACAATGCGTTCGGCTATGCGCTTGCCCACGCCCTTGATCAGGCCGGAGCCCAGGTAATGGCGGATGCCTTCCAATGTAGCGGGCAGCAGCGTCTCGCACGATTCCATGCGGAACTGCCGGCCGAAACGCGCGTCGTCCACCCAGGTTCCCGTAACCGCAAGCCCGATGCCCGGCTGCGGGGCCGTCATCGCGCCCACCACCGTCACCGGGTCCGCCTTGCCCTGCATGCGCATGCGCATCACCGACCAGCCGTTTTCCTCGTTGTGGAAAACGACCCGCTCCAAAGTGCCGCGCAACGTCCGTTTCGCCGCTATGTCCAGCAATGATTGCCGGGTGCTCATGAGTATTTTGTATTGCTATAGGTGGTATATTTGAGGAGGCTCCGCCTCCCCAAACCCCTCCGCCGGGGGGAATGATTCCCCCCGGTCCCCCCCCATTACCCGGCCTTTCGTACTCCGCGCGAAAGGCCGGGTAATGGGGGTCCAGGGAATTCACTCCCCTGGCAGGGGGGTGGGGAAAAACCTCTATAACGGCCCGGAACTGCGGATTGACCTACCGGGGAGCGGTTCAGTTTGCCGTCAGACAAGGAAGACGAGTTTTTACGGGGGCGGGCTGGGCTCTTTGGTCCCGCCCCCCCGAACAAAAACGAGGTCTGACGCGGTATCACGGCAAAATGGACCGCTCCCCAACGTCTGTTTGTACCTGTACGGACCTGGACCAGTCAATGCGGGCGACAAGGGCGGCGGAAAGTTCGGCCAGCCCTTCGCCGGTGCGAGCCGAGATCATAAGGGCGTCGGGGTGCTGTCCGGCCAGGGCGGCGCGTTCTTCCCCCTCCAGGGCGTCCGCCTTGTTCAGTAGCAGCAGGCGCGGGGTGTCGCAAAGTTCAAGCTGAACCAGGATATCGTCCACGGCGCGAAGCTGCTTGTCCAGTTCCGGATGCGAGGCGTCGGCCACATGCAGCAGAAGGTCGGCCTCTTCCAGTTCCTCAAGGGTGGCGCGAAAAGCTTCCATCAGTTCCTTGGGCAGGCTGCGGATGAATCCCACGGTGTCGGTCAGGATGAGTTCGCGCTCTTCGGGAAAGCGCAGGCGGCGGGTGGTGGGGTCCAGGGTGGCGAACAGGCGGTCTTCGGCCAGGACGCTGGAGCCGGTAAGGGCGTTGAGCAGGGTGGACTTGCCCGCGTTGGTGTAGCCCACCAGCGAGGCCACGGGCACCTGCCCCTTGGCCCGGCGCGCCCGGGCAAAGGAACGCTGGCGGCGCAGATCCTTAAGGGCGTCCTTGATGCGGGCCACGCGGTCGCGCAGGCGGCGGCGGTCGGTTTCCAGCTTGGTTTCGCCGGGGCCGCGCCCGCCGATGCCCCCGGCCAGGCGGTCCAGGGCGCGCGACTGCCCCGCCTTGTGGGCCAGGCGCGGCAGCATGTACTGCAACTGGGCCAGTTCCACCTGGAACTTGCCCGCCTTGCTGGACGCCCGCCGGGCGAAAATGTCCAGGATAAGCTGGGTGCGGTCCAGCACGCGGCGCTCGGTGATGTCCGTAAGGTTGCGAAGCTGCGCCGGGGAAAGTTCGCCGTCAAAGACGATAAGGCCCGCGTTGCCTTGCAGGGCCAGCACTTCCAGCTCCGCCAGTTTGCCCTTGCCCAGGATGGAGCGCGGGTTCACCTCCTGCACGCGCTGGACCAGCGTTCCGGCCACATGCACCCCGGCGGTGTCCGCCAGTTCCGCCAGTTCGCGCAACGAGGATTCCTGCTCCGCCTTCGGCTTGGTGGAAACGCTTACCAGCACGGCCCGGCTTTCCGGCCCGCGCCCTTCGTCATGGCCGGTGCGGCGCACCCTGGCCATGCCCGCCGCGCCGGAAGCGCGGCTTTCCTGCAAGGGCCGGGAGGCCGCGCCCGTGGCCGCCCTGGCGGACAAAGGCTGCGGCCCCGCCGGGGCCTGCGCCCTTGCCAGTTCCTCTTCCAGGGCCTCGGCCTCGGCGGTGAAGTCGGCGTCCACAGCGTCCCAGCGTACCGGGGGATGCAGCAGATAGGTGCGGTTTTCCGGGTTGGGGGGCAAAAGGTGCGCCCGCTGGAAGCGCGTGGGTTCGCCCCACTGGTCCACGCCCAGGGCGGCGATGCCGTCCAGACGCAGAAAAAGCAGGTCCATCAGGTCTTCCTGCGTAAGCAGTTCCTGCGTCAGGCGCGTAAGCAGCAGGCGCAGGCCGCGCAAACGGCCCGCGCCTTCGCGCGCGCGCGGCAGTTCCGGAATCAGCACGCTGGCCGTATCACCCACCAGCACCATAAAGACCCGGCCCTGGCGGTTGACCAGCAGGCCCAGGCGGCGGCCGATGGAGCGGGAAAGGGCGGCCAGCTCCCGCGCCTGCTCGATGGTGTAGCCACCCTGGCCGGGGTAGCGCCGCGTGAGCAGGCGGGAAAGGGCCTTTGTCTGGCTGGGCTTGAGGCCCTGGGTGTTGCCTTCGATCTTGGCTATGGGGAATTCCTCGCGTCCGTCTGATGGTCTTCGCTTCTACCCTTTGTGCAGGTAGCTGGCGATCATGCCGTCATAGGCGGAAGTGGCGGCAAAGGTGGCGGCGGCCAGTTCGCGCCGCAGGGCCAGGGGGGCCTTCATGCCGTTGTCCGCCAGTTCTTTCATGATGCGCGGATAGTAGGTCGTGGCGGGAACCACCATTACGGAATGGAAGTTCTTGGCCGCCGCGCGCAGCATGCAGGGACCGCCGATGTCGATTTCCTCCACGGCGGCGCGCAGATCAAGCCCTTTGCGGGCGGCTTCGGCAAAATTATATAGGTTTACACATACAAGATCCACAGGCGCTATCCCGTGCTTTTTCAGCGTGTCCAGATGCTCCGGCGAGTCCTTGTCGGCCAGAATGCCGCCGTGGATGGCCGGGTGCAGGGTCTTGACCCGCCCGCCCATGATTTCCGGAAAGCCCGTGACCTCGCTGACCTGCGTCACCGGCAGGCCCGCATCCTTCAATGTCTTGTAGGTGCCCCCCGTGGAAACCAGGGTGACGCCCCCCCTGGCCAGAAAACCGGCAAACTCCACAAGCCCGCCCTTGTCCGTAACGCTCAATATAGCCCGCCTGATAGGCAGCAAATCCATAATGGTGCTCCTTTATTTCCGACAGGTTCCCCCCGGAGGGGCTCCGCCCTCCGGGCCTCCCGCCAAAGGGGCTCCGCCCCTTTGGAGTCCCCGCAAGGGACTTGCGTCCCTTGACCCTGTTCTTGGGAAATACGCCGCTTATCGGCAACTTGCCGCGTTTTGCCAGAACCAAGCTTCCGGCGCGGGTTCAGCCGTTAAGGCCAAAAAGCTCAGGAATCCGAGCGGATCCTGCATCATCCGCCGTTATTGCAAAAAATCAGCGTCACGTTTCCGGCCCAGGCGTTCTACCGCCACGCCCGGCTTCCGGCCCGGATTCCTTTCCGCCGCCGCGCCCGACTTCCGGCTCGGGCGTTCCGCCGCCCTCTTCAGGGTCTGGTTCAACGTCTTTGTCCGCCGCCGCTTTCGCGGCTTTGGCGGCGGCCTTTTCCTCTATTTTTTGCTCCAGCTCACGGCAGGCGTAGGGGGAAGCCCCTCAGCCGCCGCCGCAGCCCTGCCCCGTAAGGGGGTTGTCCGGCAAAATCCTTTTAACCAGCCACGCCACAAAAACCAGGGCGGCCAAACCAAGGATGGCTTGCAAAGCTTCCGGCATGGGCGCCTCCTTTGCGATCCGGGGCTGCTTCCAACCCGTTTTTTTGCCAATAGCGCTGCTTGAAGGCAATCTCCGGCACGATGCCCGCCGGCTCAAAATCCGTTACAGCTCCTGAGCTTTTTGCACTCAGCGGCACAACCCCTTCGGGAGCGTTGCCTCGACACGGCAAAGCAGGCTTCCGATAACTTACGCTTCCCATCAATACAGGGTCAAGGGACGACAGTCCCTTGCGGGAGGTCCGGAGGGCGGAACCCTCCGGTATCACGCCCCGCTACTCCGCTGCAATCTGAATCCCGGAGGTATGATACCCCGCGTCGACGAAAAGCACGTCGCCGGTGACCCCGGCGGCAAGGTCCGAGGCAAGGTACAGGGCGCTGTTGCCCACTTCCTCGATGGTGACGTTCTTTTTCATGGGGGTGTACTGTTCGATGTGGTTCAGAATTTTGTTGAAGCCCGAAATGCCCGAAGCGGCCAGGGTCTTGATGGGCCCGGCGCTGATGGCGTTGACGCGGATGCCGCGCGCGCCGAGGTCGTAGGACAGATAGCGCACCGAGGCTTCCAGGGCCGCTTTGGCCACGCCCATGACATTGTAGTTGGTGATGACTTTTTGCGCCCCGTAGTAGGTCAGGGTAATCACGGAACCGTTGTCGTTGAGGATGTCCTCAAAAGTTTTACAGAGCGCCACCAGGGAATAGGCGGAAACGTCCAGGGCAAGGGAAAAACCGTCGCGCGAGGTGTCGATGAAACGGCCCTGCAGATCGTCGCGGTTGGCAAAGGCCACGGCGTGCACCAGAATATCGGCCTTGCCCCACTTTTCGCGCACCACGGCGGCGGAAGCGGCGAGCTCTTCGTCCTTGGTCACGTCGCAGGGAAAAGTGAAGGCCGCGCCCAGTTCCTCGGCAATGGGGTCCACACGCTTGCGCAGAGGCTCGCTCGGCCAGGAAAGGGCCAGTTCCGCCCCGTTGTCGCGAAAAGCCTTGGCGATGCCGTAGGCGATGCTTTTGTTATTGGCCACGCCGCAGATGATGGCTTTTTTCCCTTGTAACAGCATTCGTTGCTCCTTTGCCGCCGCAAATGCCGGGAACGGGCCGGCGGCGGGCGTATGAAGATGAAGTTGTGCGCTTTTTGCAAAGCGCCGCACGCTTCAGATTGCCGCAAGCGGCCCGGGCCGCCCTCGGCAATCTGAAGCGTGAAAAACCTGATGGCCGCTTTTACACCGCGAGCTCTTCGCCTGTCAAAATCCTGTAAGCCTCCCGGTACTTGCGCCCGGTCTCGCGGATGATCTCCTCGGGCAGGGCGGGCGGGGGCGGGGTCTTGTCCCAGGGCCGGGCCTCAAGCCAGTCGCGCAGGTATTGCTTGTCAAAACTGGGCTGCGCGCGCCCCGGTTTGTACCCGTCGCTGGGCCAGAAGCGCGAGGAGTCGGGCGTGAGCACCTCGTCGATCAGGTACAGTTCGCCCTTGATCAGGCCGAACTCGAACTTGGTGTCGGCGATGATGATGCCCCGTTCCGCAGCGTAGTCCCTGGCTTCGGCAAAAATACGCAGGGAGGCTTCCTCGGCCTGGAGGAAAATGTCCTTGCCCACCAGGCGGGCGGCTTCCTCGCGCGAGATGTTCTCGTCGTGCGCCCCAAGCTCGGCCTTGGTGGCCGGGGTGAACAGGGGGGCGTCCAGCCGGTCCGACTCGCGCAGAGCCGCCGGCAGAGTGTGCCCGCACACCTTGCCCGAGGCCTTGTAGTCCTTCCAGCCCGAACCGGCAAGATGCCCGCGCACCACGCATTCCACGGGCAGCGGCTGGGCTTTGCGCACCAGCGCGCTGCGTCCTTCCAGCATGGAGCCGTAAGCGCGCAGGGCCTCGGGAAAGCGTTCGATATCGTGTTCCAGAATGTGGTTTTTGATGATCCCGGCGAACCGGCGCATCCAGAACAGGGTGATCTGGTTGAGCACCACTCCCTTGTAGGGCACCGGCTCGGCCATGATCACGTCAAAGGCCGACATGCGGTCGGTGGTGACGATCAGCAGGGTGTCGTCGTTGATTTGATAGATGTCGCGCACCTTGCCGCGCGAAACCAGGGGAAATTCCACAATGTTGGTATGCGTCACAACACGCATAAGTCGTCCTTTAGGCCGCTGTGCGGCCGGTATGGGGAAAGCGCGGGAAAGGCCCCGCCTTTCCCGCGCCCGCGGCTTCCGCAAAAGCGGCCCTGCCGCTTGTGCGGAAACGGGGAGTCAAGAGGACAAAGTCCCCTTGCGGGTATCCGAAAGGCTGACGCCCTCCGGCAAGGTTCGGGGCGGAACCCCTGTCTTAAAAATCTGATACCCCATACCGGACTTTATGGCGAGAATTTTTACACGCATGCAGCGTTCCAGCCGCCCGGGTGCGATCCGGCCCGGCCTCAGACAAGACGAAAATTTTCGCACCCCATATAACGCCCCACACTTAAGCCGCCGGGGTAGCGGTCCGGTTTGGCGTCGGGCGGCCGGGAACTCTTACGCCCCATACCGCGCCCCGCTCAAGCCGCCGGGGTAGGGGGCTGGTTTGGCGAAACTTCCGCTTAAACTGCCGGGGTAGCGGTTCAGTTTGCCGTCAGGCGAGGAAGGCGCCGCTTTTTCCGAAGGGGAGTGGACTCTTTGGCCCATGACCCGGAGGAAAAACAAGCCTGACGAAGCATCACGGCAAACCGAACCGCTACCCCCTGCGGCAGAGGGCGGATAGGGCGTGACCCTCCAACCCTTCCAGCCGGGCCAGCCGGGCCACGGAATCGGCGGCCTTGCGGGCGAATTCGCGCCCGGCGGCGATGACCGAGGTTTTTTTGCAAAAGGTCTCCACGCCCAGGGCCGAGGAAAACCGCGCCGTGCCCATGGTGGGCAGCACGTGGTTGGGTCCGGCGAAGTAGTCGCCCAAAGGCTCCGGCGAATACGGCCCCAAAAACGCCGCCCCGGCGTGGCGCACGCGCGCCAGCGCCGCCCAGGGGTCGGCCACAAGCAGTTCCAGATGCTCGGGGGCCAGGGCGTTGGCCACGGCCAGGGCCGCTTCCAGCGAGGACAAGCTGACAATGGCCCCATAGTCGCGCAGGGAGGCGCGGGCAATGTCCGCCCTGGGCAGGGTCTCGCAGCGGCGGGCCAGGGCGCGCTCCACGGCGTCGGACAGAAGTGTGCCGGAAGGTTCGACGCACAGACACACGGAAGAGGCCAGGGGGTCGTGCTCGGCCTGCGAAAGCATGTCGGCGGCGATCCAGTCCGGATCGGCCCCGGCCTCGGCAACGATGCAGATTTCACTGGGGCCGGCGATCATGTCTATGCCCACGGCGCCGATAAGCAGGCGCTTGGCCGTTGCCACAAAAATGTTGCCCGGCCCGGCGATGACGTCCACAGGACGCAGGGGGCCGGCCCCGTGGGCCAGGGCGGCCACGGCCCAGGCGCTGCCCGCCGCGTAGACTTCGGTAAGGCCCAAAAGATGCGCCGCGCCCAGAATATAGGGGTTCAGCGTGCCGTCGGGACGCGGGGGCGAAATTACGGCTATTTGCGGCACGCCGGCTATCTGCGCGGGCACGGCGTTCATCAGCAGGCTGGAGATCAGCGGCGTCGCGCCGCCCTTGCCGCCGGGCACGTACAATCCGGCCCTGTCCACGGGCAGCACCATCTGCCCCAGCACTGTGCCGTCCGGCCTGGTGACGAACCAGGAACGTTCTTTTTGCGCCTCGTGAAAGGCGCGGATATTGGCCGCGGCCTCCAGAATGACGGCGGTGTCCTCGTGGGGCAGTTCTCTGGCCGCGCGGGCAAGGTCGCTTTCCGGCACGGCGAAAAGCGCGGGGGAAAAATCCGGGGCATCGAAACGGCGGGTGTAGTCCACCACCGCGTCCAGACCGCGGGCGCGCACCTCGGCAAGGATGCCGCGCACGATTTCCTCGACGCCGGGCTCTCCGCCTTCCTTGCCGCCCCCGCTTCCTGAAGATGGATCGTCCCGCGCGGCAAGACGCTCAAGCAACGGCCGCGCTTGCGCAAGCGCGGCGTCAGCGGGTGAGCCGGGCACGCCGCCGGGGCTCTGGGAAAAAAGGGCGGAAGAACTTTGGGGAACGCTTACTCGCAGACGGGTGCAAATCATGGGGGGAACCTCCGGCCAATGACCGCGCAACAATATCCGACAGAGAAACAAAAGTCGAGAACGGGAAAATCGTAAAGGCAAACGTTTACATAGGGAAATTGTACTTGCCTTGGCCCAAGCCACAGCGGTATGTCAGTATTGACATACCGACTTCCGGACGAACCCGGACGGTTCCTTTGAGAACGGGTATGCCTTCCATCACCTCTACCGCAGCCGAAGCGTCACCTTTTTATCCCTGTGCCGTGCACATCGGGAAAAGGCAGGAGCTGTCCTTCGGCAAACGCATTGTGAGGACAACATATGAAACGAAGGTCATTTCTGAAAATGTCATGCTGCCTTGGCGCCGGACTTGCCTTGTCCGGCCTGGGCCTTGACATGGGGGCCGTCGCGGCCTTTGCGTCCGACATGAAAAAAATCGACGCCCTGAAGGCGGCGTCGCAAAGCACCACCATCTGTTGCTACTGTTCCGTGGGCTGCGGGCTTATTTGCAGCACGGACAAAGCCAGCGGCAAGATCATCAACATCGAAGGCGACCCCGAGCACCCCATCAACGAGGGCTCGCTTTGCGCCAAGGGCGCGGGTCTGTTCCAGGTTTCCGCCGCCAACGAACACCGCCTGACCAAGGTGCTGTACAGAAAGCCCGGCGGCGACAAGTGGGAGGAAAAAAGCTGGGATTTCGCCTTCGGCCGCATCGCCGAACTGATGAAGAAAGAGCGGGACAAATCCTTCATCACCAAAAATGCCAAGGGCGAAACCGTCAACCGCGTGCAGACCATCTCTTTGATGGGCAGCTCCAACGTGCTCAGCGAAGAATGCTGGGCCACCGCACAATTTGCCAGAGGCCTGGGTCTTACCTATATAGACCATCAGGCGCGGGTCTGACACGGCCCCACTGTACCGGCTCTGGCAGAGTCGTTCGGACGCGGTTGCATGACCAACCATTGGATTGATATTCAGCACAGTGACGTTATCCTTATCCAAGGCAGCAATGCCGCGGAAAACCACCCCATTTCCTTCAAATGGGTAATGCGGGCCAAGGACAAGGGCGGCAAGCTCATCCATGTGGACCCGCGCTTCACGCGCACCTCGGCCAAGGCCGACGTTTACGCGCCCATCCGCTCGGGCACGGACATCGCCTTTACCGGGGGCATGATCAAGTACATCATCGAGAACAAAAAGTACTTTGAGGACTACGTCCTCAACTACACCAACGCCGCCTGCATCGTCGGCGAAAAGTTCGGGTTCTCGGACGGGCTGTTCTCGGGCTACGACCCGCAGACCCGCAAGTACGACAAGTCCACCTGGGTTCTGGAAAAGGACGAAAACGGCATCCTCAAAAAGGACCCGACCCTGCAGCATCCGCGCTGCGTGCTCAACGTGCTGTACGGGCATTACAAACGCTACGATCTGGACAAGGTGTCCGCCATCACGGGCACGCCCAAGGAAAAGCTGCTTGAGGTATACGAACTTTACTCCTCCACCGGCGTAAAGGATCGCGCGGGCACCGTCATGTATGCCCTGGGCCAGACCCAGAGCACCATCGGCGTGCAAAAAATCCGCTGCCTCGCCATCATGCAGCTTTTGCTGGGCAACATCGGCGTCTGCGGCGGCGGCGTCAACGCCCTGCGCGGCGAGCCCAACGTGCAAGGCTCCACCGACCACGCCATTCTGTACCACTACCTGCCGGGCTATCTGCCCGTGCCGCGTTCCGGCAAGCAGACCCTGAAGGCGTATATGGACGGCGCGACACCTTCCACCAAGGATCCGCGCTCGGCCAACTGGGCGGGCAACACGCCCAAATACGTGGTCAGCCTGCTGAAAAGCTGGTTCGGCGACAAGGCGACGGAGCAGAACGAGTTCGGCTATCCCTGGCTGCCCAAAGTGGACGACGGGCAAAACTGCGACGTGCTGCACATGATCGACGACATGTACGCCGGCAAGATCAAGGGGTACTTCTGTATAGGACAGAACCCCTGCGGCAGCCTGCCCAACACCAACAAGGTCCGCGCGGCCATGACCAAGCTGGAGTGGATGGTCCACGTCAATATCTTTGACAACGAATCCGCCTCCTTCTGGAAAGGTCCCGGCCTTGACCCCAAAAAGGTCAAGACAGAGTGCTTCCTGCTGCCCGCCACCGCCAACCTGGAAAAGAACGGCAGCCAGGCCAACTCGGGCCGCTGGATGCAGTGGATGTACAAGGCGACGGAAAACCCCGGCGCATGCCTGTCCACCGGCGCCATGGTCACCAGGCTCATGCACAGGCTTCAGGACATGTACAAAAAGGGCGGCGGGGCCATGCCCGACGGCCTCCTGAACATGCGCATGGACTACCTGACCGCCGACGGCAAGGAGTTTGACGCCGAAAAGGTCGCCAAACGCATCAACGGCGAATTCGAACGCGACGTCACGCTGAGCGGCAAAGAGTACAAGAAGGGCCAGCAGGTGCCCGGCTTCGCGCTGTTGCAGCTTGACGGGTCCACCTCGTCCGGCAACTGGCTGTGCGCCGGCAGCTTCACCGCCGACGGCAAAAACCTGATGGCCCGCCGCGGCAAAGAAGACCCCACCGGGCTTGGCCTGTACCCCAACTGGACCTTCGCCTGGCCGGTGAACCGCCGCATCGTGTACAACCGCGCCTCCGTGGACCAGCAGGGCAACCCCTACAACCCGGCCCGTCCGCTGCTGCAATGGAAGGACGGCAAGTGGGAAGGCGACGTGCCCGACGGTCCCTGGCCGCCCATGGCCATGGAAGGCGGCAAGCTGCCCTTTATCATGAAGCCTGACGGAATCAGCTCCCTCTTCGGCCCGGGTCTGGGCGACGGTCCCTTCCCCGAGCACTACGAGCCGCTGGAAAGCCCGCTCAAGCAAAACCTGATATCCAAGCAGCAGAACAGCCCCATCATCACCATCTTCCACAGCGATCTGGACAAGCTGGCCAGCGCCGATCCCGCGTATCCCCTGGTGCTGACCACTTACTCCGCCACAGAGCACTGGTGTTCCGGCGGCATCACGCGCTGGCAGTCCTGGCTGACCGAAGCCATGCCCCAGGTTTACGTGGAGATGAGCGACGAACTGGCCAAAGAACGCGGCTACAAAAACGGCGAATGGGTCACCGTCAAGTCGGCGCGCGGCCAGCTTGACGCCGTGGCCATGGTCACGCCGCGCCTGCGTCCCATGACCGTCGACGGCAAAACCGTGCATACCGTGGGCATGACCTTCAACTACGGCTGGCTGTACCCCAAGGATTCCGGCGATACCTGCAACTTCCTGACCACCTTTGTGGGTGACGGAAACGCGGGAACGCCCGAATACAAGGCGTGCATGGTCAACATTACCAAGAAGGCGTAGGAGGTGAACCATGGCTGACGGTAAGTCGATACTCGTGGATACCTCGCGCTGCACCGGTTGCCGGGGTTGTCAGGTGGCGTGCAAACAGTGGAACGGTCTGCCCGGCACCAAAACCAAACAGACGGGCACCTACCAGAACCCGCCCGATCTTTCCTTTGAAACCTTTAAAGTGGTGCGCTTCGCGGAAGGGACCAAGGAAGGCTCACGCGAGCCCTACTGGCACTTCTTCTCCGACATGTGCCGCCATTGCGTGAACCCGCCCTGCGCGGCGGCCGCCGCCGGGGACGAAATCGTCCACGACGACGCCACAGGCGCCGTGGTCTATACGGCCGGAACCTCCAAAAGCGATTTCGCGACCGCTCTTGAAGTCTGC
Source organism: Desulfovibrio sp. (assembly GCA_031549405.1). Taxonomy (GTDB): domain Bacteria; phylum Desulfobacterota; class Desulfovibrionia; order Desulfovibrionales; family Desulfovibrionaceae; genus Frigididesulfovibrio. The sequence continues at coordinate 13,504 of JAVBPV010000044.1, forward strand.
CCCTACAAGATCCCCCGGCAGAACCCGAAAACCAAGGCCATGCTCAAGTGCACCATGTGCATCGACCGCATCAAAAACGGCATGAAGCCCGCCTGCGTGCTTTCCTGCCCGACGGCCATGGAATTCGGCGACCGGGACGCCATTCTCAAGGAAGCCGAACGCCGCGTGGCGGAACTGAAAAAACAGTTCCCCAAGGCCAAGGCCATTGACGCCGACGACGTACGCGTGATCTTCATCGTCACCGACGATCCCAAGAAGTATCACGAGTTCGCTGAAGCGTAATCGCGGCAACCCGCAACCCCCCGGGGGAGGCTCCGCCTCCCCCGGACCCCCTCCGGCAGGGGGTATTTATTTGAACGTAGCCCGGCCCCTGCGCCCGCGGTTTCCCGGTTCTCCGCGCCTTGGGCGAAGAACCGGGAAACCGCGGGTCAAGGGGCATGATGCCCCATGCGGGGTTTGGGGCGGAGCCCCAATCTATAAAAAATCTTGTTCCTCTATTCTTTGGAGAACCATCGTGCCCATCGCCAAAGCAGTTGTGTCCAGGCTTGCGCGGCAGCATCCCCACAGCGCCGCGCTTCTCAAAGCTTTTGTCCCCCTGCTGGAAACGCAGGACGCCCTGGCGGCGGAGCTTCCGGCCCTTGAACTGCCCCCTCTGGACAACGCCTCTTTCGCCCAGGGCAAGGCATGGCTGTCGGCGGAAAGCACGGCGGAGAAGGTATATTTCGACGACGCGTTTTTGAAGGCCGCGCCCAAAAAAATCGCCTCGGCGGCGGCCAGGGGGCTGCCGGAAATCAAGGAACAAATCCGCGCCCTGGGGGCCTTTTTATCCAAAAATCCTGATGAATGCCGCAAGCTGGCCCTGTACCGGATCAAAGGAAGCGAACGCGCCCTGAATGCCTGGGCGAAAAAACACGGGCAGGATGAAAACGCGGCCGCGCTTCTGGGCATGCATCTGACGGCGGCGGCGGCCCGGCGCGTGGAGCGGGCGGCCGCCTCGCGCGTTCTGCCGTCCTGGAACCACGGCCATTGCCCCATATGCGGCGGCCGCCCGCACGGAGGAAGTTTGCGCGGCAAAGAGGGCAAACGTTTCCTGCACTGCTCCCTGTGCCGGCACGAATGGGCTTTCTCCCGCACCACATGCCCGGCCTGCGGCCAGGATTCCCCGCAGGAAATCGGGCTCTATTTTCTGGAAAACGTCAAGCAGCAGCGCGCGGAAGTGTGCAATGTCTGCAAGCATTACCTGCTTAGCGTGGACATGCGCGAGTTGCTCGACGACACCCCTACGGAACTGTTTCTGCTTTGCATGATGCCCCTGGACTTGCTTATGCAGGAAAAGGAGTATATGCCCGTATCGTTGGCAAAATAACGTTGTTAAGGAAAGATGGGCAATGAATATTGGTTCATATACGTTTGCCGAGTTCAAAGAAATAGCCGCCCGCTTCCACGGCTACCCCGCCCCCGGCCTGCTGCTGGGGGGCTATATGGTGGAAATGGCCAAGTCCGCCATGCCCGAAGGCACGCTGTTCGAAGTAGTGGTGGAAACCAAAAAGTGCCTGCCCGACGCCGTGCAGTTGCTTACCTTATGCAGCACGGGCAACAACTGGATGAAGGTCATCAACCTCGGCAAATACGCCCTGTCCATGTTCGACAAGTATACCGGCGAGGGCGTGCGCGTGCACGTGGACGTTTCCAGGCTTGGCCCCTGGCCGGAAATCCGGGCCTGGTTCCTGAAGGAAAAAACCAAGGCGGAGCAGGACACGGCAAAACTGCTGCGCGAACTGGAAGAAGCGGGCGATACCATCTGCGCCCGCGTGCCCGTGCGCATCCGCAACCGGCTGCTGGGGCACGCGCACATGGGTTCCATCGGCGTCTGCCCGCACTGCGGCGAAGCCTTCCCCCAGGAAGACGGCGTGCTTTGCCGGGGCTGCCAGGGCGAAGCGCCCTACGCCTTTCTGGGCCGCCAGGGCCGCACCGGCGAAGGGACGGCCCCAAGCTTCCGCGTGCTTCCGGCGGAAGAAGCCGTGGGCAAGACCGTGCTGCATGACATGACCCGCATCGTGCCCGGCGAATCCAAGGGGGCGGAGTTTCAGGCCGGGCAGACCGTCACGGCCGGCGACGTGTGCCGTTTGCAGCACATGGGCCGTTTTTCCCTTGCCGTGGCCGAAGGCGAGGACCCCGGCGATTTTATCCATGAAAACGAAGGGGCGGAAGCGTTCGCCCGGCGCATGGCGGGCCAGGGCATCGACTTCGACCTGCCCCCGCGCGAAGGCAAAATAGGCTTTCGAGCCACCTCGGACGGGCTTTTTTCCCTTGATTCCAAGCGGCTGGCCGCCTTCAATATGCTGGCCGAGGTCATGTGCGCCACCCGCCAGGACGCCACGGCCGTCAGGCAGGGGTCGCAGCTTGCCGCCACCCGCGTCATCCCCCTGTACATAGACAAGTCGCGCTTTGCCGAGGCCCTGGCCCTGCTGCACAAGCCGCTGTTCAGCGTGCTGCCCTTCCGCAAGGCCAGGGTCGGCATTCTGGTGACAGGGACGGAAGTGTTCAAGGGACTGATCGAGGATCGCTTCGTCCCGGTCATCACCGCCAAGGTGGAAGGCTGCGCCTGCTCCGTGGTCAAATCGGTCATCGCCCCGGACGACAAGGACATGATCCGCGCCGGGGTGGAAGAAATCCGCGCCGCCGGGGCGGATTTGCTGGTGACCACGGGCGGCCTGTCCGTGGATCCGGACGACGTTACCCGCGCCGCCCTGCTGGACGCGGGCCTCACGGACGTTTTGCACGGCGCGCCGGTGCTGCCCGGCTCCATGAGCCTGGTGGGCCGGCTTCCCGCTATCGGGGCCGCCGCCGGGGACGCCGCGTCAGAAACCCGCAAGCCCGCAAGCCGGGCCGTCAACGGCCTGCCCGAGTTCGACAGGGCCGAACAGCCGGGGCCGGGCGAAATGCAGGTGGTAGGCGTGCCCGCCTGCGCCCTGTACTTCAAGACCACTCTGTTCGACGCCCTGCTGCCCCGCCTGCTGGCCGGAAGGCGCATCACCCGGCCGGAACTCGCCGCCATGGGCGAAGGCGGCTTTTGCATGAACTGCAAGGTGTGCGCCTGGCCCAAGTGTTTCTTTATGAAATAGGGCCGGTTCCCTGGCATTCCGGAGGGGCTCCGCCCCTCCGGTCCCGTCCACCAAGGTCTCCGCCCTTGGAACCCGCCGGAGGGCTCCGCCCTCCGGACCACCCGGCAGGGACTTGCGTCCCTGCACCCTTTTTCAGGAGTATGGGCCGCTGTGCCGGATTGGCGCGCCGTACCCTGGCGCTGCCCCCGGTGAAAAGAGGGACCTTACGCCCTGAATGCCAAAAAGCTCAGGAGCCGCAGCGGATCTTGGGACAAGGCATTTGACGCGCGGCAACACCCACACTTGCCAAAGAAAAAGTTTGCGTATATAGAAGGCCGCTCGGGTACGGCGCACCGTTTTCACTTGCCGTCGGACTGATACGCATGCATGCCTTTGAACGGACTGACACCCGTTTTGGCGAAAAGGAGTGGCCGGGCCCACCTTTTTCGCTTTTTTTTGCGCTTTTTTTCCGTGTTTCGCGAAGAATCGGTAGCGCTTCAGTTTGCCGTCAGACGAGGAAGGCGAGTTTTTGCAAGGGCGGGCTGGACTCTTTGGTCCTGCCCCCCGAGAAAAAACGACGCATGACGAAGTATCACGGCAAACTGAAGCGCCACCGCCCCAACAATCAGCCTGAGGGTTTCCCCACATGCCCAAAAGAACCGACCTTTCCCGCATCATGGTCATCGGGTCCGGCCCCATCGTCATCGGCCAGGCCTGCGAGTTCGACTATTCCGGCACCCAGGCCGTCAAGGCCCTGAAAGAGGAAGGGTACGAAGTCATCCTGGTGAACTCCAACCCGGCCACCATCATGACCGATCCGGGCCTTGCCGACCGCACCTACATCGAGCCCATCGAGCCGGAAACCGTGGCCGCCATCATCCGGCGCGAAAGACCCGGCGCCCTTTTGCCCACCCTGGGCGGGCAGACGGCCCTGAACACCGCCCTTGCCCTTGGCGACATGGGCGTTTTGACCGAATGCAAGGTGGAACTGCTGGGCGCCAACCTTGAAGCCATCGCCAAGGCCGAAAGCCGGGAACTTTTCGGCAGGGCCATGACCAACATCGGCCTGAAGATGCCCGCCTCCATCGTGGCCCGCAACATGGACGAGGTGCGCGCCGCGGCCGAAAAAATCTCGTTTCCCATCATTCTGCGCCCGGCCTTTACCCTGGGCGGCGCGGGCGGCGGGGTGGCCTACAACATGGAAGACCTGGAATCCATCGGCGCGGCCGGCCTTGCCGCCAGCATCCGCAGCGAGATCCTCGTCGAGCAGTCGGTGCTGGGCTGGAAGGAAATCGAAATCGAAATCGTGCGCGACGCCAAAGACACCTGCATCATCATCTGCTCCATCGAAAACTTCGACCCCATGGGCGTGCACACGGGCGACTCCATCACCGTGGCCCCGGCCATGACCTTGTCGCAAGAGGAGCTGGACCGCATTTTCAAGGTATCGGCGGACATCATGCGCGAAATCGGCATGGCCGCCGGCGGGGCCAACATCCAGTACGCGGTGAACCCCGCGGACGGCGATCTGGTGGTCATCGAGATGAACCCCCGCGTGTCGCGCTCCTCCGCGCTGGCCTCCAAGGCCACGGGCTTTCCCATCGCGCGCGTGGCGGCCAAGCTGGCCGTGGGCTACACCCTGGACGAAATCCCCCTGACCGGAACGGAAAAGGGCGGCCCGGAAAATGGAGGGAAGACCCTGGCCGACTACACGCCGGAAATCGACTACGTGGTGGTGAAAATCCCCCGCTTCACCTTTGAAAAATTCCCCGGGTCCAAGGACGAACTGACCACCTCCATGAAAAGCGTGGGCGAGGCCATGAGCCTGGGCGGCACCTTCAAGGAAGCGCTGCAAAAGGGCCTGCGCTCCCTGGAGTTGGGCGTGGCGGGCCTGGGCGACAAGTTCCGCGGCAAGCTGCCGGAGCTCGGCGAGCTTATCCCGCTGCTGCGCACCCCGAACTCGCGCCGCATCTTCGCCGTGCGCCGGGCCATGCTGGCGGGCATGAGCATTGACGACATCTACGAGGCCACGGCCATCGACCCCTGGTTCCTGAACGAGATGAAGGGAATCATCGACATGGAGGCGGAGCTCAAGGACTTCGCCCTGGCCAACGCCATGACGCCCGGCAACCCGCAACTGGCGGACCTGATGCGCCGGGCCAAGGCCATGGGGTTTTCCGACGCGCAGCTCGCTGAAATGTGGAAGCGCCGCGTCAACGACGTGCGCACCCTGCGCAAGGCCATGGGCATCCTGCCCGCCTCCGAGCCGGTGCGCACTTACGCGGGCAAACCCGGCGCCTCGGACTCCTACTACTATTCCAGCTACCGCGGGCCCGCTGAAGCCCCCGCGCCCAAAACCGGCAAAAAGGTCATCATCCTGGGCGGCGGACCCAACCGCATCGGCCAGGGCATCGAATTCGACTACTGCTGCTGCCATGCTTCCTTCGCCCTGCGCGAGGCGGGCGTGACCTCCATCATGGTCAACTCCAACCCGGAAACCGTCTCCACCGACTTCGACACCTCCGACAGGCTGTACTTCGAGCCCCTTACCCTTGAAGACGTCATGAACATCGTGGAGGCCGAGGATCCCGACGGCATCATCGTGCAGTTCGGCGGCCAGACGCCCCTTAACCTGGCTGTGCCGCTCATGCGCGCGGGCGCGCCCATCATCGGCACCGACCCCGACGCCATCGACCGGGCCGAAGACCGCGAACGCTTTCAGGCGCTTATCCGCAAGCTGGACCTGCGCCAGCCCGACAACGCCATCGCCATGAACCCGGCGGAGGCGCAGAGCGCCGCCCGGCGCATCGGCTTCCCCGTGGTGGTGCGGCCCTCGTACGTTTTGGGCGGGCGGGCCATGATGGTGGTGTACGACGAGGAGCAGCTTGCCGACTACTTTTCGGAAGTGCTGCGCGACAACGCCCCCGAGCATCCGATACTTATCGACAAGTTTCTGGAACACGCCACGGAAGTGGACGTGGACGCCCTGTGCGACGGGCAGGAAACTTACGTTGCCGGGAGCATGGAGCACATCGAGGAAGAGGGCATCCATTCCGGCGACGCGGCCTGCGTGCTGCCGCCCCACACCCTGCCCCCGGACGTGATCGGGGAAATCACCCGCCAGACCGTGGCCCTGGCCGAGGAACTGCGCGTGGTGGGGCTGATGAACATCCAGTTCGCGGTCAAGGACGGGCTGGTCTATATCCTTGAAGTAAACCCGCGCGCCTCGCGCACCGCGCCCTTTGTCTCCAAGGCCACGGGCGTGGCCCTGCCCGCCATCGCCACCCGGCTGATGCTGGGCGAAAAGCTTAAGGACATCAAGCCGCAGGCCGCGCGCAAGGGCGGGTACATCTCGGTCAAGGAAGCCGTCTTTCCCTTCAACCGCTTTCCCGGCACGGACATCCTGCTGGGACCGGAAATGCGCTCCACCGGCGAGGTCATGGGCATAGGCCCCACCTTTGCCGAAGCCTTCATGAAGGGCCAGCTGGCCGGGGGGCAGCGTCTGCCCCAGGGCGGCAAGGTGTTCATTTCCGTCAACGACCGCGACAAGGCCGAGGTTCCGGCTGTGGCGCGCATCTATCATGAACTGGGCTTCGAGATTCTGGCCACCTCGGGCACGGCCAGGCTGCTGAACGAGGCAGGAGTGCCCGCCGCCAAGGTGCTCAAGGTGTACGAGGGCCGCCCGAACATTGTGGACCGCATCAAAAACGGCGACATCGCCCTGGTCATCAACACGGCCTCGGGCAAGCTTACGGTTCAGGATTCGCGCTCCATCCGGCAGAACACGCTGCACTACGGGGTGCCGTACAGCACGACGCTGGACGGCGCGCGCGCCATGGGGCTGGCCATAGCGGACGCCCGCAGGCACGGGCAGACCGTGCGCAGTTTGCAGGAGTATTACGCGGGATAGGGCTGGACAACCGCGATGAGGGGGGGCTGGGGCCTCCCCTTACGCTTTCGGCGGGCGCAAGGGGCGGATTTTTCCGCCATGCTTCGTCAGACGGCGTTTTTTCTCCGGGGGCAGGGCCGAAGAGCCCAGCCCCCATCAAAAAAACTTGTCTTCCTCGCCTGACGGAAAAATCCGCCCCTTGCGGAGCTTCCACCGGTCGAATGACCGAAAAAAACGGCGCAAGCCGGCGCCCCCTGACCGCGGCACACCGCAATCACTTCCCCGCTCTTACAAAAACCACAAGGATCCCCCATGATCACCGAGCATTGCGGCCTTTTCGGCATCTACCGGCACCCGGACGCGGCGCGCCTTACTTACTTCGGCCTGTACGCCCAGCAGCACCGAGGGCAGGAAAGCGCGGGCATAGCCGTATGGGACGGCCAAAAAACCCGCGAAGTCCGCGCCATGGGCCTGGTGCACGATATTTTCAACGAACAGCATCTCAGCCGCGATCTGGCGGGCGACAGCGCCATCGGCCACGTGCGCTACGCCAGCGGCGGACCGGCCTCTTTGCGAGACGTGGAGCCTTTTCTGGTGCGCCGCCGGGGGCTGGAAATCGCCATCGCCCACAACGGCGCGCTGACCAATTCCCCTTCTTTGCGGCGCGAACTGGAAGAACAGGGCGCCATCTTCCATACCCGCACGGACAGCGAGATATTCGCGCATCTTATTGTGCGGGCACTGGCGGAAGCGCCCCTGGAAGAAGCCATCCTGACGGCCTGCCGCAAGGCGCGCGGGGCGTATTCGCTGGTCATTCTCGCCAACGGCACGCTGATCGGGGTCCGCGACCCCCACGGCATACGGCCCCTTTCCATGGGCCGGGTGGGCGAGTCGCCGGTGCTGGCCTCGGAAACCTGCGCCTTTGACCTTTTGGAGGCGGAGTACATCCGCGCTGTGAAGCCGGGCGAAATGGTGGTCATCGACGGCGGCGCCCTGACCAGCATGCGCAGCTTTTCCATCGTGCCGGAAAACGCGGACCCCGGAGAAAAACCCAAGGGCGAACGCCGCTGCATCTTCGAACTGGTCTACTTCGCCCGGCCCGACTCTTATGTTTTTGGGCAAAACGTCTACAACGCCCGCAAGGCCATGGGCATACAGCTCGCCAAGGAAGCGCCGGTGGAGGCCGATCTGGTCATGCCCTTTCCCGACTCCGGGGTATATTGCGCCGTGGGTTTTGCCCAGGCGTCGGGAGTTCCTTACGAACACGCGCTGATCCGCAACCACTATGTGGGCCGCACCTTTATCCAGCCCACCCAGGACATGCGCGACTTTTCCGTACGGGTAAAGCTCAACCCCGTGCGCGAGGTAATCAAGGGCAAGCGCATCGTCATTGTGGACGATTCCATCGTGCGCGGCACCACCATGCGCACACGCGTGCGCAAACTGCGCGAGCTGGGCGCGACGGAAGTGCACTGCCGCATCAGTTGCCCGCCGGTGAAGCACCCCTGTTTCTACGGGGTGGATTTTTCCTCGCGCGGGGAACTTATCGCGGCCAACCACAGCATTGAGGACATCACCCATTTTCTTGGCCTGGACAGCCTGCACTACCTTTCCATGGAAGGCATGCTGGCATCGGTGAAAGAAGTGGGCTACTGTCTGGCCTGCTTCAACGGCGATTACGCCATCGACGTTGACGAAGTCCGCGTTTGAAGCATTTTACGCGTAAAACTCCGTGGGAATTCTTCTTCAAAGCCTTGCCGTCAAACCGCCAAGCGCTTATTTGAAGCGTTACCCGCTCCGGCGGGGGCAACGGGGCCAATCCCCACGCGGCGGGGGCAACGGCCCTTGCCGGGTTTGGGGCAAAGCTCCAAATCCCATAAAAGGATCGGACAATGCATGACTGGATGACACGGGGCCGCGAGGTTCTGGACATAGAGGTCGAGGGACTGCACAGCGTGCGGGACCGGTTGGGGCCTTCGTTTACAGAGGCGGTGGAGATGCTGGCCTCCTGCCCGGGCCGGGTGGCCATCACGGGCATCGGCAAATCGGGCCTGGTGGGGCGCAAGATGGCGGCGACGTTCTCCTCCACCGGCACCCCGGCCTTTTTTCTGCATCCGGTGGAAGGCGCGCACGGCGATCTGGGCCTGATCCGCGAGGGCGACGTGGTCATCGCCATTTCCTATTCCGGCAACACGGAGGAACTCAACGCCATTCTGCCCGCCCTGAAAAGCCTTGGCGCGCGCGTCATCGCCATCACGGGCGGGGCCGATTCCGCCCTGGCCCACCTGGCGCATGTGGTCATTGACGCACATATCCCGCGCGAAGCCTGCCCCATGAATCTGGCCCCCACCAGCAGCACCACGGCCACCCTGGCCCTGGGCGACGCCCTGGCCGTGTGCCTGATGGACAAAAAAGGGTTTTCGGCCAGGGACTTCAGACGCTACCACCCCGGCGGGTCGCTGGGGCAGCGCCTGCGCCTGTTCGTTGCCGATATTATGCATATGGAAGACATCCCCGTGGTGGACGCAAAAGAACCCTTTGCCCGCGCGCTTGAAGTTCTGGACAAGGGCGGCCTTGGGGCTGTAGTGGTGACGGAAGATGAGGGCCGCCTTGCCGGCATCATTACCGACGGCGACGTGCGCCGCCTTGTCTGCCGGGGCGGGCTTACGGCGGACAAAACCGCCGGCGACCTGATGACCAGGAACCCGCGCCGCGCCCTGCCGGAACATAACGCGGCGGAAGTCATGGACATGATGGAAGAAAAGCGCATCACCGTGCTGCCTGTGGCGGACGAAGGCGGCAAGCTGCTTGGCATGGTGCATCTGCACGACCTTTTGGGCAAAGGACAGGTAAAATTTGCGAGCTGACAGACTTGAAGGCAAACCGGTAAGCGAAAGCCGGGTCACGGTGCTGCACCGACCCCTGCCGGAAGAGGCCAACGCTTCGGGCAATGTTTACGGCGGCAACATTATGCGCCATATGGACGCTGTGGGCGCCATCGCGGGTCTGCGCCACGCGCGCTGCCGCCTGGTGACGGCGGCCGTGGAATACATGGCCTTTCATTCCCCGGTGAAGCCCGGCGAGCTCATGCTTTTTCACGGGTCGGTCAACGCCGTGTGGCATACTTCCATGGAAGTGGGCATCCGCACCGAGGCGGAACACCCCTTTACGGGCAAGGTGCGCCACGTATGTACCTGCTACCTTACCTTTGTGGCCGTGGACGAAAGCGGCCGCCCCCTTCCCCTGCCCCCGATCATTCCCGAAACCGACGAAGACCGCCGCCGCATGGCCGACGCGGCCCGGCGCATGGCGCTTTCGCGCATGGAGCACAAGCACGAGGGCACGCGCATGAGCGACCTGGCCCTGTCCGTGCTGCCGGAAGAATACAGCATCTGCCAGTTGCCGGCGGCGGTTTCTCTGCCGGCATCCCTGATGCTGGGCGGCAACGATTTTCTTACCGTCACCCGCACGGGGGAAGAAAACTCCCTGGCCCTGTCCCGCGCCGCCGCCGACGATCTGGAAAAGAGCCTGCAACCGGACGACAAGCCCCGGCTGCGCCGGGTGGACGGCTACGCCTGCCTCAAGGTGCACGGACCTTTGAACTTCAACGCCGTGGGCATACTGGCCGGGCTTACCACCTTGCTGGCCTCGGCCTCCATTCCGCTGTTCGGCGTTTCCACCTACGACACCGACTACCTTCTGCTGCCCGGAGACATGCTGCCCAAGGCGGCGGCGACGTTGCGCGCGGCGGGGCATACGGTGACGGAAGGCTGAAACCGGCGCGCCCGGCCCGCCCATTTCGGACGCCGGCCCGGTATCGTCGCACACTCGCTTTGCCGCGCCTTTTTAAAGGCCTCCGCGCTTCCCCATAACGCGCCCATACCGCCCGGCAAGGGCGGCATGGCAACCCTGTAACCGCCGGGGCGTTTCACAAGCAAAACGCCCCGCCGCAAAGGCTGGATACCTTCATGGGCTTGGCCCTTGTCTCCGGAGTGGTCGTACTGTTGTTGTTCTTGACCGGAGTGGGTTTTGCCGTGTACGGGGCGTACAGCCTGTACCGCAAACGCCGCAACGGGGGGCTCCCCACGGAAACCGGGAAGCTTTCCGCATCCGGACGCGAAACCTTCTCCCGCGCGGCGAAAGCGCAAGCGCCCGGCGGCGATGCAAAGTTTTCCGCTGACGGAGAATCGGAACTGCCCGGAGGCCAAGCGGACTTTTCCGCCGGCGCGGCGGAATTCCCCGGCAACGAAGCCGAGCCCGCCGCCACGGCGGCGGACGGCGACGCCCTTTACGCGGGCGGCCCGGCGGCAACCCCCGAGTCCGACCCGCGGCAAGACGCGCCGGGGCTCGACCGCGCTCCGGCCCGCGCCGCTGACGTCCCCTATGCCCGCAGCGCCGCACCCAGGGGGAACGCAGCGGGGCCTTCCCGCTTTTCCGCGCTCCGGCGCGGGGACAGCCCGTCCCTGCTGCTGCGCTGCCTGACCATTGCCGGCATCACCCTGGCCCTGCTTATCCCCCTGGCCTTTGTCTCCGACCTGGTGGACGAACGCTCCGACCTGCAGCGCGGCGCGGTGCGCAACATCGCGCAATTGTGGGGGCGTTCGCAGACCGTCAGCGGACCCGCACTGATCGTCCCCTACGAGGTCTGGCGCATGGTGTCGGAAAAAATCACCGACGACGACGGCAAAACGCGCACGGTGACCCGCCGGGTCCAGCAGATGGAGCACAAGGTGGTCTTGCCCGCCGACCTTTCCTTTGACGCCGTGCTTGAGCCGCAAACCCGCCACTACGGCATCTACGAATATGTGGTGTACACCTGCCCCATTGCCGTGCGGGGCAAGTTCCGCCTGCCCGGGGCCGAAGTATTTGACGACCAGTTGGTGCGCATTTTGTGGGACAAGGCATGGTTTGCGCTGGGCGTCACCGACCTGAAAGCCATCAATAAGGTGGGTACCCTGGAATGGAACGGGGCGCCCGCGGCGCCCTTCAACCCCGGCACCCAGGCCGGAAACCTGCTGGGACCGGGCTTTCACGCTCCGGTGCGCCTGACGCCGGACATGAAAGAAGCGGGTTTCGCCCTGGACCTTAACCTTAACGGCAGCGGCGGCCTGCACTTTACCCCTGTGGGCGAAACCACGTCCATCACGGCGCGGGGCCAGTGGCCTTCCCCCAGCTTCGGCGGCAGCCTGCTGCCCGCCGAGCGTACCCTCACCGACCACGATTTTTCCGCCCGCTGGTCCATCCCGCACCTCAGCCGCACCTACCCGCAAGTGGGGGATCTGGGCGACAAGTCCTTCAAGACCAGCAGCGAATCTTACGGCGGCGGCGAAACCGGCGACCTTTCCCGTTTCACCGCCGGGGTGGACCTGTACGAGGCCGTGTCCCTGTACCGGCAGGTGGACCGGGCGGTGAAGTACGGCCTGCTCTTCATCGGCCTGACCTTTGTGGCCCTGCTCTCCTTTGAACTGGTGACGCGGGCCGTACTGCATCTTATGCAGTACGGGCTGGTGGGCATCGCCATGACCTTGTTTTACCTGGTGCTGTTGTCCCTGGCCGAGCACACCGCCTTTCTTACCGCCTTTCTGGCGGCAAGCGGCGTATCCATAGCCATGAACGGCCTGTATATAACGGCGGCCCTGCGCAGCAAGGCCAAGGGCCTGATCATCACCGCCCTGCTGGCGGGCCTGTACGCCGTGCTTTACGCCCTGCTGCGGATGGAAGACTACGCCCTGCTGGTGGGCACCGCCCTGGTGGTCTCGGTGGTCTGCCTGCTTATGTTCCTGACCCGCCACCTGCCCCAGCGGTAGCGGGCCGGTTTGCCGTGATCCCGCGACTTTTTTCCGCGCCTGCGGCCGGTTACGCATGCTGTCCGGGCCAAGCCCGGACAGCCCGGCCTTGCCGCTCCAGGCGGCCCCACGGGCCGGGCCTTCGCTACGCCTCGGCCCCTCGCGGGGCGTTAAGAAAACGTGTTCGCCAAAAGGGCGGCAACTACCCGCCCTGACAAGAGATCGCCTTCCTTGTCTGACGGCAAACCAGCCCGCTGCCGGCGAAATATCCCCGCAAAGGATTATTGACAGATTTCCATCTGGTGTACTATGTTTTACCGCGCGGGCGAAAAACCGCCCGCGACACGACAATCAGCAAAGCGACATCATGACCGGACAGAACCAGCCCTTCGCCGACTTTACCTCCCCCGCCCTTTGCTGGCGCGGCTGGTGGTGGTGCGTTCAGGCCCGGGGTCTGGCGGTTGGCGCTTGCTGAAGATTTAGGCAGATACCAACCAAAAGCCGCGGGCGTGACGCCCGCGGCTTTTTTTCGTTGTTCATCAACCCTTGTCAACCATCACCAAGGACATCAGCATGCAACAGGGATACTTTGGAGACTTCGGGGGCCGGTTCGTGCCGGAACTGCTTATGCCCCCCCTGCTGGAGGTGGAGGAAGCCTGCCGGACCATCCTGCCCACGCCGGAATTTCAAAAAGAACTCAACGGGCTTTTGCGCGCCTGGGCCGGGCGGGAAACGCCCCTGACCCTGTGCCCCGCGCTGTCCGGGGAACTGGGCTTTTCTCTCTGGCTCAAGCGTGAGGATCTGTTGCACACCGGGGCGCACAAGGTAAACAACACCCTGGGGCAGGCGCTTCTGGCCAAGCGCATGGGCAAGGCCCGCCTGGTGGCGGAAACCGGCGCCGGGCAGCACGGCGTGGCCACCGCCGCCGCCGCCGCCCGCCTGGGCATGCAATGCACCATCTTTATGGGGGCCATTGACGTCAAACGCCAGGCGGCCAACGTCATGCGCATGCGCCTTCTGGGCGCGGAGGTCGTGGCCGTGGAAAACGGCACCAAAACCCTGAAGGACGCCATCAACGTGGCCCTGCGCCACTGGATCACCCAACAAGCCAGCACGCACTACTGCTTTGGCACCGCCGCGGGCCCCCACCCTTTTCCCACCCTGGTGCGCGGCTTTCAGTCCGTCATCGGCAGAGAAACCATGGCCCAGCTGCACGAAGCCACGGGCAAGCTGCCCGACGCCGTGTGCGCCTGCGCGGGCGGCGGCTCCAACGCCATTGGCATGTTCGCGGCCTTTATCGACGACCCGGCGGCTTCCGGGGTGCGGCTCATCGGCCTTGAGGGCGGCGGCAAGGGAACGCCCGACAATACCGCCGCGCCCCTGAACTACGGCAGCCCCGGCGTGCTGCACGGCCAGCTTTCCATGCTGCTGCAGGACCGGAACGGACAGGTGCTGCCTTCGCATTCCGTCTCCGCCGGCCTGGACTATCCCGGAATAGGGCCGGAACACGCCCACCTGCAAAAAATCGGCCGGGCCGAATACCACCCGGTTACCGACGACCGCGCCCTGGCCGCCTTTTCCACCCTGTGCCGGGCCGAAGGGATCATCCCGGCCCTGGAGTCCTCGCACGCCCTGGCCTGGGTGCTGGACAACCCGGAAAGCTTCCCCAGGGGCGGCAACGTGGTGGTGAACCTCTCCGGCCGGGGCGACAAGGACATGGACATTATCAGACAACATATTTCCCTGAACGGGGAGGACCGCCGATGAGCGCCGAACGCCTGACCCTGCGCATTCGCGAAACCGCCGCCAAAGGGCGCTGCGCCCTTATCCCCTTTATCACCGCCGGATTTCCCGACCCGCAATCCTTTGCCGCCGCCCTGGCGGAACTGGACAAGGGCGGGGCGCCCGTCATCGAAATCGGCGTGCCCTTTTCCGACCCCGTGGCCGACGGGCCGCTGGTGGAAGCCGCCACGCTGAAAGCCCTGGACGACGGCGTCACTCTGGACGGCCTTCTGGACGAACTGCGCCGGATAAAAAGCAGCGGCGGCCTTAAGGCCGGGCTGGTGCTGGTGGGCTATTACAATCCCTTTTTCCGGCACGGGCTGGAGCGCTTCGCCGCCGAGGCGCGCGAAGCCGGGGTGGACGGCTGCGTCGTCCACGACCTGCCCCTGGACGAAAGCGACACATTCCGCGCCGCCCTGGCCAAAGAGGGCATCGCCCTGATCCTTCCCATGGGCCTGAACATCGCCGCCAATCGCCTGGCCCGCTATGCGGCAAAGGCCCAGGGCTACGCCCGTATCGCGCCGGTGCCGGGCAGCGTGCCGCCGGGCAGGCCTCTGCCCCCCGATCTGGCCGGTTCCTTTGCCAAAGCCAAAAGCGTCTTTTCCGTTCCCCTGGCCCTGGGGCTGGGCGAGGCCGGCCCCGAAGGACTTTGCGCGCTGGCAAGCGTCCCGGAAGCCGCCGTGCTTGAAAGCGCCCTTATGGCCCACATGGCGGCGGGCGGCGCCGTGGCGGAGTTCATGAGGAAGCTGTAGCGAAGTTACCGCTTTTTCAGGCCCCGGGCCGGAAGGAAGGCGCGTCGCCAAGGCTTCCCTTCCGGCTTCTCCGGGGCTTCGCCTCCGGAACTATTCCCCGGCAGCCCCCTTGCCCTGCCGGGCCGCGCGGTATATGCAGGGGTTCCCGCATGCCGCGCCCCCCGCCGGCCGGCAGACGAATGCGGAGCCCCCGGCCGCAAAATCCGCCGCCGGGGCGGATATGGCTCCGGGCAACGGCCGCCCGGCAGACGAGAATCAGGAGCGCCCTTTGACTTTCACCGCCATTTTCGCCATGTCCGTGGCCCTTGCCATGGACGCCTTTGCCGTGGCCCTGACCTCCGGCATCCGCCTGCGCTGCGTCAGCGCGGCCCAGACCGTGCGCATGGCCGGAACATTCGGCTTTTTCCAGTTCGCCATGCCTGTGGCGGGATGGCTGCTTGGCATCGGCGCGCAAAAATACATTGAGGCTTACGACCACTGGGTGGCTTTCGCCCTGCTGGGCTTTGTGGGCGGAAAAATGCTGCGGGAAGCCTGGCTTAACCGGGGCAAAGCCGAGGAAGAATGCGTGTGCGCCGACCCGACCACGGGCGGCAATATCGTGATGCTGGGCATCGCCACCAGCATCGACGCCCTGGCCGTGGGCGTTTCGCTGGCCCTGCTCGGCGTGCCGGTGCTGTACCCGGCCGTGGTCATAGGCGTGGTCTGCTTTGCCATAACCACCTGCGGCCTTCACCTGGGCAAGCTCATCTGCCGCTGCCCGTCCCTGGGCGACCTGGGCAACAAGGCCAACGCCCTGGGCGGGCTGGTGCTGATCGCCATCGGCGTAAGCATTCTGGCCGAGCACGGAGTGTTTGTGTAGCGCGCGTTCAGCACGGCGCGGCAACAGCTTCGGACCGGGCGCGGAGGGGGCATCCCCTCGTTGCGCCCGGCCCGGAGCCGTTCCGTCTTCCCGCTCTATTCCCCGCCGCCCCGGCCTTCGCCGTCGGCATACAACAGAACATCCGCCTTGGCCGGAAATCGGATCACCCTTCCCGCAAGGCCTGCCTGATGCGGCACACCCCGCACACCTCCGACGAGGTGGGAAAGCCGCATTCCCCGCAAGGCACCAGGGGCGGGTTTTCTTTGGCCGCCGCAGTGGCGAACACCGGGCGTCCCCGTTCCAGAAAGCCCTGGTAAAAATCCAGTTTCCGGCCCGGCATGGTTTCTTCCAGGTCGGCCCAGATCTTTTTGTGAAAGGTAAAGCTCGCGCCCTTGCTGTACGGGCAGGGCGCGCGGTGATGCTCTATGCCCCGCAAAAAGGCGTAGTTGGCCGTTTCAAACTCCGTCAGCCGCCACAGGGGCTTGACCTTGCGGGCGAATCCCGCGCCGCCGGCCTCCGCGTCCCCCGGTTCGGAATCCAGCCTCGGCCCCTGGTCCCCCAGGTAGGCCGTGTCCCAGCGCAAGGTATTGCTGAACAGACGGGCGATTTCATCGTCCAGGTTGTGCCCCGTGGCCAGCGCCGTGAAGTTGTGTTCCAGGGCCGCGCGGTTGAAGAAATGCCGCTTGATTTTGCCGCAGGCCGAGCATATGGGCCGCCGCAACCGCGCCTTTACGTCCGGAATGGCCAGTCCCTCTTTGGCCGTCTCTGTCACCATCAGCGGCAAATCATGCTTGTGGCAGAAGCGTTCCACCACGCCGCGCGCGGCCTCCGACGATCCGGGAATGCCCAGGTCGATGTGCAGGCCGGTAACGTCATAGCCCAGGCGCGACAACTCGAACATCAGCCCCAATGAATCCTTGCCCCCGGAAAGGGCCACCAGGATGCGATCGTCGTGCGTAAACAGGTTTTGTTTGCGGATTCCCTTTTCCACCTGTCTGGTAAAAAAATCCAGAAAACAGGCTTCACAAAAGCCCGAATGGTGGCTTGGCAGCGCCACCACCGCCGTCGCCTTGCAGCGCGTGCATTTCATATGAACTCCAGGGTGGGAGGAGAAAGAGCTTTTGGGGGAAGGGGGAGAGGACCCTTTGGAAAGGGTCCTCTCCCCCATCCCCCAAGCCCCCAACCCCCAC
>JAVBPV010000024.1:0-60257 GCA_031549405.1 Desulfovibrio sp.
CTCTCCCTGTCCGCAAACGGGATTCGCCCGGGCGCGGCGGGCTGTTGCCAAAGGGAACTTTGGCAACAGCCCCGGCGCGTTACCGCGTTCCAGATTGACGGCAAACCCCGCAAGGCAGGGGTTTGCAAAGGCACGCCCGCTACGGCGCTTAACGGCGGCAATGAATGCCGCCTGCGCCTTTGCGGCGGGCTGTTGCCAAAGGGAACTTTGGCAACAGCCCCGGCGCGTTACCGCGCCTTGTCCAGCAACGCCGCCTCCGCCCGCCTGCGCGCGGGATACTTGTAGCCGGCGCGGTCGGCCATATCGCGCAGACGCCGCGCGGCTTCGCGGTATTCCCCGTACAGCAGGGGGACGATAATCCCCCTGGCCAGGCCTGTATTGGGGCCGTACTGGTACAAAAGCGAGGCCAGGGCGGCGCGGGCCTCTTTGGGCAGGCCGGCAAAGCCGCACACGGCGGGCCGCGCCGACGTCTTTTCCGCCCCGGCCAGGACCAACTCGCGCAGAAAGCGCCTGGCCACGTTGGCAAGATGCCGCCGCATCACGGCCTTGTTGACGCGGGCCGCCTCTTCCGCCGAAAGGGTCAGGGGGCGCTCAAGGATAAAGCGTATGGCCTCTTTGCCCTGCCTGCCGCAATAGGGCACGAGTTTTTCCGCCAACTCCGCCGAAAGCCCCAGAGAAAGCACCTCGTGCGGAGCGTGCTGTCCCAGGTCGAATCCCGCCGCTATGGTGGGTCCGCTTTTGTCCAAGGGCATGCCCCGGCTGTCGCAAGGCACGTACAAACGGGTGCTGTTTCCTTCCCTGGCGTGGATGAATTCGCAGATGTACTCCAGGTCGGCGTTCTCAGCGGAGGTTTTCCCCGCCTGGCATGACGCGCTCATAGTGCAGACTCCTTGCGTGGCTTGCGCGAAAAAACCGGCGTTATGCCGGACGGCCGCCTCCGGCTCCGGATATCCGGGTCGAGTCCGGCGCCGGATACCCGGGCCGGGTCCGATGCCGGACGGTCCGCAAGGGAACCGGGCCCGCCGGAGGCGGTTTTCGCGGATTATGAGCGCAAGGTAGCGAAAAAGACCCGCCGCGTAAGGGACCGTCGCAATCCTGGTCCCTTTTGCCCGTCCGGGACTGAACCCGGCTGGACAACAAGGATGCCTCCGCATATGTTGGGAGTCATTTCATAAAAGGAGGTTGTGCGGTGAAAAAACGTTTCGTGTTCCATGCGCGGGGATGCGCGGTCTTGTCCGTCTTGCTGCTTGCCGCGCTGTTCGCCGGAAGCGCCTTTGCCGCGGCGCCCGCCGGAAGCGACGGGAGCGCCGCCAAGGCGAAGTCGCGGCGGATTCCCGAAGGCCCCAAATCCATTGCCTGTGATGAGGGGAAATACGGGCCCACCCGACTGCGGACCATGAGCCCGACGGAAGCCTTGCCCGCCGAGCCTCAGGTGGTGGAAGTCATCACCATACCGCCGGGGGTCGCCGTGCCGCCGGGGGTCACTCTGGAGCCGGATGACGGAAAGTAACGGTTCCGGAACGGTTCCGCCGCCGTTTTCAAAAAAACGGCGGCCCACGGCACAAAGACAGTCCGCCGCGCAAACGCGACGGACTGTCTCGGTTTGAGAATACCCCCCGCTTCGCGGGGTTTGCCAAGGCGCGCCAGCGCCGGGGGGCGTAAAAACGCGCCCGCGCCCGCGCTTGCCGGCCGCAATGAATGCCGCCTGCGCGGCGGGCCGTTCGCATATGGCGTCCGGCTCGGGGCCTTCCCGGACGCGTGCGATTTCCGGAAAATTCCCCGGACGCTCAGGGGGTCCGGGAAGGCTCCTGGACGGCGGCGAACAGCCTGGCCGCGTGCAGCCCGTCGAACAGGCCGTGATGACCGGTGATGGAAAAGGGAACAAAAAGGGAGTCGCCCCGGTTCGCGCAGCGTCCCCAGACCGCCCGCGGGACGGAATCAGCCTGCCGCAGCCCCATGGGCTGGGTGACGTCGCTGAAGCCAAACCAGGGCAGACAGGAGATGTACGCAACGTCCAGCCGCCCCCCGTCAAGGCAGCGGGTTTCCAGCGCCTTTTCCTTGGCCTCTTCCACATTGCGATCAAAGGCGGCGGGGTCGGGGGTCATTGCGGCGGTGGCGAAGTAAAACAGCTCGTCCCCGGGCTCAAAGACCGTAAAGGCGGGGTCGGTTCCCTCGCACAAAAAGACCTTGCCGCCGTTGATGCGGTAGCGGAAGTTCTCAATGGCGTTCATGGCCAGCATCACGGTGTGAAGAAAGGCGGGAAAGAATTTCCTGCCGCTTTGCCGCCGCTCCGCGTCCCAGCGGGTGATGTCAAGCTCGGCGGTAAAGCCGATGAAGGGAAACTCCCTCCCGGCGAACAAGGCGTAATGCCGGGCTCTTTTCCAGGCGGAAAAATCTATTTCCCGCACGGGGTGTACGGACTCCATGTTTCGGTCCCTCCTTTGAGGCCCATGCGCGAGGTTTTGCGATGGGGGCCGGACTTCTTTGGTCCCGCCCCCGGAGCAAAAGCGAAGCCTGACGCCGTATGGCGCGGAAAGACGCCTTTCCTGAAAAGCAGGCGGATTTCCGGGCCAGACAAGAAAGGCAAGGTTTTGCGATGGGGGCCGGACTTCTTTGGTCCCGCCCCCGGAGCAAAAGCGAAGCCTGACGCCGTATGGCGCGGAAAGACGCCTGCTTTTACGCCGGGGTAAGAGTAATGACGACTATCTCCGGCCTCGCGCCCAGGCGGACGGGCGGCCCCCAGAAGCCCAGCCCGTTGGTAAGGAACAGCAGCGATCCGGCTTTGCCGTCCCCCAACGGGCTCAGCCCCTGGGGCGCCCCGTAAATGGAACGGACCATGTACCGCCCGGGCCAGATCTGCCCGCCGTGGGTGTGGCCGGAAAACTGCAAATCGAAGCGGCCCAGCGCATTTTGGTCCACCCGGGGCTTGTGGTTGAGCAGAAGAAAAAACCGTTCGCCCGGCGATTCCGGCACCACGCGCGAAACGTCGGTGGTGTCGGGCGTGAACTGGCCCTGGAAAGAATCGTCGTCCACGCCGCCGATGCTGATGCCCCCCACTTCCACGCTCTCGCCCCGCAACACGCGAAAGCCCGCCCGCTCCAGAAAGTTCAGGGACATGGCAAGACCCCGGTAACTTTCGTGGTTGCCGGTGACGGCGAACTTGCCCAAACGCGCCGGAAAGCCGCGCAAAATCCGCGCTTCCCCGGTTCTGGCCGAAAGATCGATGTCCACGGTGTCGCCCGCCACCACGATAATGTCCGGGTTCTGCTCCGCCACCAGGGATTGCATGCGTTCCAGCATCCAGGGGCCGATCAGTTCGCTGACGTGGATGTCGGCAATGCCCACGATGCGCAGGGGGGCCGAGCCCGCCGGCAGTTTGGGCGTGGCGATGTCCAGGCGGACGACGCGAAAATTCTGCGCCTCGTACAGGGCGTAGCCGAACAGCGCCACCCCCGCGGCAAAGGCCAGGGGCAGGCAGCGCTTGCCGGTCATGAAGGCGGCGAAACGCTGAAGGATCTCCGCCCGCCCGATAAAGGCCGCCGCGCGGGCCAGCAGCATGGCCGCGTCCGCCGCCAGCAGGCAATAGCAAAGCATGATGGAAAACCCCATCCAGACGAAAACCACGGCCTGCATCGGAGCCATCAGGGGGCGCAGCGAAGGCGACATGCGCAGCAGCCAGGAAAAGGCCATGCAGATCAGCCATAGCCCGGCGGGAAGCTGCCACCACCCGCCCCCCAGCACCCGGCGCATGGCGATGAAGATGTACAGATGGCTGAAGACGAAGAGCAGAAAAAGGAAGTAAAAAAAGCGCATGGCAGTCCCGCCTGAACGCCGGAGAGGGGACGGCGCCCCTCTCCGGGTCAGCAGTCAGTCGGTTAAAACACTCCCTTGAGGCCGTTTTCCCGCAGGGCGGCGTCACAGCCTCCCAAATGGTAGAAAAGATGCCCGGCCATCAGGGACAGGGTGATGGCATGGGTCATGTCCGCGCCGAAACGCTTGGACAGGCCGGGGTTGTTTTTGGCCAGATCCGCGTCGTCCAGCCCGGCGCAATAGGCGTCGATACGCGCCTTGGCCGTTTCAAGAAAGCTCTTGAAGGCCGCCTTGTCCGGGGCCTGGGCCGGGGTTTCCTTCAAATCGCCCACGGCGTGATCGTACAGGGCTTTGGCCTGGGCGTCGTCCGGCCCGCGCAGAAAAAAGTCGATGGCGGCAAGGCCGTGGTACAGTTGCTGCCACGCGGGCCAGCCGCCGAACTTTTTGCCCCATATATTCTCGGGACACACGTCGATGTAGGCGGCGGCCAGGGCGAAGGTTTTGTCGATAGGGCCTTTCAGGCTCATAACGGCGGTGTTTGCCATGATGCGGCTCCTTTTTTGTCGCGGCCTTGCGGCAAGGCCGGTTGCCGCGCGCCGTGCCGGACGCGCGTTATGCCGGCGCGGTTGCGCCGGACATTCAATGTATCCTTTCCCGCGCTTCATGGGAAGGGGACAGCCCGCCGGGCGGGCGGCATTCGTTGCCGCCACCCGGCGCCGGAGCGGGCGAGCTTTGCCAAACCGGCCTTGCGGGGTTTGTCGTCATTTTTCAGGCCGGCGCTTCGCCGCCCGTTTGGGTAGTCCGGTACGGTTTTGATTGAAATCCGGGCGTGATGAAGGCATGATGCGCCATGTCGAACACACCGGAACGGCCCGCCCCGGCTCCAAAGCGCGGCGGCAAGCCGGAACGCGCCCGCGCGCCCCGGCCCAAGGCCGAAGCCCCGCACCTTGCCCTGGGCAGGGCGGGAGAAGAGCGCGCCCTGCTTTTTTTGCAAAGCCGGGGGTATGCGGTTTTGGAGCGCAACTGGCGCCCTTCCGGCGCGCTGCGGGGGTTCGAGCTGGATATGGTGGCCAGGGACGGAGACACGCTGGTGTTTGTCGAGGTCAAAACCAGGGCGGAGGCCGGCGGCATACCCGTCCACGCGGCCTTTACCGCAAAAAAGCGCGCCCGCATGGCCCGGGCCGCGCGCATGTATCTTGCCGTCCACGAACTGTGGGACCTGCCCTGCCGCTTCGATCTGATCTGCGCCACGGGCGACGGGAGCGGCGGCCTTATTCTGGAGCACCACCGCAATGTCATCGAATTCGGGAAAACTGTGGATAACCGCCACGCCTCTTGGCAACCCTGGTGACCTTTCCCCGCGCGCCCGCGAAGTGCTGGGCCGGGCGGACGGAATCCTGGCCGAGGACACGCGCCGCGCGGGGCAGCTGCTTGCCCGCTGCTCCATAGAGTCTCCGCCCTTCACCAGTTTTCACGATCACAACGAAGAAGAACGCCTGCCCCAGGTGCTGGAATGGCTTGCCCAGGGCAAGGAACTGGCGCTTGTCTCCGACGCGGGCACGCCCCTTTTGTCCGATCCTGGCTACCGGCTGGTGCGCGCGGCGCGCGCGGCGGGTTTTCAGGTTTCGCCCCTGCCCGGCCCCTGCGCCCCGGTGGCTGCTTTGTGCGCCAGCGGCCTGCCGCCCCAGCCCTTTGTCTTTCTGGGATTCGCGCCCAGAAAGGACGCCGGGCGCGAGGACTTTTTCGCCCCCTACGCCGCCCTGCCCGCCACCCTGGTTTTTTTCGAACGCAAAGACCGCCTGGCGGGCACGCTGGAAACGGCCTTTGCCCTGCTTGGCCCGCGCGAGGCCTGCATCGCCAGGGAACTGACCAAAACCTACGAGGAGTTTATCCTCTTTTCCTTACAGGAACACGCCGCCCTGCCGCCGGACCTGCTGGGCGAGATGACCGTGCTGATCGGCCCGCCCCTTTCCCCGCGTAAAACCCCGGAGGCGGAAGTGCGCGCCCTGGCCGTGCGCGAGGCCGCCCTGGGCGGCAAGCCCAAAGACGTCGCCCGGCGGGTGCGGCCCAAAGTCGCGGGCTGGAGCGCAAAGGAAATCTACCAGTTGCTGCTGTCCCCGGAGACTTCGCCATGAACAGGCTGTCCCCCCTGCTGCTTCTGGGATGTTTTTTACGCACCTATCTTGTGGGGGCCGCGTACAACCCGCGCGGCCTGCAGAATATAGGCTTTCTCCATGCCATCGAGCCCGCCCTGGCCGCCCTGTACGGCGAGGGCCGCGCCCTGCGCGCCGCCCGCATGCGCTATGCGCGCCATTTCAATTGCCACCCTTTCTGGATTCCCATGCTCCTCGGCATCTTCCTGCATGCCGAGGCGGCCATCGCCGAAGGCCGCATGAACGAAGCCCTGCTGTACAGCCTTAAGAACACCACGGCCAACACCCTTTCGGCCATCGGCGACTCGTTTTTCGGCGGCAGCCTGCTGCCCGCCTGGGGACTGGGCACGTCCTGCCTGATACTGGCCGGAAACGTCCAGGCGGCGGTCCTGCTGACCCTGGCGCTGTTTCTGGCCCTGCACGCCTTCAAGCTGTGCTCCTTCATCCTGGGTCTGCGCAGGGGCCTGGCCGTCCTGAGGCTTTTGCGGCGGTTGGATCTTATCAACCAGGGCGACCGCATCAAGTGGGCCAATGCCGTTTTGCTGGCCCTGTTCCTGTTTCTCGCCCTGCCGGGGACCAGCGCTCCCGTATGGGGAGCGGCGGCGCTGTACCTGGCCGCGGCCGGGTGGCTTGCCTCCAAGGCGCATGTGCCCCGAGTGTTCATCGCCCTGCTGCTGCTTGCCTTTGCCGTGGGCCTGCATCTGGCGGGGGTATTCGACAGCCCGCTTTGACGCGGGCCATTTTACGCCCGTATTTGCGCGAAAACGGATATAGCGAAATAAATTTCACGGGCATTGCAAAATATGCCGCCATGATGATATGAAAGATCCCGGAGGATTACAGATGCTTGAACGTTCCGGCATTCTTCCTGCGGATTGCGCCCCTCCCGGCTGCCGCGAGGCGGCCATCACCGTGTTCATCCTGGATGAACTGGGCCTGCACGCGCGGCCGGCGGCCCGGCTGGCCCAGGCCGCCGGGGCCTTCACCTGCGACATCCGGCTGGGCTACGAGGGTATGGAAGCCAACGCCAAAAGCATTCTGGACATTCTTTCCCTTGCCGCCGCGCGCGGAGGCGCTCTGACCATCACCTGCCGGGGGGATGACGCCGAAGAAGCCGCGCGAACCCTGGGCCTCCTGTTCGAGGGCGCCCTCATCCCCAAGGGGGCATAGTGGCACGAGCGATTTTGCACGGCACGGCCGTTTCTTCCGGCATCGCCGTGGGCAGGGGGTTTTACCGCAACCACCGGCCCGGCCCGGCCCCGCACATCCTGGTGCCCCTTGAAAGCGTCGAGACCGAGGCGTTGCGCCTGGAAGACGCCGCAAACGCCGTCGCCGCCGAATTTGAACGGGCCAAGGCCTCCCTGCCCGCCTCGCTGCACGATCAGACGGATCTGATCGATTCGCACCTGCTTATCTGCCGGGATCCCAAACTGACCGGAGAAGCCCTGGACCGCGTCCGCGCCCAGCGCATGAACGCCGAGTGGGCGCTGGAAGAAAGCGTGGCCCGCATCGCCGAGATGTTCGAGCGCATTCCGTTTCCCTACATCCGCGATCGTATCCAGGACGTGCGCGCCGTCGCCGACCGTATCGTCCGCCATCTTGCCGACGCCGCGTCCTTTCCTGAAACGGGAGGGGAAAAAGGGGTGCTTCTGGCCCACGATCTCACCCCGGCCGACTCTCTGGGCCTTTCGCCGCAGCGCCTTCTGGCCTTTATCACCGAGCAGGGGGGAAAAACCTCGCATACCGGCATTTTGGCGCGCAGCCTGCAAATTCCCGCCGTTGTGGGCGTAGCCGGCCTTTCCGGCGAAATTCGCCCCGGCGACCTGCTGGTTGTGGACGGCCTGCGCGGCCGCGTCCTGGTGGACCCGGCGGAAAGCGAACTGGCCCAGGCCATCGAGCGCCAGGAACAATTCCTTTCCTACCAGCGCCGCATCCGCGTCAGCGCCCCCCTGCCCGCCGAAACCGAAGACGGGCACCGCCTGCATGTCTTCGCCAACATGGAAAAGGCCGATGACGCGGAAACCGCCCTGTCCGCCGGGGCCGAAGGCGCGGGCCTTGTGCGCACCGAGTACGGCTACATCGCCCGGTCCACCCTGCCCACGGAAGAAGAATTGTACCGGGAATACTCGCGCCTTGCCGCCGCCATGGCCCCGCGCCGGGTCACCTTCCGCACCCTGGACGTGGGGGCCGACAAGATTTTCAGCGAGCGCAGAAACCTTAACGAGGCCAACCCCGCCCTGGGCATGCGCGGCATACGCTACTGCATGCGCCACCGGGACATTTTCCGCACCCAGTTGCGCGCCATTTTGCGGGCCAGCGCCCACGGCGACACCGCGCTGATGTTTCCTCTCGTCTCCGGGGTGACGGAACTGCGCCAGGCCAAGTCCATCCTGAACGAAGCCAAGCAGGAACTGGACGCCGCCGGCGTGCCCTTTGACGCTTCCATGCCCGTGGGCACCATGATAGAGTTGCCCTCGGCCGTGTTCACAGCCGAGGATCTGGCCCGGGAATCGGATTTTTTCAGCATCGGCACCAACGACCTTATCCAGTATTCCCTTGGCGTGGACCGGGACAACAGGCACGTGGCCCACATGCACCAGCCCCTGCATCCGGCCGTCGTCCGCGCCATCAAGTTCGTCACCGACATGGCGCACAAAGCGGGCATTTCCGTATGCGTATGCGGAGAAATGGCCGCCGACCCGCTGTGTCTGCCCGTACTGCTGGGCATGCCCGTGGACGCCGTTTCCATCGCCCCGCAGTCCATACCCGCCATCAAGCACCTGATCCGGCGCAGCAGCATGGACGAAAACCGCGAAATGCTGCACCATGTCCTTGCGGCATCCACGCACCAATCCATCAATTCCATGGTGCTCCAGTCCGTGTACGGCCGATTTCCCGAAGATATGGCCTTTTTCATTTCCTCTCTGGTACCCTGAAGCCATCCCCGGGCACGCCGCCCGGCGGGCATACCGTAACCGGCAAAACCAAAAGACATGAGCAAGAAAAACACGGGCAGCCTCATCGCCCAGAACAAAAAAGCCCGCCACTACTTTGAACTGCTTGAGTTCATCGAGGCGGGCGTGGCCCTTACCGGTTCGGAAATGAAAAGCATCCGCCAGGGGGCCGTCAACTTCCGCGATTCCTACGTCACCTTTCGCGGCGAAGAGGCCTTTCTTATCGGCCTGCATATCGCGCCCTACGCCAACGCGGGATACGCCCAGCACGATCCGGACCGGGACAGAAAGCTGCTGCTGCACAAACGTCAAATCCACAGCCTTGCCGCCCGGGTGGAGCAGAAGGGCCTTTCCCTTGTGCCCGTCAATATGCATTTCGCCAACGGCCGCGTAAAAGTGGAACTGGCCCTCGGCAAGGGCAAAAAGCTGCACGACCAGCGCGACGACCTTAAAAACGCCGCCGAAATGCGCGACGCCGCCCGCGAAATGATGAAGTATTAGCCGTCATTTCATGATGGGCATGAAACTCTTGCTCAGGAAAAAAACGAGCGCATGGCCCCGCGCGCCTCGCGGGCGCGGCGGCGCGCTTCCTCCACCCGCCTGAAGCCGGGCAGGCGCTTTTTTATGCGGGAAAAGAGAATGCGCAAGGGGATGTACAAGGCCAGAAAGACGAAAACATACCCCACCGACTGGTCCGTAAACGGGATACGGTGCACGGGAATGCCCTCGAAGCGCAGGGAAAGCCAGTCCAGAGCGAAGGGCACGGGCCACAGGGAGGCCATGCCCACGGCGGCCTGGGCGAAAAAGGCCTTGCCGAACCGTTCATGGGCCTGCTTGTTGATGGCGGTGTAGGCTTCCTTGTTTCCCGCGCGCAGGGCCTCCACCGAAAGGTTGTGCGCCTTGACCACCTCATCCTGCAGGCGCTCGTAATAACCCCGGTGGCTCCAGAACAGCAGGGTCGAAGTGATTTCGCCCCCCAGCACGGCATAGGCGCACAAAAAAGCCGTGCCCAGCCACAGACTCAGGGTCGGGTCGGGCAACCAGCGGAACGGCCCTATGAAAAAGGCGTCCAGCCAGGCGGGAAGCAAAGAGGCAAAAGTCATATTCGTGGTAAAACCTTGCTGGTGTTGCTGTTAAAGCATTTTATACTCGAACCGCCCGCAAGGATTCGCAAATACTTGCGGCCCGGCGGCCGGGGGCGGGGGCAGAACCCCCCCCCCCCCGTACTCTATCCAAATTCCGGGCGGCCCGGCGCCGGCGGGCGGCCACCCCCCCCCCGCGGCCGTTTGAAGCGCTCATTGTTTTAGAAGCCGAGGAAGGCGATCAGCCCCTTGCCCACAAAGCCCTTGAGGATGAAGTCAAAGCCGACGTAGAAGGCCAGCACGATGAAAATGCGCTTAAGCCACGCGTCGTGCAGGTACTTGGCGGTGATGGGGCCCACCCACGAGCCGACCAGAATGCCGCCCAGTTCAAGGCCGATAAGGTGCCAGTAGACCGGGGTGCCGCTGAACATGAAGGTGGAGATGGACGTGACCATGCCCACCAGCACGGCAAAGGCGGAGGTCCCGGCGGCAAGGTACATGGGCAGTTGCGAGATGCTGGTCAGGAAGGGCACCAGCAGAAAGCCCCCGCCCACGCCCAGAAAAGAGGCGGCGGCGGCGATGACGAAACCGCCGACGACCGGCAGAAAGGTGCTGAAAGAAAATTCCACGCCGCAAAAAGTGAACACCACGCGGGAAAGGCTGGCGCTGACTATTTTCACGCGGGTGCTCTGGGGACCGGTTTCGCACTTGGAAGCCGCTTCAAAGGCTTTGGCGGCCTCGGCGGCCTTTTTCTTTTTGGCCTGGGCCCACTTGGTGGTCTCGTACAGCAGGTAGCAGCCAAGCACCAGCACGAAGATCCCGAAATAGCCCTGGTATTCCTTGAAGGAAATCTTGCCGTGGGTCAGGGTCGGCACCAGCCAGGAGCCGAACAAGGACCCCACGCCCAGGGAGATGCCCAGCGGCAGCACAATGCGGCCGAGGCTGGCGTATTTGATGGAGGACACCAGGGCGGAAAAACCCACCAGCCATTGGTTGGACACGCGAATGGAGTCTGTGACCACCTTGTTCAACGGCGCGCCCTTGCCAAAGGAAGACGCGTACGAACCAAGGCCGAACACAGTGATGTGCCCCACCCCGGCCATCACGCCGCCGAACGCGCCCACGGTGGAGAAAATCCAGCCCACCCACACGGCCCAGAAGAAGGCCAGAACAGGGTTAACCTCGGGCGCGCCGGGAATGCCCAGAAAGCCCGGGGCCTTGGCCGGGTCGATCTTTCCGGCCGCCACCCCGGCGGCTATGGCGTCGGCGAGGCTCAAGGACTTTTTCGCCTCCGGGGCCTTTTCAACGGCGGCGGCCGGGGCTTTTTGCCCGTCGGCGGGGGCCGCCGCTACGGCCGGGGCCTTATCCCCGTCGGCGGGGGCAGCCGCGTCGGCGGCAAAGGAAAGGGTAGCGCAGGACAGTACCGCCACAAGGGCAAACGCGGTGCACAGCGTGGTATATCTGGATCGCAGCACGGTATCCTCCTTATTTTTAAGGATAGGCTTTGGGTTACGGGCGCGATGGAAACGCCCGGCAAAAAACCATCCGGCGGATTCACCCGCCGGATGGAACTAACACTTGGAGCAGGCGGCGCACTCGCCGGGTTCGGGCCCGTCGGACTTTTTGAACACAATCAGGGGGCAGTTCTTGCAGATGTCCGCGCCGGGGAAGGGATCGCCGGGCCGCGTGATGGAACTGGAACCGGACTTGTCGATGCGCTGCAGCAGGCGGTTCACCGTGGCTTCAATTTCCACGCCGGGGATAAAGACGTTGACCTCGCCTCGTTCGGTCTTGCCCGCGTTGTAGCTTCCCGAGCAGGCGGGGCACATGTTGAAGCTCTTTTCCTGGTAACAAAAGACCGTGCCGCCGCAGGCCGACGAACTCATGGTCACCATGGGCCGCAAAGGATGGGTATCGGTGGCGGCCATGTAGTCGATGGCCAGGTGGTACGACTGCATGTTGTCGCAGTAAAAATGGATGACGTCGGGCGCGACGGCGGCGTCCGCCAGGGGGCCGACGGATATGGCCTTAAGCTTGCCCAGCGGCAGGCGCGGCTTGGAGCGCATGAAGCGCCCGGCCTGCTCCAGATCCACACAGTACTTGAGCTGGGTCTTGATTTCCTTGTCGTCGATGTCCTTCCAGCCAAAGCTCACATGCGCGTTGGAGCAGCCCAGGGTTTCCTTGGTGGCCAGCACCGTCTTGCCCTGCATACGGGCGGCTATCTCCCACTGGCAGTAGGTAATGGGCTTGACCGGCACCACGTGGGGCGTTTTTTGAGTGAACTCCGCCAGCTTGGCGTCATCCCAGAAAAAGGTCACGGCTATGGGCAGGTGATACAGGCGCAGTTCGCGCATGAGTATTTCCTGCATTTCTTTGTAAGAAAGATCCATCCTGTCCTCCAAGGCTAAATTTTTTTTCCTATATACGGAATCTTTTCTTTTTGTACAACCCCGTATCGCAAAAGTTTCTAACGCCAATCAGCCCCGATGGCAAGGACGCCCGAAATCAGCCGCCCCGCGCGGCTTCCCCGGTGCGGCTTCCGGGGCTTTCTCGGACAAATGCGCTCCGAAATAAAGGCGCTCCCCTTTTTTGGAAGAGCCCCTTTTTGGTGAAAGGCCTCCCTATGCCGTACCGTCCATTTTTGGCGAAGAGCCGCGAACTTCAGCCCGCGCTCAGCCGGGGCGGCGCGTACCCGGCGGCAACAAAAAAGCGAGGCGTAAACCTCGCTTTTTTGTTGCTGGCGGAGTGGAAGGGACTTGAACCCTCGGCCTCCGGCGTGACAGGCCGGCGTTATAACCGTCTTAACTACCACTCCGCGATGCGAAAAGGACTTCCCCACCGGCTCTTGCGGCGTGTCACGCGCCGCTTTGCGGGGCGCGGGCGGGTCTGATGCCGTTCCCGACCGCGAAGAGTGTTATTAGGGGAATTCCGAAAAAAGCGCAAGAAAAAAAAGAGCCCATTTCGGGGGGCTCTTCCGTCCGTTTTTCAGGGAACGGGTTTGAACATCCCGGCTGCTGCTTTCCGCCGCAGGCAAATTTTCCGCTCCGATCCGCCCGTCCCCGCCGACGTATGATAAACACCGAGCAACACTCAAAGAAATCGTTTACAAAAAATGCTTTCATAAAAATGTGATCTATTTTTATATGCTGCGCTAGTAGTTATTAAATCAAATTTCATATAGTAATCGTTTACAGAACATTTTTTTTCTTTACAAAGGTTTTTTTTGATCCTACCAATTAATTGTATATTGAAAATTTAAATAGCTAAATAACACACTGTTTTTTAAGGAAAAATAGTGGTGTTCGATAACTGTCAAGTAAAATATATATAAAACCACCAACAGCACGTTGCACAAAAAAATTTTATTGATGCAAAAAAAATACATCAATGAATCATGTAAAGCACTCTTGAAAGATCGCAAACTAATACACGATTTTTAAAGCGTGCGAGGCCCACGGGTGACTTCAATTTTTCAATATAGGACGTAATCCGAGCGGATACCGGCCGATCCACGACCGCCGCTCCCCTGCAACAAGGAGGCGCTCATGGGCAGTTCCGATGTTGTGTCAAGAAACTCAGACAAGTGGGATTGGGAAAGGGGGAAAAAGACCGTCCTTTCCTCTGTGGCGGCAAAGCCCGGTTACCTGTGGCAGGAGGAGTCTCTCGTCTCTCCGGACGGAGAAACCTTCAGCGCGGTGGTCAGGCTTGAGGATGAAAGCTTCACGCTTCGCGTTAACAATGAGGAGTGGCCGGAGTCCTATGAAAAGGCATGGCTTCCCCGCTTCTGTCCCGACGGGCGGCTGACCGCCCTGGTCATGGCCGACGACGAATGGACCCTTGCCGTTGACGGCGCCCCCTGGGAAGAACGCTTCGCCTTTATCTGGGGGACCATGTTCGGCCCTGAGGGCCAGATTTACGCCGCGATACAGCAGGATATGCGGTACGGCATCTGCGCCGACGGCACGGCCTGGGACACGCTGTACATAAACGCCACGGATTTTTCCCTGCGCGCCGACGGGCGCAAAACCGCCGCCGTCGTGCAGGTGTCCCCCCTGAAGCAGGCCGATATCTCCGGTTTTTTCAGCGGCGTTTATTCCGTCGCCGTGGACGGGGAGGCCTGGGACGCTTCATTCATGAACGTCTGGACCCCGGTTTTCGACGGCAGGGGCGGCGAACGGGTCGCCGCGCAGGTCCGCCTGAATTCTTACGAATACACCATCGCCATCAACGGCGAACCCTGGCCCACAGCCTACAACTGTGTCTGGGCGCCCTCCTTCGACCCCGCCACCGGGGCGCTGGCCGCTCCCGTGCGGGCGGGCGGGCGATGGGGCATGGCCGTTGACGCGGCCCTTGCCTGGAAGCCCCGCTACCATCAGTGCTGGCAGCAGCAATGGAGCCCCGACGGCAAACACCTGTGGGCCGTGGTAGCCCCCGAATACGGCAAATTTACCGTGGCCCGCAACGATTCCCCCTGGCGGGAAACCTTCCCCTGCATCACTGATCTCACCCTGTCCCCGGACGGCGGCCGCGCCGCGGCCCTGGCCTCGCACCTTAACGACGGTTTTTGCGTGGTCGTTGACGGCGCGGCCTGGCAAGGCTCCTGGGACATGGCCTGGCGGCCCGTCTTCAGCCCGGACGGAGGGCACGTGGCCGCGCTGGTGCGCGGTTCCGGCGGCAGCATGACCTATCTTGTGGACAACAAACCCGTAGGAGAATCCTTCTCCCGGGCATGGGCGCCCGCGTTCAGCCCGGACGGGCGTTCCCTGCTTATGCGCGGCATCCAGAACGGCAGCCTGGTGCGTGTCGTTATGCCGCTGGCGGATATCGTATAACCGCAACCCGCTCCGGCTGGACCGCCGTGTCTTTTTTCCCGCGCTGTTCCGCGCGCATGGCCTCCAGCTTGATGCGGACTAGGGAGAAGATTATGCAAACTTTTTACAACATAGCCACAGGCCCGCTGGCATGGGCGGCCTGGCTCATATTCATCGGCGGTTCCGTCTGGCGCATCGCCTCCATGATCGCCCTGGCCCGGAAAAAAGAAATGGCCGTGGTCGCTTACATGAGCTTCGGCCATGCCTTCCGCTCAATCGGCCGCTGGCTCGTGCCCTTTGCCACGCTGGGCTGGAGGGCCAACCCCCTGCTTACCGCGACGACTTTCGTCTTCCACGTTTCCCTGCTTCTGCTCGCGCTGTTCGCGCCCGGCCACGCCGTCATGTGGGATTATCTGTTCGGCGTTTCCGTCTGGTCCCTGCCGGAAGGCGCCGCCGACGCCCTGACCCTGGCCGCCGTCGCGTGTTGTCTGGTCTTCTTCGGGCGGCGCTTTCTCGTGCCCGCCGTGCGTTACGTTACAACGACCCACGACTGGGCCGTGCTGGCTCTGGTCGCTTTGCCGTTCATTTCGGGCTTTCTGGCAAAGATGCAACTGGGCGACGCCCTGCTCATGTCCCTTATCCACGTGCTTTCCGGCGAAGCCGTGCTCGTCGCGCTGCCGTTCACACGCCTGTCGCACGCGCTTTTCGCTCCGTTTACCCGGGCGTATATGGGCTCCGAATTCGGCGGCGTGCGCCATTGTCCCGACTGGTGACGCTATCCGCGCCCGAACAGAACCTTTTTAGCTATGGAGAAAAGCAATGGGTATCGGCGAACGTCGCATAGAAGACGCCAACCTTGTTCAGGCAGCGGCAAAACTGACCCCGCAAAAGATCAAGGCCGCCTTTGAACTGGTGACCAAAGGCGAAGCCGGGGCGCGCCTGAGAACATATTACGAAACCTGCCTGCGCTGCGGCATGTGCGCCCAGGCCTGCCACTTCAGCATCTCGCATCCGGACGATCCCTCCTACACTCCCGTGGGAAAAATGGAACAGACCATGTGGCGCCTGCTCCGGGCGGACGGCAAGGTATCCGCCGACGACGTCTACGGAATGGCCCAGCTTGCCTACACGGAATGCAACATGTGCAAGCGCTGCGTCCATTACTGTCCCGTGGGGGTGGATACGGGCTTTATCACCAGCCTGGTGCGGCGGTTCTGCTACCGCCTGGGCATGACCCCCACCTATATCCTGGACACGGCGCACAGCCATTCGGCCGTGATGAACCAGATGTGGGTCAAAGAGGATGAATGGATAGACAGCCTGATGTGGCAGGAGGACGAAGCCAGGGGAGAATTTCCCGCTTTGCGCATCCCGCTGGAAAAAGAAGGAGCGGACATCCTGTACTCGGTCATCGCCCCGGAACCCAAGTTCCGCACCCAGCTTATTTACCAGGCGGCCGCCATCATGCACGAGGCGGGCGTGGACTGGACCATGCCCGCGCGGCCCGGCTGGGACAACAGCGACATGTGCATGTTTGTCGGCGACACCGAAATGATGGGCCGCCTCAAGCGCTGCCATTACGAAATGGCGCAGAATCTGAAGGTCAAGCGCATCGTCATGGGGGAATGCGGACACGCGTTCCGCTCCGTATACGACACGGGCAACCGCTGGCTGGGGTTCAAGGACTGGCCCGTGCCCGTGGTTCATTCGGTGGAGTTCTTCTGGGAACTGCTCACCAGCGGCAAAATCAGGATTCCGGAAAAGTTCAAGGAACCCGTGACCATCCACGACCCCTGCAACATTACGCGCGGCTACGGCCTCATGGACAAGCTGCGCGAGGTGGCGCACATGCTGTGCGAGACCGTCGTGGAGATGAGCCCCAACCGCGAGCACACCATCTGCTGCTGCGCCGGCGGCGGCATCATCAACTGCGGGCCTCCGTTCAAAAGCGTGCGGGTCACGGGCAACAAGGCCAAGGCCGACCAGCTCGCCGCCACCGGCGTCGAGTATGTAATCGCGCCCTGCCACAACTGCCACGGCGGCCTTGAGGACATCATCAACCATTATAAACTGGGCATGCACACCAAGTTTCTGGGCGATCTGATTTACCAGCTTATGGAAAAAACCCGCGCCGAATAAACCGGCCCCACGGACAGGAGCCCCGCATGAACACGCAACGTCTTGCCATAAAGGCCGCTGTGGCCGTGTTTCTCGCCGTCGCCGCGTTCGGACTTTTCTCCGGCGCCCGTACGGCCGTCTCCCAGGAAGACATGACGAAAATCAGCGCCGAAGCCTTCACCCAGCACACCCGGCCTCCGGCTGTATTCAAACACGACCAGCACAATGAAAAGGCCAAAATAGAAGATTGCGAAACCTGCCACCACGGCAAGGACGCCCAGGGAAGGCTGGACCCCACGGACATGAGCGCGGGCACGCCCTGCGCCGAATGCCACGCGGTGAAAAACGCGGACGGAACGCCGCTTATGCGGGCCTATCACCAGCAATGCATCTCCTGCCATAAGGAAAGAAATCTGGGGCCGACAAACTGCGCGGGATGCCATAAAAAGGAAAAATAGCCGCAGCGGGCGCGCGGGAGCGGGGGGCGCACCCCCCGAAACAGCCCGCGAACCCCGGGCAAATTCCCGCCAATGAGGGTCGGTTTTTACAAAGCCGCGCCGATCGCAATCAGGAGCCAGCATGGAAACCGTGCGTTTGTCCAGAGACGGCCGCCTTACGGACCGTAACGGCAACCCCGTCGAGGACGTCTTTCCGGAGCTACCCAGGGCTTTTGCCTTGGACGAGGACTGCACGTTGCGCTCGTTCCTCGCCCTGCTTGCCCGGCATCCCTCGTTGCAAAAGCTGTCGGAATTCCTTCCGGCCGCCGTGGCGGACATGGAAAAGTGCCCGCCCTCGGGTTGCCTCGACAGCGCCATGCCCTGCCTTGTAATCGGCAAGACCATGGAACTTATCGGCTTTCCCGGCCGGCCCCGCGCCGAGCTGTACATATGGCTGCGCGGCCTGTCCGCGGAGGCCGCGGACGGCGGACAAACTACTGACGGCGGACAAACGGCCGAAGCCGGAGACGATGGACGCACGGACGAACCCGCCGGCGGCAGGCCGCCCCTTTCCCTCCTTATGGAGGCGGACAGGGAAATCCGTTTCATTCCCCTGCAGTTTCTGCTGGATACGCCGCTGTATCTGGGCGGCCTGAAGCATGTGGTGCTTGGGGACGCCAACCGGCATCTTTATTGCGAATCCCGATTCACGTTCTTTGAGGTAATCGACGGTCTTGCCTGGGAATTGGGCTTCCAGGGCGGGACAAAACAATGCAGCATAGAGAGGTAGCGCTATGTTCGGGAAAATCCTGTTCGCCACGACGGCAAAGCCTAACAGCGACAACGCGGCTAAGGTGGCTTTCGATCTGACGTTCAAGAACGAGGCCAAGATGTACCTCTTCCATGTGCTGGGGCTGCCCACGCGCGGGTTCGGCCACATGGTGAAGGATTTGAAGTCCGGCGAAGAAGACATCGTGGACGGCGATTACCGCGCCTGGGTCGAGGAAGAGCTGGACACCGTCTACGCGGCGCAAATGGAAGGCATGGCCAAGGACTCCGTCATCAAGCAGCTGGCCGTCGGCACGCCGGCCACGGAAATTCTGCGCTTCGCCCGGCGGGAAAACGTCGACCTGATCATCATGGGCGCGCACAACCGCGAAGATGACGATTCCGCCTCCGCCCGCGTGCGCGCGGTCATAGGCAACACCATGCGCAAGGTGGCGCGCGCCGCCCGCTGCCCGGTGCTTATCGTAAACCGCCCCTGCACCACCTGCTGGAAGCTTTTTTCCAACATCGTCTTCTGTACCGATTTTTCCAAACCCGCGGACGCGGCCTTTCAGTTCGCCTACAACACCGCCCGCGAAATCGGCGCCAAGCTGTATCTTTTTCACTCCTTCGACATTTCCAACACCCTGCTCGGCGTGTTCGCCGGACAGGCGGAAATCGAACGCAAGCTCGAACAGGCCCGCGAGCTGATGCAAAAAAAATACATCTCCCGCATGGGCAATTACGACAATTATCAGGTGGAAATATGGGAAGGGACCCCGTATGTTGAAATCCTGAAGTTCGCCCGTGAAAAAAAGGCGGACCTCGTCGTCATGGCCCACCACACCAAAGATGATGCGAACGGCGAGGCCGAAATCGGCTCCACCGTGGAGCAGGTCGTACTGCGGTCCGCCTGCCCGGTGGCCAGCGTGAACCGTCCCGACAGATTGGAAGAAATGGCGTAACCCGTGTCGGCGTCGCGTCTTCCGGAAAGCCCCCGGGCTTTCCGGAAGACCAGGAAAAAGGAGCGGCATATGGCCCTGGTGCTGGTTGTGGACGACGAACCTTCCTTCCGTTTCTTCCTCAAAGCTCTTTTCGAGTCCGAGGGGCACGAAGTGCTGGTCGCCCGCAACGCCGAGGAAGGCCTTGCCCATGTGCGCTCCCGCAAACCGGACATGATCACCCTTGACGTCATGATGCCGGGCCACGGCGGCCTGGAAATGTACCGGGCTCTCTGCGCCGGGGAGGCCTGGCGGGACATACCGGTCATCATGCTGTCGGGGGTAAAGGCCTCCACTTACGCCCATGCCCTTGCCATAAGCGGCGTCACGGGAGAGACTCCTCCCGAACCATATGCGTACGTCGAAAAGCCGCCGCGTCCGGAGTTCCTTCTGGAACTAAGCCGCCGGCTGCTTGCGCCGGCGCAAACCCACGTGTGACGAAAGGAGCGAAACAGCCATGGCCCATAAGATATTAATCGTTGACGACGACCCGCATATTGTCAAATATATGGTGGACATACTGACTGACAACGGATTCGCCACCTGTTCGGCTTCCGATGTGGCCGAGGCTCTGGAAGTGCTCAAGCGCGAAAAACCGGATCTGGTCACCCTTGATCTGGAAATGCCCAACGAATGGGGGCCGAGGTTCTACCGTAAAATGTCCAAGGACGCGGAGTTTAAAAACCTTCCCGTCATTGTCATCAGCGGGCTTTCGGGCATTCATCTCGCCATCCAGAACGCCGTGGCCTCCTTTAAAAAACCGTTCGATCCCAACAAGCTTCTTGAAACCATCAGGGAAGCCCTGGCCAAAAAAGAAACTCCGTAGGCGGATGCGCGTTGAAACGCCCGCTCCGGCGCGTGGCGGCGAAACGTCTTTCGCCCCGCCCGGGCGGGGCCAAGCGGCCGGACAAAACGCCGCGGCCCTTTCTGACGTGCAACGCTCCAACCCTTGCAAAAGAGGTTGCCATGGGCGAAACGCTCCTTCTTGTGGACGACGAGGAAGGTATCCGCAATGTTCTCGGCATTACTCTCGCGGACGCCGGATACTCCGTTTATCCGGCCTCCGGCGTGGAAGAAGCGCTGGTTCTGTACGAACGGCACAAGCCCTCCATCGTCCTGACGGACATCAAAATGCCCGGCCGCACCGGGCTGGACCTTTTACGCGCGGTCAAGGAAAAAGACCGCGACGTGGAAGTGATCATGCTTACCGGGCACGGGGATCTTGATCTCGCCATCCAGAGCATCCAGCTCGACGCCACGGATTTTCTGACCAAACCGGTCAGCAGCGAGATGCTGGAATTTTCCCTGCGCAGGGCGGGGGAACGCATCCGCATGCGCCGGGAGTTGCGCGACTATCAAGAGGAGATGGATCGCAAGGTCCAGGAAGAACTGCGCCTGGCCAGGGAGCGGTACCGCATGCTTTTTGACGCGTCGCCCTCCTATGTGGCGGTCATGGATAAAAACATGCGTATCGTGGAGGCGAACCGGCGCTTCCGGGACGACTTCGGCACGCCGGCCGGGCAGCGCTGCCATGAAATTTACCTGCACAGGGATTCCGTCTGCCGGGACTGTCCGGCGATGCGCACCTTTGAAGACGGCGGGGTCCACCAGCACGAGACCGTGGTCACGGCCGGGGACGGCAGGCGGGTTAACGTGCTGGTGGTCACCGCGCCGCTGCGGGACGCGGACGGAGAGATCGCCGAAGTCATGGAGATGTCCACGGACATCACAGAGCTGCGCCACCTGCAGGACCACCTGGCCCAGCTCGGCCTGCTGCTCGGCTCCACCGCCCACGGCATCAAGGGGCTGCTTACCGCGCTTGACGGCAGCATTTACCGTATGGGCAGCGGCCTGAAGCTGGACAAGCCCGAGCGCGTGGAGGACGCCTTCAAGGACATACGCCTGCTTACGGGCAAGCTGCGCAAGCTTGTTCTGGACATTCTGCACTACTCCAAAAAACGGGAGATGGCCTGGGAAAACGTTCCCCTGGAATCCTTTGCCGAAGAAACGGCCGCCCTGGCCGCCGACAAGGCCAAAGAGCAGGGCGTGCGCCTTGTATGTGACTTTGCCGGTACAAAAGGGGTGTCCTTCGAGGCGGATTCCGGAGCCGTGTCCTCGGCCCTGATCAATATCCTGGAAAACGCGGTGGAAGCCTGCGCGGGCGCCCCCCAAGCTTCCGCCGGGGGCGGCGAGGTGCTGTTCAAGGCCGACGCGGACCGGGACAGGGTGTTCTTTCGCGTTTCCGACAACGGTCCCGGCATGGACCAGGAAACCCGCGAAAAACTCTTTACGCTTTTTTTCTCTTCCAAGGGTTCCGCCGGAACCGGCATCGGGCTTTTTGTGGCGAATCAGATGGTCAAACAACACGGGGGCGAGATCGGCGTGGAGTCGTCCCCCGGAAAGGGCGCGGCCTTTACCGTGGCCCTGCCCCGCCGCCTGTCCGAAACAGCGCGTGAAGCCGCCGCGAATATTTAGAGCAAATTAACATTAAAAATGTTTATTTGCTCTGGCGGCGGAAACCGCCGCCCATAGCGCACGTGGGCGAAACTTGTTTCGCCGTTAAGCGCCGGAGCGAGCGTCTCAAAGTTACTATGCTCTAGGAACGGATCAAACACCGCCCACGGCCTTTCCCGGGCAACGTCTTACGGCTGGAATTGCCATGCGCTCCGTCGTGTCCCGCATATCCAGGCTGCCCCTGGCCTCGAAAATTCTCTTCGCCACCGGAGGAGCGCTGCTGTGCGGCGTTCTGGCGCTTTCCACCGCCAGCATCTGGTATCAGCAAAAGTACATGATCGACAGCCTGACCGCCAACGGCGCCCGCATCGGGGACATCATCCGGCGGGCCGTGCGGTATTCCATGCTCCTCAACGCCCGCGAGGAACTTGCCGCCACCGTTAAAAACCTCGGCACGGGAAACGACATCATTTCCATCCGCATTTACAACAAAGCGGGAGAAATCATGTTTTCCGCCAATCCGGCGGAAGTCGGCTCCGTCACCGGCATCCGCGCCGAGGCTTGTTCCGGCTGCCACAAAACCGAGCCCCCGCAAACGGAACTGTCCGTGCATGAACGCACGCGGGTATTTTACGATCGTGACGGCCGGCATCTTCTCGGAGTGCTTACGCCCGTCATGAACGAGCCCAACTGCTCCGGTCCGCCCTGCCATTTCCACCCGGCGGACAAGGAGGTGCTGGGCGCGCTGGATGTTGTTCTTCCCCTGGCCGCAAGCGAGGATAAAATGCTGACGTTTCAGCTGCATATCCTCATCTTCGCCGCGGGCGTCTTTGCCGCGGGCGGCGTAAGCGTGCGCTGCTACCTGCGCCGCTTTCTCACCGCGCCCGTGGCCGCCCTGATAGACGGCACGCGGACCGTGGCCAGGGGGGAACAACCTGACTTTTCCGCCATACGCCAGGAAGACGAAATCGGCGAACTGGCCTCCTCCATCACTTCCATGGCCAGACGCATCGCCATCAGCCGGGCGGAAAGCCTCCGCCAGCGGGACGAGTATCTGCGCCTTTTCGACCAGGTGCCATGCGCCATCACCGTGCAGGGCAAAGATTTGCGCATCCTGCGCTACAACAGGCAGTTCCGGGAGCTGTTCCACCCCAAAGCGGGCGACTTCTGCTACTCCGCCTATAAAAACCGCAGGGAAAAATGTTCGGCCTGCGCCGTTGAAAAAACCCTTGAAACCGGCCTGCCCCATTGCAGCGAGGAAAGCGTCTCCATGCCGGACGGCAGACGACAGCACTGGCTTGTGCATACCTCTCCCGTGCTTGACGAACACGGAAAGCCTGTGGCGGTCATGGAAATGACGCTGGACATCACGCAACGCAAGGAACTGGAAGACCAGCTGCGCTGTTCCGAGCTGAAATACCAGGCCATATTCAACAACATCCCCAACCCGGTTTTCGTGCTGGACCCGGAAACCCTGGACATCATCGACTGCAACAACACTGTGGAAAAAGTATACGGGCTGAACCGGCAGGAGCTGCTGGGCCGCTCTTTTCTGGACTTTTTTCTGCCCGAGGAGCGCGAACGCTACACCTCCCAGATCAAAACCTTTACGGTGCTCAGCCGGGCCAGGCACCATACCAGCGACGGCAAGCCTTTTTACGTCGACATCATGTTGTCGCCTTCCGAGTATCAGGGCAAGCCCGTGTTTTTGCTGACCACCCAGGATATAACCGACCGGCTTGAAGCCGAACAAAAGGTCGTGCAGGCCGGGAAAATGGCGACGTTGGGCGAAATGGCCACCGGCGTGGCGCACGAACTGAACCAGCCCCTCACGGTCATCAAAACGGCCAGCAGTTTTCTGTTGCGCAAGATCAACCGGCGGGACGAGGTCAAACCCGACGTCCTGGCCACCATGGCCGGGGAAATAGACCGCCATGTGGACAGAGCGTCAGGCATCATCACGCACATGCGCAACTTCGGCAGGCGCACCGATCACCAGCTTGAACCCGTGCGGATCAACGACATACTGCGCGACGCCACCGAATTTTTCGTCCGCCAGCTCGCCCACCGCAACATAGAACTGGTCTGGAAACTGGCCGACGGCCTGCCCCGGGTGATGGCCACGCCCAACCTGCTGGAACAGGTCTTCACCAACCTGCTGCTGAACGCGCGCGACGCCATAGAAGAACGGGCGGAGCACGAGCCGGACGCCCCCCGCCGGATCACCCTTGAAACCTTCATGGAGCCGGCCCTTGTCGTGGCGCGGGTGTCCGACACAGGGCAGGGCATACCCACCGGCATTCTGCCGCGCCTGTTCGAGCCTTTTTTCACGACAAAGCGCGTGGGCAAGGGCACGGGGCTGGGCCTGTCCATCAGTTACGGCATCATCAGGAATTTCGGCGGCACGATCACCGCGGGCAGCCGGCCCGCCGACGACGAACAGGGCCCGGGCGCAATCTTCACCCTGCGCCTGCCCAGCGCTGGAGGAACATGATGATCGGCGCACGCATGACGCTTCTGCTGGTCGATGACGAAGAAGGCATCCGCACCGTGCTTTCGGCTCTGCTTGAAGACATGGGCTACGACGTCGTGACGGCTTCCGGCGGCCGCGAAGCGCTGGCCGTCTTCCGGGAAAAGCGTCCCCCCCTGGTGATGACCGATATAAAAATGGCCGGCATGGACGGCATCACCCTGTTGAAGGAACTGAAGGCCCTTTCGCCGGAGGTCGAGGTTCTTATGCTTACCGGCCACGGCGACATGGATCTTGCCGTAACCAGCCTGCGCTTCGGCGCGGGGGACTTTCTCAACAAGCCCGTCTCTGACGAAGCGCTGGAAGTGGCCCTGAACCGCGCCAGGGAACGCATCGCCCTGCGCGAGGCCCTGCGCCGCCATACGGAGGAACTGGAAGAACTGGTCGCCGAACGCACGCGCGAGCTTATACGCTCGGAACGCTTCGCCGCCGTCGGGGAAACCGCCGCCACCCTGGCCCACGCCATCAAAAACATCGCCGGAGCCCTGGAAGGCACCATGTACGTCCTGGAAAAGGGCATAGAGCTGAACAGGCGCGAACACCTGGAGGAAGGATGGAGCATGATCCGCGCGGATATCGCGCGGCTGTACGCTTTGGCCGTGGGGCTGCTGGATCTGGGACGCCCGCTCAAGCTGGAATTTCGCCCGACGGTTCCGGGGCGTCTGGCCAGGCAGGTGCTGGAACTGGTGGCCCGCAAGGCCGGGGAGGCGGGCGTGCGCCTGGAACTGCTGGATGAAGCGGGCAACAGCCCCGTTTCCCTGGCCGAGGAATCCGTCCATCAATGCCTGCTTAATCTTGTTCTCAACTCACTTGAATCATTCGGCTTTATCGATGCGGCGTTTCTGCCCGGACACGGCGTCCCCGCCGGCGCGGAAACGGCGCGGCCTCCCGCCGCGCCCGCCGTGTCCGTGAAGGTAGCGTGGGAGCTTAAGGAAAACGGCGAAAAAGTCCTTTGCTACACGGTAAGCGACAACGGCCCGGGCATGCCGGACTGGATGGAGGCCAACCCCGGCGAATCGCTGCAAAGCGGCAAAAAAACCGGCAGCGGCATCGGGCTGTTCGCCACGCGCAGGATCACGCGCGAAATAGGGGCGGAATTGCGCCTTATGACGAGGCCGGGGGAAGGCACTTCCGCGATGCTGCTGTTGCCCTGCGTCTGAAAACGGCGCGTCAAGGTCCACTTCCCGGCCGGGGGCAATTCATCTGAACGTGAAAGCCCTCTCGCCTAAAGCGGCCGGCCTCCGGGCATCCCTTCTGATTGAAAGGGATGCCCGGAGGCTGTGTTTTTTTTCGCATCCTTCCGGAAAAATCAAGCTTTTCGCGGACGGCGTTTTAATGAAGGCCGAACCCGGTTATTCGGGCACCATCTCCTTGAACTCGTCGCCGTAGGCGTCCTTTGTGGTGCCGCGTTCATTAAGCAGCACAATCCAGCGCCGTACCGTGCCGACAATGA
Source organism: Desulfovibrio sp. (assembly GCA_031549405.1). Taxonomy (GTDB): domain Bacteria; phylum Desulfobacterota; class Desulfovibrionia; order Desulfovibrionales; family Desulfovibrionaceae; genus Frigididesulfovibrio. Next base: position 25,569 of record JAVBPV010000024.1, read on the forward strand.
CGAAAAGCATCATGACCATGACCAGTATGCTCAGGAAGACCAGCAGATATTTCCGGGCGGGCATATACTGGTACAGCACCAGCCAGATGCCGGCCCAGAACGTGATGATGGTCATGAACACGCCGGGAATGCCGGTCAGAAGCGCGTAGCGGTTTTTGTTCATGCGCAGAAGCAGCGTGGTGCCGATGAGCAGCGTCACCGCGGCCAGCAACTGGTTGCTGATGCCGAACAGCGGCCAGATGTTGCTGATGTCGCCGCTGTAGACCAGATATCCCCAGGCGCCGGTAAAGATAAAGCTGGTGCCCACAATACCCGGCCACCAGTTCTTGTCGCCCCAGCGGGGCCAGATCTTGCCCATCATTTCCTGCAGGAAAAAACGCCCCACCCGGGTGCCTGCATCCACAGCGGACAAGATGAACACCGCTTCGAACATGATGGCGAAGTGGTACCAATAGGCCATCATGGAGTCCATGAAGGGAATTTTCGAAAAAATGTGCGCCATGCCCACAGCCAGGGAAACCGAGCCTCCGGGGCGGTTCATAAGGGTTTCCTGCACTTCCGCGGCGATGCGGGGCAAATCCTGCACATGCATCCCCAAAGCGGCAAATGCCTGCTGCGGCGCGTTGATGGCGAAATAATCGGCGGGCACCAGCACACAGGCGGCGATAAGCGCCATGACAGCCACAAAACCTTCCAGCAGCATGGCTCCGTACCCCACAAAAAGCACGTCGTGCTCGCGGCCGATCATTTTGGGCGTGGTTCCCGTGCCTATGGTGGCGTGAAAACCGGACAACGCGCCGCAGGCAATGGTGATGAAGATGAAGGGTACAACCGGGCCGCCCACAATGGGTCCGCCGCCGGCCGTAAATTTGGTGAACGGCGGCATCTGGAAGTGCGGCATGACGAAGAGGATGCCCACGGCCAAAGCCACGATGGTGCCGACCTTGAGGAAGGTGGAAAGATAGTCGCGCGGCAGCAGCAAAAGCCAGACCGGCAGTACCGAGGCAACAAAGCCATATACCGGAATAAGAATGGACATGGAGTTTTTGTCAATGTTCAGCCAGCCGAAATACTCCGGATGCGCCGTGACAAAAGGCCCCGTGAGCAGGCAAAGCAACAGCAGCACAACGCCGAGAACAGAGGCGGTCATCACGCCGCCGCCCTTGTGCAGGCGCATGTAAATTCCCATGACAATGGCGATGGGGATGGTGGCGGCCACCGTGTAGGTGGACCAGGGGCTGTTGTGCATGGCGTTGACCACGGCGATGGACAAGCCGGCCAGCGTGAGCATAAGGATGGCAAGCACGGCCCAGGCCGCCACCGTTCCCGTGGTTTTGTCTATTTCGCACGAGGCTATGTACGCCAGGCTCTGCCCTTTGTGCCGCACAGAGCAGAACAGAACCACCATATCGTGCACGCCGCCGGCCAGCACGCAGCCGACGAGAATCCAGAGCAGGCCCGGCATGTAGCCGAACTGCGCCGCCAGCACGGGCCCCAGCAAGGGGCCGGCGGCGGCGATGGCCGCGAAATGATGCCCGAAAAGAACATATTTGTTAGTTTCGATATAGTCGTGTCCGTCGGCGTACTTGACCGCCGGCGTCAACCTCGCGTCATTAAGGTTCAGTACCTTGCGCGCCAGAAACAAGCCATAAAAACGGTATGCTATGGCAAAAACACACAAGGATGCAAAGATAACTGTCGCCGCGTTAATACCTACGAGTGAGTCCATAATCTCTCCTTTAGCCCGGCCCGCCTGAAGAAATCGGCGTACCTTCACAGCTCAAATCCATTGGCTATGCCCATATTGGTCGTTCCGCTGCCAGGCTCTTTTTTGATAGTCCCGCAAATACGGCTTGTCAAAAGGGGGTTTAGTCTATTTTGTACTAAACAACTCCGAATTATTGGACTTATGCCGTAAAAAATATTTTTTCCGCCCAACCGCTGATACGGGGCGGCCAGCTAACCTGAGAAACAGCGCGGGAGGCTAAAAGCTCGGGCGGCTTGTCGGCGAAATGCAGGCGAGGCGCGGCGTCATCAAGGGAGGCACGCTGGTCATGCTCCAGGGGCTTGTGTCTCTGCTCCGCAATCCCGATGCCCTGTTGGAACACGGGCAGACGATTCTGGACGGCCGCAAGCGAGCCCGCGATGTTCTTGGATCTTTCCTGCACGACATGCCGGTGGTCGCCAATGTGGCGGATTTCATCGGTGAGGAGGAAAAAGCTGATTCGCAGGACGATTCGCTTCCTCCTCCGATGACCTCCCCGTCACCGGCCATCGAAATCCACGGATTGTGGTAGCCATCATGATATTTCTTGACATTTCATGACAGCTTCTTATCATAGCACATGGAGGCGCTTATGCAGACGGCATCCGAGCACAACAGAAAGGTCAAATTCGCTACCCAGGCGGATCCGGAAGTCCTTGCCGCCCTGCGGCAAATGGCGGGCAGCGAGGGAAGACAGTTGCAATCCCTGGTGGATGAAGCGTTGCGGGAATACATCGAGCGCAAGCAGGGCAATGCTCCGCGCAAGCACGTGTTGCAGGCGCTGCGAGCGAGCATGACCCAGTTTGACGACCTGTACCTGGAGCTTTCCAAGTGAGGGATTACCTGACCTCCGTGGAAATACTGGCCCTGCATCATGCATTGCTCGAGAAATACGGCGGAGCCCAGGGCGTACGGGACATGGGCGCGGTGGAAGCGGCGGTCTTTCGACCGCAGTGCGGATACTACGCGGACATAGAGGAAGAAGCCGCTGCCTTGCTGGAAAGCCTGCTCATCAACCATCCCTTTGTGGACGGCAACAAGCGCGCGGCCTTTGCCGCCTGCGACGTTTTTCTGCGCATCAACGGGTACCGGCTTACTGCCGATTCCGTCTGGTTCTTCCAGCGCATGATGGCCTGGATCGAGAACCCGGAAGAACGCTTCGAGCGAATTCTGCGGGACTTACGATCCTGTATAACCACTGCATAACATAACGATAACACTATGTTGCACCCCGGAAGGTGAAGGCGTCAGGCGGTACTTGGCTATCTCTCACCAGCGGCGTTCGCCAAAAACTGCCTGCCGGGACAAAAATTACCAACTGCCGCTTAACATGGGGTCCGAATTTGACAACCTACCTCACCTTGGGAGGCAACTCACAGTTGCACGACCTTGCGCTGAGCTTCACCCAAAAGGTTGGAAATAGGGTTGGAAAATTTTCAGACAACGAAAAAGCCCTTACGATTTTCATCGTAAGGGCTTATTTTTTATGGTGGGTGGTACAGGGATCGAACCTGTGACCCTCGGCTTGTAAGGCCGATGCTCTACCAGCTGAGCTAACCACCCGTATTGGGGATTCCGGAACCGTCCAGTCACGGCACGCGATTATTTACGGGATGCCCCGGCGTCCGTCAAGCCCCGCTCTGTCGGACGGAAAACGGAAGGCCGCCCGGCGGCCGAGCCGAAATTTTTCCCAATCCTTTCACCGGAATCGGAAAAATCGCGTTGCCGCTCCGGCGCAAAAGTCGCAGTTAAATCATAAATATATTGGTAGTGGTTTCATGGATTTCCACTTGACGTGATGCCCGCAACCGCGCTACCTGCTTGGGAGTTTATGGTATGATTACCAGCGGAGCTTCCCGGCTGTCGCGGCGAAAGCCGGGGCGGCCTTTCTCCAACTGGGCTCGGCCCCAAATTCGGGCTGCCGCCCCAAACCCCCAGGCAGGGAGTGTGACCCTTGCCTGGGGGTTTGGGGGACGGCCTCTCCCGATTGCCCGGGGCCCGCACATGGAAAAGGCGGAAAACACGGCGGCCGCGCGCCGCGCCGGACGGACCAGGGGGGCCGGGGCCAAGGAGGAATGGCCCGGAAGACCCGCCGCCCGGGGGGAAGCTACCGTAAAGAGTGGGTGTTGGTTGTTTCACCTTATCAAAGGACTGCCACTATGAAGAACCAGACGTCATTGCTGCGATGGGCAAGCCTCTGCGCTTTTGTCCTCGCCGTCACCGTCTCCTTCGGCCTTGCCGCCGGGGGAATGGCCGCGACGGACAAGGTCAAGAAACCGGGGCGCGCCGATGTGGTCATTATCGACGCCATGGCCGCGGACAAAAAGCTTGAACTGCCTCCCGTCACCTTCCTGCACGATCAGCACACCAGGGCCATGGCCGCCCAGCAAAAAGACTGCGCAACCTGCCACAAGCCCGCGGAAAAGGGCCCGGACGGCGCGTATTCCTTTGCTTTTATGGGCGCGGACAAGGTCAAGGGCGATGCCCTGAAGGATCTGTTCCACAAAAACTGTATCGGCTGCCACGCCGCCCTGGCGCGCGAGTCGAAAAAGACCGGTCCCCTGGAAGCTGAATGCCGCAGATGCCACACCCGCCCGGACGTGGCCGACGAACGGCAGGACATCGGCTTCGATAAGGTGCTTCACTTCAAGCACACCGCCACATCCGCCATTCCTCCCAAAGACGATCCCAAAAAGAACTGCGCCGCCTGCCACCACGTGTATGACTCCGCCACGCAAAAGCTGGTATGGGGCAAGGACAAGGAAGATTCCTGCCGCGCCTGCCACATGATTCCCGCGGACAGGGACAAGGCGCTGAAAAAGAATCCTCTGGCCAAGGACGACCAGGGCGAACTGGCCAAGCGTCCCACCCTGCCGGACGCCGCGCACGCCGCCTGCGTCAACTGTCACCAGTCCATCGCCGCCAAGAAGCAGGCGGACATAAAGACCGGTCCCGTGGAGTGCGCGGGCTGCCACAGCATCGAAGCCCAGGCCAAGCTCAAGGCCGAACTGGGCAACGATCTTGTGGCCGGCAGCATTCCCCGTCTTGAGCGCGGCCAGCCCGACGCGGTTCTCCTTCTGCCGGTCCCCGGCAAAAAGGACGCGGAAGTGGCCGGCACCATGCGCCCGGTCAGCTTCAACCACAAGCTGCACGAAGCGAAAAACGCCGACTGCCGCACCTGCCACCACAAAAAAATCGCCGCCTGCGGCGAATGCCACACCCTTGAAGGCAAGGCCGAAGGCGGCTTCGTCAACCTGGCCCAGGCCATGCACAAGGTCGACTCCGCGCGCTCCTGCGTGGGCTGCCACAACGCGCAGACCATGAAGCCCTCCTGCGCCGGCTGCCACAGCACCATGCCCAAGGAACTCCCCAAGGATTCCTGCGGCCAGTGCCACACCGCGCCCCAGGGCGTCGCCCCCGAAAAGGCGGAAGACGGCTCTTTGATGAAGCTGGGCAAAGAAGAACGCGCCGGTCTGGCCGCCGCCGAAGTGGCCCGGCGCGACGCGCGCGCCGCCCAGGTCATTGAGGACAAGGACATTCCGGAAACCGTGACCATCGGCCTTTTGTCCAACGAGTACGAGCCGGCCAAGCTGCCCCACAGAAAGATCGTGAAAGCCCTGATGGCCCGGCAGAGCAACAGCACGCTGGCCAAGGCCTTCCACGCGGATCCGACCACCCTGTGCCAGGGCTGCCATCACAACAGCCCGGCGACCAAGACTCCTCCCAAATGCGCTAGCTGCCACGCCGCCGACGTCGCTCCGGGAGCCCCGGGCAACCGCCCCGCGCTTAAGGCTGCCTATCACTTGCAGTGCATGACCTGTCATGCCCGTATGGACCAGAAGCCCGCTCAGACCGAGTGTGCCGACTGCCACAAGCCCCGCGCGAATAAGTAAGGAGTCTTCAATATGCAACGCAGAAAATTCCTGAGCCTTCTGAGCGCGGCGGGTATTGCCGGCGCGCTCGCACCCAGCATAGGCAACGCGGCGTCCAACGCCTCCTTCAGCGGCAGCCCCGACGCCGTGGGCGTGCTGCACGACTCCGTTCGCTGCATCGGCTGCCGCAAATGCGAGGCCGGCTGCCAAAAGGTCAACGCCGACGTGCTGCCCCCCCCCGAAAAATGCAAAAAGCCGGAAGACCGCAAGCCCTTTGACGATCTTTCCGTGCTGGAAAAGAAACGCCGCACCGACTTCCAACGGTACACGGTGGTCAACCGCTACTGGCCCGAACACGCCGTGGCGCCGACCTTCCGCAAACAGCAGTGCAACCACTGCCAGGAGCCGGCCTGCGCTTCGGCCTGCTTTGTCAAAGCCTTCAAAAAAACCCCCGAAGGGCCGGTGGTGTACGACCCCACCGTGTGCGTGGGCTGCCGCTACTGCATGGTGGCCTGTCCCTTCTACGTGCCCGCCTACGATTACGACAACGTGTGGAATCCCCTGGTGTACAAATGCACCATGTGCTCCACCCGCATCAAGGACGGCGGCATGCCGGGCTGCGTGGAAGCCTGTCCCAAGGAAGCCCTTGTCTTCGGCAAACGTTCCGAACTGCTGAAAATCGCCCGCGCCCGCATCGTGCGCAACCCCGATCTGTACCACGACCAGATCTACGGCGAAAACGAAATGGGCGGCACCAACTGGCTGTATCTGTCCCCGGTCCCGCACAAGGAACTGGGCCAGCCGGTGCTGGGCAAAACCTCCGCTCCCGAACTGACCTCCGGCGCCCTGGGCTCGGTGGCCATGGTGGCGGGCATCTGGCCGGTCATCCTGGGCGGGGCCTACGTCATCAGCAAACGCCGCTCCAAGATCGCCGACGACGAACGCCACGAAGCCGTGAATAACGCGGTGGAAGAAAACCAGGCCGAGGCCGACGCCAAGCTTAAGGCCGCCCTTGCCAAGGCTGAAAAAGACAAGGAAGCCAGCATCGCCCGCGAGGTGAAAAAGGCCAAGGAAGAAACGGCCAAGGAAATAGAAGCGAAAATGGCCGCGCCCGCCGGGGACGAGTCCAAGCCCGGGGAAGGAGACGCCTGATGAACCCTCTCTTTGAACGCCTTAACGGAAAATTCAACCTGCGTACGCCGGGCAACATGATCACCGCGGTGATCCTTGTTCTCGGTCTTATCGTCACCATTTTGCGCTTTACCAAGGGCATCGGCGGGGTGACCAACCTTGACGACAACAACCCCTGGGGCATCTGGATCAGCTTTGACCTTCTGTGCGGCGTGGTTCTCGCCGCCGGGGGCTACACCACCACCTCAGCCTATTACCTGTTCGGCCTCAAGCCCTTTCACGGGGCGGTGCGGCCGGCCATCACCTCGGCCTTTCTCGGCTACGCCTTTGTGGTCGTGGCCCTGCACTACGATGTGGGCCAGCCCTGGCGTCTGCCTTACCCCATCTTTGTGTCCCCCGGCACCACTTCCGTGCTGTTCGAAGTGGGTCTGTGCGTTTTCCTGTACGTCAGCGTGCTGGCTGTCGAATGGTCCGTGGCGGCCTTCGAGTGGCTGAAGTGGCGCGGCATCCGCGACCTTATCGTCAAGGCCACCATCCCTCTGACGGTGTTCGGCGTGATCCTGTCCACCATGCACCAGTCCTCGCTGGGCGCCCTGTACCTTATCGCTCCTTCCAAGATGCACCCCTTGTGGTATTCCAGCTTCATACCGGTGTTTTTCTTCATCTCCAGCATGTTCGCCGGCATGAGCATGGTCATTTTTGAAGGCACCCTGGCCCACAAGGGCCTGCACGACCAGATGGACGAAAGCCACACCAAAGACGCCGACAAGGTGGTTCTTGGCTTCGGCAAGGCGTGCTCCATCGTGATGATGGGCTACTTCTTCATCCGCATGTTCGGCGTGGCCATGGACAACAACTGGGCGCTGCTCGGCACCGGCTACGGCACATGGTTCCTTATCGAGGTCATCGGCTTTGTGCTGCTGCCCTCCTTCCTGTACGCCATCGGCGTGCGGGAAAAGCGCCTGGGCATCATCCGCCTGGCCTCCGTCCTGACGGTGCTGGGCGTGGTGCTTAACCGCTTCAACGTCAGCCTGGTGGCCTTCAACTACCAGCTGCCGTCGCCGGAAAGGTACTTCCCGGCTGTTTCGGAAATCATCATTTCGGTCTTTATCGTCACGCTGATCATCACGGCCTACCGGGTGATCTGCACCTTGATGCCCGTTCTTCGCGAACATCCTGACTTCACGGACGCCCACTAGGACAAGGGGGAAACTATGGAAACCGTATTCTATTCCCTGCAGGACTTCATGCTCTGCACCAAGTCCATGACCTATATCCTTATGGGTCTGGGGGTTGTGGGCCTGCTCGGCTACTGGATCTTCCTGACCGGAAGAGACGAGAAAATCAGGAAGTACTAGCCGCATACCGTTTGCGAGCCAAGGAGAACACATATGGCACAAGTATATAATCTGCTTACCGGGCCGGGTCTCGCCATCGCGCTTGTCGTGTTTTTCGGCGGGCTTATTTTCCGGCTGGTCCAGTACTTCAGGGGTCTTGACTGGAGGCTGGAACGCGTGGCCTACCGCCCGCACATGTCCAACGGCATGAGGGGCGGCCTGCATTCCATCTGGAAATGGCTGGTGCCTTACGGCACCTACGGCTGGCGCGCCCAGCCCTTCTTCACCCTTTGCTTTTTCCTGTTCCACATCGGCGCGGTGCTGGTTCCCATTTTCCTCATCGGCCACAACGACATTCTGCAGGAGCGCTTCGGCTTCAGCTTTCCCACCATGCCGCAGCCTCTCGCCGACGTGCTGGCTCTTGCCACCATCATCGGCGCGATCTTCATCACCCTGCGCCGCATAGCCCTGCCCGAAGTGCGCATCCTTACCACATGGTACGATTATTTCATCCTGGCCCTTGCCACGGTGCCCTTCGTCACCGGGTTCATAGCCCGCATGCACGTGGGTTCGTATGATTTCTGGCTGCTTTGCCACATCATCAGCGGGGAGCTTATGCTGATTCTGGCCCCCTTCACCAAGCTGTCGCACATCGTGCTCTATTTCGGATCGCGCTGGCAGTTGGGGGCGGATTACAGCATCAAGCGCGGCGGACACAGACGCGGTCCGTGTTTCCCCTGGTAACCCACTGAGTCAGTAAAAAGGAGCCTATCATGCCTGAAGGCCAGTTCTGTAACAGACGCCCTGTCAGCACCGAAGAAGACCTCAAGGCCTTGCTCGGGGACAAGGGCGGCAAGCAATACTACCGGGAAATGACCGAGCTGGACGTGGACACGGAAAAACTGTGGGCCACCATCCAGAAAACCTGTAAATCGCGCACTCTCACCTGGCTGGAAATCTGCGCCCACTGCGGCATGTGCGCCGAAAGCTGCTTTTTGTACCGCTGCAACAACAGCGATCCGGAACAGGTGCCCGCGTATAAAATCCAGTCCACCCTGGGCGAAATGGTCCGCCGCAAAGGCCAGGTGGACAACGCCTTTATGCGCCGCGCCATGGACTACGCCTGGTCGCGCTGCACCTGCTGCAACCGTTGCGGGCAGTTCTGCCCCCACGGCATCGACATGGGCGTTATGTTCAGCTACCTGCGCGGCCTGCTTTACTCGCAGGGTTTCGTGCCCTGGGAACTGAAAATCGGCTCCGGCATGCACCGCGTGTACAAGGCCCAGATGGACGTGACCAACGAGGACTGGGTGGAAACCTGCGAGTGGATGGCCGAGGAAAACCAGGAAGAATGGCCCGGCCTGGAAATCCCCGTGGATGTGGAAGACGCGGACATCATGTACACCCTGAACGCCCGCGAACCCAAACACTATCCCGAGGACGTGGCCGAAGCCGCCATTCTCTTCCACCTTGCTGGTGAAAACTGGACCGTGCCCAGCTCCGGCTGGGAACAGACCTCGCTGTCCATGTTCGCCGGCGACTGGGAAGCCTGCAAAGGCAACGTCGAAGAAGTATACGCCGCCATTGAGCGCCTGCGCCCCAAGCGGGTCATCGGCACCGAATGCGGCCACGCCCACCGCGCCACGGTCATTGAAGGCCCCTACTGGGTGGGCCGCCCCGACGGCAAACCCCCGGCAGAGTATATCCACTACGTGGAATGGGTTGCCGAGGCCCTGCGCACCGGCAAGCTCAAGATCGACCCGGACAAGCGCATCAAGGAAAAGGTCACGCTGCAGGACTCCTGCAACTACGTGCGTAACCACGGTCTGGCCAAGTTCACCCGCGAAATCATGAGCTATATAGTGGAACCCGGCTATTTCGTGGAAATGGCCCCCAACCGCGAATGCAACTACTGCTGCGGCGGCGGCGGCGGCTTTAACGGCGTGGGCATGTACCGCAAGCAGCGCAACGTGGCCCTGAAAACCAAGCGCGACCAGATCATCGCCACCGGGGCGAAGCTGGTTGTGGCCCCCTGCCACAATTGCTGGGACGCCATCCGCGACCTGGAAGAAGAATACGAGATCGGCATCCGCTGGTCCTTCCTCAAGCCCCTGCTCATCAAGATGGTCATCGTGCCCGAGCACCTCAAGCCCAAGGAAGAAGACGAGGAATAGACGCTGAAGCGTCATGAAATGAAAGGCCGGGGGGATGCGAATCCCCCCGGTTTTTTTTTGCCCCGGACCGCGCGGACCGCGCCTCCCCTACTCCACCAGCCCGTGCAACGGCCCGCCCGGCGCTGCCCAGCCGTCGATGCGGCGCTGCACCTCCGGGTCGTCTTCCAGAGCGGGGGCATGAAAGGACTTCATACGCGCGTCCATGATCAGGGGTTCGTCGCACCCCCAATGCTTGCAGCGGACTTCCGCCCCGGCCCCGTACAAATCCGTGGCCGGGTCCGAACGGGTAAAGGCGGCCCACAAAAAATTGTCCCAGCAAGCGCAAGTGAAATCCGCATCGTCAGCCACCACCAGCAGCGCTATTTGCGGCGCGGAGGAAGAACCGGCGCCGCGCGTGAAGGAGGCTGCGACGGAAGAGACTGGACCGGACGTGTCGGAAAAGCCGGGGATGGCGGCGACGGAATCCCCCGCCCCGGCGGAACCGGGCGTTCCCCGCCCCGGCAGGCGGGACAGATGCGCCGCAAGGGCCTCCATGACCGGATCGTGGGCGTCCCGGGGCGCGGTGTGGCGCGGTCCCCGGCAGACCGCGATGCCGGGGGCGAACAGACGCGCGTCCGAAAAACCGTCCGGCAGGGAAAAGCCGGAAGGAAGCTCCACCGCCAGGCGGCGCAGGGGCCTTCCGGCGGCGGCCCACAGCAGCTTTGAGCCCTGGTTCAGGCTGATGCCGCTGTAATCCAGGGTGTCCATGGTGGTACGGGTGACAAAATGCAGGTCGCGCCTGAAGTCCGTGCGCTCCAGCACGTGGGCGAGAAAGTCCGGCACGCGGCGCGCGGACAGGGCGGGCGAATCCTCCCGCGCGGCGATAAGCAGATACTTGGCCAGACTGGTCTGGGTGGAGCCGAACAGCGACAGCCCGCAGGTCAGAAGCTCCTGCGGCATGCGCGCCCCGGCAAAGGGGACGTAGCGTTCGCTGCCCACGGCCAGCAACAGGGGATGCACCCCGGCGGCGTCCACGGCGTGCACCTCGTGCACGCCGGAAAAGACCGTGGGCACCAGGGCGGCGGTCAGGTCGTGGATAAACTCGCCGAAAACCGTATCCTCCTGCGGCGGGCGGCCCACGGAGGTAAAGGGCCAGACCGCGTCCGGGCGGTGAAACACCCCGGTTACCCGCAGCACGGGAAAGTCATGCGCCAGGCTGTAATAGCCCAGATGATCGCCAAAGGGACCTTCCGGCTTGGTTTCCGCGCCGCCGGCTCCGCTGCCCCCCCCCTTGCCCGAAAGGTAGCCGGTGATGCAGAAATCCGCCTCGGCGGGCATGGGCAAACCGCGCCCGGTAATCATGGGGATGCGGTGCCCGGCCAGCGCGCCTGCAAAGCATATTTCCGGCACCCCTTCGGGCAGGGGCATAATCGCGGCCAGGGTCAGGGCCGGGGGGCCGCCCACAAAAACGTTTACGGGCAAATCCTTTCCGGCGGCCAGGGCGGCCATGTGGTGCGGGCCGATACCCCGGTGGATCTGGTAATGCAGCCCGGCCTCCCGGTCGGGTTCAAACGCGCCGCCGCTGATCTGCACCCGGTACATGCCCAGGTTGGAGGCGAAAAAACCCGGTTTGTCCGGGTGCTCGGTGTACACCTGGGGCAGGGTAACGTAACCGCCGCCGTCCAGGGGCCAGGAAACAAGCCCCGGCAGGACGGAAAGGCGCGTGCTCCGGGCCAGGACCGGTCCGGTTTTCACCGCGCGGGGCAGCATGGAAAACAGCGTTTTGGGCAGGGAGGCGTAGCGCCAGGGGCGGCGCAGGGGGGCCACGGGATCGGCCTTGGCTCGCAGCAGCGCCTCCACCCCCCGCAAAGCGCCCCGGAAAATGTGCCGTACCCGCTCGCGTGTGCCGAAAAGATTGGCCAGGCAGGGGAAGGGCGTGCCCCTGACGTTGGTGAACAAAAGGGCCGGGCCGCCCTTTTTGTACGCGCGGCGCTGTATGGCGGCAAGTTCCAGACGCGGGTCAACGGCCAGAGTTTCCACGCGGCGCAGTTGTCCGGCGGCTTCCAGGTCGTTGATGCAGGCGCGCAGGGTACGGTGAATCATGGCGAAGCCTCCCGGAAATTTCTTCCGGGGCAGCATGGCAGACCTTGCCCGCATACGCAAGCGGGCAAGACCGCCGCGCCTTCCCGGCCTGGCGGCAAACCGGGCCGCTGCCGAACATCTCTCGACATTATGAGAAAATTCATTAATGGTGAAGAGGTCCGTAATGTTTTGCCCGGCGGTTCCCGGACGGAGGCCGGGCCGGCATGCGGGAAGCCTTTTTACCCTGGAATCCGCATAAGGATCCGGCATGAAAAACGCCCCGGCCCTTGCCCTTCTGCTGCTTATCCTTTGCTGCTCCGCCCTGTTGCCGGGCTGCGGGGATTCCGACTCCGGCTCCTTCCAGGGCTATGTGGAGGGCGAGTACCGCTACCTGGCCCCGGTTTTCGGCGGCAGACTGGACAGCCTGCACGTCAGCCGGGGGCAATGGGCGGCCAAGGGCGCGCCCCTGTATAACCTGGACGCGGAACGGCAAAAAGCCGCCCTGGAGCGCGCCCGCAAGCAGCTTGAAGCGGAACAGGCCACCCTGGCCGACATGCTTCTGGGCGACCGCCCCGACGAACTGGAGGTGCTGCGCGCCCGCCTGGACCGCGCCAGGGCGGAAGAGGCGCGATCCGCCCGCCAGTTGGGGCGCGACAAGGCCCAGTTCAAGGCCGGGGGCATCTCGCAGGCCCAGCTTGACGAAAGCCGCACCGCCCACGCCCGCGACGCCGCCCAGGTACGGGAACTTGCCGGGCAGCTTGCCGTGGGGCGGCTTCCCGCCCGCGAAGACCGGCTAAAGGCCCAGCGGGCCAAGGTCCGGGCCGGCGAAGAAGCCGTGCGCGAGGCCGTCTGGACGCTGGAACAGCAAAAGGAAACGGCCCCCCGGGGCGGCCTGGTGGTTGATACGCTTTTTGAACCCGGCGAATATGTCGGCCCCGGCAGCCCGGTGATCAAGCTGCTGCCGCCCGAAGCCGTAAAGGTGCGCTTTTTTGTGCCCGAGCCGCGGCTTTCCCGGTTCCGCGAAGGAACGGAAGTGCTGGTGCGCGTTGACGGCCAAACGGACACGGTGCCGGCCCGCGTCAGCTACATCAGCACCCAGGCGGAATACACCCCGCCGATTATCTACAGCAACGAAACGCGCGCCAAGCTGGTCTTCATGCTTGAGGCCAGGCCCCTTGTCCCGGCGGCGTTTTCCGCCCCGGTCGATCCCACCTCCGGCAAGGACGGTCCGATTGATCCCGCCTCCGGCAAGGACGGTCCGGGCGATCCCGTCCTTGTCCTGCACCCCGGCCAGCCGGTGGAGGTGCGCCTGCCGTGACCCCTACCATTGAAGTACGCGGCCTGAACAAATACTTCGGCCCCCGCCATGTGGTGAAGGATCTTTCCCTGACCGTGCGCCGGGGAGAAATCTACGGCTTTCTCGGCCCCAACGGCAGCGGCAAGACCACCTCCATCCGCATGCTCTGCGGCCTGCTTACTCCGGATTCGGGCTCCGGGGCCTGCCTGGGCTTCGACATCGTGCGCGAAAGCGCGGCCATCAAACGGCACGTGGGCTACATGACCCAGCGTTTTTCCTTTTGGGAAGACCTGACCATCCGCGAAAACCTGGAGTTTGTCGCCCGGCTGTATGAGGTTTCCAACCGCAAACAGGCTGTGGACCGGACTCTGGACGCTCTGGGTCTGGCCGGCCGCGCCGGGCAGCTTGCCGGGGCGCTTTCCGGCGGGTGGAAGCAGCGCCTGGCGCTTGCCGCCTGCCTGCTGCACGAGCCGGAACTTCTTTTGCTGGACGAACCCACCGCCGGAGTGGACCCGAAAGCCCGGCGCGATTTTTGGGAAGAGCTGCACCAGTTGGCCTACAGGGGCATCTCGGTGCTGGTAAGCACCCACTACATGGACGAGGCCGAACGCTGCCACAAGCTCGCTTATATAGCCGAAGGCTCCCTGCTGGCCCAGGGCACCGCCGCCGAGGTGGTGGCCTCGCAGAACCTTTCCACCTACGTGCTGCGCGGCGGCAATCTGGCCGCCCTCAGCCGCCTGCTGGAAGGCAGGCCCGGCGTGGACCAGACCGTGGCCTTCGGCTCCGGACTGCACGTCACCGGCAAAAACGCCGCAGCGCTGGCCCGCACCCTGGCGGACCTGTCTCGTCAAGACACCCCCTTTACCGCCGAACTCGTCCCTACCAGCCTTGAGGATGTCTTTATCCACCTTATGGGCGGCTCCCGGCGGCCGGAAGCGGCCCCGCCCCCCGGCGGCGGCGGCGCAGGACCGGACTCCCCTCCCCCGGACGGAGGCCGCCCGTGAAGTCCCTTCGCCTCTTTTCCCTTTCCCGCTGGTGGGGCATCGTCATCAAGGAATTTTTGCAACTGCGGCGCGACCGTCTGACCTTTCTCATGATCATCGGCCTGCCGGTAATGCAGCTTATGCTCTTCGGCCTTGCCATCAACCTGGACCCCAAGCGCATGCCCACCACCGTGCTTTCGGCCGATCACAGCGAATTTTCCCGTTCCTTCATCGCCGCCATGAAGAACACGGACTACTTCACCTTTGTGGGAGAAGCCCCGGACGAGGAATCCGCCCGCCTGGCCCTGGAGCAGGGCGGCGCGCAGTTTGTGCTTTCCATCCCCGCCGGGTTCGCCCGCGATCTTGCGCGGGGCAAGCGCCCCGCCCTGCTGCTGGAAGCCGACGCCACTGATCCTTCCGCCTCCAGCCGGGCTGTCTTCGCCATCCAGACCCTGGCCGATTCCGTGGCCGCCAAGGATCTGTCCGGCCCCCTGGCCGCCCTGCGCCAGCCCCCGCCGCCCTTTGAGGTGCGCGTGCACAACCTGTACAACCCCGAAGGCATCACCCACTATAATATCATCCCCGGACTCATGGGCATCGTGCTGAACATGACCATGGTCATGATGACGGGCCTGGCCATGACCCGCGAACGCGAACGCGGCACCATGGAAAACCTGCTCTCCGCCCCGGTCCGCCCCCTGGAGGTGGTCAGCGGCAAAATCATCCCCTATGTCTTCATCGGCTTTATCCAGGCCACCATCATCCTGCTGGCCGCCTGGTTCATCTTTCACGTGCCCTTTGCCGGAAGCCTCGCCGCCGTGTACACGGCCACGCTTCTTTTCATTATTTCGTCCCTGGCCGTGGGCATCACCCTTTCCTCCCTGGCCCGCAACCAGTTGCAGGCCATGCAACTGACCTTTTTCTACTTTCTGCCCGGCGTCATGATGTCCGGGTTCATGTTCCCCTTTTCCGGCATGCCCGGCTGGGCGCGCTTTCTCGGCAACCTTCTGCCCATCACCTACTTCAACCGGATGATCCGCGCCATCATGCTCAAAGGCGCGGGTCTGCCCGACATGTGGGTCCACATCTGGCCCATACTCCTCTTTACCTTCGTCGTCATGGCAATCGCCGTAAAATGCTACAAGAGAACGCTGGATTAGATATGGCAACGACGATGCTGAAATCAGCGGGGGAAGGGGAAAAGCGCCTTTGGGAAAAGAGCCCTTCCCCCTTCCCCCGCGCCCCCATCCCCCATCCCCCAAAACTTTTTGGCCTGGTTTTCTTTTTCTGTTGCCTGCTCTCCGCCTGCGCCGTTGGGCCGGACTTCGCCCCGCCCGCGCCGCCCCCGGCGGAAAGGTATACCGAAGCGCCCCTGCCCGAAACCACGGCCGAGGCCGACAGGCGAACCATCCCCCCCCTGCCCGAAACAGCGGTCCCGGCCAAAAGCCCCGAACAGGCCCCCCCCGGCATGGCGGATGCGGAGTTTCACCCTTCCAGCGGCGCGGCCCAGCGTTTTGCCGCCGGAAACCTTCCCCGGTCCTGGTGGGATCTGTTCCAGTCCCCCAAAGCGGCGGAGCTGGTGCTTCTTGCCCTTGGCAACAATCCCGGCCTGGACCGCGCCAAAGCCGCCCTGGACCGCGCCAGCCACCTCTACCGGGCGGAAGCCGGGGCCGTCTGGTCCCCGGCGGTGAACGCCAATCTTTCCGCCGTGCGCCAGCAAATAAACCCCGACGCCATGGGCATGCCCTCCCTGACGCAACCGCCCGGCATGTCCGGCGGGGACCGGCCCGGCCCCTTTACCCTGTACAGCGCCGGGCTTTCCGTCAGCTACACCCTGGACATCTTCGGCGGCAACCGCCGCGCCCTGGAAGCCCTTGACGCGGAAGCCGAATACCGCGCTTTTGAACTGGAAGCCGCCCGCCTTGCCCTGGCCGCCAACGTTATGGACTGCGCCATCCGCGAGGCGGGCCTGCGCGAACTTATCCGCGCCGCCCAAAGCATGATCGACGCCCGGCGGCAACAGGCCCAAACGGCCGGGGCGCAGCTTCGCGCGGGCGGGCTTTCGCCTCTTGAAGCCAGCGTCAGACGGCGCGAACTGGCGGAAGTTTCCGCCACCCTGCCGCCGCTGGAGCGCGCCCTGGCCGCCGAACGCCACCGTCTGGCCATCCTTCTGGGGTATCCGCCGGACCACGCCGCCCTGCCCGCTTTCTCCCTGGCCGATTTCACCCTGCCCCAGGAGCTTCCCCTCTGCCTTCCCGCCGATCTCGTCCGCCGCCGCCCGGACGTGCGCGCCGCCGAGTCCCTGCTGCGCAAAGCCACGGCCCAGGCCGGCGTTGCCGCCGCCAACCTTTACCCGCGCCTTACCCTGACCGGCAGCGCGGGCTATTCCGCCACCGGGGACAACGACCTTTTCGCCAGCAGCGCCAACGTCTGGAGTATCGGGGCCTCGCTGCTTCAGCCCGTGTTCCGGGGCGGGGAGCTGCTGTACCGCAAAAAAGCGGCGGAATCCGCCCTGGCCGAAGCCGAGGCCGCCTGGAGGGAAACCGTTCTGCGCGCCTATGCCGACGTGGCCGACGCCCTGGCCGCCCTGCAATCCGGAGCCAATACCCTGGCCGCCACCCGCGAAGCCGCCCGAGAGGCCCAAACCGCCCGCGACATCGCCGCGGCCCGCTACCAGGCCGGGGGCGTCAGCCGCATGGACCTGCTCGACGCCGACCGCCGCCGCAACCAGATGCGTCTGGCCGAAATTCAGGCCGTCATGGACCGCTACGCCCAGACCGTCATGCTTTTTCAGGCCCTGGGCGGCGGGGCGAGTGACGCGGAGGACGGCGCCTCCGGCGGCCAGGGGCTCCGTCCCTGAGCCCGGCCAAAGGGGCTCCGTCCCTCAGCCCGGCCAAAGGGGGGCCGCCCCTCAGCCCCGCCAAAGGGGCTCCGTCCCTCAGCCCCGCCAAAGGGGGGCCGCCCCTCAGCCCGGCCAAGGGCTCCGCCCTTGGAACCCGCAAGGGGTTTACACCCCTTGACCCCATATTGGGGCATAAAACATTGTGGCCTGTTGTCGTGTCGCGCCTTGGCGCGGCTTTTGGTAAAGAGAAGGGGGTTTTGCCCCGGATTCCAAAAAACTCAGGAATCTGAACGGAGCTTGAATCAACTGTGCATGAAGATAAAAAAATGGAAGGCGGCTCTTCCGCCGAACGTCCGGAAACCCCCTCCCCGGTCCGGGGACGCCTGGCCCCCAGCCCCACGGGCCGCCTGCATCTGGGCAACGCCTTCGCCTTTCTTATGGCCTGGCTTTCCGCGCGCGCCCGGGGCGGCAGCCTTGTGCTGCGCATGGAGGACATCGATCCGGACCGCTCGCGCCCCGAATTCGCCCAGGGCATTGTCCAGGACCTTTCCTGGCTTGGTCTGGACTGGGACCGGGGACCGGAAACGCAAAGCGAACGCCTGCCTTTGTATGAGTCCGTGCTGGATGACCTGCGTAAACGCGGGCTGGTGTATCCCTGTTTCTGCACGCGCAAGGAACTGCGCACGCTGGCTTCGGCCCCGCACATAGGGGACGAGGGCGCGCCCTACCCCGGCACCTGCCGGGACCTTGGCCCGGAACAGCGGGAGGCATTACTGAAAAAAGGTAAAAGGCCCTCCATGCGCCTGAACACGGCCAGAGCGACCGAAGCCGCCGGCATATCCAGGGCTTCGGGCCGCTCCGGGAACGCGGGAAGGGCCGGGGGCGAGGGCGGCGCCCGCGCGGGCGGCCCTTGCGCGGACGGTTTCGGGGGCGAATATGCGCCGGGCGGACACACTCCGGCCGGCGGCATCGCCTTCACCGACGCCGTGCTGGGAGCGCAACGCTTCAGCCTTGCCGACTGCGGGGGCGATTTCGCCCTGCGGCGCTCCGACGGGGTTTTCGCCTACCAGTTGGCCGTGGCCGTGGACGACGCCCTTATGGGGATTACCGAAGTCGTCCGGGGCCGCGACCTGCTGCTTTCCACCCCCCGGCAAATCCTGCTCTTCGCCCTGATGGGCCGCCCGACCCCTGTTTACGCCCATGTGCCGCTTATTCACGACCCCGAGGGCTTACGCCTGGCCAAACGCCACAAGGGCCTGGAACTCGCCGCCCTGCGCGCCGCCGGAACGCCGCCCGAAGCCGTGATCGGCTACCTGGCCTTTCTGGCGGGGCTGCTGCCCGAACCTCAAAAGGCCCGGGCGGCCGAACTTGTCCCCGGATTCCGGCTGGAACGCCTGCGCGGACTCGGAACCGTCCCCCTGTCCATCCCTCCCGGCATGACGGATGCGCTGCTGCGGCTCTAAGGAAAAAATCACCCCTTCCCCGCGTCCCGGTCCCCTCCCCGCGTCCCATTTTCCCCAAAACTTCCTGCCCCGGACAGGCAAAGCACACCGGCGCGGCATCCGATCCACATCGCATTCTTGCTTTTATCAAAAAAATGTGCAATTTCTTGCAGGAACAAGCCTGCTCTCCTTATGCTGCCCCACATTAAAAAGTTTTGGGGAAAAGGGGATGGGGGTTTGGGGGAAGGGGAAAAGGCCCTTTTGGAAAAGGGCCTTTTCCCCTTCCCCCAACATCTCCCGCCCTCTTCCCGCCCCCTCTGAAGGTTTTCCATGGAACTGGCCCGGCGCACGCGCGAGCGCAGCACGCTAATTACAGCGGTGCTGGCCCTTTTGGTAATAGGGCTGGCGTTGCTGCTGTCCACCTGGCAGGCCATACGCCAGCAAAGAGAAGTAGAGGAGCGCCACCTGGAGCTTTCCACCAGGGCGGTGCTGCTGGCGGTGGAAAACTCCCTGCGGCGGGGGCCGGTGCGCTCGGACGAGGACAGCCTTACCCCGCGCACGGCCCAGTTGTTTCAGGAGCTGGAGCGCGGCGGCGACGTGCTGTTCGCCGGCATCCTTGCTCCCGACGGAGGCAGGCTGCTCAGCCCTTCTTCCGCCGGGTCCGGGCCGGTGCGCCTGCCGGGGGAAATGGCGGCCGAACTGTTCGAAAAGGGCGAATGGCACGGCCACCTGACGGTGAACGGCCGGCCGGCCTACGTGTACGGCAAGCGGCTTGCCCCCATGCGCGGCATGCACCACATGATGATGGCGCCGGGGCCTCCCGTCTATCTGGTGGTGGGGGTGGACAGGGACAAGGTTTTGGGGGCGTATGCGGGTTACCGGCAAAGCATTGTGCTTCAGGCGGTGTACATGCTGGCGGCGTCCGTATTCGCCTGGGGGCTGGGGCTCAGCTTTTTGTCGCGGCGCGAGCAGGCCCGCAAAGCCGCCGCTCTGGAACAGTTCCAGGCTAAACTTATCGATAACCTTCCTGACGGTTTAATCACCCTGGACGCGGACTTTTCCATCCGTTCCGCCAACCCGGCCGCCCTGAACATCCTGCGCCGGGGACCCGAGGAGTTGCTGGGCAAACCGGTTTCGGCCCTTCCTTCCGACGTGGCCGCCTGCCTTCCCGCCAGGGAAGGCGCGGAAATTTCCGAGGGCTGGAGGCGCGTTTCTCCGGCATCGCCCCCGGCCCACCTGGAAGTACTGGCCCTGCCCTTGTCCGGCGACCAGGAAAACGCCTTTCTGCTGATTATCCGCGACAGAACGCGCTTGCGCAGCCTGGAAGAAAGCCTGGTCGAAGCGGAAAAACTGGCCGCCATCGGCGCCCTGGCCGCCGGGGTGGCCCACGAGGTGCGCAACCCCCTGAGCAGTCTTCGCGGCTTTGCCCAATACTTCGTCAAAAAACTTTCCGGCAGGCAGCCGGAGGAAGAATACGCCAAAACCATGGTGCGCGAGGCCGACCGGCTTAACCGCGTCATCACCGACCTGCTCTTTTTTGCCAAATCCAGGGAACTTGCGCCCAAAAAGATTTCGCTGCCCGCCCTGCTGCGCGAAATTTCGCTGCTGCTGCGTTTTGACCTGGAAAGCCGGGGCGTCGCCATCCATACGGACTTTGCCGCCCCTGAAGTCCACGCCGACGAAGACACCCTGAAACAAACCCTGCTCAATCTGCTGCTTAACAGCCTGGACGCGCTGAAGGAGCAGGCGGCCGCCGCCACTGAAAACACCCGCGCCGCGCAAAATGCGGAAGAAGCCGATGGGAAGCCCGGCGAGCTTTTCACGACCCCCGGCGCGTCTTCTTCCCCCCTTTCCGTCGTCTCCTGGCATGAGGAAGGCGGAGTATGCATCGAGGTGCGGGATACGGGCGGCGGCATGACGGCGGAACAACGCGAGCGGGCGTTCGAAGCCTTTTTCACCGCCAAAAAACGCGGCACGGGCCTGGGGCTTTCGCTGGTGCAGCGCGCCATGGTCGAACACGGCGGCAGCGCGCGGATATTTTCGGAACCCGGCAGGGGCTGCGCGGTGCGGCTGTTTTTCCCCGGCGAAAAGGAACCTTCCGTATGAAAAAACTGCTGATTATCGACGACGAGCCCGGCCACCGTCTGATGGTGCGGGCGGTGATGGAAGACGCCGGGTGGCAGGTGTTCGAGGCTTCCTGCGGCGAGGAAGGGCTGGAGTTCGTCCGCTCCGGCGGGACGGTCCACGCGGCCCTGGTGGACATGAACATGCCGGGCATTGACGGGCAGGAAACCCTGACCCGGCTGCACGAACTGCATCCCGGCCTGCCGGTGATACTGCTGACGGCCTACGGCACAGTGGGCACGGCTGTGGAGGCCATGAAACGCGGGGCCTTCGACTACCTGACCAAACCCGCGGACAACGACGAACTGATGCTGACCCTGAACCGGGCCTGGGAATACAGCCGCCTGCTGCGGGAAAACGACCGCCTGCGCACCGAGCTTTCCGGCGAAAACGCCCTGAAGCGCCTGGTGGGCAGCGGACCGGCCATGCTGCGGGTGCACCGGTTTATCCGCCAGGCCGGCCCCAGCGAGGCCACCGTGCTGATCACCGGCGAGTCGGGCACCGGCAAAGAACTGGTGGCGGAAGCCCTGCACGCCGCCAGCGATCGCGGCGCCCGCCCCCTGATCAAGGTCAACTGCGCCGCCCTGCCGGCCCCGCTGCTGGAGAGCGAGCTTTTCGGCTACGAGCGCGGGGCCTTTACCGGCGCGGTCAAGGACAAGCCGGGGCGCTTTCAGCTTGCCTCCGGCGGTACGCTTTTTTTGGACGAAGTGGGCGAAATCCCCCTGGATTTGCAGGCCAAACTTCTGCGCGCCATTCAGGAACGCGTGATCGAACCCCTGGGCTCCGTGCGCTCCCGGCCCGTGGATGTGCGCATTCTGGCCGCCACCAACCGCGACCTGCGCCGGGCCGTGGCCGCCGGGACCTTTCGCGAGGATCTTTTCTTCCGCCTGAACGTGCTGGAGGTGGAATCGCCCCCCCTGCGCCAGCGCCTTGAGGATCTGCCCCTGCTGGTCAGCCACCTGCTGCCCCGCCTGGCCGAAAAAAACCGCAAGGCCGTGCGCGGGGTCAGTCCCGCCTTTTTACGCTGCCTTGCGGAATATTCCTGGCCCGGCAACGTGCGCGAGCTGGAAAACGTTCTGGAACGCGCCCTGATCCTGAGCCGCTCGGACCTTTTGGACGCCGACATCCTGCCCCCGCAGATCACCCGGCCCGAGGAATACGCCCCCGCTCCGCCGGGCAACCGTCCCTTTGCCGCCGCACCGGGCAATCAGTCCTTTGCCGCCCCCCCTCCGGCGGGCGAATACCCCGCCGCGCCGGGGAACGGCCCGCCCCACACGCAGGGGCAAATGGGATTCTCTTCACCCTATGCGCCGTTGCAAGGGCAGGCCGGACCGGGGCTGGCGGGGCAGGATCCTTTTACGCCCGCGCCGGGCCAGACGGGGCCACAGGCTTTTCCTTCCGCTCCGGGGCAAACGGGATTCGCCCCGTCCTTGCCTTCCGCTCCGGGGTACATGCCGTACAACCCCGCTTCGGGCCAGGCTCCCTTGCCCTCCGCTTTTCCGGCAAACGGGGGCGCCTTTAACAGTCCTCCGGGGCACGACCCCATAGAGCGCAACCCCCTGGAGGAAGCCGAGCGCAACGCCCTGCTCCAGGCCCTGCGGGAACACGGCGGGCACCGCGAAAAAACCGCCGACGCCCTCGGCATCAGCCGCCGCACCCTTCAGTACAAGCTCAAAAAATTCGGTTTAAACCGAAGAGGATAGGGAGAAAGCGGGGGGCGGGGAAGGAAAATTTTTCAAAATTTTCCTTCCCCGCCCCCAAAATATTCTCCCCCGTCCTTCCTCCCCTACCCTCTGTTTTTCGGTTTCAGCATTTGCGAGGGATCAAGAAGCTTCTGATACTGTTCGCGGGTCATAAGGCCCCTTTCTTCCAGGATGGCTTCAATGCTTTTCTTTTCCTTTTCGGCCTGTTTGACGATGTCGGCGGCGGCTTCGTAGCCGATGACCGGGGCCAGGGCCGTGGCCACCCCCATGCTTTGGTGGACAAAGGCCAGGCAGCGTTCGCGGTTGGCGGTAATGCCGTTGACGCAGTTGATGCGCAGGGTGTCGGCGCCGTTGGCGATGATTTCAAAGCTTTCAAACAGGTTGAAGCACAAGGCGGGCAAAAAGGCGTTGAGCTGAAGCTGTCCGGCCTCGGCGCAGAAGGTCACGGTAAGGTCGTTGCCGATGACCTGGAAAGCCACCTGGTTGACCACTTCGGGGATGACCGGGTTGACCTTGCCGGGCATGATGGAAGAGCCGGGCTGGCGCTTGGGCAGGTTGATGTCCCCAAAACCGGTGATGGGGCCGGAGGACAGCAGGCGCAGGTCGTTGCAGATTTTGGAAAGCTTGACCACCATGCGCTTGAGCAGGCCGGAAAGGGTCACGTAGGCCCCGGCGTCGCTGGTGGCCTCGATAAGGTTGGCGGCGGGCCGGATGGGCAGGCGGGTCATTTCGGCCAGGGTCCTGCAGGCAAGTTCCGAATAGCCTTCCACGGAATTGATGCCCGTGCCCACGGCGGTGCCGCCCAGGTTCACCTCGCACAGCAGCCCGGTCACTTCCTCCAGGCGGTCGATGTCTTCGCCCACGGTGATGCCGAAGCTTTTGAATTCCGACCCCAGGGTCATGGGCACGGCGTCCTGCAACTGGGTGCGGCCCATTTTGATGATGTCCGCGAACTCCTCGCCCTTGGCGAGAAAGGCGGCGGAAAGCTCGCGCATGGCCCCGGCCACTTTTTGCGAGTACCAGATGCAGGCCAGACGTATGGCCGTGGGCACCACGTCGTTGGTGGACTGGGAAAGGTTGACGTGGTTCAGGGGGCTGAGATGCTGATACTCGCCCTTGGCGTGGCCCAGAATTTCCAGGGCGCGGTTGGCCAGAACCTCGTTCATGTTCATGTTGGTGGAGGTTCCGGCCCCGCCCTGGATGACGTCGATGGGAAAATGCCCGTCCAGAAGGCCCGACTCCACGTCATAGGTGGCCCTGACAATGGCTTCGCCAAGGGTTTCCGGCAAAAGGCCCAGTTCCACGTTGGCCTTGGCGGCGGCGCGCTTCACAAAGGCCATGGCCTTGATGAAGTCGCTGAAGCGCGAGATGGGGACGCCCGTTATCTGAAAGTTCTCCATGGCGCGCACGGTCTGGATGCCGTAATAGGCGTCGGCGGGCACCTTGTGGCTGCCCAGACTGTCCTGTTCTATGCGAAATTCCATGCTTTTCTCCCTGGTTAAAGGAAAAGAAACGGCGGGAGAGAATTTGCCGCAAGCCCCGCCAAGCCGTCCTGGCAAGTCCGGGGCCTTCTCTCCCGCCGAAATTACGTCACCCGTCCCGCATGGTCACCACTTACTGTGGTCCAGGGCCTTTTCATGCTTGGAAACAACCGCGGCGACCACGATGTCGCCGGTCACGTTCAGGCAGGTGCGGCCCATGTCCATGATGGCGTCAATGCCCAGCATCATGGCGTACGCGGCGGCGATGATGGTTCCGCCTTCCACCTTCAGGCCGATGGCCTCCATGACCATCAGCAGCATGATGACACCCGCGCCGGGCACGCCCGCCGCGCCGATGGCGCCAAGCGTGGCGGTCATCATGACGGTGATCTGCTGGTCAAAGGTCAGCGGCTTGCCCACGGCGAAACCGATGAACATGGAGCAGACGGAAAGGTAAATGGCCGTGCCGTCCATGTTGATGGTGGCCCCGATGGGCAGAGAGAAGGAGGAAATGGAACGCGGCACGCCCAGGTTTTCTTCCGCCACGCGCATGGAAATGGGCAGGGTGGCGTTGGAGGAACGCGTCACAAAGGCGGTGATCATGGCTTCCTGCGCGCCTTTAAGGAACTTGAGGAAGCTCAGGCGGTGCAGCATCAGCACCCCGCCGAAGCCGACCACCACGTGCAGGAAGAACGCCACGTAAGTGACAAGCAGCACGAACAGCAGCGAGCCCAGCACCTTGGAGCCGTGCTCCGCAAACACGCCGGAAATCAGGAAGAACACGCCGATGGGCGCGTACTGCATCACGCCGGCCACCACGCGGTACATGGTCTCGGCGCAGGCGGAGCACACGTGGTACAGGTTGTCGCCGGTGGCGGAAAGCGCCTTGTCGCCTGAGTCGCGGATGACGGAAAGACCGATGCCGAAGCACAGGGCGAAGAAAATGATGGGCAGCACCTTGCCGTCGGCAAGGGCCTTGATGGGGTTGGTGGGGACGATGTCCAGCAAAATCTGCGACATGGGCGGCGCTGTCTTGAGTTCGACCTTGCTTTGCGTGGCGTCGCCCAGTTCAAGGCCGAGGCCCGGCTGGAAAATGTTGGCCAGCGCAAGGCCGATGGAGATGGCCACTATCATAAGCGCCAGGTAAAAAAGAATGGTCTTCACCCCCACCCGGCCCAGTTGGGAGGGCGCCAGGCTGGCCGCCCCGCTGATCAGGGAGAAGAAGATGACGGGAATAACAATCATCTGCAGCAGCCGGACGAACAGCATGCCGAAAAATTTGGTGTACTCCACAAAGCTTTTTGCCGTGGCCGGGGACGAATAGGCAAGAGCGACGCCTACGACGGCGCCCGCCACAAGGCCTATGGCAATACGAGCCAACAGGTTGGAGTTGAAATACCAGCTCATGAATCCGCTTTTCCGCACCGATTGATCTGCCATTTTCTCTTTCCTTCCTGAGGTTACAGAGGGTATACGCCACAACCTTTCGGGACGGCGTTCAGCCGTCACGCAATTCACGACAAACAGTATACCGAATACGCCCAAAAGGCAAAGCGAAACCCCCTTCCACCCGTGGTGATAAACTGAAAATTCAGATGATATGCGCCACTTTTGGCGCTTTCAGGAAAAAGGGAGTCTTTGCCGGGATTTTTCTACGGCGGCCATCAGGAAAATATTCATGGCGGAAAAGCCCGGAGACAGGCGCATCGGATTGGAGCGCCTGCTTCCGGATGCGAAATTGCGGCAAGCCCCGCAAGGCACGGGTTTGCAAAGGCGGCGGACAAAGACGCATGACGGCGGCGATAAAAGCCGCCCGCGCTTATACGGCGTCCCGCCGGCAAAAAGATATATTGCCGGCGGGACGCCGGTTTTGGGCGCTTTGTCGCCCGTGCCGGACAAAAACGCCGTACGGTTATCCGGAAGCGGATGCCGCGGGCCGCCGTCCGGAACGGACGGCTTGCGCGAAACCGGCGCTATACCGCCGCCAGGGCCTGTTCCAGATCTTCCAGGATGTCGTCGGCGTGTTCCAGACCGATGGAAAGCCGCACCAGTTCCGGCTTAAGGCCCGCCTGCTCCTGCTGCGCGCGGGAAAGCTGCGAATGCGTGGTGCTTGCCGGGTGCAGCACCAGGCTTTTGGCGTCGCCCACGTTGGCCAGATGCGAAAACAGGCGCAGGGACGCCACGAACTTCCGGCCCGCGGCCTTGCCGTCCAGGCCGCCCCGCTCCCCGATGCCGAAGACCACCATCCCCCCCGCCCCTTTGGAAAGATACTCGCGGGCCAGGGCGTGGGCCGGGTCGCCCGCAAGGCCCGGATAACGCGCCCAGGCCACCTTGGGGTGTCTTTCCAGGTACGCGGCCACGGCCAGGGCGTTGGCGCAGTGCCGATCCATACGCAGGGGCAGGGTTTCCAGCCCCTGCAGAAACGTCCAGGCGTTGTCCGGGGCGATGCAGGCCCCCAGGTTGCGCAGAGGCACGGTGCGCATGCGCGTGACAAAGGGCGGCGCATCCCCAAGGTCCAGCCCCCAGCGTATCCCGTGGTAGCTGGCGTCCGGCTGGTCGTACAGGGGAAAACGCCCGTTGGACCAGTCAAAGCGGCCGCCGTCCACCACAATGCCGCCTATGGCCGTGCCGTGCCCGCCCATCCACTTGGTCAGGGAATGGATCACGATGTCCGCCCCGTGTTCCAGGGGGCGCGAAAGGTACGGGGTGGCAAAGGTGGCGTCCACCAGCAGCGGCAGGCCGTGGCCGTGGGCGGCCTTTGCCATGCGCCGGATGTCCGCCACTTCCAGCGAGGGATTGCCGATGCTTTCCACATACACGGCGCGGGTGCGGTCCGTGACGGCGGCGGCCACCGCCCCTGCATCGTTGGGCGGCACAAAGCGCGTGCGGATGCCGAACTGCGGCAGAATGGCGTCGAACATCGTGTACGTGCCGCCGTACAGGTTGCTGGCCGCGATAATTTCGTCGCCCTGCCCGGCCAGATTGATGACGGCGTAAAACACCGCCGAGGTGCCGGAAGCGAGGGCCAGCGCTCCTTTGCCGCCTTCCAGCAAGTTCACGCGCTCTTCCAGCACCTCTTGCGTGGGATTGCCCAGCCTGGTGTAAATGTATCCCGGCTCCTTCAGCGCGAACAAATCCGCCGCGTGCTCCGCGTCGCGGAAGGTGAACGACGTGGTGCGGTGCAGGGGCACCGCCCGCGAGCGCGTCACCGGGTCCGGTTCCTGCCCGCCGTGGATGGCCAATGTTTCGAATCGTGGCGTTTTCATGGGAATTCCTGAAAAAAAGTGACATGGAGCAAAAAAGTATGCTATGCAAGCGTGGGGAAAGGGATGAACCACCCCCGCGCGTGGCGCGGGCGGAGACATTCTCGAAGGGTCTTTTTTCCAAAGGGACGGCTCCCCATCCCCCACAAAAACAGCCGCTATCCCTCCCCAATCGCTTCCAGTTCGAAGGGGGTTTCCTGGTAGACGAAAAAGTTGAGCCAGTTGGAAAAAAGCAGGTTGGCGTGGGCCCGCCAGGAGACTACGGGTCTGGCGGCGGGGTCGTTGCCGGGAAAGTAGTGGCGGGGCATGGCGATGTCGAGGCCGCGCCCCAGGTCGCGGAAGTATTCCTGGGCCAGGGTTTCGGCGTCGTATTCCAGGTGGCCGGTGATGAAGAACTGCCGGTGACGCCCGGAGGCGACGACGCAGACGCCGGATTCCGGCGAGTCGGCCAACACTTCCAGGTCCGGGACCGCTTCGATGTCCGGGCCGCACACCTCGGTGTGGCGCGAGTGCGGCACATGGAAGACATCGTCGAATCCCCGGAAAAGGCGGTGGGTTTTATTGTGGATGACGTGGGAAAAAACGCCGAACATCTTTTCCGGCAGGGGGCGCTTGTCCACGCCGTAGTGGTGGAACAGCCCCGCCTGGGCGCCCCAGCATATGTGCAGGGTGGAAAAGACGTGGGAACGGCTGTAGTCCATGATGACCGCAAGCTCGTCCCAATAGTCCACCTGGTCAAAGGGAAGCTGCTCCACAGGCGCGCCTGTGATGATCATGCCGTCGAATTTTTGCCCGCGCATGCGGGAAAAGGTGGTATAGAACCGCTCAAGGTGCTCGGAGGCGGTGTTTTTGGAAATATGGCGCTCGGCCCTGACCAGGGTGATGTCCACCTGCACAGGGCTGTTGCCCAAAAGACGCAGCAACTGCGTTTCCGTGGCGATTTTGGTGGGCATCAGGTTCACGATGGCTATGCGCAGGGGGCGGATGTCCTGGCTTCTGGCCCGGTCTTCCGTCATGACAAAGATGTTCTCCCGTTCCAGCGCGCCCCTGGCGGGCAGGTCGGCGGGAATGTTGATGGGCATGGGTAAGGCCTCCCTTGGCGGAGATAAAGAAGAGCGAAAATGCGGATGCGCTTCGCCCCAGGGATATTGCTATGAAAATTCAGATAAAATCAATAGGCTATTTTCGCATCAAGACGCCCGCTCCGGCCTCTGGCCGTGGCGAGGAGCCGGCGCCGGAAGCGCGCGTTCACAATAAAATGTGACATTTCCGTTGACAAGATGCCCCGCCGGAGCAATAGAAAGAAAAAATACACGGAGCGCCTGTGCCGTACCCGCTGCAACGCTGTCTTGCCTTCCTTTGCCTTGTGGTCCTTTTCGGGGCTTTTTGCCCCAGGGTTCAGGCCGCTCCGGCCTCAACGGACGAAAAAAGCGCCCAGGCAAGCAAAAGCGCCTCCGCCGCCCGCTCCCCCACGCCTTCCACCACTCCTTCCACCAAGGCTTCCACCACTCCTTCGCCCAAGACTTCCCCCAAGGCAAAGGCGGAAACCGCGCCCTCCCGGAAAAAGGCCCAGGCCAAGCCCGCGAAAAAAGAACCCTCGGCTTCGGAAAAAAGCGCGTCCCGCGCAAAGGCCGCAAGCGGGAAAAAGACCGGCAAACCCGCCGCAAAAGAGGCCTCGTCCTCCGCAAGCCAGGCCGCTCCGAAACGGACGGGCAAACGGGAACAGACCGCCGCGGAACGGACGGACAAAAAGGGCAAGCGCGCCGCAGCGGCTGAAAGCCGGCCGGCAAAGGGAGCCCAAAAAAGCGCCTCCAGGCCCGTGGTTCCGGCCAGCAACTTCAAGGGAGCCGTGCTTTATAACGTGAACGCCAACAAGGTCGTTTTCGCCCGCAACCAGAACCGCCTGGTTCCCCCGGCCTCTCTGACCAAAATCCTGTCCATGTTCGTGGCCGAAGACGCCATCCGTTCCCGCAAAATTCCCCGCTCCACTCTGGTGACGGTCAGTCACAAAGCGGCATCGGCCAGCGGTTCGCGCATGGATCTGCATGCCGGGCAAAAGGTCGCCCTGGAAGATCTGCTGCGCGGCATGGCCATTTCTTCCGGCAACGACGCCAGCATCGCCGTGGCCGAGTTCATCGGCGGATCGGAAGCCCGCTTTGTGGACATGATGAACAAAAAAGCCCGCGGCATCGGCATGCGGAGCAGCACCTTCAAAAACTGCAACGGCCTGCCGGCCAAGGGCCAGTATACCACCGCCATGGACATGCTGACCCTGGCGCGCCGGTACATGGCCGCCTATCCGGAAAACCTGGACAAGTTCCACCGGCACAACGTCTTCATGTACAACAACCATTATACCGGCAACGCCAACCCCCTGCTGGGCAACTTCCAGGGAGCCGACGGACTGAAGACGGGCTTTGTCTCGGCGGCCGGGTACAACCTTATCGCCACGGCGGAACGCAACAAGGTGCGCACTATCGGCGTGATGCTGGGCTGCCCCTCCAGCGCGGTGCGCGCCCGGGAGGCCACCTCCCTTATGGAAGCCGGCTTCGGCAGTCTGGCCTGCCCCCTTCCCCCGCCCAAAGCGGTGAAAAAAGGAAGCCCGGCCAAAGAAGCCCCGGAAAAAAGCGCGCCGGATAAACGGAAAAAAACGCGCGTCGCCGCCGCCGCGGACGATGGCGGCGCGGTAAAGACAGCGCGCGCCGGCACAGCTTCCGGCGCGAATACCTCCGCCAACAGCAAGGCCGCCAAAGCCCAGGCGTCTGCCAAAACTACAACCACGCCCAAAACCCAGGCTTCCGCCAAAGGCAAGACAGCCAAAGCCCAGGCCTCCGCCAAAACCCGCCCCGCGCCCAAAGCCCAGGCGTCCACGGGAAAAACCTCCTCAGAAGCCGCTGCGGCATCCTCCAAAATTCCCGACGCCGTATCAGCACGCGACGCCCAAAGCGGCTATTCCACGCGCGGCACCGCGTTGCAGTAATCTTTTTTCCAGACCGCCATGTACTCCTGATTCCCCTTGGGGCCCCTGACGGCGGCGGGAATCACCCCCACAAGACTCAGGCCCATTTCCGCGCGGGCGGCCTCCAAAACCTTGTCCACGGCGGCCCGGCGCAAGGCTTCGTCTCGCACCACGCCCTTGTCGGTGCCGCCGGGCCCCACCTCGAACTGGGGCTTGATCAGCGCGGCCACAAGCCCTCCCGGTTTCAGCCAGCGCAGGCAGGCGGGCAGCACCAGAGTCAGGGAAATAAAGGACACGTCCGCCGTAATCATATCCACAGGCTCGGGGATCAGCGAGACTTCGGCCAGGCGCAGGTTGACGCCTTCCAGGGAAACCACGCGGGCGTCGGCGCGCAGACGCTCGTGCAACTGGTTTCTGCCCACGTCCACAGCGTATACCCTTGCCGCCCCGTGCTGAAGCAGGCAGTCGGTGAACCCGCCCGTGGAGGCCCCGGCGTCCAGGGCCACAAAGCCGGAAACGTCCAGGGAGAAATGCTCCAGAGCCGTCAGCAATTTATACGCTCCGCGGCTGACAAAACGTTCCGCCCCCGCCACCTCCAGCCGGGCGTCCGGCAAAAGCTGCTGGCCCGGCTTTTCCACCCGCACCGGCAGGCCGCCGCAGAGCACATGCACCTGCCCGGCCATGATCAGGCGCTTGGCCTTTTCGCGGCTTTCCGCAAGGCCTTGCTGAAAAAGCAGTTGATCCGCCCGTTCTTTTTTCGCCACGGCGCTTTCCTCCCTGCCGCCAGGGGCTGTTTTCCAATACACCCCCCGGACGCTTTCCGGATATCCGCCATATCCCGGCGGCATGCGGGGGGTTGTACACCCTTGACCGGCGGGAGAAAAGAGGATGGAGCGGGCGCGCCTTGCCCCCCCCGGTCTTGCGGGGGGGGGCCGCCATGAAGAAACCCGCCGGGGGGGGCGTCCCGGCGGGTTTGCATGCTATATCGATGAAACGTTGAAACTTACTGGGCGGCTTCGCCGGCAGCGGCTTTTTTGCCTTTGCCCTTGGCGGGGTGTGCCTTTTTTCCTTCCTTCGGGGTGTTGGCCCGGTGGGCGCGTTTTTCGTCAGTGGAAGCCTTCTTCATGCTTTTTTCTCCCTTGACGGCCTTGGAGGCCTTTTCTTCCTTGTGAACGCCCTTGCCGGCGTTGTCGGCGGCGTTGGCAACAAAGGAGACGGGCAGGATCAGCGCGCAGGAGAGCACCAGAGAGAGCCAGAAAGACGATTTCATACAAAACTCCGTACGAGAGTTAGCGTGTTTTTTCGGCACATGCCGACGCTTCGGCTAATACGCCCAAGCATTTCCTATATCAAGGGGGGTATGATGCAATTATCACAATAAAATAAAACTGTTACACTCTGTTACATTCCATTTTTCCCGCCCCTTCCCCTCCCAAAAAATCGCGCTATGAATATTCCCTCTTCGCCTCCGCTTATCGGCACCCATCGCATACATCGGCCAATAGCCGACTGATAAGAAGCGTCTCGCCGAAAAACGCGGCTCGCGGCTCGTTCACGCCGGCTTTGGCGACGCGCCGGACCGCCGTCCGGCGTCAGACGTCACCGCATGATGAATGATGGAATGGCTTCCACCCGTTGCCCCGGCCAAAAACATGCTTATTTCCCCCTTGCCAAAGGATGCCGTTCGGAGTAAAGACAACGGTTCCCATGTAAGAAAACCGCCGCCCGCCGCCTTTGCGGCGTATACGGCGGATACCGCAACGAGGTTCGGCCATGAAAGAGAAAATCCATCCCAAAGTTTACAACGCCAAGATCACCTGCGCATGCGGGTATGAAAGCGAAGCCGTCTCCACCAAAGGTGAAGTCGTGCACATGGAAATCTGCTCGCACTGCCATCCCTTTTACACGGGCAAGCAGCGTTTTGTGGACACCGCCGGCCGTATCGACCGGTTCCGCAAAAAATACGCCAACCTGCAGAAATAGTAAGGCGAAAGCGTTGCCGGATTTCCGCCGCCTTTCGCGCCTGCTAGCCGCCCCCGCCCTCTTTTCCGACGCCCCCGATTGCGGAGAGGCGCGGGAAAGTCTTGCCGTGGGCGGCCAGGCTGTTATGGAAGGCATCATGATGCGTAACGGCGACCGCCTTGCTCTTGCCGTGCGCAAGTCCGACGCCTCCATTGTGGTGGTGAACCTGCCCTGGGCCACCCTGTTCTCCTCGCCCCTGGCCCGCCGCCCCTTTGTGCGGGGCTTTCCCGTGCTGCTCGAAACAATGGTCAACGGCATCAAGGCCCTGAACCTTTCCGCCGAAATCGCCGCCGAATCCGAGGGCGAAAAGATCAAGCCCTGGCAGCTTGCCGTGACCCTGGCCGTGGCCGTCGGTCTGGCGCTTGCGCTGTTTGTGGTGCTGCCCCACCTGCTGACCATCGGGCTGAATGCGCTTTCCATTTCCGGCGGGGTGGAGGGGCTTTCTTTCCATCTGTGGGACGGGGTGCTCAAGTTCAGCGTCTTTATCGGGTACATCGCCGCCATCTCGCGCCTGCCCGACATCCGCCGCGTCTTTGAATACCACGGGGCCGAGCACAAAACCATCGCCGCCTACGAACATGGCGAAAACCCCGTCTCCACCTCTTCCGCCAAGGGGTACAGCCGCCTGCACCCGCGTTGCGGCACCACCTTCCTGCTGTTCGTGCTTTCCATTTCCATTTTTCTGCACGCCGTCACCGTACCCGCCCTTCTGCTTGTCTGGCACCCGCAAAACGCCATTATCAAACACACTGTCATCATCGTGTTCAAGCTGCTGCTCATGGCGCCCATCAGCGCCTTCGCTTACGAGGCCATCCGTTACGCGGCCAGGCTTGAAAGCGGGGCGGCCGGCGCGGCCTTACGCGGCCCAGGCCTTTTGCTGCAACGCCTCACCACGCGCGAACCCGACGAAAGCCAGCTTGAAGTGGGCCTGGTCGCCCTGAAGGAAGCCCTTGGCGACGACGTTTCCGTCACCATCGCCGCCCCCGCCTTCACCCGACAGGAGCAGAACTGATGTTCGCCAAGCTGGAAAACCTGGAAAACCGCTTTCTTGACGTGGAGCGGCAGCTTTCTTCCCCTGAAGTTCTGGGCGACCAGGAGCGTTACCGCAAGCTTACCAAGGCCCACGCCGATCTCAAGGAAGTGGTGGACGTCTTCCGCGCCTATAAGGATGCCAAGGGCAGCCTGGCGGAAAGCAAAGAACTGCTGAACGACCCGGACCAGGAAATCCGCGCCATGGCCCAGGAGGAAATCAAAAGCCTTGAGGCCGGGACCGCGGACATGGAGCGCCAGCTCACCCTGCTGCTGCTGCCCAAGGATCCCCTGGACGACAAAAACATCATCCTGGAAATCCGCGCCGGAACAGGCGGTGACGAAGCCGCCCTGTTCGCGGGCGACCTCTTCCGTATGTACACCCGCTACGCCGAAGGGCGCGGCTGGAAGGTGGAGGTCATGTCCCTCAGCGAATCCACCTCCGGCGGCTGCAAGGAAATCATTGCCCTGATTGCCGGCAGCAAGGCCTACAGCCACCTTAAATACGAAGCCGGAACCCACCGCGTGCAGCGCGTGCCTGTTACCGAGTCGCAGGGACGCATCCACACCTCGGCCGCCACCGTGGCCATCATGGCCGAAGCCGAGGAAGCCGACATCAACCTGCGGCCCGAAGATCTGCGCTTTGACGTGTACCGTTCCTCCGGCCCCGGCGGCCAGTCCGTCAACACCACCGACTCGGCCGTGCGCGTCACCCACATCCCCACGGGCATCGTGGTGGCCATGCAGGACGAAAAGTCCCAGCACAAAAACAAGGCCAAGGCGCTGAAGGTGCTTTACTCGCGCCTTTTACAGGCCGAGAGCGAACGCCTCCAGGCCGAACAGGCCGAAAACCGCCGCGCCCAGGTCGGGTCCGGCGACCGTTCCGAACGCATCCGCACCTACAACTTTCCCCAGGGCCGCGTCACCGACCACCGCGTCAACCTTACCCTTTATAAGCTTGACGCGGTAATGGAAGGCGATATCCAGGAACTTATCGACGCGCTCACCACCGCCGCGCAGACAGAAGCCCTTAAAGCCCAGGCCGACGTGTAGGTGCCTGGGGAGAGGGAAGAGAAGTCCCATCAAGGGGGGGGGGGGGGGGGGGGGGGGGGGGGGGGGGGGGGGGGGGGGGGGGGGGGGGGGGGGGGGGGGGGGGGGGGGGGGGGGGGGGGGGGGGGGGGGGGGGGGGGGGGGGGGGGGGGGG